>NZ_JBFWIB010000007.1:0-198668 GCF_041300785.1 Luteimonas salinilitoris
CCCCCCCCCCCCCCCCCCCCCCCCCCCCCCCCCCCCCCCCCCACCGGCGATTTGGGATTGCCGGTTTCTTCAGCAGCGAAGATCGGCGCCAACTTGTTTTCACTGGCTCCACCACTTCAGCAGGCTGAGCTGCAATTTTTGCATTGCCTTGCCTCCCCTTCGAAGACGGGAACCGAAAGAACTTGCTTGCGTGTTCGCCGGTGCCACTCGAATCCGGTGAGAGCTTCCCTTCCGGTGCCCTGCTCTTTCGAAGCCGGCCAGAGTTGGCTGCGGCGTCGCGGTGTGGGGGTCGCGGAGAGCAGGCCATGGGTGAGCCCAAGCCGCTTGCGCGGCACTGCCGCGCGGCCCGTGCGAACGCCCGGCGCGCTGCGCCGGGCCGGACCGTGAAGCGGCACGGGCCTGCGGCCCTGACTCCGGCCATGGATGGCCGGACGGAAGGGCGGAGCGATCCCCGCGCCGTGGCGCCCGCTCCCGCGCGACTGCCGAAACCTCTGCTTCGGAGGACTCTCCGGCTTCAGCCCGCAACGGCACAACGCCGCAGCCGCTAGAACACCCGCATCACCAGAAGCTCGCGTACAGCGCAACCAGGATCGCGATCACCGCGAACGCGCCGATGTTGAAGGTCGAGGACGTGGCGTAGCGCACGTCTTCGGTGTGGATGAAATCCTTGTCCGGCGCACGCGCCGTGAACAGCGACACCGCCACCGCGAGCACGGTCGCCAGCAGGAACACCAGGCCGACGCGATCGATGAACGGCAGGGCCGGCCAGGCCAGCTTCAACACCACCGAGAGCACGAACGACCCGATCGCCGCCGCCATCGCGCCGGCCTCGTTGGCGCGCTTCCAGAACAGGCCGAGCAGGAAGATCGTCACGATGCCCGGCGTGAAGAAGCCGGTGTACTCCTGGATGTACTGGAATGCCTGGTCGAAGCTGCCCAGCAACGGCCGCGCCGCCAGCACCGCCAGCAGCATCGCCACCACCGCGGTGATGCGACCGGTGCGCACGATCCGCCGCTGGCTGTGTTCGCGGCCCAGCCGGGTGTAGAAATCGAGCGTGAAGATGGTGGAAATGGAATTGGTCATCGACGCCAGCGAGGACACGATTGCCGCGATCAACGCCGCGAACACCACGCCCAGCACCCCGACCGGCAGCAGCGACATCATCGCCGGATAGGCGGCATCGGGACGCGACAGGTCCGGCACCAGCAACACCGCAGCCAGGCCCGGCAGCACCACGATCACCGGCATCAGCAGCTTCAGGCCGGCGGCGAACAGCACGCCCTTCTGCGCCTCGCCGAGGCTCTTGGCCGCCAGTGCGCGCTGGATGATGTACTGGTTGAAGCCCCAGTAGCTGATGTTCATCACCCACATGCCGCCGAGCAGCACGCTCAGGCCCGGCAGGTCCTTGTAGAACGGATGGTCGGGCGAGAGGATCATGTGGAAGTGGCCGGGGATCTCGGTGCGCAGCCGCTCGAACCCGGCCAGCACGCCGGCGCCGTCCGAGATGCGGTCCATGGCGATCCCGACCAGCAGCAGGCCGCCCAGCACCAGCAACGTGACCTGCACGATGTCGGTCAACGCCACCGCCTTCAGCCCGCCGTAGATCTGGTAGGCCAGCGCGAACGCAGCCAGGCACAGCAGCACGGTGGTCTGGTCGATCCCGGCCACGTACGAGATCGCCAGCGAGCCCAGCCACAGGATCGAGGTCAGGTTGACGAACACGTACAGTCCCAGCCAGAACACCGCCATCAGCGTGCGGATCCGGCTGCCGTAGCGCCGCTCCAGGAACTGCGGCATCGTGTAGATCTCGTTGCGCAGGAAGATCGGCAGGAAGTACTTGGCCACGATCAGCAGCGTCGCCGCCGCCATCCACTCGTAGGAGGCGATGGCCAGGCCGATCGCGAATCCGGAGCCGGACATGCCGATGATCTGCTCGGCGGAAATGTTGGCGGCGATCAGCGAAGCGCCGATCGCCCACCACGGCAGTGCCCTGCCGGCGAGGAAGTAGTCCTGCGCGGACTTCTTGTGCCCGGCGCGCTCGCGCGAGACCCATTGCGCGAGGATGAAGATGCCGGCCAGGTAGGCCAGCACGATGCCGGCGTCGAGGGTGGAAAGCGTCATGTCACGGATCCACCCTGGTGAGGTTGCGGACCTGGCACGCCGCGGGATGCGCATGCCGGGTGCATCCCGCAGTCTTTCGCCTCATCTGCGAAGGCGGGTGTGACGAGCCCGGAAGAGGCCGGTGCGGGCGATCGGACGCACGGCAGTTGCAAATTGCGCATGTTGTTCCCTCCCCGGGGATGGCAGCCATGTCGAATGGTGGGATGCGCCGTTTCCGTGAACGGTCTTGGTCGGGCGCTGCCTCGGCCGGTTGTACGCGTCGCTGACAACGCTGTCAACGGACCTGCTCCGATAGGCGCGGCTGGTAAGTGCGCTGTCGTGTCGCGATCTGCGGTGCCGTCTGTCGATGAGCGCGTGCCGTGATGCAATGCGGCTTTGGCCATCGTGCCCGCATGGTGTGGAACCTGATCCGGCTCCGGAGCCTGCATAGCCGAGCAAGCTCGGCTCTACGGATTGCGGCTCCGGGAACCGCACGGCCGAACGGGACCCGACCCGTAGAGCGGAGCTTGCTCCGCTGCTCTCGGCTCCGGAGCCTACATAGCCGAGCAAGCTCGGCTCTACGGGATTGCGACTCCAGAGCCTGCTTCGCGGCCGCGCCCCGCGCCTCGCGTAAAATGCGCACGATGGATGTTTCCCACCTGCTCGACGGCCTCAACGCGGCCCAGCGCGAGGCCGTGTCGGCGCCCGCCGGGCACTATCTGGTGCTGGCCGGCGCCGGCTCCGGCAAGACCCGCGTGCTGACCCACCGCATCGCCTGGCTCAACGAGGTCCACGGCGTGCCGGTGCACGGCATCTTCGCGGTCACCTTCACCAACAAGGCCGCCGGCGAGATGCGCCACCGCGCCGGCGCGCTGCTGCGCCACGGGAGCCGCGGCTTGTGGATCGGCACCTTCCACGGTCTCGCCCATCGCCTGCTGCGCCTGCACTGGCAGGACGCGAAGCTGCCGGAAGGCTTCCAGATCCTCGATAGCGATGACCAGCTGCGCCTGGTCAAGCGGGTGGCGCAGCAGCTGGAGCTGGAGGAGGCGCGGTTTCCGCCGCGGCAGATCGCCTGGTGGATCAACACGCAGAAGGACGAGGGCCGGCGCCCGCAGCACATCCAGTCCGGCGACGACGAGTGGGCCGACGTGATGCGGCGCAGCTACGCGCTGTACCAGGAGCGCTGCGACCGCGCCGGCCTGGTCGACTTCGCCGAGCTGCTGTTGCGCGCGCACGAGCTGCTGCGCGACAACCCGGCGCTGCTGGCGCACTACCGGCAGCGCTTCGGGCAGCTGCTGGTCGACGAGTTCCAGGACACCAACAGCATCCAGTACGCCTTCGTGCGGGTGCTGGCCGGCGAGACCGGCCAGGTGTTCGTGGTCGGCGACGACGACCAGGCGATCTACGGCTGGCGCGGCGCCAAGGTCGAGAACGTGCAGAAGTTCCTCCAGGACTTCGGGTCCGATGACGGCAGCGGCGCGCGCACCATCCGCCTGGAGCAGAACTACCGCTCCAGCGCCAACATCCTCGACGCCGCCAACGCGGTGATCGCGCACAACCCCGACCGTCTCGGCAAGCGCCTGTGGACCGACAGCGGCGAAGGCGATCCGGTCGATCTGTACGCGGCGTACAACGAGATCGACGAGGCGCGCTTCGTGGTCGAGCGGGTGGAGCAATGGGTCCGCGACGGCGGCAGCTACGGCGACTGCGCCGTGCTCTACCGCAGCAATGCGCAGTCGCGCGCGCTGGAAGAGCAGCTGGTCGCCGGGCAGATCCCGTACCGCGTCTACGGCGGCGTGCGCTTCTTCGAGCGCGCCGAGATCAAGGACACCCTGGCCTACCTGCGCCTGGTGACCAACCGCAGCGACGACACCGCGTTCGAGCGCGCGGTCAACACGCCCACGCGCGGCATCGGCGAGCGCACCCTGGACGAGGTGCGGCGCACGGCGCGCGGCGAGGGGTTGTCGCTGTGGGACGCGTCGCTGCGGATCGCGCGGGGCGCCGTGGTGACCGCGCGTGCGCGCAACGCGCTGGCGGGTTTCCACGCGTTGGTCGACGCGCTCGCCGGCGAGGTCGACGACCTGCCGCTGCCGGACAAGATCGACCACGTGCTGGTGCGTTCCGGCCTGCGCGAGCACTGGTCGAAGGAGAGCCGCGGCGGCCTGGATTCCGAATCGCGCACCGACAACCTCGACGAACTGGTGTCGGTGGCCTCGCGCTTCGTCCGCAGCGACGACGAGGAGTCGGCGGCGCTGACCGAGCTGGTCGCCTTCCTCGCCTACGCCGCGCTCGAGGCCGGCGAGGGCCAGGCCCAGGCCGGCGAGGACGGCGTGCAACTGATGACCCTGCACAGCGCCAAGGGGCTCGAGTTCCCGCTGGTGTTCCTGGCGGGGATGGAGGAAGGCCTGTTCCCCAACCAGCGCTCGGCCGACGAGGCCGGGCGCATGGAGGAGGAGCGCCGCCTGGCCTATGTCGGCATCACCCGCGCGCGGCAGAAACTGGTGCTGACCTATGCCGAGGCGCGGCGCCTGCACGGCCAGGACATGTACGGCGTGCCGTCGCGGTTCCTGCGCGAGATCCCGGCGCCGCTGCTGCACGAGGTGCGCCCGCGGGTGCAGGTGTCGCGGCCGGCGTTCGCGGCGGCGCCCAGGCGCAACCGTGGGCATGCCCTGGTCGACGAGAGCCCCGGCCTGCGGCTCGGGCAGAACGTGACGCACGCGAAGTTCGGCGCCGGCGTGGTCACCGACGTCGAGGGTAGCGGCGCGCACGCGCGGGTGCAGGTCAACTTCGACGACGTCGGCAGCAAGTGGCTGGTGCTGGCCTACGCCAACCTGCAGCCGGCCTGAGCGGAAGGCGCCGAATCCGTAGCGAAGGGGCGCTGGCCGAGCGCTCCCGCACGAACCGGAACAATCGCGCGACGATCGCCTTGGCTGTGCTTCCCGCTTCGAAGAAGGGGGATTGAGGGGGCGAAAGCCGCCGCTCGCAAGCCGTAGGCTTGCGGCGGCTCGAGCGCCCACGCGCACTGCGCGTGGGCCGGGAATCGCGCAGCGATTTGCTCCCGTTCGCAAGGCGGGCGGCACCCGCGCATACTGTCGCTTCCCGCATCATGGATGGCTCCCATGCTGCTGCACAGCCTCTATCTCGTCGCCATCACCGCCGAGGCCATGACCGCGGCGCTGGCCGCCGGCCGCCGCAACATGGACTGGCTGGGCGTCGGCGTGATCGCCTGCGTGACCGCCCTGGGCGGGGGTACGGTACGCGACGTGCTGCTCGGCAATCATCCGCTGGTCTGGATCGAGCATCCCCTGTACCTGGGCATCACCCTGGCCGCGGCCATCCTCACCGCCTTCATCGCACCGGTGATGAAGCGGTTGCGGACGCTGTTCCTGCTGCTGGACGCGCTCGGGCTGGTGGTGTTCACGGTGATCGGCTGCAACGTCGCCGCCTCGATGGGCCTGCCGTTCTTCATCGTGGTGGTCGCCGGCATGATCACCGGCACCTTCGGCGGCGTGCTGCGCGACATCCTCTGCAACCGGACGCCGCTGCTGTTTCGCAGGGAACTCTACGCCACGGCATCGCTGCTGACGGGACTGCTCTATCTCGGCCTGCAGCATGCCGGGGTGATGCACGGCGTCGCGATGGTCGTCGCCATGGTCGCCGGCTTCGCCATGCGCGTGCTCGCGATCCGCTACGGATGGGAAATGCCCAAGTTCGTCTATCAGGAGGATTGGGACTGATAGGTGCGAGAATGTTGCCGGTCCTTCGGTGCAGATGCCGGGCCGGAGATTGACCGTCATTGCGCGACGCAATGCCTGCATCGGCACGGGAAGACGTCAGGCCAGCTCGGTCAGCCAGTCGCGCGGGCGCAGGTAGTCGGCCAGCCGCGCCTCGGTACTGCCGGGCTCCGGCGTGTAGCCGTATTCCCAGCGTGCCAGCGGCGGCAGGCTCATCAGGATCGACTCGGTGCGCCCGCCCGACTGCAGTCCGAACAGCGTGCCGCGATCCCAGACCAGGTTGAACTCCACGTAGCGCCCGCGCCGGTACAGCTGGAACTCACGCTCGCGCTCGCCGTAAGGCGTGTCGCGTCGGCGTTCGACGATCGGCAGGTAGGCATCGAGGAAGCCGTCGCCGACCGCACGCAGGTAGCCGAAATCGCGTTCGAAGTCGTCGTGCAGGTCGTCGAAGAACAGGCCGCCGACGCCGCGCGTCTCGCCACGATGCTTGAGGAAGAAGTACTCGTCGCACCAGCGCTTGTGGATGTCGTAGCGCGCCTGCCCGCCGAACGGTTCGCAGATCGCGCGCGCGGTGCGGTGCCAGTGCAGCACGTCCTCGTCGACGGGGTAGAACGGCGTCAGGTCGAAGCCGCCGCCGAACCACCAGGCCACCGTCTCGCCGTCGCGCTGCGCGCGGAAATGGCGCACGTTGGCGTGCGTGGTCGGCAGGTAGGGGTTGCGCGGGTGGAGCACCAGCGACACCCCCACCGCACGCCAGGATGCGCCAGCGAGCTCCGGCCGCGCCGCGCTCGCCGATGGCGGCAGCCGGCTGCCGGAGACGTCGGAAAACCCGACTCCGGCCTGTTCGAACACCGCGCCCTCGCGCAGGATGCGGGTGCGGCCGCCGCCGCCCTCGGCACGCACCCACGCGTCCTCTCGGAAACGCGCCGCGCCGTCGGCATGCTCGACGGCGCCGCAGATGCGGTCCTGCAGGCCGGTCAGGTAGCTGCGGGTGACGGCGATGCTGTCCAACGTGGTACCAAGGTGCTGGCCCATGACATTGCATTCAGGGCTGGTTCGCGGCGTTCCCGGTGGCCTGGGCCTTCTTGGCTTCCTCGAGTTGACGCTTGGCCGCTTCCAGGCGCTGTCTCCTCTCCGCGGGAGTCAGGGCATCGCTTTTCATGCCTACGACGAAGTTTGTCCCGCCTGTGGGGTTGGCCGAGTAAGTGACCGTGGTCGCGACCGGCTTGCCGCAGCCGCTGAAGATCCATTGCTCCTCGGATGTTGCCGCCGGGTCGGCCTTGACGACCGACATCTCGATCGACTCGATGGCCCAGCAGGTCGTGGCCATCATGCCCTGCGAGAAGATGTCCGCGCGCAGTGTCGGAGCGGTGGCGGTGGTGCCGCTGGATGGTATTGGAAGACCAGTTTCGAGAAGCATAAGGCGAGCATCGCAGACTTCGCCTACCCTGGAGACGACGACTGGCTCAGTGTCCTTCCGGTATCGCTTGAGCATTTCTTCCCGCAATTTTTCCTTCGAGCCATCGAAGTCCTCCGGATACGTTTCCAGCATCACGGTCTCTCCCTCCGCGATTGAATCCGCCACGGGCTCCTGCCAAGCCGCATACGAGGCGGTGAGCTGCTCGGACCGTCCGTAGCCCTGCTGCGCACATGTGGCCACGACCTGGCCGTGCATGAAAGAAGCGACGAAGTCGCGCATCTGGGCGGCTTGCGCGTACTTCTCCGGGCTCATGGCCGGTGCCTGGGCAAGCGTGTCGTGCGGGGCGAAACACGCAATTGCCAGTACGAGCAGCAGGACACGGCTGGAGGTCGGCATCGGAACGGCTCCGGGCAAGTTGTCGGAAAAATTGGATGATACCTCCCATCAGGCAGGTGTGGTTCGCGGCGACATAGCGATGGCGCAGAAAGGCCGCATGCCGGAAACCCCTGGCCAGAGCGGGCCTTTCCACAATCACAGTGTTCCTCAGGGCTTTCTACTTCAATGCCCGCTCGAACAGTTCGAAGATCCGGCGGTACTCGTCGTACCAGCTGTCGGCGTGCTGGAAGGAATGCCGCTCCAGTGGGTAGGGCGCGATCTCCCACTTGTCCTTGCGCAGTTCGATCAGCCGCTGCGTCAGCATCACCGAATCCTTGAAGAACACGTTGTCGTCGATCATGCCGTGGGCGATCAGCAGGTGGTCCTGCAGGCCGTCGGCGTAGTCGATCGGGGAGGACTTGCGGTAGGCCTCGGGGTCGAGCTCCGGGGTGTTGAGGATGTTGGCGGTGTAGGCGTGGTTGTACTGGGTCCAGTCGGTGACCGGGCGCAGCGCGGCGCCGGCCTTGAACGTGCCCGGCTCGCGAAACAGCGCCATGAACGTCATGAAGCCGCCGTAGCTGCCGCCGTAGATGCCGACGCGGTCGCGGTCGCCCTGCTTCTGTTCGACGATCCAGTCGATGCCGTCCAGGTAGTCCTCCAGTTCCGGGTGGCCCATCTGCCGGTAGATCGCGGTGCGCCAGTCGCGGCCGTAGCCTGCCGAGGCGCGGAAGTCGAGGTCGAGCACGATGTAGCCGTTCTGCACCAGCAGGTTGTGGAACATCTGCTCGCGGAAATAGTTCGGATAGCGGTCGCTGACGTTCTGCAGGTAGCCGGCGCCGTGCACGAACAGCACGACCGGGTACGCGCGCCCGGGCTCCGGATCCGCCGGCCCGTAGTACTTGCCCCGGATGGTGCCGGCGCCGTGCTTCGACGGCACCTGCACGTACTCGGGTTGCAGCCACTGGTGTGTGCGGTACTCCTCCTTGCGGGTGTCGGTGAGGGCGCGGTAGCCGCCGCCGTCGAGGCCGACCACCGCGAGCTGCGGCGGCACGTAGCTTTCCGAATGCCGCACCAGCAGGCGCGCGCCGTCGGGCGATTCGGTGAAGCCCTCGACGCCGTCCAGGTCGGTGATCTCGCGTACCTCGCCGCCGTCGGCCGGTACCGTGCAGACCTCGTAGTCGCCCGGACGGGCACGGTTGCAGACGAACAGGAAACTGCGACCGTCGGCCGCCAGCACCGGCTCCGAGGATTCCCAGCGGCCGGAGGTGAGCGCGCGGGCGCGGTCGCCGTCGCTCAGGGACAGGTGCGACCAGCCGCTCTGCTCGGACAGGAACCACAGCGTGCGATTGTCGGGCATCCAGCCGAATTCGTTGAAGCCCCAGTTGATCCAGGCGGCGTCGGTCAGGCGGTGGCGGGTGCGCACCGTCGCGTCCGTCGGCTCGACCGTCACCAGCCAGCGGTCCTTGTTGTCGACCGAGTGCAGCATCAGCGCCGCGCTGCGGCTGTCGCCGTTCCACTGCATCGCGTCGGGGCCCGCGTCCTCGATGCGCACCGCGCGCAGGCCCTCCAGCGGCTGCTTGCCAGCGGCTTCGCGCAGTTCGGCGAGCGGATCGCGATCGATGCCGGGCAGGCCCGCGAGGTCGAGCTTGCGCGACTTGCCGTCGGCCATGTCCACCAGCCAGAAGGTCTGCGGCAGCGGATCGTCGCGGCCGACGCGGGTGCGCACGTCCTCGAATTCCTCGTAGCCGGATTCGGTGACGTACTTCGGCATCTTGCCATCCTGGCCCTTGTCGGCGTCCTTGGCATGGGTGGCGACCAGCAGCCAGCGGCCGTCGGGCGACAGCGCACTGGCGGCGATCTCCACGTCATTGCCCAGGTAGACCGGCGGCGGGGAACGGGTGGGATCGGTATGGCGCCAGTCCAGTTCCTGCAGGCGCTGCGCTTCGCGGCGTTCGCGTTCGGTGCGCAGCGTCTCGAACAGGCGCAGCTGGCGCTCGCGCAGCGCGTCGGGCTTCGGCGGCTTGCCGGGATCGTCCTCGGCCTTGAGGATCGCGGCCTCGGTGACGCCGTCGCGCGCGGTCCAGCGGAACCAGCGGTCGTCGCCGATGCGCCACACCAGCGCACTGTCGTCGCTCCAGCGCGGCGAGGCCGCGCTCTCGTCGCCGCGGGTGAGCTGGGTCAGCGCGCCGCTGCGCAGGTCGCGCACGAACACGTCGCCGTCGCGGATGAAGGCCGCGCGCGCGCGCGCGGCGTCGTAGACCGGCGGCAGACCGTCGATTTCGGCGCGCGCGGCGCCGTCGATCAGGGCCGCCTCGTCGCCGGAGATCGCCTGCCGGTACGTGTCGCGGATGTCGCTGCCGTCGCGCTTGAGCGAGTAGTAGGCGTGCCGGCCGTCCCACGACCACCAGGCCTGTTCCACCGGCGGCCCGATCCAGTCCGGGTTGGCCATGATCCGCGCCATCGTGAGCGGTTGCGCCGGTTGCGCGGCGGCGGCGGCGGCGAACAGCAGCAGGGACAGCGGCAGCGATCGGATCATGGCGCCCTCGTGGCGATGCAAACCGCCGCAGGGTAGCAGTCCGTCCGCGCGGCCGGCTGGGCCACAGGTCATGCCGACGCGCCAGAACGAGGCAGGGGCGCGATGCGCCCCTGCGTACTTCCCTGTCCCGGTGTTCCGGAGGATCCCTGTGGGTGCAGGTTTACCAGCCGGAACCGGCGCCTGCCGCGACGGGGTTCTCGTTTCCGGGGATTGCGTGGCGCGGGGAGCCGCGTCGGCGCCCGCATCGCGCGAATCGCTGCGACCATCGGTCGCACCCGCTCTCGACGCGTGACGGTGCACAATGGCGCCAATCGAACCGTTGCCCGGAGCGAGGCGTGGACGCCCTGTTGTTGTCGCGGATCCAGTTCGGCTTCGTGATTTCCTTCCATGTGCTGTTCCCGGCGTTCACGATCGGCCTGTCGAGCTGGCTGGCATTCTTGGAATGGCGCTGGCTGCGCACGCGCGAGACGGTCTGGCGCGACCTGTATTTCTTCTGGCTGAGGATCTTCGCGGTCTCGTTCGGCATGGGTGTGGTGTCGGGCATCGTGATGAGCTTCCAGTTCGGCACCAACTGGTCGGTGCTGAGCGAGCGCGCCGGCAACATCCTGGGACCGCTGCTCTCCTACGAGGTGCTGACCGCGTTCTTCCTCGAGGCCACCTTCCTCGGCGTGATGCTGTTCGGCTGGCGCAAGGTGCCGGAGAAGCTGCACTTCCTCGCCACCTGCATGGTGGCGCTTGGCACGCTGATCTCGACCTTCTGGATCATCTCCGCCAACAGCTGGCTGCACACCCCGGCCGGCTACGAAATGGTCGGCGACGTCTTCCACCCGGCCAGCTGGCGCGAGGTGATCTTCAATCCCTCGTTCCCGTACCGGCTGGCGCACATGGTGCTGGCGGCGTTCATCACCACCTGCTTCGTGATCGGCGGGGTCGGCGCGCGCTACCTGCGCCGCGGCGAGCACGTCGAGGCCGGGCGCAGGATGCTGAAGCTGGCGGCGGTGTTCGCGGCGATCACGGTACCGGCGCAGATCCTGGTCGGCGACCTGCACGGGCTGAAGACCAGCGAGTACCAGCCCACCAAGGTCGCGGCAATGGAGGCGCACTGGGAACAGGGACCGCCCGGGACCGGCACCCCGTTCGTGGTATTCGCGCTGCCCAATGCCGAGGCGGAGCGCAACGACTACGAATTCGCGATCCCGCGCCTGGGCGGCCTGATCCTGACCCACAGCTGGGACGGCGAGGTGCAGCCGCTGACCGCGGTGCCGGCCGACGAGCGGCCGCCGGTGACGCCGGTGTTCTTCGCGTTCCGGATCATGGTGGGCATCGGCCTGGCGATGCTGGCGCTGGCGCTGTGGTCGGTTTGGAAGCTGCGGTGCGGCACGCTCTATGCATCGCCCCGGCTGCTCGACGGCTGGCGGCTGATGACGCTCGCCGGGTTCGTTGCGGTGGTGGCGGGCTGGATCGTGGTCGAGATCGGGCGGCAGCCGTATGTCATCTACGGACTGCTGCGGACCGCGGACGCGGTCAGCGACATCGGCGCCGGCAGCGTGGTGGCGTCGCTGATCGCGTTCGTGGTGGCCTATGCGGTGGTATTCGGCGCCGGCGGCGGCTACATCGTCAAGATGGTCCGCACCGGCCCGCAGCACTTCGTGGAGTCGTCGGAGGCCGAGGGCGGCGAGAAGACGCCGATGCGGCCGATCTCGGCGGCGGACGAGCCGGTGGAGAGAGACGCATGAGGACTGTCGTCGAGCAGCGCAGAGCGTGTGGCGTACCGCGATTCGGTGTTGGAACCGGGAGATGACCGCGATGGAATTCTGGCTGCCCGTGCTCTGGTTCGGCGTGATCGGCTTCGGCGTGCTGATGTACGTGCTGCTGGACGGCTTCGTGCTCGGCCTCGGCATCCTGGCGCCGTTCGCCGAGGACGGCGGCCAACTCGACCATATGATGAACACCGCCGCGCCGATCTGGGACGGCAACGAGACCTGGCTGGTGCTCGGCGGCGCCGGATTGCTGGCGGCGTTTCCGCGCGCCTACGCGGTGGTGCTCTCGGCGCTGTACCTGCCGGTGCTGCTGATGCTGATCGCGCTGGTGTTCCGCGGCGTGGCGTTCGAGTTCCGCTTCAAGGCGCGGCGCGGCAAGCCGTTCTGGGGCGCGGCGTTCGCGCTCGGTTCGATGTTCACCGCGTTCGCGCAGGGCGTGATCCTCGGCGCCCTGGTCGAGGGCATGCCGCTGCAGGAAGGCCGCTACATCGGCGGCGCGTTCGCCTGGTTCAGCCCGTTCTCGATGCTGACCGGGGTGGCGGTGGTGTTCGGCTACGCGCTGCTCGGCAGCACCTGGCTGATCCTCAAGACCGGCGGCCGCATGCAGCAGATCGCGCGCACCCTGACCCGGCCGCTGGTGCTGGTGGTGGCCGCGTTCATGGGCCTGGTCAGCGCCTGGCTGCCATTCCTGGATTCGCGGATCATGGCGCGCTGGTTCGAGGACGGGAATTTCTGGTGGCTGTCGCCGGTCCCGCTGCTGGCGCTGGCGAACGTCTTCTGGCTGTGGCGCGCGACGATGCGCGAGGGACGCGACGCAATGCCTTTCCTGCTCACCCTGAGCTTCTTCGTGCTGGGCTTCGCCGGGCTGGTGCTGGGCATCTGGCCGAACATTGTGCCGCCCGACCTCAGCATCTGGGAAGCGGCGTCGCCGCCTTCCTCGCAGGGTTTCGTGCTGGTGGGCCTGGTGGTGCTGCTGCCGATGATCCTCGGCTATACGGCATGGTCGTACCGCGTGTTCCGCGGCAAGATCGAGGCGGATGCCGGGTATCACTGAGGAGCCGGGAATGGGGTGATGGGGAATCGGGAATCGGGAAAGACCAAGGATCCGTCATCCCGGCGAAGGCCGGGATCCAGTGACTTTCATGGAGCTACGTCAACAGACGATCCCGGCCCTTCGTTGGCACCGCCCGTGGCGACGGGCCTGACCTCACCGCAACGGATACGTTTGCCTGGCGCGGCCTTCGCCGGGATGACGAGCAAAAGCGTTGCGCTTCTTCCCGATTCCCGACTCCCCATTCCCCAATCCCGGCTTTTAAAGCACAATCGCCTGGATCGAGCCGTTCCCCGGGCCATGCACGCCTACGTCTACAAGAGCCTGCGCAAGGCCGACACCTATGTCTATCTCGCCGCACGCGATGATTTCTCGCGATTGCCCGGCGCGCTGCGCGAGCGATTGGGCACGCTGCAGTTCGTGCTGGACGTCGCCCTGACCCCGGAGCGCAAGTTGGCGCGTGAGGATGTGAATGCGGTGCGCGAGCATCTTGTGCTGCGCGGTTTCCATCTGCAGGTGCCGCCCTCGGCCGCCGGCGATCCGCTGACCGAAGACTGGGGCACCGATGCCTGATTCGCAGCGCCCGCGCCGGCGCGTCGCCCTTGCGTTCGTTTTCGGAGCCGTCCTCAGCCTGATCGCCGGATTCGGCGGCGCCGCCGCCGCGTTGGGCATGTGGCTGGCACAGCCGGCGTTCGCGCTGGCGGTGCGCTGGTGGCGCGGGACCGGTCCGGCGGCGAACACGATGGCGCCGCCCGCGCTGCGCCGTGAGGTCCTCGAGCTGCTGGCGCTTTGGGGGATCGCGCTGGCCGCGGGCGCATTGCTGCTGGCCTGGCCGCTGTCGGCATTGCGCCAGGGCGGCACGCTCGGTGCCGCGCTCGGGGTGAGCGCGATGGCCGGCATCTGCACCATCGGCCTGTGGCGGCTGTGGCCGCTGTGGCACGCGCTCGAGCGCGACGGCGGCGGCCTGCCGCGGCATTGGCGCGGGCTGGCGGACCACGATGCCTCGGCCCTGCGCGGTGCGGTGCTGGCGCTGTGCGTGGCGGCGGTGCTGGCGGCCACGCTGCTGCTGGCCTGGCCCGGCCTGCTGCCGCCGCCGGCGCGCTGGGTGCTCGCGATCGCGGGTGTCGGACTATGGCCGGGCGCGCACTGGTTGCTGCAGCGGCTGGCGCCGGCGGCGCAACTGCCGATGGCGGTGGTGGAGATGCCGGGACCGGCCCTCGCCGCTGCCGACGACCTGCCCGAGGGCGACCTGGACGTCGCGCTGTACACCGCCGCCCGCGGCGGACGCGTCGACCGCGCGCTGGAGCTGCTCGACCTCGGCGCCGATCCGCACGGCCTGCCGGCGCCGGAGCAGCGCGACCAGCGCAGCCTGCCGGTGCTGGCGGCGGTGCTGCCGGACCTGCGCCTGCTGCGCGCTTTGATCGCGCGGGGTGTCGACCTCAATGCCACCCACGCCGGCCTGACGCCGCTGTTGGCGGCGACGCGCGACAGCTGGCACGGCCGCCCCGAGGCGGTGATGACCCTGCTCGCCAATGGCGCCGACCCGCGCGCCACCGATGCCGACGGCAATACGCCGCTGCACCATGCCGCGCGCAGTTCCGATCCCGGGGTTGTCGCGCTGCTGCGCGATGCCGCCGCCGAGCTCGACACGGTCAACGCCGACGGGCTGACGCCGCTCGGGGTCGCCTGCGGCGTCGGCAACTGGCGCCTGGCGCGGTTCCTGCTCGAGCGCGGCGCGCATGCCGACACCGGGACCGGCACACCGGCACTGCTGGCGGCCGCCGGCGGCGAGGAGGACGACGTCGCCGGCGTGCAGTTGCTGCTCAAGCACAAGGCCAAGGCCGCCGCCCGCGATCCCAACGACCGCTGCGCCCTGCACGAGGCCGCGTTCGCCGGCCATGCCGAGATCGCGACCACCCTGCTGGCCGCCGGCGCGGACGTGCAGGTGCGCGATGCGCAGGGCCGTACGCCGCTGCTCGATGCCGCCCGCGGCGGCCGCCTGTCGACGCTGGAGGCGCTGGTCGCGGTGCAGGTGGAGATCGACGCCGTCGATGGCGCCGGCCGCGGCGCGCTGGCGCTGGCCTGCCTGGCGGAGACGCCGTCGCCGCCGCTGGTGCGGCGCCTGCTCGAACTCGGCGCCGACCCGCAGGCGGCCGACGCCGACGGCCGGAGCCCGGTCGATCATGCCGCGGCGGCCGGACGCTGGTCGCTGGTGGCGCTGCTCGATCCCGACTACGCGCTGCCGGCCAGCATCCTGCCCGAGGCCGGCGAAACCGAGGTCCCGGATCGTGCACCGCTGTCGCTGCTGCGCGACAGCCTGCGCGCCGGCCGCTACGACAATCTCGACGCCCTGCTGCAGCTGCTCGGCCCGCAGGAACTGGGCGGCCTGCTGCTCGACGAACAGGCGCCGCTGTCGGCCGAACGCATCGACTGGCTGCTCGCGCACGGCGCCGACCCGGAAGTCCGCGACGGATTCGCCGACAGCGCGGTGTTCCGCCTGCTGGCGCTGGGACCGGACGCGGTCGACGCCCTGCAGGCGATGCTGCGCCGCAACGTGTCGCCCGCCGGCGCCGGCGGCCTGGCACGCTTCCTCGCCGCCTGCGCGCGCAGCGAACAGGCCGGCCGCGGGCTGGAGCAACTGGCGCTGGAGCTGCTCGAGCGCGGCGCCGATCCCTTCGCCGCCGCCGAAACGGGCGATCCGCCGCTGGCGCTGGCGGTGCGCCTGGGCTGGACCCGGTTGATGGACCGGTTGATCGCGGTCGGCGTCGATCTCGACGCCCGCGACAGCCACGGCATGACCGCCCTGCACCTGTGCGCCGCGCTGGGGCGCGAAGCCGCGCTCAAGACCCTGGTGCGGCACGGTGCGGCGCCCGACGTGCGCGCCGCCGACGGGCAGACGCCGCTCGGCGTCGCGCTGTCCGGCGGACGCCGCGATCTTGCCGACTGGCTCGACTGGCGCGGCTGGGCGCTGCCCGGACGTGCGTTGCGGCCGGCCGACCTGCCGGCCGCGGCGATCGTCGGCGACGCCGATGCGCTGCGCCGCCTGCTCGATCTCGGCTTCGCGGTCGACACCCCCGACAGCCAGGGCTGCACCGCGCTGCTGCGCGCGGCCGGCGGCGGCCATCGCGCCGCGGTCGACCTGCTGCTGGCGCGTGGCGCCGATCCGCAATACGCCGCCCATACCGGCGCCACGCCGCTGTCGGCGGCGGTGAGCATGCGCCAGGGCGAGATCGTCGACCGCCTGCTCGATGCCGGCGCCAAGCTGGAGCAGCGCCTGCCCGGCGAGGTCACCGTGCTGATGCTGGCCGCGGCGTTCGGCCTGCCCGACCTGTGCGCGCGCCTGCTCACCGCCGGCGCCAACGTCCACGCCACCGATGCGCAGGGACTGGGGCCGCTGCATTGCGCGGCGCTGTACGGCTTCACCTGCCGCGACCGTCCGCGCCTGCTGGCATTGTTCGACACCCTGTTGCTGGCCGGCGCCGAAGTCGATGCGCCGGCCGCCGGCGGCGTCACCCCACTGCTGCTGCTGCTCGGCGCCCGCGCCGAGCCCGGCACCGCCTGCGACGAGGAGGTGGTGCTGGACGGGCTCGACCACCTGCTCGACGAGGAAGTGGCGCTGGAAGCCCAGGACCCGCGCGGCTTCGGTCCCCTGCACCTCACCGCGCTGCACGGCCTGCTGCAGCTCACCCGCCGGCTGTTGCGCGCCGGCGCCGATCCCGACCTGCGCGACGCCCTCAACCGCACCCCGCGCGAGATCGCGGTGATGCGCGGCTTCGTCGATGTCGCCGCGGAACTGGCGCCGACGCAGACCCGGCCGGGTGTGTCGATGGCGCGGTTCCTGCGCGAGCCGCGCTGAGCGCTTTGTTTTTTCGACACGGATCAACGCGGATCAACGCGGATAGATCTCGGGGTTTCCCCGCATTTTTTTTGCGCTTGCCTTCCCCCTTTGAAAAAGGAGGATTGAGGGGGGCGAAAGCCGTCGCTTGCAAGCCGCAGGCTTGCGGCGGCTTGAGCGCCCCGCGCGCTGCGCGGGGCCGGGAATCGCGCAGCGATTTGCTGTTGCTGTTGGTTGGTAGGGCACCGAGCAAATCCCCCCAACCCCCTTTTTCAAAGGGGGAGCGACCAAACCGTTGAATCATTTGTGGAAAATCTCAGGGATAGAATCGTTTATTCACATCGCTTTGCCGCGTGATCCGGGGCCGGGAGCGCTCATCCGGGCCGGAAAAGCGACTCGGGAACGCACCGCCCTCCCTGCTAGACTCGCGGTCGACGCTCCCTGGAGATCACGGATGAAACGCTGGAGTCTGGGCCTGCTGGTCCTGCTGTTGTCGTGCGCGGCGCTGGCCGCCGGCCCCCGGGGCGTGCGCAAGCAGGCGGAAATGAGCATGCTGGTGACCGGCTCGGTGGAGGTCGCGCGCGACGGCAGCGTCGCCGGGCTGGATCTCGACCAGAGCGAGAAACTGCCCGAAGGGGTCGTCCGGCTGATCGAGGGCGCCGCGCCGCACTGGCGCTTCGAGCCGGCGCGCCGCAACGGCGAGCCGGTGTCCGCCACCGCGCGCATGAGCCTCAACCTGGTGGCCCGGCGGCTCGAGGACGGCAACTACGAGCTGGGGATCCACCACGCGCACTTCGCCGACCGGAACACGCCCGACGAGACGGTCGAGGGCCGGGACATGAAACCGCCGGCCTATCCGCTGGATGCGCTGCACGCCGGCGTCACCGGTACCGTCTACCTGCTGTTGCGCATCGGCGAGCAGGGCACGGTCGAGGACGTCGTTCCCGAGCAGGTCAATCTGCGGGTGGTCGGCAACAGCCACCAGATGGACAGGGCACGGCGCCTGCTCGTGCGCGCCAGCCTGGTGGCGGCCCGGGCCTGGACGTTCGAGGTGCCGACCATGGGCGAACATGCCGATGCCGGCGCCTGGATCGTGCGCATGCCGGTCGACTATGACTTCGAGGATCGGCGACCCGGCTACGGTGAATGGCAGGCCTATATTCCCGGTCCCCGGCAGCAGCCCGACTGGGCGCCGGAAGACGATGGCGCGCCCGATGCGCTGGTCGCGGGTCGGGTGCATCAGGTCGGCATCGGCATGCAGCTGCTGACGCCGCTGCAGCAGGAGCAGGAGCGGGGCTAAGTTCAGCTCACGCCGTCGCGGCCATCGGCACCGGGTTCCGGGTCGGCACGCGCCGGTTGTTGCGCCTGGTCGGCTTCGAACAGGTGCTCCAGTTCGGCACGGCCTTCGCGCAGCGCCTGCAGCAGGGCGGACTCGTCGTTGTAGATCCGGTGATGGCTGGCGAGCAGGCGCTCGTCGTGCTCGCGGAAGCGCCGCGTGCGGTCCTCGGCGATCTCGCGCGGCACCTCCAGCGCTACCAGCACCTCGCGGCCCATCTCCAGCGCCGAGGCGAAGGTCTCGCGGAAGGCCTCGACCTGCAGGTCCATCAGCTGCCAGGCGTGGCGGCGGTCGTGGGCGCGCGCGAACACCCGCAGGTGCGGATACAGGTGCCGCACCAGGTGCATGGTGCGCAGGCTCGCCTCGCGATCGTCGACGGCATTGATGAACACCCGGGCGTGCGCGGCGCCGCTGGCGCGCAGCAGCTCAGGACGGGTCGGATCGCCGAAGTACACCGGATTGCCGGAGCGCCGCAGCGCCTCCACGGTGCCAGGGTCGGCGTCGAGCGCGACGAACGGGATCTTCTGCGCCACCAGCAGGCGCGCGACGATCTGCCCGAAACGCCCGAGACCGGCGATGATCACCTGTGGGTGGCCGTGGTCGTGGATCGGATCGTATTCGCGGGTCGGCGCCCCCGCATCGTCGCGTCCGTCGAGCAGGCGCGCCAGCGCGATCATCAGCAGCGGCGTCAGCGCCATCGACAGGCCGACCACCGCCAGCAGGCGGTTGTGCATTGCCGCCTCCAGCAGCCCAGCGCCGGCCGCCTCGGCGAACACCACGAACGCGAACTCGCCGCCCAGCGACAGTACCCCGCCCAGGCGCAGCGCCTCGCGCATGCCGAGCCCACCCGGGTGCCGGCCGAGCCCGAACAGGACCGCGAACTTCACCGCCATCAGCAGCAGCGTCGCCAGTAGCACGAAGCCGGGCTCCGCCGCCACCTGCGCCAGGTCGATGCTCATCCCCACCGCCATGAAGAACAGCCCCAGCAGCAGGCCCTTGAACGGTTCGATCTGCGATTCGATCTCGTGGCGGAACTCCGACTCGGCCAGCAGCACGCCGGCCAGGAACGCGCCCAGGCCCATGCTCAGCCCGGCCAACTGCACCACCCAGGCCGCGCCGAGCACCGCCAGCAGCGCGCTCGCGGTCTGCATCTCCGGCACGCCGATGCGCACCGCGGTGCGGAACAGCCGGCGCAGCAGGTAGCGGCCGCCGAAGAACACCGCGGCCAGCGCGGCGACCGCCTTGAGCAGCGCCCAGCCGGCGTGCCCGGATTCCGGCGCGGCGGCGTGGGCGAGCAGCGGGATCGCCGCGATCAGCGGCACCGCGGCCAGGTCCTGGAACAGCAGGATCGCGAACGCCAGCCGCCCATGCGGGCTGTGCAGCGCCTTGCGCTCGGCCAGCAGCTGCAGCCCGAACGCGGTCGAGGACAGCGCCAGCCCCAGGCCGACCACCAGCGCGACCTTCCAGCCCAGGCCGGCCAGCGCCGCCAGCGCCGCCAACACCAGGCCCGAGAGCACGACCTGCAGCCCGCCGGTCAGGAACACCGGTCGGCGCATCAGCTTCAGCCGCGCCAGCGACAGCTCCAGGCCGATGACGAACAGCATCATCACCACGCCGATCTCGCTTGCGGCCAGCACCGGTTCGGCATGCGCAACCACGCCGACCCCGTCCGGTCCCAGCGCCACGCCGGCGGCCAGGTAGCCCAGCACCGCGCCCAGCCCGAAGCGCTTGAACAGCGGCACCGCGATCACCGCGGCGAGCAGGAACACCAGCGCCAGTTGCAGACCACTCCCGTGCATGCGCACCTCCTGCCCGGAGTATGCACGGTCGTGCGGCGCGAATGGACCGACGACGCTTCCTCGTGCATCGTCAACCGCCGCGACGGCGGGAAGCGTTTTACGACAGCCGAATGGCTGGTCCCCCGGCGCCTTCGCTGCTTCGGCAGGTCACCGGATTCCGCCTTCGCGGGAACGACGAATCGCTCGAAGAATCGTGCCGCCGAGCGGGTCAGCGGCCTTCTTTCAACGCAAAGGCGCCGCCTGCGCCAGTTCGCGCAGTCGGATCGCGCCGCGCTCGGCGATCGCGTACAGCGCATGCTCGTGCGCCAGTCCGTAGTACCCGGCATCGGGATGTTCGCTGTCGAGCACGCCGAACAGCGTGCCGTCGATGCAGATCGGCACCGCCAGTTCCGACAGGTTGAACTGGTCGTCGACCACGTAGCGCCGATCTTGGCGCGCATCGATCGTGCGCTGCGGCAGGCGCAGCTGCGCGCACTTGCCGACGATCCCCTGCCCGAGTTTGAGCCGGATGCGCGATTCCAGTACCCGCGGGGCGGCGCGCTTGGGTCCCCAGGCCGCCTGTTGCATCAACGTGCGGCCGTCGCCCTCGAGCAGGTAGACCACGCAATCGGCCAGCACCAGTTCCTGGCCGGCGAAGTCGCACAGGATCCAGGCGACCTCGACCGGCGAGGCGGCGCCCTGCAACTCGCCGACCAATGCGGCGAGCCGCCGGCCGGCGTGTTCCAGGAATGCATCTGCGGCGCTGGACATGGCTTCCCGATCCGTCGTGGCGTTGCCGGGCGTTCGATGGCTCCCGTGCAGCTGCGCCATGCTAGCGCGCGCCCGCCGCGGGGTCACGACGGGCACGGGAAGCTGCTGACGATGTGGCCGCTATCCCGCCGAAGCGGTTGCGGCAGGCGGGCACTCCGGTCGATGCGGGTGCCCGCCGCGTCTCAGCGCCGCATCGCGGCGAAGAACTCGTCGTTGGACTTGGTCGTCTTCATCTTGTCCAGCAGGAACTCCATCGCCGCGATCTCGTCCATCGGATGCAGCAGCTTGCGCAGGATCCAGATCTTCTGCAGCATCTCCGGTTCGATCAGGTAGTCCTCGCGGCGGGTGCCGGACTGGTTGACGTTGATCGCCGGGTACACGCGCTTCTCGGTGATGCGGCGGTCCAGGTGGATCTCGGAGTTGCCGGTGCCCTTGAACTCCTCGTAGATCACCTTGTCCATCGCGCTGCCGGTGTCGACCAGCGCGGTGGCGATGATCGTCAGCGAGCCGCCTTCCTCGACGTTGCGCGCGGCGCCGAAGAAGCGCTTCGGCCGGTGCAGGGCGTTGGCGTCGACGCCGCCGGTCAGCACCTTGCCGGAGCTGGGGACGACGTTGTTGTAGGCGCGCGCCAGGCGGGTGATCGAATCGAGCAGGATCACCACGTCGCGCTTGTGCTCGACCAGGCGCTTGGCGCGCTCGATCACCATCTCGGCGACCTGCACGTGGCGCGCAGCCGGCTCGTCGAAGGTGGAGGAGATCACCTCGCCACGCACGGTGCGCTGCATCTCGGTGACTTCCTCGGGCCGCTCGTCGATGAGCAGCACGATCATGTGCACGTCGGGGTGGTTGGTGGTGATGGCGGTGGCGACCTGCTGCATCATCATCGTCTTGCCCGCCTTGGGCGGGGAGACGATCAGCGCGCGCTGGCCCTTGCCCTGCGGCGCCATCAGGTCGAGGATGCGGCCGGCGATGTCCTCGGTGGAACCGTCGCCGCGCTCGAGCTTGAAGCGCTTGCGCGGGAACAGCGGGGTCAGGTTCTCGAACAGCACCTTGCCCTTGCTGGCTTCCAGGGGTTCGCCGTTGATGGTGTCGACCACGGAGAGGGCAAAGTAGCGCTCGCCGTCCTTGGGCCAGCGGATGCGGCCGGAGAGGTGATCGCCGGTGCGCAGGTTGAAGCGGCGGATCTGGCTGGGCGAGATGTAGACGTCGTCGGGACCGGCGAGATACGAGGCCTCGGCGGCACGCAGGAAGCCGAAGCCGTCGGGCAGGATCTCCAGCACGCCGTCGGCGACCACGCCCTCGCCGTGCCGGGTCAGCACCTTGAGCAGGTTGAAGATCACGTCCTGCTTGCGGGCGCGGGCCACGCCATCGTGGATGCCCAGCTGCTCGGCGATATCCATCAGCTTCTGCGCGGGCATCCGCTTCAGGTCGCTGAGCGTGTATTGCGGGAAGTCTTCGGGAATGTTCGGCGGCGGCAGGCGCTGGCCTTGGTCGCCGCCGTCCTGCGGCAGGCCGTCGTCGCGGCCGCGGCCGCCACCGCCGCCGCCGCCGCGTTCACCGCCACCGCCGCGTTCGCGGCGACTGCGGAAACGATCGCGGCGGTTGCCTTGACGGCCGCCCTCGCGCTGCTCCCGCGATTCGCGTGACTGCTCGTTGCCGCCATCGCCGCCGGAGGCATCCGCGGCAGGTGCGGGAGGCGCATCGGGCGCGGGCGGCGCAGGTGCGGACGCCGGTTCGGCCGCGGGCGCCTGCCTGGCGGCCGGGGCCGGCGGTGTCGGTGCCGGGGGCGCCGCAGGCGCCGGCGCATCGGCCTGGGCGGTCTTGGCGACCTTGGCGGTCTTGGTGACGCGCGGCTTGCGCACGCGCTTCTCGGCGGTTTCGCCGGAATCGGGAGTGTTGTCGGACAAGTGTGAAATCCTCGCTAGCTGCGAGCGCCCGCGGAGGCGGGCGGAGGGTTGGGAAGGGTGATCTTCAGAAGGGGTGCGGCGCTGGCTTCCGCGCCGGATGGGACAACGCTAGCATTGCCTTACGTTCGCGGCAAGCCATCGTGCGCGGCCGTTAAGCTTGACCGCCGCGTACGGCAGGGCGCCCGCGGCGGCCAGGGAGACGGATCGCGCGGCATCGCGCCGTGCGGGTGGGCTGCGCTCAGAGCGCCTTGTCGAGCATCTGCGACAGCTGTGCCTTGCCGACCGCGCCGATCTGGGTCGCCTGCACCTGGCCGTCCTTGAACAGCAGCAGCATCGGGATCGAGCGCACGTGGTACTTCATCGCGATGCCCTGGTTCTGGTCGATATCGACCTTGACCACCTTGGCGCGGCCGGCGTAGCTCTCGGCAAGCTCGTCCAGCGCCGGGGCGATCATCTTGCACGGGCCGCACCAGGGGGCCCAGAAATCGACCAGCACCGGCTCTTCGGACTGCAGCACGGTGGCGTCGAAATCGCTGTCGCCGGCGTGGATGACCTTGTCGTTCACGGAGTTCTCCTGGGATCGGGCCGCCTGCCGTGACGGGCGGGGCGGCGTTGTGCTGTTAAACTGGGGCGTTATCAGGCTGGATCAAGGGGGCGACCCCCGGGTCCGCACAGCCTTCTATTCACGGTTCGGCAGTCTGCGACGCGGTCGCCCCCTGCGCAACCGCGCCCCGCCGCACAGACCATTCCAGGCATGACAGACAAACCACTGACCGATATCCCCTTCTCCGAATTCGAGCTGCATCCGCAGCTGCTCGCCGGCATCGAAGCCGCCGGATTCCTCCGCTGTACGCCGATCCAGGCATTGACCCTGCCGCTCGCCCTGTCCGGACGCGACGTCGCCGGCCAGGCCCAGACCGGCACCGGCAAGACGCTGGCCTTCCTGGTCGCGGTGGTCAACCGCCTGCTGTCGCAGCCGGCGTTGGCCGAGCGCAAGCCGGAGGATCCGCGCGCGCTGATCCTGGCGCCGACCCGCGAGCTGGCGATCCAGATCCACAAGGACGCGGTGAAGTTCGCCTCCGACCTCGGCCTCAAGTTCGCCCTGGTCTACGGCGGCGTCGACTACGACAAGCAGCGCCAGCTGCTGCAGGAAGGCGCCGACGTGATCATCGCCACGCCGGGGCGCCTGATCGACTACGTCAAGCAGCACAAGGTGGTGAGCCTGCACGCCTGCGAGATATGCGTGCTGGACGAGGCCGACCGCATGTTCGACCTCGGCTTCATCAAGGACATCCGCTTCCTGCTGCGGCGCATGCCGATCCGCACCGAGCGCCAGACGCTGCTGTTCTCGGCGACGCTGAGCCATCGCGTGCTCGAGCTCGCCTACGAGCACATGAACGAGCCCGAGAAGGTCGTGGTCGAGACCGAGTTCATCACCGCGGCCAAGGTGCGGCAGAAGGTCTTCTTCCCGGCCAACGAGGAGAAGGTCCCGCTGCTGCTCGGCCTGCTGTCGCGGTCCGAGGGCGCGCGCACGATGGTGTTCGTGAACACCAAGGCCTGGGTGGAGCGGGTGGCGCGTGCGCTCGAGCGCGGCGGCTACAGGGTCGGCGTGCTGTCCGGCGACGTGCCGCAGAAGAAGCGCGAAAGCCTGCTGAAGAAGTTCCAGGCCGGCCAGCTCGAGCTGCTGGTCGCCACCGACGTCGCCGCCCGCGGCCTGCACATCGACGGCGTGTCGCACGTCTACAACTACGACCTGCCGTTCGACGCCGAGGATTACGTGCATCGCATCGGCCGTACCGCGCGCCTGGGCGCCGAGGGCGACGCGATCAGCTTCGCCTGCGAGATCTACGCCCAGGGCCTGCCGGACATCGAGGCCTTCATCGAGCAGAAGATCCCGGTCGAGCCGGTCACGCCGGAACTGCTGCAGGCGCTGCCGCGCAAGCCGCGCGAGGGTGTCGAGCCGCAGCCGGAGGACGGCGAGAGCATCGGCGAGATCTTCCGCGAGGCGCGCGAGCAGCGCGCCGCCGACGACGCCCGCCGCGGCGGCGGCGGATCCGGCACGCGCGGTGGCGGTCGCCGTAGCGAGGGTGGACGCACGGGCAAACCGGCCGGCGGTCGCGGTCGTGGCGGTGCGGGCGGCGATGCCGGCGCACACCGTGCCCGTCCGGCGCCTGCCGCCGACGAGGTGAAGGCGGTCGCGCCCCCGTCGCCGTCCGCGCCGCAACAAGACGCCGCGAGTGCGCAAGGCGAGGCGCGCCCCGCGCGCAAGCCCCGCCGCCGGCGTGGCGGCCGCCGCGTCGAGGGCGGCGAGGGCGGAGCGCAGGCCGCCGCGCCGCGCAACGGCGCCAAAGCCGAAGCTCCACCGCGCAAGCCGAAGCCCGCCAGCGAGTTCAGGTCCGCATCGCGTCCGGCGGTCAAACCGGCAGCGGCGCCCGCCGAATCTTCGCTGCTGTCGCGCATCGGCCGCGGACTGAAGAAACTGGTCACGCGGGCGCCGAACTCGCAGCACTGAGGTTCCGGACGACGCCGGAACGCGATGTCCGCGCCGGCATCGGCCGCGTTCCCGGAACCGCGCCGTTCCCGCGGCCGGGCGCTGACGGGGACGGACCGCCGGGGATCCGTTCGCAGCCACGCGTCCTGCCCGTCGTCCGGGGGCGCATCCGCGCCGCGCCCGCGAAAGCCCGTCGGTCGCGGCGATTTGCACCCTGCGCCGGGCTGCGGTGCGCGAAGTCCGCTAAGCTCTGGCGGCCATCGTCTTGCGATCTCCGGTCCCGCCGCATGAGCGTCCTCCGCTTCGACAGCGTCAGCAAGCAGTATCCCGGCGGGCACGTCGCCCTGTCCGAGCTCAGCTTCGACGTCGCCGCCGGCGAGATGCTGTTCATCACCGGTCATTCCGGTGCCGGCAAGAGCACGCTGCTGAAGCTGGTGCACCTGGCCGAACGGCCGAGCCGCGGCGCGGTGCTGTTCGCCGAGCGCAACCTGCTGCGGGTGCGCGGACGCCGGGTGGCGATGCACCGCCGCGAAGTCGGCGTGGTGTTCCAGGACCATCGCCTGCTCACCGATCGCAGCGTCTACGAGAACGTCGCCCTGCCGCTGATCCTGCGCGGCATGCGCCGTGGCGAGATCGGCAAGCGCGTGCGCGGCGTGCTCGAGCGGCTGGGCCTGGACGCGCGCGAACGCGCGCTGCCCACCCAGCTGTCGGCCGGCGAGCAGCAGCGCGTCGGCATCGCCCGCGCCGTCGTCGGCGAGCCGCGGCTGCTGGTGGCCGACGAGCCCACCGGCAATCTCGATCCGACCCTGTCGGCCGAGATCATGGCGCTGTTCGCGGAGCTGCCCGGACGCGGCACCAGCGTGCTGGTCGCCAGCCACGACCTGGCGCTGGTCAAGCGCATGAGGAAGCGCGTGCTGGTGCTCGATCACGGCCGCCTGGCCGACGACATCGCGCCGGAGGACCTGGCCGATGCCTGAGGCACGCGACAACGCGCCCGTACGCGACACCCAGTCGCGGATCGGCACCTGGGCCGACCACCACCTGTACAGCTTCGTCTCCAGCCTCGGACGCGTGTTCCGGCGGCCGTGGGCCACCGCGCTCACGATCGGCGTGATGGCGGTGGCGCTGGCACTGCCGCTCGGCCTGTGGCTGGTGCTGGACAATCTCGAGCGGCTGTCGGGCAGCGTGCAGGCGTCGCGCGCGATCGGCGTGTTCCTGAAGCAGGACGTGACGGCGGAGCGTTCGCAGGCGCTGGCCGAGGAATTGCGCGGCCGCGCCAACGTCGATGCGGTCGAGCTGCGCACGCCGGAACAGGGCCTGCAGGAACTGCGCGAGCGCGGCGGTCTCGGCGAGGCCATCGATGCGGTCGGCGACAACCCGCTGCCGTTCGTGCTGATCGTATCGCCGGCCGGCGACGAGACCCTGCTCGCGGCCTCGCTGCAGCAGCTGCCCGAGGCCGACCTGGTGCAGCACGACGCCGAATGGCGCCGCCGGCTCGACGACTGGCTGCGCTTCGGCGGCCGCCTGGTCTGGGTGCTGGCGGCGCTGCTCGGGCTCGGCGCGCTGCTGGTGGTGGGCAACACCGTGCGCCTGGACATCCAGTCGCGGCGCGAGGAGATCGGCGTGCTGCAGCTGCTCGGCGCCACCGACGGGTTCATCCGCCGGCCGTTCCTGTACCTGGGCACCTGGTACGGGCTGGTCGCCGGGGCGCTGGCGCTGGCGCTGCTGGCGGCTGCCGGGTTGGCGCTGCGCGAGCCGGTGGCGGCGCTGGCCGCGAGTTACGGCAGCGGTTTCGCCCTGGCCGGATTCGGCCCGGGGCAGGTGTTGACGGTGCTGCTGGTCGCCGCCGCGCTCGGCTGGCTCGGCGCCAGCCTGGTCACCGGGCATTTCCTGCGGCAGACGCGGCCGACGGAGACCTGACGGGAACCGCATGGGCAACGGGCAGACCGACGCGCACGATCTCCGTCACCTGGTCAGCGATTCGCCGCGGATCATGGTGGTGGACGGCTCGAAGCTGGTGCGCCGGCTGATCGGCGATGTGCTGCGCAAGCAGCTGCCGGCGGTCGAAGTCGTGGCCTGCGCCGGGCTGGCCGAAGCGCGTGCGGCGCTGGAGGCGGCACCGGTCGACCTGGTCAGCACCGCGCTGGTCTTGCCGGACGGCGACGGACTGCAGCTGGCACGGGTGGTGCGGCAGGCGGCGGCGCAGCGCTACGTGCCGGTGATCGTGGTGTCCGGCGACGCGCAGGCGCACCTGGAATCGCGCCGCTTCACCGAGGACGTCACCGACTATTTCGACAAGGGCAACGGCCACCAGGCGCTGGCGACCTTCATCCGCGGCTACGTGATGCCCGAGCCGATCCCCGGTGCGCACGTGCTCTATGTCGAGGACAGCCGTACCGTGGCGCTGGCGACCCGGCGCATGCTGCAGTCGCACGGCATGCAGGTCACCCACGTGATCAGCGCCGAGGAGGCGCTGGCATGGCTGCGCGAACGCAGCGCCGGCGACGACGCGCCCGGCGTCGACCTGCTGCTGACCGATGTCTATCTCAAGGGCGAGCTCAGCGGGCGCGACCTGCTGCAGGCGGTCCGCGGCGAACTGGGCTACGGCAAGCGCCGGCTGCCGGTGCTGGTGATGACCGGCGACGAAAACCGCGTCAACCAGATGGGCCTGCTGCGCGACGGCGCCAACGACCTGGTGCTCAAGCCGATCGAGGAGCGGCTGCTGGTGACCAAGACGCTGTTCCAGTTGCGGCTGGCTGGAATCCGGGAATCGGGAATCGGGAATCGGGAATAGGCGAAAGGCGCCGACACCGTCATCCCGGCGAAGGCCGGGATCCATTTGCATTTCCCTTCTCCCTTTGGGGTGAAGGCGTGCTGCTTGCGAGCCATTGGCTCGCGCACGCCTGAACGCCCTTGCGCTCTGCGCAAGGGCCGGGGCGAGGTGGCGTGGAGGATGGACGGCGCGTCATCGCGGACGATAATGGTGGGCCAAGGCCCACCCTATCACCCGCATAGGGTGGGCCTTGGCCCACCATTATCTTGGGAGAAATCAAGATGGGTCCCAGCTTGCGCCGGGACGACGAGGCCTTAGCCTTAGCCTTAGCCTTTCCCGATTCCCGATTCCCGATTCCCGATTCCCGATTCCCGATTCCCGATTCCCGTCCACTCTCCATGCCCGATACCGAACACATCAAGCTCGAGCCCTCCTGGAAGGCGCACGTCGGCGACTATCTGCTGCGCCCGGAAATGCAGGCGCTGTCGGTTTTCCTGCGCGAGCGCAAGGCCGCCGGGGCGCGGATCTTCCCGCCCGGGCCGCGGATCTTCGGCGCCTTCGAGGCCACGCCGTTCGATGCGGTCAAGGTGGTGATCCTTGGCCAGGATCCGTACCACGGTCCCGGCCAGGCGCACGGGCTGTGCTTCTCGGTGCAGCCGGGGGTGCCGGTACCGCCGTCGCTGGACAACATGTTCAAGGAGATCCAGCGCGACCTCGGCATCGCGCGCCCCGACCACGGCTGCCTGCTGCCGTGGTCGCGGCAGGGGGTGCTGATGCTCAACGCCGTGCTCACGGTCGAGCAGGGTCGCGCCGGCGCGCACCAGGGCAAGGGCTGGGAGGGCTTCACCGACCATGTCGTCGAGACCCTGAACCGCGAGCGCGAGGGCCTGGTATTCCTGCTCTGGGGCAGCTACGCCCAAGCCAAGGGCAAGGTGATCGACCCGCGCCGCCACCGGGTGCTCAGGACCACCCATCCTTCACCGCTGTCGGCGCATCGTGGCTTCCTCGGTTGTGGCCATTTCTCGGCCGCGAACGACTATCTGACCCGCCAGGGACAGATGCCCATCGACTGGTCGCTGCCGCCGAAGGACCAGGCCGAAATGAAAAATCAATGACTTGCGAGCGAATTCGTTCCAGCCAGGGAACGCTGGGAACTTCCCATGTGCTTAGCAGTCAGATGTGGACACTGCTAAAATGGCCGCCATGACCCAGATGACCCCCACCACCGCCCTGGTCGCCAACAACCTGCCGGTCCCGAGTGCGCTCGGGTCGCTGGACGCCTACATCGGCGCGGTACACCAGATCCCCGTGCTGTCCGTCGAGGACGAGCAGGCGCTTGCACGCCGCTATCGCGAGCAGGAGGACCTGGACGCCGCGCGCGAGCTGGTGCATTCGCACCTGCGTTTCGTGGTCCATGTCGCCCGCGGCTACAACGGCTACGGGCTGCCGCTCGGCGATCTGATCCAGGAAGGCAACATCGGCCTGATGAAGGCCGTCAAGCGCTTCGATCCGAACGTCGGCGTGCGCCTGGTGTCGTTCGCGGTGCACTGGATCCGTGCCGAGATGCACGAATACATCCTCAAGAACTGGCGCATCGTCAAGGTCGCCACCACCAAGGCGCAGCGCAAGCTGTTCTTCAATCTGCGCAAGAGCAAGAAGCGCCTGGGCTGGCTGAATGCCGAGGAAGTGCGCGTGGTCGCCGCCGACCTCAAGGTCTCCGAGCGCGAGGTGATGGAGATGGAGTCGCGGCTGTCCGGCCGCGACGTCGGCTTCGACGCGCCCGCCAACGAGGACGACGACCACGCGCCGCCGGCGCCGTCGGGTTACCTGATGGCGCAGGACGAGGATCCCGCCCAGGCCTACGAGCGCGAGGACAGCGAGGACAGCCAGCTGGCGCTGCTGCGCGAAGGACTGGCCGAACTCGACGGTCGTTCGCGCGACATCATCCAGCGGCGCTGGCTGGCCGACGAGGACAAGGTGACGCTGCAGGAGCTGGCCGACGAGTATGGCGTCTCGGCCGAGCGCATCCGCCAGGTCGAGGCCAACGCGCTGAAGAAGATGAAGGCGCTGTTCGCGGCCTGACGGCTTCTTTCATCTGCACCGACGACACGGCCCGGCATGCACCGGGCCGTTTTCGTGTGCGGGCGGCGAAACGAGCGTAGCGAGCTAACGGCGAAGCCGGCCCGAAGGGCGAGCCGCGCAGCGGCGAGTAAAGCCGCGGCCGTGCCAGACAGAAGTCGCGACTCTCGTCGCTCCCACAGGTATCCGCCCACCTGTCGAACAGCATCAGCCGCTTTCGTTGTGGGAGTGGCGATGGATGCCACCGCCGGGAAGTCGCGACAGGCCTCGGAACGAAGCCGCGACTGTCGTCGCTCCATCGCGGGTTCGCTCACCACTTGAACAGCATCAGGCTGATCGCCAGCGCGGCCATGCCGGCGACCAGGCCGTAGACGGTCTCGTGGCCCTTGGCGTAGCGCTTGGCCGCCGGCAGCAGCTCGTCCAGCGCCAGGAACACCATGACGCCGGCGATGATCCCGAACAGCGCACCGAACATGCCTTCGGACAGGAACGGCGCCAGCACCGCGTAGCCGAGGATCGCGCCGACCGGTTCGGCCAGTCCCGACAGCAGGCAGGCGACGAAGGCGTAGCGCTTGTTCTCGGTGGCGTAGTACACCGGCACCGCGATGGCGATGCCTTCGGGAATGTTGTGGATGGCGATGGCGAACGCCAGCGGCAGGCCCACGCTCGGGTCCTCCAGCGTGGCGAAGAACGTTGCCAGGCCCTCGGGGAAATTGTGCGCGGTGATCGCGAACGCGGTCAGCAGGCCGACGCGGCGGATGTACTCGCGGTTGTGCTCGCGGAAGAACGGGTCGTCCGCCTCGAGGCGTTCGTGCGGATTGGGTATCAGGCGGTCGATCAGCACGATCAGCATCACGCCCGACAGGAACGCTAGCGTGCCGTAGGAGAAGCCCTGCGCGTCGCCGTAGACGCTGGTGAAGGAGGCGATCGACTTGTTGAGGATCTCCGACAGCGAGACGTACACCATCGCGCCGCCGGCGAAGGCCAGCCCGAACGCCAGCATGCGGGCGTTCGGTGTCTTGGTGGTGAACACCAGCAGGCCGCCGAGGCCGGTCGCCAGGCCGGCGGCGGTGGTCACCGCCAGCGCGACGAGAACCTGGTGCAGCGAGACGTCGATCATGCCGGGTGCGGTCCTGTCAGGCCGGACGCGACGCCGGCGGCGGTTTCGGGAGTAGCGCAAGTCCGGCGCGTGCCGCCATGCGATGGCGCCATCCTAGCGAAAGGGACATGGCTTGTGCGCGGACGCCGGTTTTCGCCCGGATGACGGTCGGGCCGGCGCCGATCGAACCGGCGCCTTCGACCCAGGTCGCGATCGATGTCGTTCCTTCCGGGGCAGCGGGTCTTACCGCTTGTCGTCGCCGCCGCCGAGAATGATCCGTGCGCCGCGCTGCCACGTCCAATAGGCCCACGTCCAGTTGAGCAGGACGGTCAGGCGGTTGCGGAAGCCGATCAGGAAGAACACGTGCGCGACCAGCCAGAACCACCAGGCGAGCATGCCGGAGAATTTCAACCGGCCGAAGTCGACCACCGCGGCCCCGCGTCCGATGGTGGCGAGATTGCCGAAGTCGCGATAGCGGAACGGCTTGCCGCGACGGCCGTCCAGACGCGCGCGGATCGTCAGGGCGACATGCCGGCCCATCTGCTTCGCCGCCGGCGCCACGCCGGGCACCGTCCGTCCGTCCTCCTGCGCCACCGTCGCCAGGTCGCCCGCGACGAAGATGCCGGGGTGTGCGGCGACGCTCAGGTCGGGTTGCACCGGCACGCGGCCGGCGCGGTCGAGCGGAACGCCGAGCGTGCGCGCCAGCGGCGACGCGGCGACGCCGGCGGCCCAGACCACGGTGCGCGCCGGCACCAGGCGTTCGCCGAGGCGGCAGCCCTCGGCATCGATGCCGGTCACCGGCGCGTCGGTGAGCACCTCGACCCCCAGGCGTTCGAGCTGGCGCCGCGCGCGTTCCGACAGCCGCTCGGGGAACGACGGCAGCACCCGCGGCCCGGCCTCGATCAGCCGCACCCGGGCCGTGGCCGGTTCGATGTGGCGGAACTCGTCGCGCAGGGTGTGCCGGGCGATCTCCGCCAGGGTGCCGGCCAGCTCGACGCCGGTCGGGCCGCCGCCGACGATGGCGAAGTCCAGCCAGGCCGCGCGTTGCCCGGGATCGACCTCGGCTTCGGCCCGCTCGAATGCGGTCAGCAGGCGCCGGCGCAGGAACAGCGCATCGTCCAGCGTCTTCAGTCCCGGCGCGTGCGCGGCCCAGGCGTCGTTGCCGAAATAGGCGTGGGTGGCGCCGGTTGCCAGCAGCAGATAGTCGAAACCGAGCGTCTCGCCGTCGGCGAGCCGGAGACGCTTGTCTCCCGGCTCGATGGCCGCGACCGTTGCCATGCGCACTTCGACATTGCGCTGCCTGCGCAGGATGTGCCGCAGCGGCGCGGCGATGTCGGGCGCCGACAGCCCGGCCGTCGCGACCTGGTACAGCAGCGGCTGGAACAGGTGATGGTTGCCGCGGTCGATCAGCGTGATCCGGACCGCGGCGCGGGCGAGTCCGCGCGCCGCCCACAGGCCGGCGAAGCCGCCGCCGACGATGACGACGTGCGGGATCTCCGCTCGTGCGGAGGTGGTTTCCGGGGCCTGGAACATCGGCCGATTGTATCGGCACGCACCTGCGCAACGCGGCCGCGCCAGGCAGCCCTTTCCGCCGCGGTGAAACAAGGCCCGTCGCCACGGGTGCCGCCAATGAATCGCCCACGCTCCAGCCCTTGATGTTTGCTGCCCATCGCGAAGGGCCCGGCTGCCGATTTGCATCGCCCGTGGCGATGGACCCGATCAGCGCGGCGGAAAGGGCTGGCTGGTGCGGCGATTCATTGGCGGCGCCCGTGGCGACGGGCCAATTCTCGCTGCGGCGGAAAGGGCTGCCTGGCGCGGCCTATTCATTGGCGGCACCCGTGGCGACGGCCCAATCCTCGCTGCAGCGGAAAAAACTGCCTGGCGCGGCGGGATAGATGCCGCCGAGGACGCGCGGACCCGCCGCGCCGGTGACGCCGGGCAGATTGCCGGGCCGCCCCAGCAGCGTCTGCCGCGCCAGCCAGGCGAAGCCCATCGCTTCGACGAAGTCGGGGTCTAGGCCGTGCACCGCGCTCGATTCCACGATGCAGCCGGGCAGCGCCGCCGACAGCGCCGCCATCAGCACCGGATTGTGGACGCCGCCGCCGCAGGCGATCACGCGCGCGGTATCGGGCTGGGCCGCCTGCAGCGCATCGGCGATGGTGCGGACGCTGAGCGCGAGCAGGGTCGCCTGCACGTCGGCCGGTGCCTCGGAGCCCACCAGGCGCGATTCCAGCCAGCCGAGATGGAACTGGTCGCGGCCGGTCGACTTCGGCGGCGGCAGCGCGAACCAGGGCTCGTCCAGCAACCGCGCCAGCAGCGCCTGGTCGATGCGACCCGAGGCCGCGAACGTGCCGCCGGCGTCGAATCCGGCGCCGGTCCGGCGCAGGCACCAGGCGTCCATCAGTCCGTTGGCCGGCCCGGTATCGAAGCCGCGCACCTCGCCGTCGCGCGGCAGCAGCGTGAGGTTGGCGATGCCGCCGAGATTGAGCACCGCGCGCGACTCCCCGGCGGAGGCCAGCAGTGCCGCATGCAGCGCCGGCAACAGCGGCGCGCCGTGGCCGCCGGCGGCCACGTCGCGGCGACGGAAGTCGGCGACGACGGTCGCGCCGGCACGCTCGGCCAGGGTGGACGGGTCGCCGAGTTGCAGGGTGAACGGAAAGCCGCCGTCGCCCGCGCGCCCGTGCGGCCGATGCCGCAGCGTCTGCCCGTGCGAGCCGATCGCGGCGACGGCGGCGGCGGGCGTGCCGCTGTCGGCGAGCGCCTGCAGCGCGGCGGTGGCGAACGCGTGGCCGATGCGCACGTCGAGCTCGCCGAACTCGTCGAGGCCCAGCCGCGCGCCGCCTTGGCCGAGTTCGACCAGGCGCGCGCGCAGCGCCGGCTCCCACGGATAGGTGCGGCCGAAGGCCAGGCGCGGCTGCGGCCGGGCATCGTCGAAGTCGACCAGCGCGGCGTCGATGCCGTCCGCGCTGGTGCCGGAGATCAGGCCCAGGTACAGAGACGAGGCGGGAGTGGTCGGCATGGGGGCTCTTCTTCAGCGCCGCGGACTCGGGCGCGAAAGTATGCGGCCAGGCGCCGACGCTGACGACGCGCGCCGCTGCGGATTGCGGCAATCGCCGCAGCCCGCGCGGTTGGGGATCGCGATCGAGATGGGCGCGCCGCGCGCCGCCTCAGCCGCGCTTGGCGCCCGGCTTGCGCGCCACGGCGACTTCGCGGCCGGGCGCGGGCGGCCGCTGCGCATAGCGCAGGGTCTCGACCTGCTGGATGCGCGCCAGCGCCGGTGCCGCCTGCGCCTTGAACTGCGCCAGCGCCGCGCCCTTCAGCGGCTCCGGTGGCGGCATCGTCTGCGACAACGGATTGCGATGTGCGCCGTTGACGCGGAATTCGTAGTGCAGGTGCGGACCGGTGGCCAGGCCGGTGGCGCCGACGTAGCCGATCACCTGGCCCTGCGGCACCCGCTGTCCCTGGCGGATGTTGGCGAAGCGCGACATGTGCGCGTACAGGGTGGTGTAGCCGCGGCCGTGATCGAGGATGATGACGTTGCCGTATCCGCGCTGCTTGCCCTTGAACTGCACCCGGGCATCACCGGCGGCCTTGATCGGCGTGCCGCTGCCGGCGGCGTAGTCGACGCCCTTGTGCATGCGCATCGTGCCCAGCACCGGATGCCGGCGGTTGCCGAACCTGGAGCTCAGCCGCGCGAACTCGATCGGCATGCGCAGGAAGCTCTTCTTCAACGGGCGGCCGTCGGCGGTGAAGTACTCGGCCTTGCCGTCACGCTCGAAGCGGAAGCCGGAATAAGTCTTGCCGCCGGTGGTGAAGGTCGCGGCCAGCACGTCGCCGTTGCCGATCTTCTCGCCCTCGCGCCACAGCTCCTCGATCACCACGCTGTAGCGGTCGCCGGGCTGGATCTCGCGGGAGAAGTCGATGTCGTACTGGAAGATGCCGTCGGTCAGGGTATGGATGACCTTCGGCGACAGCCCGGCCTGGCGCGCCGAGCCGTACAGCGAATTGCTGATCTCGCCGGTGACCACGGTCGTGTGCTTTTCGACCGGGCGTTCGATCACCCGTTCGTCGATCCTGTCGTCGCGCAGGCTCAGCTGCACGCGTTCGGTGTCGCCGCGATCGAAGCGGAAGCCCCGCAGCGCGCCGTCGCCATGCAGGTCGAAGCCGAGTTCGGTGCCGGGACGGATCCGTGCCAGCGCGTCCTTCGCGGAAGGGTGTTCGAGGATCCGGTGCAAGGTGGCGGCGGGAATGTCGAGCTCGGCGAAGATCGCGCCCAGCGTCTGCCCGGATTGCACCGTGACCAGTTCCCATTGCGCCGCTTCCGCGTGCTTGGCCTTCCGGGCCGGCAGCGGCGGCAACGGCAGCGCCATCGTGGTCAGCGCCTGTCCGTGGACCGGCGTGGTCTGCATCGCACTGGAGAAGCCCGGTACCAGCGTGACCACCAGCGCACCGAGGGTGGCGAACAGGCTGGCATGCGCCCAATGCCGGCGCGTCCAGCGGCCGTTGAAGCCATTGCGTTCGATGAACGCCGGGACCTGCTGCGAGAGTTGCGCCGCGCGCTGGGCGACGGCCTGCTGGTTGGAAAGACGGACAAGACGGTTGCGGTCGGCATCCGCGGCGGGTGGCGTCATGTGCGTTTCCGGAAGGTGGCGTGAAGGATGCGTCAGCGAGGTAACATAATGACGTGAGCTGCACGCGTCAAATACTTGAGCCGGCTCGTAATTTTCACGAACGTTCCAGTTAACATCGACTTAACCCCATTTTCAGGAACTGGGTCACATTCAGGTGTGCGCCCGCTCCGCGACCCGCGAGATCTTCGCCGTGCCAGACACGCCTGCCTCCGTGCAGACCGCCTTCGACCTGATCGCCCGCGGCGCGGACGAGATCCTCAAGCCCGAGGAGCTGCGCGCGCGCCTGGGCCAGGACCGGCCGCTGCGCATCAAGGCCGGCTTCGATCCCACCGCGCCCGACCTGCACCTGGGCCACACCGTGCTGCTGAACAAGATGCGGCAGTTCCAGGACCTCGGCCATACGGTGATCTTCCTGATCGGCGACTTCACCGGCATGATCGGCGACCCCAGCGGCAAGAACGTCACCCGCAAGCCACTCACCCGCGAGGATGTGCTGGCCAACGCCGGGACCTACGCCGCGCAGGTGTTCAAGGTGCTCGACCGCGAGCGCACCGAGGTGCGCTTCAACTCCGAGTGGTTCGGGAAGATGGATGCCGCCGACATGATCCGGCTGGCGGCGCAGCACACCGTCGCGCGCATGCTCGAGCGCGACGATTTCGCCAAACGCTATGCCGGCCGGCAGCCGATCGCGATTCACGAGTTCCTGTATCCGCTGGTGCAGGGCTACGACTCGGTCGCGCTCGAGGCCGACGTCGAGCTCGGCGGCACCGACCAGAAGTTCAACCTGCTGATGGGCCGCGGCCTGCAGGAAGCGCACGGCCAGAAGCCGCAGGTGGTGCTGACGATGCCGCTGCTGGAGGGCCTGGACGGCGTGCAGAAGATGTCCAAGTCGCTGGGCAACTATATCGGCATCGACGAGCCCGCGATCGACATCGTCAACAAGACGATGAAGATCGGCGATGCGCTGATGTGGAAGTGGATCGAGCTGCTCAGCCTCGAGATCGGCGCGGACGAGGCGCGGCGCCTGCGGCAGGAGGTCGAGGCCGGCCAGCTTAATCCGCGTGACGTCAAGCAGCGCCTGGCGCGGGAGCTGGCCGCGCGTTTCCACGATGCCGGCGCCGCCGCGACCGCGATCGCCGGCTGGGACGCCGCCGTCCGCGGACAGGGCGACACGGCGCTGCTGCCGCTGCAGGAGGTGGCGGTGCCGGCCGAAGGCCTGCGCGTGGCCGCCCTGCTGACCGCCGCCGGGCTCACGCCCAGCAATTCCGAGGCCAACCGCAAGCTCAAGGAGCGTGCGGTGAAGGTGGACGGTACGGTGGTCGAGGACGCGCAGCAGGTGTTCGCGCCCGGGTTCGAGGGCGTGCTGGCGGTCGGCAAGCGCAATTTTGCACGGGTACGTCTGATCACCGCGTCATGACGGAAGCGGCGCGAAGCTGCGCGCCATGGACGATTTCACCGGGCAGTTCGGCGTCGTCGTCAGCATGGCCTATGCCATGCTACTCGGCGGCTTGATCGGCTACGAACGCGAACTCAAGCAACGGCCGGCGGGCTTCCGCACCCACATGCTGGTCGCCGGCGCGGCGGCGCTGCTGATCGGCATCGGCCAGTTGTCGGTGGTCGAGCGCGCCGGCGGGCAGGCGACCGCGATCCTGCAGGTCGATCCGTTCCGCCTGGTCGAGGCGGTGATCGCCGGCGTGGCGTTCATCGGCGCCGGCACGATCTTCAGCCAGAGCCGCCGCGGCGGCGAAACGATCGCCGGCATCACCACCGCCGCCTCGCTGCTCATGGTGGCGGCGATCGGCGTGGCGGCGGGACTGGACTATTACCTGCTGGCGCTGATGGCCACCGCGCTGGCGTTGTTCGTGCTGGTGGCGCTTTCGTTCTGGGAGCGCCGGCACGAGCGGCGCGTGGGCATTGCGAAGGGCGAGGAGTGAGAAACGAGTGAAAGGCGCCGTGCTGGCCCGTTCCATACTCGTTGGGCTTCTTCGCGCAGGTACGAAAACGGCGCCCCGTGGGCGCCGTTTTGCAGTGAAAAGCAAACTATGGAGCGAGCAACGAGTCGAAGCGTAGCCTCACTCGTTTCTCACTCCTCATTTCTCGTTTCTCGCTCGTCGCGCGCGGCCTTGAACGGATTGCCTTCGTACCAGTTCGGCCAGCGGTCGCCGTCGTCGACCAGCACGCGGCCGACGCCGTACAGGGCGTCCAGGTCCTGGATCACGCCGGCCAGGTTCCACTCCTCGCGATAGACGTCGCCGGGCTGGTGGTAGCGCGAGGCGTAGTCCTCGGTCGCGGCCTTGCCGGCCGCGGTGCCGCCTTCGACCAGGTCGTTGCCGCCCTTGGCATAGAGCGCGGGCACGCCGGCCTTGGCGAAGTTGAAATGGTCGGAACGGAAGTAATAGCCGCCGGCCGGGTTGCCTTCCTCCACCAGCACGCGCTGCTGCTCGTCGGCGAAGGTCTCGAGGATGTCCTCGAGCTCGGAGTTGCCCTTGCCGGTGACGACGAAGTCGCGCGACGGGCCGGCCACGCTCATGGCGTCGAGGTTGATCACCGCGACCGTCTTCTTCATCGGGAAGGTCGGGTGCGCCACGTAGTACTTCGAGCCGAGCAGGCCCGACTCCTCCAGCGTCACCGCCAGGAACGCCAGCGAGCGCTTCGGCGCCGGCGCCTCGCCGGTGAAGCGGCCCGCGATCTCGATGATGCCGGCGATGCCGGTGGCGTTGTCGACCGCGCCGTTGTAGATCTCGCGCGTGCCGTCGTCGCTCTCGTGCACGCCGAGATGGTCCCAGTGGCCCATGTAGATCACCGTTTCGTCCGGGCGCTCGCTGCCGGGCAGCACGCCGATGACGTTGCGCGATGACTTCTCGGCCACCGTGCTCTTCAGGTCGACCGACAGCGTCGCCTCGAGCGGCACCGCCTCGAAGCCGCGGCGGTTGGCTGCGCGGTACATCTCGTCCAGATCGAGACCGGAGTCGGCGAACAGCTGCCGCGCGACCTCGCCGGTGATCCAGCCCTGTGCCGGCAGGCGCGGCTCCGGATCGTCCGCTGCGCGCAGGTCGAACTGCGCTCCCGACCAGGAGTTGCGGACCACGTCCCAGCCGTAGGAGGCGCCCTCGGTGTCGTGGATGATCAGCGCGGCGGCGGCGCCCTTGCGCGCGGCTTCCTCGTACTTGTAGGTCCAGCGTCCGTAGTAGGTCATCCGGTTGCCTTCGAACAGCTTGTCGTCGCCGGCGTGGAAACCGGGATCGTTGACCAGGATGACCACGGTCTTGCCGGTGACGTCGACGCCGGCGTAGTCGTTCCAGTCCTGCTCCGGCGCGTCGACGCCGTAGCCGACGAACACCAGCTCGCTGTCGTCGATGTTCACTTGCGTCTCGCCGGTGCGGGTGCCGATCACCATGTCGGTGCCGAACTGCAGTTCGCGCGCCTCGCCGCTGCTGTCCAGGCGCAGCACCGTGGATTCGTCGGCGGTGGTCTCGACCATCGGCACCGTCTGGTACCAGCCGCCGTCCTCGCCGCCCGGCTGCAGGCCGAGGCGCTCGTACTGGGCACGGATGTACTCGACGGTCTTTTCGCCGCCGGGCGAGCCGGGTGCGCGGCCCTCGAACTCGTCCGAGGCGAGGGTCTTCACCAGCTCGCGGAAATCGGCTTCGTTGATCTCCGGAGAAAACGCGTGGGCATCGGCGGCGGGCGCGGCATCTGCCTGCGGCGCGTCGTCGGCGGTGTCGGCCGGGCGTTCGCCGCCGCAGGCGGCCAGCGCCAGCGCGGCAGCCAGGCTGATCAGCAGGAGTCGTTGCATGCGGAATCTCCGTGACGGGAATCCGCGATTCTAACGGTAGAGCGAGGAACGAGTGGAGAGGAACGAGAAACGAGTAAGAGCAGGCCTGCTGCTTTTACTCGTTTCTCAATCCTCGTTTCTCGTTCCTCGCTTTATTCGCGCGGCGCCCGCGCGCCCGAGTAGCGCACCGCCTCTGCGCCGCTGATGCGGCCGGTGCTGGCGCTTTCGTGCACGTACAGGGTCACCTCGCGCTCGAACACCAGTTCGCCTTCGACCACCGCGTCGGGGCCGATGACCACGCGCGGCCTGCGCTTGCTGACGTTGATCAGGAACCAGCTCGAGTTCGGCTTGCGGATCCGCAAGCCGCCGCGCACGTGCGAGCCGACGCCGACGGTGACGTCGCCGCTGACGGTCTCGATGCCGCCCTCGAGGTCGGTATCGACCAGGCCGATGCCGCCGTTCACCGTGCTGACGCCTCCGGCGACGGTGGAGCCGCGGTCGACGAAGATGCTGCCGTTCACCGTTTCGATGCCGCCGCCGATGCGGGCGTCGCGACCGGTGCGCACGCCGCCGCTGACGGTGGTGATGCTGCGCGCGGTGACGCCCTGGCCGAGGGTGATGCCGCCGTTCACCGTCTCCAGATTCTGCGCCTCGACGCGATCGCCGATGCGGATGGAGCCGTTGACGGTCTCCGCGTCCTCGATCCGGGCGCCGTCGCCGACGCGGACGCTGCCGTTGACCGTGCTCAGGTCGCCGTACTCGCGGCCGGCCTCGGCGGTCACGCTGCCGTTGACCTTGCTGATGTTCTCGCCCTCCGCGAGCGCCGGTGCGGCGGCCAGGGCGAGCAGGAGCGCGAGGGTGAGGCGGGCGGGGCGACGGGCCATGATGCGTCTCTCGTGTTGCGGCGGGTGGGCAAGGATACCGGCGCCGGGCGCACGGTTTCCGCTTGACCGCCAGCATGCTCCGGCTTCGCTACAATCGCATCTGTCCGAAGTCACGGGGCCCATCGTCGTGTCCGCAGCCGTCAAACGTCCAAAACCGGTCATCCTGCTGATCCTCGATGGCTGGGGCCATCGCGAGGATCCGCGCGACAACGCCCTGGCGTTGGCCGAGATCCCCAACTGGCGCCGCCTGTACCAGGCGCATCCGCACACGCTGATCCATACCGAGGGCCGTTTCGTCGGCCTGCCGGACGGGCAGATGGGCAATTCCGAGGTCGGGCACATGAATCTCGGCGCCGGGCGCATCGTCTACCAGGAGCTGACCCGGATCGACGCCGCAATCGAGGACCGCAGCTTCTTCGACAACGCCGAGCTGGTCGCCGCCTGCGATGCGGCCAATTCCGGCGGCGGCACCCTGCACCTGCTCGGCCTGCTCTCGCCCGGCGGCGTGCACAGCCACGAATCGCAGATCTTCGCCATGCTCGAGCTGGCGGCGCAGCGCGGGGTGCCGAAGGTCGCGGTGCACGCCTTCCTCGACGGCCGCGACACGCCGCCGCGCTCGGCCGCCGAGAGCCTGGGCGCGCTGCAGGCGAAGTGCGATGCGCTCGGCAACGCCCGCATCGCCAGCGTCGGCGGCCGCTACTACGCCATGGACCGCGACAAGCGCTGGGAGCGGGTGCGCAAGGCCTGGGACGCGATCGTCGAGGCCCAGGGCGAGCGCGCGCCGGATGCACTGGCCGCGCTGCAGGCCGCCTACGCGCGCGACGAGAACGACGAGTTCGTGTTGCCGACGGTGCTCGACGGCGCCGAAGGCATCGCCGACGGCGACGCCGTCGTGTTCATGAACTTCCGCGCCGACCGCGCGCGCCAGATCAGCGCCGCGTTCGTCGCGCCGGAGTTCGACGGCTTCGACGCGCGCCGGCCGCGGCTCGCGCGCTTCGTCTGCCTGACCGAGTACGACGCCACGTTGCCGGCGCCGGTCGCCTTCGCGCCCGACCACCTGCCCAACACCCTGGGCGAGGTGCTGGCGGCGCACGGCCTGACCCAGCTGCGCATCGCCGAGACAGAGAAGTACGCCCACGTGACCTTCTTCTTCAGCGGCGGGCGCGAGGCGCCGTACGCCGGCGAGGAGCGCATCCTGGTGCCGAGCCCGAAGGTCGCCACCTACGACCTGCAGCCGGAAATGAGCTGCCCCGAGGTGACGTCGCGGCTGGTCGAGGCGATCGGCTCGGAGCGGTTCGACGTGGTGATCTGCAACTTCGCCAATCCCGACATGGTCGGCCATACCGGCGACCTGCAGGCCGCGATCCGCGCCGTCGAGACGGTCGACCGGGCGTTGGGCGAAGTGGTGGAGGCGGCGCGCGCCAAGGGCGGCGAAGTGCTGGTGACCGCCGACCACGGCAACGTCGAGATGATGCGCGATCCGGAAACCGGGCAGCCGCACACCTCGCACACGGTCGGGCCGGTGGACTTGATCTACGTCGGCGACCGTGAAGGCGGGCTGCGCGGCGACGGCGCACTGCGCGACCTGGCGCCGACCATCCTGGACCTGCTCGGCCTGGAGCAGCCGCAGGAGATGACCGGCCGGTCGCTGTTGCCGCCGCGCTGATCCCGATGACGATCCTGCGTCATGTCGTGCTCGCCGTGGCATTGGCCACGGCGGCGACGCCGGCTGCGGCGCAGGAGCAGCGCGAGACCGAGCGCCGGCTGGAGCGGGTCAAGCGCGAACTCGAAAGCGTCGCCACCGAGCGCCGCAGGCTCGAAGGCCAGCGCGGCACGGCGACGCGCCAGTTGCGCGCCGCGGACGAACGGGTCGCGACCGCCACCCGCGCGCTGCGCGAGACCGAGGCCCTGCTCGAACGCGAGGAACTGGCGCTGGCCGAACTCGGTGCGCGCCGCAGTGAACTGCAGCAGCGCCTCGGCGCCCAGCGCGAGGAACTGGCCGGGCTGCTGCGCGCGGCCCACACCCTCGGCGATCACGCCGCGCTCAAGCTGCTGCTGGCGCAGGACCGCGTCGACGATGCCAACCGCGCGCTGACCTACCACCGCTATCTGCAGCGCCAGCGCGCCGAACGCATCGACACCCTGCGCGGCGAACTGGCCGAACTGGACACCGTGGAGCACGAGATCGACGCGCGCACCGCGGCGTTGGCGGAGGCCAGGCAGCGCCAGCGCGAGCAGTTGGCCGAACTCGAACGCGAGCGCGGCGAGCGCGCCGACACCGTCGCGCAACTCGAGCGGCGCCATGCCGACCGCCGCGAGCGCGAGCGGGCACTGGGCCGCGACGCCAAGGGGCTCGAGCACGTGCTGGCGCAGTTGCGCGAGGCCGCGGCGCGGGCGGCGGCCGCCGAACGGGCCGCCGCCGCTCGCGCGCGACGCGATGGCGGCGACAGCCGCCGGGCGCCGGCGCAGGTCGCGCGCGGCGCGCCGATCCGGGTCGGCGGGCTGGGCTGGCCGTTGTCGGGCAACCTGCTGGCAGGATTCGGCGGCCGGATGCCCGACGGTCGCGCCAGCTCCGGCGTGCTGATCGCGGCGGCGGCCGGGACCGCTGTGCAGGCGGTCGCCGACGGCACCGTGGTGTTCGCCGAATGGATGACCGGCTACGGCCTGATCGTGATCGTCGATCACGGCAACGGCCACATGAGCCTGTATGCGCACAACGACGCGCTGCTGCGCGAGGTCGGCGACCGGGTCGGCCGCGGCGACGCCGTCGCCGCCGTCGGCAACTCCGGCGGGCAGGGGCAGCCGGCGCTGTATTTTGAGCTGCGCCGCGACGGCAAGCCGATCGATCCCGCGGCCTGGCTGCAAAAGCGCTGAATCGGCGCCGGATATCGGCGGGCCGTGCCCAGGAGCCGCTGCCGGATCGCGAGCGGCGACCACGAGAGCAGCGATTACGGAAGCGCGACTGTGAAAGCCGTGGTGCGGGAGCCATGACTGCCGGAGGGGCGCTCCCACAAGGGCGAACAATGCCCGCCAGCTCGACCATTCAGCACGGCGCAAACGCGGTTCGCCTGGAAAGGAACGGCGGATGACATCGCACATTCCGTTTCCGACCCGTTTACTCGCCTCTTCCGGGGCGGCATGCATAATCGGACGAACCCGCGCCGCACCCCGCGGTCTGAATCTCTTGCATTCCCCCGGAGTCGTTCATGCGTCGTTGCCTGTTGTCCTTCGCCGCCGCCGTCCTGTTGCTGGCGCCCCTGCATGCGCAGGAGCGCGCCGGTGACGCGGCGCCGGCGCCGCCACCGCGGGCATTGCCGTCGCCGCCGGAATCCGGCGACGAGTCCGATGCCGCGACACCGCCGCCGGACGCACGGCAACCGGCGCCCGCCGCATCGCCGCCGGCTGCCCAGGAAGGCGAGGAAGAGGCACCGGAATCGTCGCCGGACGCCCAGGATCCTCCGGCGCCCGCGACTGCACCGCCCGACGAGCGCGAGCAGGCACGCGCGGTCGCGCCCGGCACCGATCCCGATGCCGTCGAAAACGCCTCGAGCCGGGTGCCGCTGCAGGAGATCCGGCGCTATGTCGCGGTCTACAACGCGGTCAAGGAGGCCTACGTCGACCCGGTCGAGGACCGCGAGCTGATGCAGTCGGCGATCCGCGGCCTGCTGCTGGATCTCGATCCGCACAGCGCCTACCTCGACCGCGACGACGCCGAGGCCTTCGACGAGAGCACCACCGGCGCCTACAGCGGCATCGGCGTGGAGGTAATGCAGCTGCCCGAAGGCAGCCTGCGCGTGGTGGCGCCGATCGACGACACCCCGGCCGCGCGCGCCGGCATCCGCAGCGGCGACACCATCATCGCCGCCGACGGGGAGACGTTCACCCCGTCCAGCCACGAGGGCGCCGGCCCCCTGCGCGGCGAACCCGGCACCTCGGTGCTGCTGACCGTGCTGCGCGAGGGCGCGCCGGAGCCGCTGGAGATCCCGGTCGAGCGCGAAACCATCATCGTGGCCAGCGTGCGCGGGCGGCTGCTGGAGCCCGGCTACGGTTACATCCGCATCAGCGCGTTCCAGGTCGACACCGCCGCCGATTTCCAGCGCACCCTGCGCGAGCTGCAGGAAAAAGGACCGTTGCGCGGCCTGGTGCTGGACCTGCGCACCAATCCCGGTGGCCTGCTCACCTCGGCGGTGCAGATCGCCGACGACCTGCTCGACGAAGGCGCCATCGTCAGCACCCGCGGTCGCATCAGCATCAGCGATGCCGAATTCTCGGCCACGCCGGGCGACCTGCTCGACGGCGCGGCGGTGGTGGTGATCGTCGATGCCGGTTCGGCCAGCGCCTCCGAGGTGCTGGCCGGCGCGCTGCGCGACAATGGCCGCGCACGCATCGTCGGCAGCCGCACTTTCGGCAAGGGTTCGGTGCAGACCCTGTTGCCGCTGGACAACGGCGACTCGGTGAAGCTGACCACGGCCCGCTACTACACGCCCAGCGGGCGCTCGATCCAGGCGCGCGGCATCGATCCGGACGTGGTGCTGGAGCCGGAGAACCGCCCCGCCGGCATCGCCCGCGACTATTCCGAGGCGGCGCTGCCCCGGCACCTGCGCGGCGACGAGGAGGGCCTGCCCGGCGACAACGCCGGCGACGTGCTCGACGGCGACGGCCCGATCGAGGCCGCGCTGGCGGAACTGAAGAAGCCGCTGCTGCCGCCGGTCGCGGCGCGGACGTCTTCGCGGTAGCCGCGTCCCGCTTTCGCGGGACGGGATTCCCGTAGAGCGGAGCTTGCTCCGCTGCTCCAGGCTCCGGAGCGGAAAGCAGCGGAGCAAGCTCCGCTCTACAGGGACGGAGGGCGATGGAACGCTCCGCGAATGCGTCCGTCGGTCTACTCCGCGATCAGCTTGCACTCGATCGCGACGCCGTTGCGCACCGCCAGCGACAGCGCATCCTGGAACGTGCCGCAGTCGAGCAGGTTGTCCTCCGACGAGCGGCGTCCGGAATAGACGTTGATCAGCAGCTGCGGACGACCGCGTTCGACCAGTTCGAGCTGCGCCGGGTCCAGCGCCACCGAAGGAAACTCGGCGGTACCGGCGCCTTCCAGTTCGACCTGCTGCCGGTGCAGCGTCAACCACGGATCCTCTGTGCCCGGCAGCTCGCGCTGCTGCGCGGCGACCGTGGGATAGCCGAAGTAGTCGGCCGCCACGATCACGCTTTCGCCGGTGGCGGCCAGGGCGCGGGCGGCGGTTTCGGACAGGGTGACGACGACCTCGAAGCCGTTGTCGCCGCGGGCGATCGGCGCCGCTGCGGGCGGCGCTTCGGCATCGGCCGCGGGCGTCGGGCCGCGCTCGCAGCCGGTGAGCGGCAGGAGGGCCAGCGCGAGTGCGAACATGGTGCGGCGAATCGACATGGCGGTCTGGTCCTGGTGGGCGGGTCAGCGTGGCTTGGCGGGCAGCGGGAACGGCGTGACGACCTTCTCGCCGGACCCGGCGTCGCGGATCGCCGACTGGCCCTTCTTCTCGACTTCCTCGATGCGCAGGATGCTCTGCATCGGCAGATGCAGCACCCGGGTCGCGCCGAACTCGTCGCGCAGGCGTTCCTCGGTCGGGTCCACCACCACGCCGTCGTGCACGTCGAACACCAGGTCCGCGACCTCGGTGAAGCCCCACAGGCTGCCGCTTTGCACACGCCGCGCGTACAGCTCGTAGATCTTGCCGTGGCTGAGAAAGCTGATCTTGTAGAGCGGCTTGGTCATGGGCCGATTATATTCCCGTGATTGGTCATTCTCCGTGATTGGTCATGCGTGATTCGTGATTGGAAAAGGCCAGCCGGCCCGGGAAACCGCCGCCGCCCCGCTCCTGCAAATCCCCAATCCCGAATCCCCAATCCCGGCTCTCAATCAGTACCCCTGCCGTTTGCGCAGGCGCCGCGCGATCGCCCCGCGCGAGGCCAGCGCGAACATCGCGCCGAACACGAAGCCGCCGGCGTGCGCCGCCCAGGCGATCATGCCGAAGGCCGGACCGATGTAGGCGAACACCACCTGCAGCAGCGCCCAGATGCCGATCAGCAGCGACGCCGGCGCGCGCACGAACTCCAAAAACAGCCCCAGCGGCAGCACCACGCCCAACCGCGCCCGCGGAAACAGCGCCAGATAGGCGCCGATGATCGCCGAGACCGCGCCGCTGGCACCGATGATCAGCCGGTCCGGCGCTCCGATCGCGAGTGCGGCGATGAAATTGGCGAACGCGCCGCCGAGCAGGAACAGCGTCAGGAACCGCCACGGCCCCATCGCCCGCTCCGCCGGCAGCCCGAAGATCAGCAGGAACACCAGGTTGCCGACCAGGTGTGCCCAGTCGGCGTGCAGGAACAGCGCGCTCAGCAACCGCAGCCAGCGCTCGGCCTCCGACCAGGAGCGCAACAGCTCGGTCGGCGACAAGCCGCCGCTCAGTGCGCCCCATTCCAGCAGCAGGTCGTGCTGCACGCTGTCCGGCCGCATGCTGGCCCAGAAATAGGCCAGCCACAGCAGCACGCACAGCGTCGGCGTCGCCCAGCGGAAGCCGGGCTGCGTGCGGGTGGGAATGGATACGAACATGCCGGCCGGGTCCGGGTGCGCGAATCGGCAACGATACCCGTTCAGCATGGCCGGCGGCGATTCGTGCCGCGCTTCCCGTGACCACACGCTCCAGTACGGTATAGTGCGGCCGGCGCTGCGGTCGGGAGGGCTTCCGATGCAGGGCGCAGGACCGGGACAAGGTCCGCGCATGTTGCGGCGCGACAATCAAAAAAAGTCATCGGAGACTATCCAGCAATGCATACCCATCCCCGCATCCTTACGATTTCCGCCCTGGCGCTCGGCGTCGCCGGCGTGCTGGCGGCCGCCGGCCAGGCGCATGCCTCCGCGTTCGAACTCCGGGAAAACAGCGTCAAGGCCCAGGGCCGCGCCATGGCCGGTTCGGCCTCCGCCAAGGGCGACGCTTCCGTGGTCGTCAACAACCCGGCGCTGATGTCGACCTTCGAGCAGAAGACCGTGCAGGGCGACGTCACCGCGATCGACCTGTCGTTCGAGTTCAACGGCGGCGGCAGCGCGGCAGCGGGCAGTCCGCTGCAGCAGCCGCTGACCGGCGGCGACGGCGGCGATGCCGGCGACATCACGCCGGTCCCGGCGATGTCCTTCATCCTGCCGCTGAGCGACCGCTTCGAGTACCTGACCCTCGGCGCTATGGTCAGTGCGCCGTTCGGCCTGAAGACCGAGTACGACGCCGACTGGGTCGGCCGCTATCACGCGGTCGAGTCGGACGTGCGCATCGTCGACCTGACGCTCTCGGCCGCCATCGACATCACCGACCGCTTCTCGGTCGGTTTCGGCGCCGTCATCGAGCGCGCCGACGTCACCCTGTCCAACGCCATCGACTTCGGCAGCTCGCTGTGCGCCAACCCGGCCACCCAGCCGCTGTGCTTCCAGCCCGATCCGGTCACCGGCCCGTACGGCCCGCAGAAGAACGACGGCTTCGTCTCGATCGAGGGCGACGACACCAACCTCGGCTTCGTCGGCGGCTTGAACTTCCGCCCGACCGACCGCGTGTCGCTGGGCTATGCCTACCGCTCCGAGATCAAGCACGAGATCAGCGGCAGCGCCGACTTTACCGTACCGTCGAACGTCGCTCCGATCCTCGCCGGTACCGGCCAGTTCGTCGACACCGGCGGCGGCGCGCGCCTGGTGCTGCCGAGCACCCACACCTTCAGCGGCACCTGGCAGGCGACCGACCAGCTCTCGTTGATGGCCGAGGCCTCGCTGACCGGCTGGGATTCGATGGAGGAAGTGCGCATCCAGTTCGAGAACCCGGCCCAGCCCGATTCGGCCGAGGACTACAACTGGCACGACAGCTGGTTCTATACGATCGGCGCCGAGTACGCGATCAACGACCGCTTCACCCTGCGCGGCGGCATCGGCCGCGACGAGTCGCCGATCGCCTTCCAGCACCGCACCCCGCGCATGCCCGACCAGGACCGCAACTGGTACGCGATCGGCCTGAGCTGGGCGGCCTCGGACCAGTTCGAGCTCAGCGCGGCCTACACCCGCATCCAGATGGCCGACGACCCGGAGGTCGACATCGTCTCCAGCAGCGGCTCGCGCCTGACCGGCCGCTACGACGGCGGCGCCAACCTGTTCGGCGTCTCGGCGCAGTACCGGTTCTGATCCACCGCGTCATGCGATCCGAAAAGCCCCGCTCCGGCGGGGCTTTTTCGTTGCTGTCGGCGCATGCGCCTGCATCTTCCAGGTCGAACTCCGTAGCCCCGCATGCAGAGCCGGGCAAGCTCCGCCAAACGAGGCCGTGCCGCTTTGCTCCTGTGACGGCGCTTCGGGACGTCATCACGGAATGTGATAGAGATATGGCGTTCCCAAGGATCAGGACTGCCGCCGATGCGACTCGCCGTTTCCGTGCTGTGTTCTTGCTTCGTATGGCCGCCTCGCGTGCTGGCGGCAACCGTATTGCTGCTGGCCGGCTGCGCCGCGGCAGATGCGCCGTCGTCGGTCGAGGGCGTCTATGCCATGCCTGATCCCGCGCTCGCCGAGCTGCGGGTAGTCGCGCTGCCGGAACGCGCGGGCATGTATCGGGTCGAGGTGCACGGCGCGGGCGATCCCGGCGACGGCGCGGCGACCGGCGCCGACTGCTACGCGGTGGCCGAGGGCCGGCTGGAGGGTGATCGCCTGCGCGCCGGCTTCGTGCCGTTCGAGAGCGTCGATCTCGGTTTCGAGGCGCGCGAACTCGCGGAGCGGCCGCGCGCGCTGGAACTCGCATTCGACGGCGAGGAGGCAACGCTGAGCGGCGATTTCGACTACTGCCCGCTGCGCACCGTGCTGGACGGGCGCTATCTCCGCCCCGCCGCGCCGCAGCTGCTGACGGACTGTCCGCCGCTGCCGCGGGCCTGCTGGAACCGTGAATGACGTCACTGCTTGAGACATCCGCCGGCCGATTCTGGGGTCGGCCCCAGTATCGACGGCGGCGATAGACCGGTATTCCTGACGCATCTTGCGATTGCGACGAGGTCGTCATGGACAGCAGCAGCGTCGATTCCACCGGCGGTCATTCCACCGCGAGCGGCGGTTCCGATTCCTCTTCGATCCAGAACGGCACCCCGGCCTCCGGCCTGTCCCAGTCCAGCCTGGAGGCCGGCAGCGCCTTCGACAATCCGGCGGCGCAGCGCGAGGTCGCCGAGGCGATCGCCACGCAGCAACCGATCGAGCTCGAAGGCCCGGTCTGCTACGCCATGCAGCCGGGACAGACGCTGCAGGACATCGCCACCGCCTTCGGCGTCGAGATGCGCAACCTGGCGCTGGCCAACGGCATCGTCAACCTGGAGACCGTCTATCCGGGCGACGTGCTGAGCGTGCCGGGGCCGCAGGACAAGCCGGAACTCGGTTCGCTGTCGGCGCACTACGAGACCGGCGGCCGTGGGCCGGGCACGGTCTCGACCGGGAACGGCGATATCGGCGGCGTGTCCTACGGCAGCTACCAGCTGTCGACCGCGGCCGGCCGGCCGCAGGAATTCCTGGCCAACGAGGGCGCCACCTGGGCAGGCGAATTCGCCGGTCAGCAGCCGGGCACCGCGGCCTTCAGCCAGACCTGGCGCGAGGTCGCCGCGCGCGAGCCGGAGGCGTTCGGGCAGGCGCAGCACGACTACATCGAACGCACCCACTACGGCGTGCAGGCCGACCGGGTCGAGTCCCGCACCACCGTCACCGCGGCCGACGGCAGCGTGGTCACGCCCGGCCTGGATCTCGCCCAGCATTCGCGCGCGCTGCAGAACGTCGCCTGGTCGACGGCGGTGCAGCACGGCCCGAACAGCAACATCGTCGCCAACGCCGTGGACGGCGCGCGCGACTCCGGCTTGCAGGACTGGGAGCCGGGTTTCGATCGCGCCGTGATCGATGCCGTCTACGACGAGCGCGGGCGCCGCAACGCCGATGGCGAGCTGGCGCACTTCAGCCGCAACTCCACCGCCGTGCAGGAAGGCGTCGCCAACCGCTTCGTCAACGAGCGCGCCGACGCGATCGCCGCGCTCGAGGCCGAGGACCGCGCCCTGCGCGATTCGCTCGGGCAGCCCTAGGGTTCACTCCACGCCTGCCCCTCCTACAAGAAACCCGTGTGGGAGGAGGCGACGCGGTTCAGTCCCCCAACGTCAGCAGCGAGGCATTGCCGCCGGCGGCGGTGGTGTTGATGGTCACCGCCTTCTCGGTGGCGAAGCGCGGCAGGTAGTGCGGGCCGCCGGCCTTGGGGCCGGTGCCGGACAGGCCCTGGCCGCCGAACGGCTGCACCCCGACAACCGCACCGATCTGGTTGCGGTTGACGTAGACATTGCCGACCCGCGCCTGCGCGGCGATACGCTCCACGGTCTCGTCGATGCGCGAGTGGATGCCGAGCGTGAGGCCGTAACCGGTGGAGTTGATGGCGGCGATCACGTCGTCGAGCCGGCCGGCCTTCCAGCGGATCACGTGCAGCGCCGGGCCGAACTTCTCGTGGTCGAGCTGATCGAGCGACTTCAGCTCCCAGGCGCGCGGCAGGAAGAAGGTGCCGTGGGCGAGATGGTCGCTGCCCGGCGCCCGCGCGATCAGCCGCGCCTCGCCGGCCATGCGCTCGGCATGGTCGTCGAGCATCTTCACCGCGTCGGTGTCGATCACCGGGCCGACGTCGGTCGACAGCAGGCCGGGATCGCCGACCTGCAGCTCGGCCATGGCGCCGGCCAGCATCTCGATCACCTTGTCGGCCACGTCGTCCTGGATGAACAGGATGCGCGCCGCCGAGCAGCGCTGTCCGGCCGAGGTGAACGCCGAGGCCATCACGTCCTTGATCAGCTGCTCGGGCAGCGCCGAGGAGTCGGCGATCAGCGCGTTCTGGCCGCCGGTCTCGGCGATCAGCACACCGATCGGCGCGTCGCGCGCGGCCAGCGCGCGGTTGATCGCGCGTGCGGTGAAGGTGGAGCCGGTGAAGGCGATCCCGGCCACGCGCGGATCCTTGGTCAGTGCCGCGCCGACGGTGGCGCCGTCGCCGGGCAGGAATTGCAGCACGTCCCGGGGAATCCCGGCTTCGTGCAGCAGCTGCACGGCGTAGTAGCCGACCAGGCTGGTCTGCTCGGCCGGCTTGGCGAGCACGCTGTTGCCGGCGGCCAGCGCCGCCGCCACCTGGCCGGTGAAGATCGCCAGCGGGAAGTTCCACGGGCTGATGCAGACGAACACGCCGCGGCCGTTGTGCTGCAGCGTGTTGGTCTCGCCGGTCGGGCCGGGCAGCGGCTCGGGCACGAACAGCTTGCGCGCCTGGCCGGCGTAGTAGCGCAGGAAGTCCACGGCTTCGCGCACCTCGGCCACGCCATCGGAAATCGTCTTGCCGGCTTCCTTCGTACACAGGGCGATGAACTGCGCCATGCGCGATTCGAGCAGCTCGGCGGCGTGCTCGAGGATCGCCGCGCGCGAGGCCGCGGGGGTCGCGTCCCAGCCGGGCTGGGCGGCGACCGCGTTGGCCAGGGCGCGCTCGACCGTCGCTTCGTCGGCGGCCTGCCACTGGCCGACGCGCTCGCGGCGATCGGCGGGATTGGTCACCGTGATGTCGGGGCCGGCCGGTTGCGCGCCCGGCACCAGCGGCGCGGCACGCCAGCCGTTATCGGCAACGCTGGTGACCGCCGCGTTGACCTGTTCGGCGAGCTGTCGCAGCTGCGCATCGTCGGCGGGATTGATGCCCATGGAATTGCTCCTGTCGGCGCCCTGGCTGCGGAAGAGATCGACCGGCAGCGGAATGCGGGGGTGGGGGATGCTGTCGAAGGCGTCGACCGTCTCGACCGGATCGCGGATCAGGTCCTCGATCGGCACGTCCTCGTCGCTGATGCGGTTGACGAAGCTGGAGTTCGCGCCGTTCTCGAGCAGGCGCCGGACCAGGTACGGGAGCAGCTCCTCGTGGCTGCCGACCGGCGCGTAGACGCGGCAGGGCACGCCCATGCGGTCGGCCGGGATGACCTCGGCGTAGAGGTCGTCGCCCATGCCGTGCAGCTTCTGGAATTCGTACGGCGTCGGCTGCGACCGGGCCGCCTCCGGCAGGTAGAGCGCCGCCATGCGCCCGATCGCGCAGATGGTGTGCGCGTTGTGGGTGGCGAACATCGGGTACAAGGCGTCGGTCGCCGCCAGCATGCGCCGCGCGCAGGCCAGGTAGGAGACGTCGGTGTTCGGCTTGCGGGTGAACACCGGGTAGCCGGCATGGCCCTCGACCTGGGCGCGCTTGATCTCGCTGTCCCAGTACGCGCCCTTGACCAGGCGCAACGGGATGCGGCGGCCGTGGCGGCGGGCGAGGTCGATCACGAAGTCGATCACCGCCGGCGCCCGCTTCTGGTAGGCCTGCACCGCCAGGCCGTAGCCCTCCCAGCCGTCCAGCGACGGGTCGGCGTAGGCGGCCGCGATCACGTCCAGCGACAGCTCCAGGCGCTCGGATTCCTCGGCGTCGACGGTGAAGCCGATGCCGAGGGCCTTGGCCCGCCGTGCCAGCTCCAGCACGCGCGGGGTCAGCTCGGCCAGCACCCGTCGCCGCTTGGCGTGCTCGTAGCGCGGGTGCAGCGCCGACAGCTTGACCGAGATCGAGGACGCGGCGAAATCGCCGTCCGGCCCGCGGGCGTCGCCCCGGCGCTGGGGCGCGGCCTGCCTGCCGATCGCATCGATCGCGTCGTGGTACGCCTGCAGGTAGCGTCGCGCGTCCTTGTCCGTCAGCGCCGCCTCGCCGAGCATGTCGAAGGAATAGCGGTAGTCGGTGTTGCGGCCCTTGCGGCTGCGCGCCAGCGCCTCGCCGATGGTGCGGCCCATCACGAACTGGTGGCCCATGATCCGCATCGCCTGGCGCACCGCCAGCCGGATCACCGGTTCGCCGACGCGGCCGACCACGCGCTTGAAGGCGTTGTGCACGTCGCGCTTGGTGTCGTCGGCCAGGTCGACCAGGTGCCCGGTCAGCATCAGGCCCCAGGTGGAGGCGTTCACCAGCACCGATTCGGACTGGCCCATGTGGCGCTTCCAGTCGGCCTCGCCGAGCTTGTCGCGGATCAGCTTGTCGGTGGTGTCCTGGTCGGGGATGCGCAGCAGCGCCTCGGCCACGCACATCAGCAGCACGCCCTCCTCGCTGCCGAGGTCGTACTGCTGCATGAACGCCTCGATCGCGCCCTGGTCCCGCGCGCGGGCGCGGACCCGCCGCACCAGGTCGGCAGCGGCGGCCTGGACCGCGGCGCGATCGGATTCCGGCAGGCGCGCCTGCTCCAGCAGCTCGCGCAGGTGCTCGGCCTCGTCGCGGCTCCAGAGCGCAGTGACCGCCGCGCGCGGCGGTGGCGGTGCGTCGGGCAGTTCGGGGGACAGGATCGCGGACACGGCACACCGGGGCGGGCAAGGGCAGGCGATTCTAGGGCTTGCGGTCACGTCGCGACAGGCCCATTCGGGCCCGATTTCTTGCTTTTCCGGTCCGGATCGATGCACGTACGACTTGCCCGCAAATGCCTGTCGCCGCTACCATTTGCGGGTTTTCCACAGCCCGCGGTCGAATTGTCCTGCCCCAGGCCCTGCCGGGGCGCGGGTTCGGCCGCGCTCCCGCCAGCCAACAGCCAGACGCCAACGAGGCATTCGGGGTTCGAAAGTGATGCAAGCCGGTCGTTTCAAGCAATGGGCCCTGGGCCTCGCCACGATGGCGCTGTCCGCGAGCGCGTCCGCGCAGTCCGCCGATCCCCAGCGTTGGCAGCTGAACATGGGACGTGGCGTGACCGCCTCCTCCCAGCACGCCTACGACGCGCACATGTTCGTGCTGTGGGTCTGCGTGGTCATCGGCATCCTGGTGTTCGGCGCCATGGCCTTCGCGATGGTGAAGTTCCGCAAGTCCAAGGGCGCGGTCGCGGCCCAGTTCAGCCACAACACCACCGCCGAGATCATCTGGACCATCGTGCCGATCATCATCCTGGTGGTGATGGCGGTGCCGGCGACCAGCAAGCTGATCGCGATGTACGACACCCGCGAGTCGGAGATGACGGTCAAGGTCACCGGCTACCAATGGATGTGGGAGTACGAGTACCTGGGCGAGGACGTGGCCTTCACCAGCCGGCTGGATCGCGACAGCGACCGCCTGCGGCAGAACCCCGCCGCCACCCGCGCCGAGTTCGACGCCCACCCGGCGTACCTGCTCGACGTCGACAACGCGCTGGTGCTGCCCACCGACACCAAGATCCGTTTCGTGATCACCGCCGACGACGTGATCCACGCCTGGTGGGTGCCGGCCCTGGGCTGGAAGCAGGATGCGATCCCCGGCCTGGTCAACGAGGCCTGGACCGAGATCACCGAGCCGGGCGTGTACCGCGGCCAGTGCGCGGAGTTGTGCGGCAAGGATCATGGCTTCATGCCGATCGTGGTGCGTGCGGTGCCGCGCCACGAGTTCGACGCTTGGCTGGCTGCAGAGAAGGTGAAGAACAACCCCCCGGCGGAGCCGGCGCAGCCGCAGCCGGAAGAACCGGCTGCACCAGCCGAAACGGACGAGACAGCCGCGGCGCCAAGCCCAGAATCCACCGATTCCGCGGTCGCCGCGCCCGCCGCCGGCTGATCCGATCCCACTGAAAGTTTTCCAGGCAGACGTTCATGTCCACGCATACCGCAACCGCCGATCACCACCCGTCCGAGCACGCGCACAAGCAGGGCTTCGTCGAGCGTTGGTTCTTCTCGACCAACCACAAGGACATCGGCACGCTGTACCTGTTGTTCAGCTTCCTGATGTTCATCATCGGCGCCGCGATGAGCGTGGTGATCCGCGCCGAACTCACGGTGCCGGGCCTGCAGCTGGTCGAGCCGATGTTCTTCAACCAGATGACCACCATGCACGCGCTGGTGATGATCTTCGGCGGGGTGATGCCGGCCTTCGTCGGCCTGGCCAACTGGATGATCCCGCTGCAGATCGGAGCGCCGGACATGGCGCTGCCGCGCATGAACAACTGGTCGTTCTGGATCCTGCCGTTCGCCTTCACCATGCTGTTGATGACGTTGTTCATGCCCGGCGGCGGCCCGGCCGGCGGCTGGACCCTCTACCCGCCGCTGTCGCTGCAGGGCGGCAACAGCGTCGCGTTCACGATCTTCGCCATCCACATGATGGGCATCAGCTCGATCATGGGCGCGATCAACGTCATCGCCACCATCCTCAACATGCGCGCGCCCGGCATCGACCTGCTGAAGATGCCCATCTTCTGCTGGTCCTGGCTGATCACGGCGTTCCTGCTGATCGCGGTGATGCCGGTGCTGGCCGGCGCGGTGACCATGCTGCTGACGGACAAGTTCTTCGGCACCAGCTTCTTCTACGCCGCCGGCGGCGGCGACCCGGTGATGTTCCAGCACATCTTCTGGTTCTTCGGCCACCCCGAGGTCTACATCATGATCCTGCCGGCGTTCGGCGTGGTCTCGGAGATCCTGCCGACCTTCAGCCGCAAGCCGCTGTTCGGCTACCAGGCGATGGTGTACGCGATCGCGGCGATCGCGTTCCTGTCGTTCATCGTCTGGGCGCACCACATGTTCACCGTCGGCATGCCGCTGGGCGGCGAGATCTACTTCATGTTCGCGACCATGCTGATCGCGATCCCGACCGGCGTGAAGGTGTTCAACTGGGTCAGCACGATGTGGAAGGGTTCGCTCACCTTCGAGGCGCCGATGCTGTGGTCGATCGCCTTCGTCGTGCTGTTCACCATCGGCGGCTTCTCCGGGCTGATGCTGGCGATCGTGCCGGCGGACTTCCAATATCACGACACCTACTTCGTGGTCGCGCACTTCCACTACGTGCTGGTCACCGGCGCGCTGTTCGGCATCATCGCCGCGGTGTACTACTGGTGGCCGAAGTGGTCGGGGCGGATGTACAGCCAGGGCTGGGCGCAGTTCCACTTCTGGTGGAGCGTGGTGTTCGTCAACCTGCTGTTCTTCCCGCAGCACTTCCTCGGACTGGCCGGCATGCCGCGCCGCATTCCGGACTACAACGTGGTGTTCGCCGACTGGAACCTGATCAGCTCGATCGGCGCGTTCGGCATGTTCGCCACCCCGTTCATGATGTTCGCGATCCTCTATCACTCGCTCAAGCGCGGCGAGCCGGCGCCGGCGCGTGCGTGGGAAGCGGCCCGCGGCCTGGAGTGGACGGTGCCTTCGCCGGCTCCGCACCACACCTTCAGCACGCCGCCGGTGATCCGCGACGGCGACCTGGCGCACGGCGATTTCGAGCATCTCGACTACGACGACACCAGTACGCACCTCGACACCGCGGGCCACAGCAATGACCGCGAAGCGTGACGACCGGCCGCACGCGAGCGATCCGCGGGTCGCCGCGGGACGGCGGCGCGCGCGGCGCACCGCGCTGATCGTCGCCGTGATCGCGGTCGCGATCTACGCCGCCTTCATCCTGTCCGGAGTGGCGACCCGATGAGCGCGCGCAAGCCCGACGTGCTCAAGCTGGTCGGCATCGCGGTGGCCGCGTTCGCGTTCACCTTCTCGCTGGTGCCGATGTACCGGATCGCCTGCGAGAAGGTGTTCGGCATCCGCCTGGACAACACCGCCGCCGAGGTGCCCGCGAACGCGCCGGCATCGGTGCCCGGACGCGTGGTCACGGTGGAGTTCGACGGCAGCGTCAACTCGAAGCTGCCGTGGTCGTTCCATCCCAACCAGACCCGGATGCAGGTGCGCGTGGGCGAGCAGTACGAGACCACCTACTACGCGCACAACGACAGCGCCATGGCGATCGTCGGCAGCGCCACGCCGTCGGTGGCGCCCGCACGCGCATCCGGCTATTTCCAGAAGACCGAGTGCTTCTGCTTTACCGCCCAGACGCTGGACGCCGGCGAGACCCGCGACATGCCGGTCCGCTTCATCATCGACCCGGCGCTGCCGCCCGAGATCAACACCGTCACCCTGTCCTACACTTTCTTCAAGAACGACTTCGCCACCGAGCGCCTGTCGCAGGCGGCGCCGACCGCCGCGTTGCTGGCGGCGCGCCGATCCAACCCTCACTGATCCAACCCACCCTCACGCAGTCCCCGAACCGGAATCCGAGCCATGGCCCAAGCACACGCCCAGCAACAGCACGACACGAACCTCTATTTCGTGCCGCACGGCAGCCGGTGGCCGGTGTTCGCCTCGGTCGCCCTGTTCGTCGCCATGTTCGGCCTGGCGAGCTGGTTCAACGACGTCAGCTGGGGCCGGACCGTGTTCTTCATCGGCGTCGCCGGGCTGGCGGCGATCCTGTTCAAGTGGTTCGCCGACGTGATCCTCGAATCGGTCTCGGGCTACTACAACAAGCAGGTCGACACCTCGTTCCGGATGGGGATGGTGTGGTTCATCTTCTCCGAGGTGATGTTCTTCGCCGCGTTCTTCGGCGCGTTGTTCTATGCCCGCCAGTACGCGCTGCCCTGGCTGGGCGGCGAGGGCGTGAAGGGCGTGGCGACCAATACCTACCTATGGGAAGGCTTCAGCGCAGCCTGGCCGACCAGCGGCCCGGGCGAGATCGGCGGCACCTTCCAGACCATCCCGGCCTGGGGTCTGCCGCTGATGAATACCCTGATCCTGCTGACCTCGGGCGTGACCGTCACCATCGCGCACCATGCGCTCAAGGCCGGCCAGCGCACGCGCCTGCTGCTGTTCCTGGGCCTGACCGTGCTGCTCGGCGGCCTGTTCCTGTTCTTCCAGGCCGAGGAATACATCCACGCCTACCGCGAGCTCAACCTGACCCTGGGCTCGGGGATCTACGGCTCGACGTTCTTCATGCTGACCGGCTTCCACGGCGCGCACGTCACCCTCGGCACGATCATGCTGCTGGTGATCTGGTTCCGCTGCCTCAAGGGCCATTTCACCAAGGAGAACCACTTCGCCTTCGAGGCGGTGGCCTGGTACTGGCACTTCGTCGACGTGGTGTGGCTGGGGCTATTCCTGTTCGTCTACGTGTTGTAAGGCGGGGATTCGAGAGTAGGGATTCGGGATTCGTCGAGCGAAAATCCCGGCGTCCTTGGCAGAAAAGCGACGCATGCCGTCGCTCTTTGCTTTTGCCAATCCCGAATCTCCAATCTCGAATCCCGTCGGCGGCGTTAGCCGCCTACGCCATGCGGCTCGATCCAGCCCATCCAGATCGCCAGGATCACCAGCAGGATCAGCGCCACCGACAGGCCGATGCGCTTGGTCAACGCGTTCACCGTGCGCTTGGTCTCGCCCTTGTCGACCAGCATGTAGTACAGGCCCGCGCCGAGGTTCCAGAGGATGAGTATCAGGAAGGCGACGACCAGCAGGGTTTTCAGCGAATCGCTCATGGCGGTCTCCGGCGCGCGGTTGTGCGAACGCGCATTATTATCGCAGTTGCGCGGTAAACCGGCGTGACCCGAACCCGGACCTTGCTGTTCGGCTGGGCCATGGCGCTTGCCGGCATCGCGCTGTTCGCCGCGCTCGGCAGCTGGCAACTCGGGCGCCAGCAGCAGAAACAGGCGCTGCTGGACGCGGCGGCGCGCACGCTGCAGCAGCGCGACGCGCGGCCGTTGGCCGTCGCTGCCGATCCCGCCGCCGCGCGCGACTACGACTGGGCCGCGGGGCAGGGCCGCTACCCGGACCTGCCGCCGGTGTTGCTCGACAACCAGCAGCGCGGCGGCCGTCCCGGCGTGCGCGTGTACCGCGTGTTCGTGCCGGATGCGGGCGATCCGCTGCTGGTGGATCTGGGCTGGCTGCCGCTGCCTCCGGACCGCGACATGCCACCGATCGCACCGTCGCCGGCGGACACGCACGTCCGCGGCCTGCTGGCCCCGCCGCCGTCGGCCGGGATCGCTGCAGCCGCGTTGCAGCCGCAGTCCGATGGCACCCTGCTGGCGATCGCGCTCGATCCCGCCGCGATCGCCGACGCGCTCGGGCTGCCGGCGCTGGCGCCGCGGGTGCTGCGGCTCGACCCCGACCTGCCCGTCGGCTACGCGCGCGATCTCGACGTGCTGCCGAACACGCTGCCGCCCGAGCGGCATCTCGGCTACGCCGTGCAGTGGTACGGCCTCGCGCTCGCGGTGCTGGTCACCGCGCTGGTCCTCACCTTCCGCCGTCGCAGGCGACATCCGAACAGCACGCCATGAACGCTCCCATATCCGACCGCCCCGATCGCCAGCGCAACCGCAACCGCGGCTTGCTGATCCTGATCGTGGTGATCTTTCTCGGCAGCGCCGTCGTCGCCGGCGTGCTGCGGTTTTCCGGCTGGCGCCCGGAGGGCACGCGCAACCACGGTGAACTGCTGCGGCCGCCGGGCGACCTGCGCGAGGTGGTGCCACGGCTGCGCGACGGCGACGCGTACCACTGGCAACCGATCGAACGCCAGTGGCGGATCGCCGTGGCGCCGCCGGCGGACTGCGGCGAACCCTGCGTGACGCTGTCGACGCAGCTCGACACCGTGTGGCAGCTGTTCGGACGCGAGGCCGACCGCGTGCATATCCTGTGGATCGGCGAGTTGCCGGAGGCCGCCGTGCGCAACACGGCGTTGCGCGAGCTGGTGCCCGACCCGGCGCTGCGCGCGGGCCTGCCGCGCGTCGACGATCCCGCCGGCGTGCCGGTGTACGTGATCGATCCGAACGGGTTCGTGATTCTGCGCTACGCTCCCGGCTTCGATCCGGGCCACCTGCGCAGCGACATGGCCCGACTGCTGAAACTCAGGTGATGAGCAGACTGTCGCCGACCGTCTACAAGCACTTCCACCGCATCGCCTGGTTCGCGGTGGCGCTGACGCTGTGCGTGGTGGTGTTCGGCGCGTTCGTGCGGCTGTCCGACGCCGGCCTGAGCTGTCCCGACTGGCCGACCTGCTACGGGCGCGCCGCCTGGCCGCAGGCGCCGGAAGAGGTCAGCGATCACGCCGCCAGCCAGATCCGCCCGCTGCAGGCGCACAAGGCCTGGCGCGAGCAGGTGCACCGCCACATCGCCGCCGCGCTCGGCGTGCTGGTGCTGGTGCTGGCGCTGCTGGCAGCGCGCCGGCGCCGCCATGGAATCGCCCAGATCGTCGGCGCCTCGCTGCTGGTGGCGGGCGCGATTCCGGCCTACATGGCCGGGCATCACGGCGTCGCGCTGGGGCTGGCCGGGCTGGGCGAGGCGATCCTGTTGTTCGCGGCGATGCGCTGGTCCAATCTCGATCTCGCCCGCGCGGCCGCGTTGACGCTGGCGGTGATCGTGTTCCAGGCGCTGCTCGGCAAATGGACGGTGACGCTGCTGCTCAAGCCGGTCATCGTCATGGGTCACCTGCTCGGCGGCCTGCTGACCTTCTCGCTGCTGACCTGGATGGCCTGGCGCGCGACCGACATGCCGATCCGGCTGGCCGGTGCGATCGCGTTGCGGCGCTGGCTGATCGCCGGCGTGACGCTGCTGGCGCTGCAGGTCGCGCTCGGCGGCTGGGTCAGCGCCAACTACGCGGCGCTGGCCTGCGGCGGCGGCGGCTGGGTGACCGACAGCGCGCACTGGAACGACTTTCCCCGGTGCGTCGGGCAGTGGTGGCCGCGCAGCGATTTCCGCGAGGGCTTCGTGCTCTGGCGCGGCCTCGGCGCCGATTACGAGGGCGGCGTGCTCGGCGGCGAGGCGCGGATCGCCATCCAGATGGCGCACCGGATGATGGCCGTGGTGGTCTTCGCCGCCCTGATGTGGATCGCGGCCCGGCTGCTGCGCACGCCCGGCCTGCGTGGCTGGGGCGGCATGCTGGGCGGGCTGGCCGTCGGCCAGGTGCTGCTGGGCATCCTCAACGTCAAGCTGTCGCTGCCGCTGTCGGTGGCGGTGCTGCACAACGCCGGCGCCGCGCTGTTGCTGTTCGTGCTGGTGTCGCTGCTGGCGCGGCTCGAGGAGCCGGCGTGAGCGCGCCACGTCGCTTCCATCGTAGAGCGGAGCTTGCTCCGCTGCGCCGGGCTCCGGAGCGGAAGGCAGCGGAGCAAGCTCCGCTCTACGTGGGACGGGCGCATCGGGCGGGGAGGCGGCGCTAGCATGCCGAGCATCGCCCACGAATACTGGAGCCTGACCAAGCCGCGCGTGGTGGCGCTGATCGTGTTCACCGCGCTGGTCGGCATGTTCCTGGCGGTGCCGGGCCTGCCGCCGCTGCGGCCGGTGCTGTTCGGGCTGCTCGGGGTCTGGCTGGCCGCGGCCTCGGCCGCCGCGATCAACCATCTCATCGACCAGCGCATCGACAAGCTGATGACGCGCACCGCGCACCGGCCGCTGGCCACCGGCACGCTCAAACCGATGCAGGTGCTGGTATTCGCGGTGCTGCTGGGCACGGCGGCCATGGCGATCCTGATCCTGCTGGTCAACCCGCTCACCGCCGGGCTCACCTTCGCCTCGCTGATCGGCTACGCCGTCGTCTACACCGGCTATCTCAAGCGCGCCACCCCGCAGAACATCGTCATCGGCGGCATCGCCGGCGCGGCGCCGCCGGCGCTCGGCTGGGCCGCGATCACCGGCACCCTCGACCCGCATGCGCTGCTGCTGGTGCTGATCATCTTCGTCTGGACGCCGCCGCACTTCTGGGCGCTGGCGATCTTCCGCCGCGCCGACTACGCGCGCGCGCTGATCCCGATGCTGCCGGTCACCCACGGCGTCACCTACACCCGCTGGCAGATCCTGTTCTACACCGTACTGCTGCTGCTGGCCACATTGCTGCCTTGGGTCACCGGCATGAGCGGCGTGTTCTATCTCGGCGGCGCACTGGTGCTGGGCGGCATGTTCCTCTGGTACGCATGGCGGCTGCTCGATCCGCCGGACGAGTTCTTCGCCATGCGCGTGTTCAATTATTCGGTGGTCTACCTGATGGCGCTGTTCGCGTTCCTGCTGGTCGATCATTGGCTGCAGCCGTGGCTGGCGTCCGCGCCGCTGCTGGAGTTCCGGCAGATCGGCTGACGACGGGCCGCCGGTGTACGCCGGTCGGAAGTGCGGCCTGCGACGTCGGCGGCGGGATGGTCAATCCGTCGCGCCCGTCCCGTGGTCGAGCAGGAACCGCTGCCAGAACAGCACCGCCGCGGCGCCGAAGTAGTCGCTGTTGGACTTCTTCGCGAAGCCGTGGCCCTCGTCGTCGAACATCAGGAACCACACCGGCTGGCCGTTGTTCCGCACCGCCTCGACGATCTGCTCGGCCTCGGTATACGGCACCCGCGGGTCGTTGCGGCCCTGGGCGACGAACAGCGGCGCGGCGATGCGGCCGGCGTTGCTCAGCGGCGAGATCCGCTCGAAGTGCGCCGCCATTTCCGGATCGCGCTCGTCGCCGTACTCGGCCCGGCGCAGGTCGCGGCGGTAGTCCTCGGTGTTCTTCAGGAACGTGCCGAAGTGCGAGATGCCGACGATGTCGATGCCGGCGCGGATGCGGTCGCTGTAGTGCATCAGCGAGGCCAGCACCATGTAGCCGCCGTAGCTGCCGCCGTACACGCCGACACGCTCGCCGTCGAGCTCCGGCTGCTGCGCGATCCAGTCCAGCAGCGCGCCGATGTCCTTCACCGAGTCCTCGCGCCGCATGCCGTTGTCGAGCTGCAGGTAGGTCTTGCCGTAGCCGGAGGAGCCGCGCACGTTGGGCACCAGCACCGCCACGCCGAGCTCGTTGGCGAGGAACTGGAAGGTCGGGTTGAAGGTCGGCAGCGCCTGGCCTTCCGGGCCGCCGTGGATGCTGACGACCACCGGGTACTTTCCGCCAGGCGCCGGCGCCTTCGGCGTGTAGTAGAACGCGGGGATGGTGCGCGGCCGGCCGTCGACGGCGTCGAAGGTGGGATAGCGGATCAGCGTCGGCGCGACGAAGGCGTCGCTGTCCAGGCCGCCGACCTCGCTGCGGGTCCAGCGTGCGAGCCCGCCGCCCGCCAGGTCGATCACGTAGACGTCGCTGGGCGAGGTGGCGGTGTTGAGGGTCAGCGCCAGGCGCCGGCCGTCGGGCGAGAAGCTGGCGCCGCCGAACACGCCGACCGGCAGTTCCGGCAGCGCGGCCGGCGTCAGCCCGGGCAGGCGCAGCAGGTGCAACCGGGCGATGCCGTCCTCGTTGGTGGCGTAGACCAGGTGGCGCCCGTCGTCGGAGACCTCGAAACCGCTCACGTCCCACGGGATATGGCCGCTGAGGATCTTCGGCGCGCCGCTGCCGGGCGCGTGGTAGCGCAATGTGCGGAACTCCTGCGGCTCGCCGTCGATCGGCTCGTCGGAGACGTAGAACACGCCGTCGCCGTCCGGCGCATAGCGGAAGCCGCCGAATCCGGCCTTGCCGCCGTCGACCGGGAACATTCGCAGCTCGCCGCTGGCCAGGTCGACCTCGCCGGGATACCACTCATTGATCGAGACGTACCGGGTGACCAGCATGCGGCCGCCGTCGGGCGAGAAGTCCTCTGCGCCCCAGTTGCCGCCCTCGGTGACCACCGGGCGCGCCTGCCGGGAGGCGAAATCCATCACCCAGACGTCGGTATCGGTGCCGTTGCGCGCGGTGCTGCTGTAGGCGAGCCGCCCGCCATCGTGCGAGAACAGCGGCTCCTCGTTGCGGCTGCGCTTGCCGTCGGTCAGCAATGTGCTCTCGCGCGTCGCCAGGTCGTACCAGAACAGCTGCCAGAACTCGTCGCCGCCGACGTCCTTGCTGTAGACGAAGCCGTCGAGCCCCGAGCCCGCCGGCGCGGTGTCGCCGATGCCGATGCGCTCCGCCTCGAAGGTCAGCTGCTCGCGCATGCCCAGCGGCTCGCACACCCGGTGTGCCTGGGTGGTCTCGGCGAAACGGGTGCCGACCAGCAGGCAGCCGTCGCGGGTCCAGCCGGCGACGCTCGCGCCGCGGGTGTTCTGGTACCGGTTGAGGCGTTGCAGCAGCTCGGCCGGGATCTCCGGCACGTTCTCGGTGACGCGGTTGCCGCGTTCCTCGCGAACGACGGCCTGCGAGGATGCGTCGCCGGTCTGGGCGAGCGCAGGCACGCAAGCCAGGGCAAGGATCGGGGCCAGGAGGGCGGTGCGTGGCATCGGCATTCCCCTAATGTCGGAAACGCGAGCTTAGCGCGAAGAAAGGCATGCGCGCGATGCCGCGCCAGGCAACCCTTTCCGCCGCAGTGAAGCATGGGCCGTCGCCACGGGCGGTGTCAGTGAATAGCTCGCACCTCGAGCCAACGGGTGAGGTGTTGGTCCATCGTGAAGAGCTTGGCTATTGATTGGCACCGCCCATGGCGACGGGCCTTGTCTCGTCGTAACGGAGAAGGCTGCCTGGCGCGGCATCGCGAACCGTGGCGCGCTCCTGGAGGAAACGCGGATGGCCGCTCGCGGGATCGGATCAGATGCGCTTGCCGGGCGCCTGCTGCAGGTCGCGCAATTCGGCCTTCTCCTGGTCGGTGAGGGAGGAGAAGCCGCCCTCGCTCACGCGGGTCTGCAGTTCGTCGATGCGCTGCTGCAGGGTCTGGCGGTCGAGCTGGGCGATCGCGCCGACGAATTCGTCGCGCCAGCCGGCCTCCTCGCCCGGCATCGACTGGGCGGCGAGCTTCTGCAGCGCCTCGGCTTCCTCGCGTTCCTCGAAATGCTCCAGCAGCGAGCCGGTGGTGATCCCCGGGCGCGCGTGCACCAGTGCGATCAGCTCGGTCAACAGGGTGATGCCGGGCTGGCGCAACGCGGTGAAGCGGTAGGAGTCGGGCAGTTCCAGCGCCAGCGCCGGACGCTGCAGCAGCAGGCTGATGGCGGCCCGCACCAGGCTGCGCTTGGGCGCGGGCACCATGGATGCGCCACGGCGCACGCGATGCGTGGGCACGTGCGTCTGCGGCGCGCTGCCGCGGGCGCCGACGCCGGTGAGTTCGGTCAGCCGCTGGCGCATCAGGTCGGCGAAGGCGCCGTCGGGGATCTGCGCCAGCATCGGCTGGGCGCGTTCGGCCAGTCGCGCCTTGCCGTCCAGCGTGCCGAGGTTGACGTCGGCGCCGAGGCTGTCGAACAGGAACCGCGACAGCGGCACCGCCTCGCGCAGGCGCGCGTCGATGCCGGCGGCGCCCTCGGCGCGCACCAGCGAATCGGGATCCTCGCCGTCCGGCAGGAACAGGAAGAACGCCTGGCGGCCGTCGCGCATGCGCGGCAGCACCGACTCCATCGCGCGGGTGGCGGCGCGGCGGCCCGCGGCGTCGCCGTCGAAGCAGAAATACACGTCCGGCGCATTGCGGAACAGCAGCTCGGCGTGGTCGGGCGTGGTCGCGGTGCCGAGCGTGGCCACCGCCTGGGCGATGCCGTGCTGGAACAGCGCGATCACGTCCATGTAGCCTTCCACCACGATCAGTCGCGCGATCTTCTGGTTGGCCTGCCGCACCTGCCACAGGCCATACAGTTCGCGGCCCTTGTGGAACAGCGCGGTCTCGGGCGAGTTGAGGTACTTGGGGCCGTCGGACTTGTCCAGCACGCGGCCACCAAAAGCGATGGTGCGGCCGCGGCGGTCGGCGATCGGGAACATCACCCGGTCACGGAACTTGTCGTAGCTGTGGCCGCGGTCGTTCTTCGACAGCAGCCCGGCACGCTCGAGCAGCCCGAGCCGGCGCTCGTCGCTGCCGAGCGCATCCTTCAGGGCGGAGAATCCGTCCGGGGCGTAGCCGATCCCGAACTGCTCGCGCAGGGCGTCGTCGACGCCGCGTCCGTCCAGGTAGGCGCGCGCCTTGGCGTTGGCGGCCAGCTGCTTGCGGAAGAAACCGGCGGCGGCATCCAGCGCGTTGAACAGCGCCTGGGTGTCGCCGTCCTGGTTGCGCTGCTGCGTCTCGCGCGGTATCTCCATGCCGGTGCTGCGCGCCAGTTCCTCGACCGCATCGAGGAACTCCATGCGGTCGTAGTTCATCAGGAAGCTGATCGCGCTGCCGTGCGCACCGCAGCCGAAGCAGTGATAGAACTGCTTGGTCGGCGAGACCGTGAACGAGGGCGAGCGCTCGTCATGGAACGGGCAGCAGGCGGCGTATTCCTTGCCCTGGCGCTTGAGCGGCACGCGCGCGCCGATCACCTCGACGATGTCGGTGCGGGCGAGCAGGTCATCGATGAACGCGTCGGGGATGCGGGCCATGGCTGCGCTAGGATGCCACGCCGCTGCCCGCGATTACGGCGTTCGTGGTCCCGGCGGCACCGCATCGGGCTCCGGGGCCTGGTCGCGGCTGCCGGCCGCGGAATCGGCACGCTCGTGCGCGCGATCGTCGATCACGGAGGTGATCAGCGCGCCGACGAAGAACACCATCGCCGCGTAGTACATCCATACCAGCAGCACCACCAGCGTGCCCATCGAGCCGTAGGCGCTGCCGGGCGCGGCGCGGCTGATGTACAGGCCGATCCCCCAGCGGCCGAGCACGAACAGCCCGGCGGTGATCAGGCCGCCGAGCAGCGCCCGGCGCCAGCCGACGCGGCGGTCCGGCAGGTAGTGGTAGAGCAGGGCGAAGGCGAGCGCGTACAGCGCGAATGCGCTGGCGTTGCCGAGCGCCGGCAGCAGCGACGGCACGCCGGAGAAGAGTAGATCCAGCACCGTGGACAGCAGGGTCGAGACCAGCACCAGGAAGCCCAGCGCGAGCACCACGCCGAACGAGAAGATCCGCTTGCGCAGCCAGGCCAGCAGCGCCAGGCGCCTGGCGTTGGTATGGAAGATCAGGTTCAGCGTCTTCTGCAGCCGGGCGAACACCACGGTCGCGCCGAGCAGCAGCAGCAGCGTGCCCCACAGCCCGGCCAGCGAACCCAGGTCGGGCCGCTGCCGCGCATTGTCGATGACCGTGCCCACGACCTTCTCGGCGCTGGTGCCGGCAAGCTCGCCGACCTGTGCGAGCAGCGCCTCCTGCGCCGAGGGATAGAGCAGCGAGGTCAGCCACAGCAGCAGCACCAGCAGCGGCGCCAGCGAGATCAGGGTGAAGAACGACAGCGACGCCGCATGGGCGAGCAGGTCGATCTCGACGAAGCGCCGTACCACCGCGGCCGGCAGGCTGTCCTGGAGCTTGCGCACCAGGGGTTGGAACGGGTCGAGCGACGGGTGCATGGCATTCAGCATGCCAGAGCGGCGTTGGCGATGCGTGACCGTGTCCAGCCCGTTGGCATGTACGGCACCGGCATGGGAGCGGCGCATGCTGTCACGGGCGTCGCGACTTCCCGGCAGCGGCATGCCGCTGCCACTCCCACATGGGCTGGGCCACCGTGACGCATGCGGAACCGGCGTGGCGCGTGCTACAGCGTGGAATCGCCCGTGGCGAGCCGGTGCAGCGCTTCGCCGTCGACGCGCTGGACGGTCCAGCCGTCCATGCCCACCGCGCCGAGTGCGCGGTAGAAGCGGATCGCCGGTGCGTTCCAGTCCAGCACCGACCACTCGAAGCGACCGCAGCCGCGTTCGAGCGCGAGCTTCGCCAGGTGCGTCATCAGCCGCCGGCCGATGCCGTAGCCGCGGAAGCCGGGGCGGACGTAGAGATCCTCGAGATACAGCCCGGGACGGCCGAGGAATGTGGAGAAATTGTGGAAGAACAGCGCGAAGCCGGCGGGCGCGCCATCGACCTCGGCGATCACCACCTCCGCGCCGGGACGCGCGCCGAACAGGCTCTCGGCCAGGGTCGCCTCGTCGGCGACCACCTCGTGCGCCAGGCGCTCGTACTCGCCCAGTTCGCGGATGAAGGCGAGGATCTGCGGCACGTCCGCGCGCGTTGCGGCGCGCAGCACGATGCCGGAAGGCGCGGACACGGACATCGCCGCGCGTCAGCCGGCGAGTTTCTGCTTCGCCAGCCGCGAGACCTCGCCCATGTCGGCCCGCCCGGCCAGCTTCGGCTTCAGCGCGCCCATCAGCCGGCCCATGTCGGCCGGGCCGGGGGCGCCGCCGTTCTCATCGGACAATTCGCGGATGGCGTCATCGATCGCCGCCAGGATCGCGGCCTCGTCCAGCTTCGCCGGAAGGTAGCGCTCGATCACCGCGATCTCGGCGCGCTCCACCGCTGCCAGGTCCTCGCGATCGGCGGCCTCGTACTGCGCCACCGAATCCCTGCGCTGCTTGACCATCTTGTCCATCACCGCGATCACCGCGGCATCGTCGAGCTCGATGCGCTCGTCGACTTCCTTCTGCTTGATCGCGGCGTTGATCAGCCGGATCACGCCGAGCGAGGCCTTGTCGCCGGACTTCATCGCGGCCTTCATGTCGTCGGTGAGGGTCTGCTTCAGGGTCATGGGTAAGAGCCGGGATTGGGGATTGGGGATTCGGGATTGGCAAAGGCGGGGTGACTTTTCGGTTTCGGGGAGATTGCTCTAACGAATCCCCAATCACGAATCTCCAATCCCCGCCCCAACACAAAAAGCCGGCGACGCTCGCGCGTGCCGGCTTCTCGCTGGAGTACGGTCGCTCCGCGCGTTCGGCGCGGGGCGGGACTCAGTACAGGCGCTGACGCTTGGTGACGTCGCGCGAGGCGCGGCGGGCCTGGCGCTTGACGGCGGCCGCGGCCTTGCGCTTGCGCTCCTGGGTCGGCTTCTCGTAGTACTCGCGCTTGCGCGTTTCGGCCAGCACGCCGGCCTTCTCGCAGGTGCGCTTGAAGCGGCGGAGGGCAAACTCGAACGGCTCGTTTTCGCGAACTTTGACGCTTGGCATGGAATCTCCGGGACGGTATCTCCGCCGGGCAGGGCACGGCGAGCCGCGTATGATAGCCGCCGTGGCCCCGTGCCCGCAAGCCACGGCGGGCGTCGCGGGTGAATTCCCGTCCTCGGATCCCCATTCTCCGCCCCATGCGCGTCCTCGGCATCGAAACCTCCTGCGACGAGACCGGCGTCGCCGTCTACGACACGGCGCTGGCGGGCGCGGCCGGGCTGCGCGCGCAGGCGGTCTACAGTCAGATCGCCCTGCACGCCGAATACGGCGGGGTGGTGCCGGAGCTGGCCAGCCGCGACCACGTCCGCAAGCTGCTGCCGCTGATCCGCCAGACCCTGGCCGAGGCCGGGCTGGCGGTCGCCGACATCGACGGCGTCGCCTACACCGCCGGCCCCGGCCTGGCCGGCGCGCTGCTGGTCGGCGCCGGGGTGGCGCGGTCGCTGGCCTGGGCGCTGGACGTGCCCGCGCTCGGCGTGCACCACATGGAAGGCCACCTGCTGGCGCCGCTGATCGAGGACCCCGATCCCGTTCACGGCCGGCCCGAGCCGCCGTTCGTGGCGCTGCTGGTCTCCGGCGGCCACACCCAGCTGGTCGCGGTCGAGGCCATCGGCCGCTACCGCCTGCTCGGCGAGACCCTGGACGATGCCGCCGGCGAGGCCTTCGACAAGACCGCCAAGCTGATGGGCCTGCCGTATCCGGGGGGTCCGCAGCTGGCGGCGCTGGCGGAGCAGGGCCAACCGGGCGCGTACCGCTTCCCGCGGCCGATGACCAACCGGCCCGGGCTGGATTTCAGCTTCAGCGGGCTCAAGACCCAGGTGCTGCTGGCCTGGCGGGACAGCGACCAGAGCGAACGGACGCGGGCCGACATCGCGCGCGGCTTCGAGGACGCGGTGGTCGAGACCCTGGCGATCAAGTGCGAGCGCGCGCTGGACGCGGCCGCCGGCGAGGTGCTGGTGGTCGCCGGCGGCGTCGGCGCCAACCGCCGCCTGCGCGCGCGCCTGCAGGCGATGGCGGCCGCCCGCGGCGGCCGCGTCTGCTTCCCGCGGCCCGAACTGTGCACCGACAACGGCGCCATGATCGCCTTCGCCGGCGCCCTGCGGCTCGCCGCCGGCCAGCGCGACGACGCGACGGTGCGGGCGCTGCCGCGCTGGGACATGGCGAGCCTGCCGCCGCTGGCGGCGGCAGGCCGGGAATCGGGAATGGGAAATCGGGAATCGTAAAACGCGCTCCTGCCTTTGCTCTTACCATTCCCCATTCCCGATTCCCGATTCCCGGCCCTCATGGACAAAGTCTTCATAGAAGCGCTCGAAATCGAGACCGTCATCGGCATCTACGACTGGGAGCGGCGCATCCGCCAGCCGCTGCTGTTCGACCTCGAGATGGGATTCGACAACCGCGTTCCGGCGGCCAGCGACGACATCGCCGACACCCTGAACTACAAGGCGGTCAGCAAGCGCCTGATCGAGTACGTGTCGCAGTCCGAATTCGGGCTGGTGGAGACGCTGGCCGAACGCTGCGCGCAGATCGTGCTCGACGAGTTCGGCGTCGACTGGCTGCGGTTGAAGCTGAGCAAGCCCGGCGCGGTGCGCGGGGCACGTGCGGTCGGCGTGATCATCGAGCGCGGCCGCGCGGATTGACGATGCGGCGTGTCACGGTGCCCTGTTAACCTGTCCGCATGCAACGTCTGATCGATGCCATTCCCGCCCTGGCGGGCGTGCCCTACGCCGATACCCTGCTCGGCCTGCTGGCCCTGATCCTCGGCGCCGCGCTCGCCAACTGGATCGTTCGCGGGGTATTGCTGCGGATCGTGCGCCGCGTGGTGCAGGCCTCGTCGATGCACTGGGACGACGCGCTGCTGGCGCGCGGCGTGCTGTCGCGGCTGGCGCACGTGGTCCCGGCGCTGGTGATCTCGTCCGGCATCGCCCTCGTGCCCGACCTGCCGGAGGCGGCGGTGCTGGTGGTGCGCAACGTCGCCCGCGCCTATGTGGTGCTGACGGTGGCGTTGGCGCTCGGCAACCTGTTCAACGCGCTTGGCGACCTGTACGCCCGCGACGCCGCGCGCGCGCGCGCGCGGCCGATCAAGGGTTACCTGCAGGTCGCCAAGCTGGTGGTGTTCCTGATCGCCGCGGTACTGGCGATCGCCGCGCTGATCGACCGTTCGCCGCTGATCCTGCTGTCCGGCCTCGGCGCGATGACCGCGGTGCTGCTGCTGGTGTTCAAGGACACCATCCTCTCGCTGGTGGCCAGCGTGCAGCTGTCGGGCAACGACATGCTGCGCGTGGGCGACTGGATCGAGATGCCGGCGTTGGACGCCGACGGCGACGTGATCGACATCGCGCTCAACACGGTGAAGGTGCAGAACTGGGACAAGACCATCACCACCATCCCGACCTACCGGCTGATCAGCGAGTCGTTCAAGAACTGGCGCGGCATGGAGGAGTCTGGCGGGCGCCGGATCAAGCGCGCGCTGCTGATCGACCAGTCGTCGGTGCGGTTCCTGGAACCCGCCGAGCGCGACGCGCTGCGCCGGATCGCGCTGATCGACGGCTATCTCGACGCCAAGCGCCGCGAGCTGGAGGAATGGAACGCGCAGCTGGAGGCCGCCGGCAAGGATCCGGTCAACACCCGCCGGGTGACCAATCTCGGCACCTTCCGCGCCTACGTGGAGGCCTACCTGCGCGCACACCCGCAGGTCCGCCAGGACATGACCCTGATGGTGCGCCAGCTCGAGCCGGGCGCCACCGGCGTTCCGCTGCAGGTGTACTGCTTCACCGCAACCACCGCATGGACCGTGTACGAGGGCATCCAGTCGGACATCTTCGACCATCTGCTGGCGGTGCTGCCCGAGTTCGGCCTGCGGCTGTTCCAGGCGCCGGGTGGCGCCGACGTGGCTGCGGCGCTGGCACGGCGGCAAGGGCACGGCACGCAGCCGGACGTCGCCTGAGGTGGGCCGTGCCTGCCTGAGCCTGGGCGGCAATCTCGAACCGGAACGGCACCTGCGGGCGGCGATCGCCGCGCTGGAAGCCAGGTTTCCCGGCGCGCTCGTGTCGCGAATCTACCGCGCCCGCGCGGTCGGCTTCGACGGCGCCGATTTCCTCAACGCCGCGGCGGTGATCGACAGCGACCTGGACGCGTATGCGCTCGATGCCTGGCTGCACGCGCTGGAGGACGCGCACGGCCGCGACCGCAGCGGCCCGCGCTTCGGCGACCGCACGCTGGACCTCGACCTGGTGCTCTACGACGACCTGGTGCTGGATGGTCCGGGCCATTTACGACTGCCGCGGCCGGAGCTGCGCCACGCCTTCGTGCTGCGGCCGCTGGCCGAGATCGCGCCGGAGATCGTCGAGCCGCTGAGCCGGCGCACCCTGGCCGAGCTGTGGGCCGGATCGCCCGAGCGCGACACGCCGATGACGCCGGTCGCCCTGTAGGAGCGCGCCATGCGCGCGATGCCGCGCCAGGCAGCCCTTTCGCCGCGATGAGAAACGGGCCGTCGCCACGGCTGTCGCCAATGAATAGCCCACACCTCAAGCCATCGGGTGACGTGTTGGTCCATCGGGATGGGCTTGGCTATTGATTGGTACCGCCCGTGGCGACGGGCCTTGTCTCGCCGCAACGGAGAAGGCTGCTTGGCGCGGCATCGCGCACATGGCGCGCTCCCACCGATTGGAGGAGATAGTCGCAATGGCGGTCACAGCGGCCGCGGTGCCGGCGTCCAGTGACTTCCGGCGCTTGTGGCCGTCATCCGGTGGCGGCAGGATGTGTCTGTCGTCCACGGGGAGGTGTACGCATGTTCGAGAAATTTTCGCGCAGCTGGGCGCTGGTCAAGGCCAGCGCGGCAGTGCTGCGCTCCGACAAGGAGCTGATGCTGTTTCCGGTCATCTCCGGGGCCGCCACCCTGGTGGTCCTGGCCACGTTCCTGATCCCGATGTCGCTGCTCGGGGTGTTCGCGGAAGGGTTCGGCGCCGGTTCGGTGGTGTTCGGCTTCCTGTTCTATTTCTGCCAGTACAGCGTGATGATCTTCTGCAACAGCGCGCTGGTGGCGGCGGCGATGATCCGCCTGGACGGCGGCGATCCCACGCTGTCCGACGGCTTCGATGCCGCCAAGCGGCGGTTGCCGGCGATCCTCGGCTATGCCGCGATCGCCGCCACCGTCGGCGTGCTGCTGCAGTCGCTGAAGAACCGCGACGGCAACTTCATCGTGCGCCTGATCGGCAGCGGCCTGGGCGCGGCCTGGACCCTGGCGACCTTCCTGGTGGTGCCGGTGCTGGTCAGCCGCGACGTCGGGCCGATCGATGCGTTGAAGCAGAGCATGTCGCTGCTCAAGCGCACCTGGGGCGAGAACGCGATCGGCAACATCGGCATCGGCGCGGCGTTCGGGCTGATCACGTTCGGCACCGTGCTGCTCGGCATCGCCCTGACGGTGCTGGCACTGCAGGCCTGGCTGGGCCTGGCGATCCTGGTGGGCGGGCTGTTCCTGGTCGCGGTGCTGCTGCTGGGGGTGTTCCAGGCGGCGCTGAGCGGCGTGTACTCGGCGGTGCTGTACCGCTACGCGGTCTCGCACGACGCGCCCGAGGCGTTCCGCGGCCTGCAGCTCGAGCACGCGTTCGACAAGCGTTGATCGCCTTCGCGTAGAGCCGAGCTTGCTCGGCTGCGCGGGCTCCGGAGCCGAGTCTCGTAGAGCCGAGCTTGCTCGGCTGCATGGGCTCCGGAGCCGAGCCTTGTAGAGCCGAGCTTGCTCGGCTAGTAGGCTCCGGAGCCGAGAGCAGCGGAGCAAGCTCCGCTCTACGGCCTCACCGGCGCATCATTCACACCGCCCGTGGCGACGGGCCTGACTTCGCCGCATCGGAGAGATCTGCCTGGCGCGGTTACCCGGAGATCAGGCGCCCGCCGTCGACGGCGATCACCTGGCCGGTGACGTAGCCGGCATCGCGCAGCAGCCAGGCCACGGTGCCGGCGATCTCCTCGGGCGTGCCGGTGCGCGCCAGCGGCGTGCGCGCCAGCATCCGCTGCTTGCGGGCTTCGTCGGTCTCGTCGTCGCCCCACAGGATCGCGCCGGGGGCGACCGCGTTCACCCGAACGTCCGGCGCCAGTTCCAGCGCCAGCGCCTTGGTCGCCATCGCCAGCGCGGCCTTGGCCATGCAATACAGCGCGTGCCCGGGGCGCGGCCGTTCGGCGTAGATGTCGGTCATGTTGACGATCGCGCCACGCGTCGCCTTCAGGTGCGGCGCCGCCGCCTGGGCGAGGAAGAACGGCGCGCGCGCGTTGCTGGCGAACAGCATGTCCCACTGCGCCGGCGTCGCCTTCCCGAGCGGTGTGGCGAAATAGGCCGAGGCGTTGTTGACCAGCGCGTCGAGGCGGCCGAAGCGGCCGACGGTGGCGGCGATCATTTCCGGCAGGCGGTCGAATTCGCCCAGTTCCGCCTGCAGTACCAGGGTGCTGCCCGGGCGCGCGGACTCGAGTTCGGCGACCAGCGCGCCGAGCTCGGCCTGCGAGCTGCGATAGTGCAGGGCGAGGTCGTAGCCGTCGGCATGCAGCCGGCGTGCGATGGCAGCGCCGAGACGGCGTGCGGCGCCGGTGACGAGGGCGACGGGGCGGCGGTCTGCCATGGCGGATCCGTGTCGGCGATGTTGCGGACACGATAACGTCATTCGCGTGGACCGTCGCCGCGTGCCGGGTACCGATGCCTACAGTGCCGGAGAATGTCCCTGTCGGTCGTGCAGTCGCGCCTTCGGGCGGGGTGGCCTTCAAGTCGCTCCCCGATACTCGCTTGGTTGAAGGCCACCCTGAAGGCCACCCCGAAGGCTCCCATGTATCGCCGGCGCCCAGGAAAGATCCTTCACCGCTCCGGATGGCCTGGCGTTTCCTTGCGTTTCCGGACTGCGGCTGTCCAGGCGCCCGTGCAAGCGACGTCAGCATTGGCCATCGGCTGTGCTTCCCCTTCGAAGAAGGGGTTGAGCGCCCGCGCCGCTGGCGCGGGCCGGGAATCGCAAAGCGATTTGCTCTGGCTTTGGCTCGGCCGCCCCAGCAAATTCCCCAGCCCCCTTTTTCAAAGGGATGCATGCGCACTTTACCTACTATGGCTTGAGGAGAGGCATCGGGGTCCGTGATGGCAGATCCATGCCGTCCCCGATCGGGGAGTCACCGACACGCGACGAAGCTTGCAGGGGGCGGGGGATCCGATCCAACCAAGCGAGTATCGGGGAGCGACTTGGACCGGATCCTCCGCCCCGCATCCGCGGCATCCAAAAAATGCTTTCCGTAAACTGGCGACCGAAAAGCCAGGAGCCCGCATGCCCATCCCTGCCCCGGAAGCCGATGCACTCGCGCACAGCGAGCGCCTGCAGGCGCTGATCCGCGAACAGATCGCCCAGGCCGGCGGCGCGATCCCGTTCTCGCGCTTCATGGAGCTGGCGCTCTATGCGCCCGGCCTGGGCTACTACAGCGCCGGCGCGACCAAGTTCGGCGCCGCCGGCGACTTCGTCACCGCGCCCGAGCTCGGATCGCTGTTCGCCGAATGCGTGGCCGAGGCGGTGGCGCCGGTCCTGCGGCAGCTCGGCGCCGCTGCGGAGTTCGTCGAGATCGGCGGTGGCAGCGGCCGTTTCGCCGAGGATGCGATCAAGCGGCTGCTGGCGATCGATGCCATGCCTGCACGCTACGCCATCCTCGAACCCAGCGCCGATCTGTGCGAACGCCAGCGCACGCACCTGCAGCAATGCCTATCGCCGGCGGCGTTCGCGCGGGTCGCGTGGTTGGACGGGCCGCCGCAGGCGCGCTGGAACGGCGTGCTGTTCGCCAACGAGGTCATCGACGCGCTGCCGACGCCGCGCTTCACCCTGCACGGGGGCGAGGTCTTCGAGGAACACGTCGCGCTGGACGACGACGGCGGTTTCATCCGCGCCGACCGGCCTGCCGATGCGCTCCTCGCCGCCGCGGTGCGCCATGTCGAGCGCCAGCTCGACGCTCCGTTCGCCGACGGTTACCGCTCCGAACTGCTACCGCAGCTGCCGTACTGGCTGCAGGCGGTGATCGGCGGTCTCGACCGCGGCGCGCTGCTGTTCGTCGACTACGGCCATCCGCGCCGCGCGTATTACCGGCCGCAGCGGGAAGACGGCACCCTGCGCGCGTTCCACCGCCACCAACTCGTCGACGACGTACTCGCGCGCCCGGGACTTCAGGATCTCACCGCATCGGTCGACTTCACCGCCCTGGCCGAGGCCGGCACCGGCGCCGGGTTCGACTTCGCCGGCTACTGTACGCAGGCGAGTTTCCTGCTCGGCAACGGCCTGCCGGGGCTGCTGGCCGAGCACGAAGGACGCGCCAGCGACGAGGCCGGCCGCTATGCGCTGCGTCAGCAGGTCAAGACCCTGACCCTGCCCGACGCCATGGGCGAGCGCTTCCAGGCGATGGGCTTCGCGCGCGAGGTCGCGTTCGACCACGCCTTCCTCGCCGGCGACCTGAGCGACCGGTTGTGAGCCGGCTGCGCCTGGGACGCGCGCTGAAGCCGTTCCGCCGGCCGCGGCTGTGGGCCGGACTGTGGTGCGCTGCGATCGCGATCGTGGTGGTGCTCTCGCTGGCGCCGCCGCCGCCGATGCCGCCGGTGCAAAGCGGTGACAAGCTCGGACACCTCATCGCGTACTTCGTGCTTGCCGCCGGCGCGGTGCAGCTTTATGCGCGCTGGCCGTCGCTGCTGGGCGCGGGAATCGGGCTGGTGCTGCTGGGCGTCGGGTTGGAGTACGCCCAGGGCGCACTGACCGAGACCCGGCAGATGGAGCGCGCCGATGCGCTGGCAAACACGCTGGGCGTCGTTGCGGGGCTGGCGGTGCGGCTGACGCCGTGGCGGGATGGGCTGCTCCACCTCGATCGAGGCCGGACCCGCGACGCGTAGGAGCGCGCCATGCGCGCGATACCGGCGTCGCCGGACGCGCGGTGAACCGGCACCATGTGGACTTCGCGCCTATGAGGCGCTCCTACAGCCGCAAAAGGCGCCTACCGGGGGACCAGCCGGACTTCGTCCAGCACCCACATCGTTGGCCGCGTATCGCCGGTGAAGGTGATGCACAGGTCCTGCGTGCCCGCCTGTTCCGGCAGCGCCGCATCCAGGACGACGAAGCCATCGGCATCGGGGTGTTCCGGCAACGGCGCGCTGGCCAGGAGCTCGCCGTCGCAACCGGCGTGGATCTCCAGCTCGCCGTGCGCGGCCTTCGGCGTGCGGAACCTGCGGTTGGATTCGTCGCGATGCAGCTGGAAGTAATAGGGGATGCGGCCGGCGCGGACCTGCACCGCGGCGATGCCGTCCAGGTCGGTGCCGTCCCATTGCCAGCAGGGATTGAAGATGTCGACGTTGAACAGCGCGCGGTCGCCGTCGGCGGGGCCGTCGTCCTCCAGCCGCAACATCAACGCGCCGGTGCACATCTTCAGCGCCTCGTCGGAGCGGCGCAGCAGCGAGGTGCCGTCGAAGCGTTGCACGCTGGTGTCGGCCAAGGCCTCTCCGCCGATGAAGACCCGCGCGCGCACTTCGGCCGGCAGCCCCAGCGCCAGCGGCGCTTCGTACGACGGCGACTCCGCGGTCGGATCGCCGCCGTCGGTGGTATAGCGGATGCCGTCATAGCCGAGCGCGTTCGACAGCGTCACCATGGCGGTGCCCGCGTCGCGGTCCGCGGTTTCGGCGGTCATGCGCACCTCGAACGGTGTCTGCGCGTAGGCGATGCCGAGCGCGCGGTAGCGCCGCAGCTGCGCTGGCAGCCGGGTCAGGAAGTCGTCGTAGTCGCGCTTGTCCGCGGGCGACCAGCCGGTCTCGGCCAATGCCGCGAGCCGCGGGAAGATCGCGTGCTGCACGCGGGCGTAATCGCGCATGTGCTCGGTCCAGGCGTTGGCCTGCACGCCGAGCACGTGGCGTGCCTGCACGGCGTCGAGCGCCTCGGGAACCGGTTCGAACGTGTAGACCTGCCGCAGCGGAATGGTCGCGGGACGTCCCGGCGGCTCGTTCGGCGATTCGGTCTGCAGGTAGTCCAGGTAGAGGTCGGACGAGGGTGACATCACCACGTCGTGGCCCTGGCGCGCGGCCTCGATGCCGCCTTCGATGCCGCGCCACGACATCACCGTCGCGTCGGCCGGCAGCCCGCCCTCGAGGATCTCGTCCCAGCCGATCAGCCTGCGGCCGTGGCCGGACAGGAAGCGTTCGATGCGGGCGATGAAATACGCCTGCAGCTGCGTCTCGTCCGCCACGCCGAGCGCGCGCATGCGCGCCTGCACCCGCGGCGATGCCTGCCACTGGTCCTTGACCGCCTCGTCGCCGCCGACGTGCATGTACGCGGACGGGAACAGCTCCAGCACCTCGGCCAGCACGTTCTCGAGGAACTCGAACGTGCCCTCCTCGACGTTGAACAGATAGGTATGGATGCCCCATTCGTTGGACACCGCGGTCTCGCCCGTCACCGTACCCAGCTCCGGGTAAGCCGCCACCGCGGCCTGCGCGTGGCCGGGCATGTCGATCTCCGGCACCACGGTGATGTGGCGCTCGGCCGCGTAGGCGACGATCTCGCGGATCTGCGCCTGGGTGTAGTGACCGCAGTACGGGCGGGCTCGCCCGGTGGCCGGATCGGTGCCGGCGTCGCCGGCCGGGATACGGCAGCCGCCGACCTCCGTCAGGCGCGGATAGCGCTTGATCTCGATGCGCCAGCCCTGGTCGTCGGTCAGGTGCCAGTGGAAGACGTTGAGCTTGTGCAGGGCCATCGCATCGAGCAGGTGCTTGATCTCGTCGACCGACTGCATGTGCCGTGCCGAGTCCAGCATCAGCCCGCGCCAGCCGAAGCGCGGCGCATCCTCGATACGCACGGCCGGCAGCCGGCCCTCGGCATCCAGAAGCTGCCAAAGCGTGGTGGCGCCGTGGAACAGGCCGCGTGCGTCGCCCGCGGTGACGCGGACGTTTCGCGGGGAGACTTCCAACGCATAGCTTTCGGGCGATTCGCCTGCTTGGCTGGCATCGATGACGAAGAAAACCCCGCGCTGGCCGGTGTCGATACCGGTTGTCACGTCGAGCGGCAGGGCATGCGTCCTGCCGGCCAGTTCGGCGAACCGCTGCGCCGCGGCCACCGCCGTTTCGTCCGCGGCGAAGACGGGCGTGTCCTGGTCCAGGCCGAATTCCCCGTCGCGCGTGTCCAGCATCGCCGGCAGCGGGACCAGCGAAGGTACCGCGGCCGCCGGGGATTCGCCCTGCGAAGTCGGCGAGCAGCCGAGAAGAGTGGCCATGCACGACGCCATGGCCGCCATGGCGACGCGCCGAACCGAACGATGATCGCGCATGTGTTCACTACTCCGAGGCCTTGCCGGCCTGTAGGGGCGGTCATCCGGCCGCGAGCCCCGATTCTCCGACAAACGGAAGCGAACCATTCGAAACGCTACCGGAGCCGCGCAGGGATGCCCTGGTCCACCATCCGCCGCCGGCAATGCATTCGGGCGGACGGCACGCGGGCGGGCACGGCTTCCGTGCCCGCCCGCGAAAGCCGGCATCAGAACTTGAAGCGGAAGTTCAAGTAGTACTGACGGCCGTTCGAGTAGATCGCGTACGGCAGCGCCATCCCGTCCCGTTCGCTGTAGTACTTCAGCTCCGGGTTGTTGAGGTTCAGGCCGTCCAGGCTGATGGACATCCAATCGTTCACGTTGTAGCCGAGCGACAGCGCCAGGTTACCCACGCTCTCCTGGAAGAAGTCGTCGGTGCGGCTGACGCCGGCGTAGAACTCGGAGCGATGGGTGTAGCTCAACCGGGCGTTGAAGCGATCGCTTTCGTAGTAGCCGGACACGTTGTAGGTGTTCTTCGAAGTGCCGAAGACCGGCTTGACGCCGTCCGAATCGCTGTCGGCGTAGGTGTAGTTGGCCGCGACGCCGAAGTTCTCGCCGATCGGCTGTTCGTAGGTCAGCTCGACGCCCTTCACCTTGGCGTCGGTGTTGACCGGGATCGACACCTGGTAGTCGGCGAAGACGTCCTCGCCGGCGGCGGCCGAGGCAGCCTGGTCCAGGTACTGGCGGGTGTCGGTGCCGAAGGCGACGTAGTCGTTCATGTCCATCTGGAAGATGCTGGCGGCCAGCAGCGCGCGCGGAGCGAAGTACCACTCCAGCGAAGCGTCCAGGTTGGTGGACACGATCGGATCCAGGTCCGGGTTGCCGCCGCTGCCGGTGTGGGTCAGGTCGTCCAGCGACACCGCCCCGGCCAGTGCCGAGTAGTCCGGACGGGTCAGGGTCTTGGACGCCGCCAGGCGCAGCACCAGGTCGTCGCTCAGCTCGTACTTGAAGTTGGCGCTGGGCAGCAGTTCGTTGTAGGTCTTGCGCACCAGCGTCGGCAGGTACGGGCCGAACGCCGAACCGTTGACCGTGCCCTCCGGCTGGTCCTCCGGCGCCAGGTTCGGATTGACGCCGACGTTGCTGAGCGTGCGCTGCTGGGTGCGCACATAGCGCAGGCCCACGTTGCCGCTCCAGCGGTCGCCCTGGAAATTGGCCTGCACATAGGCTGCGCTGGCTTTCTCTTTCACGCTGTACAGGTCCTGCCAGAAGAAGCGCTCGACCGGATCGCGGTTGGCGAACTGCGCGTTGATGGCGGCCAGCTGTTCCGGCGTCCAGTACCAGATGTCGGATGGGAAACTGCCGCCGATGTCGCTGCCGAAATCCCCGGGATAGTTCTGGTGCGCGGTCGGATAATTGGCCGGGTTCTGCCAGTCGGTATCGAAGTTCGGGCCTTGCGCGACCTCGAACAGGTTTTCGCGGGTGTGCTCGGCATAGCGCACGCCGAAGTCGAGCGTCGCCAGCGCGCCGCCGGAGAAGAACAGCTCGGCGTCGGCCTGGGCCCACTGCTCCTCGTCCAGCGCATCGATGCCCTGGCCGCCGAAGATCCAGCCGTCCTGCGGACGGATGCCCGAAGGCGATGCGTTGTCGCCGCCCAGGTGCCAGTCGATGGCGTTGCCGATGCCGTGCATGGCCCAGCCGGCGCCGGCGCCGGCGTTGATGCCCAGCTCCATCACGTCCTGGGTCGGGCTGCGGCCGTGGCCCTCGGTGGTGCCTGCCTGGAACTTGATGCCGAGGTTGTCGGTGGCCTGCCAATCGGCGTCGAGGGTCAGGTACTTGGACTCGGAACTGGCGCCGGGGCGCGAGATCTGGTCGTAGACGCCGAACGGCGTGGACATGCAGGTGTCGGTCGGGTTGGGCCCACAAAGAAGGCCGGGATCGGTGACCTGCGCGTACTGGGCATTGGTCAGTACGCCATCCACCACCTGATAGCCGGCCTGCGGCGCCAGGAACGGTACGAAGCGGCTGGCCCACATCATGTAGTTGCGGTTGTAGTTGTCGGCTTCCAGCTTGGAGTAGAAGCCGCTCAGGCCCAGGGTGAGGTTGTCGGTCGCCTTGACCTGGATGTCCAGCACGCCGCCCTTGCGCTCGCGTTCCTGCTCGAACAGCACCGAGCCGGTCAGGTTGGGATACAGCACGTTGGCCAGATCGGGATTCGTGGCCATCAGCGGGTTGGGAGAACCATCGGGGAGTGTCGTAGGAATCGAGCCGTACCCGCCTACCACTTCCTGGCCGTCGCGGCGCAGGCTGCGCTTCTCGTAGAACGCCTGGAACAGCACGCCGACGTTACCCGCGTCGTTCTTCCAGTTGAACAGACCGTTGAACTGCGGGTCGGTCTCGCTGGGCAGGTCCGCGTAGACGCCGCCGACGGTGGCTTCCAGGGTCAGGTTGTCGGCGAACTGCAGCGGCCTGCGGGTGATGATGTCGACCGAACCGGCGCTGCCGCCTTCGGTGAGCTTGGCCTGCGAGGTCTTGTGTACCACCACCTGGCTGACGATCTCGGCCGGCAGCAGGCTGTAGCTGACGCTGCGGCCCACGGTCTGGACCTGGCTGAGCACGAACCAGTCGCCGGTGCCGACGGTATGGCCGTTGACCAGCGTCTGGGTCAGGCTGGGACTGGTGCCGCGCAGGCTGATCCGGTCGCTTTCGTCGAACCCGCCCTCGGTGGCGCTGGAGGAGCTGATGTTCACGCCCGGCAGGCGCTGCAGCGTGTCGGCCACGTTCTTGGCCGGCAGCTTGCCGATGTCTTCGGCGGTGACCACCTCGACATGCGACTGCGCCTCGCGCTTGGTGTCCAGCGAGCGCTGCACGCTCCCGCGGATGCCGACCACGGTGACCGTCTCGAGATCGGTGGCGTCTTCCTGGGAGCCGGTGTCCGTGCTCTCCTGTGCCTGCGCATTGAACGCCAGGCAGGTCACGATCGCCGCCGAAAGAACGGATTTGCGATATGTCATGGTCTCTCTCCCGTCACTGTTTGAGTTGCGGCGGCGGGAGCTTCGCGCCCCCGCGGCCGTACCTATGTGTCCGTTCCGCATGACGCCCACACGGGCGGCATGTCTCGTCCCCTCGCCGACAGCCGGCCCCGCACTTCACGCCGCCTCGCGCCGGTACAGGTACCAGGTCGCCGCGCCGATCACGCCCAGCTGTCCGTGCTCGACCAATTTCACCGGAATGCGCTCGAGCGCCTCGCGCATCGGGCCCTTGTTGAGGAAGCGCTCGACGAAGCTGCTCCGCAGCAGGAATTCGCGGATCTGCGGCAGGATTCCGCCGGCCAGATAGATGCCGCCGCTGACGCCGTACAGCAGCGCCATGTCGCCGACGGTACTGCCCAGCAGGCCGCAGAACACCTCCAGGCTCTCGCGCGCCAGCGGGTCGCTGCCGTCCAGCGCCGCCGCGGTGATCTCGCCCGGCGAGCGGTAGTCGTGCGCCGCGCCGCGCAATGTGGCCAGCGCGGCATGCAGGTTCATCAGGCCAGGCCCCGACAGCGCGTGTTCGTTCGGCACGTGGTCGCGTTCGCGCTGCAGTTCGTGCAGCAGCGCCGCTTCCAGCGCGTTGCCGGTGGTCAGCGCGGCCTGGCCGGCCTCGGTGGCGAGCACCACCGGCCCCTTCGCGGTCGGGATCCACACCGCCGCGCCCAGGCCGGTGCCGGGGCCGACGACCAGGGTCGGGCCGCGCGGGGCGGTCTCCGGTCCGGTCAGCTGCAGCACCTGGCTGGCGTCGACGTAGGCGGCGGCGTGGGCCACCGCCTCGAAGTCGTTGACCAGGCGGAACTCGCGGAAACCGAGACGGTCGCGGATGGCGTTGAGCGAGATCCGCCAGGGCAGGTTGACGGTGATCACCGAGCCGTCCTCGAGCGCGTAGCCGGCGCTGGCGATCGCACCCTCGTCGACCCGCACCCCGTCCAGCCGGCCGAGGAAATCCTCGATGATGTCGACCAGCCCGGGCCACTCGGCGCAGACGTACTTGCGGTACTGCAGCACCGCGACCGGATGCGACGGATCGTCGTTGCGGCGCACCAGGCCGATACGGACGTGGGTGCCGCCGACGTCCGCGGCGATGAACGGCTTCGCGTTGCCGGTCATGGCGTCGATCCGCAGTGGGCTTGCGATGGCGGCCACGTGTTTCCCGTTGCTGGAAGGTGCGCGGGTCCCGGTACGATGCGGACCGGAAGCTGTGGTCGAGTTTGAAAATAGTTTGACAACGATGTCAACAGGCCGGATAGGGTTTGTTGCAGTTTCGGGTTCATTGGTCCTATTTCTGTAAGTTTTGGTGAATTGCTTCCCTGGAAGGCAGCATGAATGGCGTTAATCCAGGCTGTCTCAGGCAGGACAAATGTGGTTGTTTGTGGACAAATGCTGCAGGACAACAGGGATATGCGGTCGCAGTCCGGCGTGGAACGTGGTAAATCGAAGAAAGATATGACAACGTTGGACTCGAATGGCCTCGGCAAGACACCCGTGGCCGGCGATCTCCGGCGCAAGCCGGGATCCATCACACAGGAGACGCCAGGATGTCCGCTGTCGCGACCATGAGCGCACGCTCGCACCTCACCATGGCCATCGCGATCATGGGGTTGCTGTACTTCATCATCGGTTTCTTCACCTGGATCAACGGCCCGCTGATCACCTTCGTGCAGCTGGCCTTCGAGCTGGACGAGGTGAACGCCTTCCTGGTGCTGATGGTGTTCTATCTCTCGTACTTCTTCCTCGCCCTGCCCGCGGCCTGGGTGCTGAAATGGACCGGGATGAAGAAGGGCCTGGCGCTGAGCCTGGCGGTGATGGCGGTGGGGGCGATGCTGTTCGGCGAGTTCTCCACCCAGCGCTGGTACCCGGGTGCGCTGTCGGGACTGTTCGTGATCGGCGGCGGCCTGGCGTTGCTGCAGACCGCGGTCAATCCCTACGTCAGCATCCTCGGACCGATCGACAGCGCCGCGCAACGGATCGCGCTGATGGGGATCTGCAACAAGACCGCCGGCATCCTCGCGCCGCTGCTGCTGGGCACGCTGGTGCTGCACGGCATCGGCGACCTGGCGGCCCAGGTCGAGGCCGCCGATCTCGCGACCCGCGCGCAGCTGCTCGACACCTTCGCCGCCAAGATCCACGCCCCCTACCTGGCGATGGCCGGGCTGCTGATGCTGGTCGCCGTCGGCGTGCTGTTCTCGCCGCTGCCGGAACTCAAGCCGGCCGAAGCCAATGCCGAGACCGGCGCGGATGGCGAGGCGCCGCGCTCGCGGCGCAGCATCTTCCAGTTCCCGCACCTGTGGCTGGGCGTGCTGTGCCTGTTCACCTACGTCGGCGTCGAGGTCATGGCCGGCGACGCCATCGGCACCTACGGCCAGGCGCTGAACCTGCCGCTGGACCGGACCAAGTTCTTCACCTCGTTCACCCTGTTCGCGATGCTGCTCGGCTACCTGGCGGGGCTGGTGCTGATCCCCCGCTTCATCTCGCAGGAGCGCTACCTCAGCGTGTCCGCGATGCTGGGCATCGCGTTCACCACGGGCGCATTCTTCACCGGCGGCTACCTGTCGGTGGGGTTCGTCGCCGCGCTCGGTTTCGCCAACGCGATGATGTGGCCGGCGATCTTCCCGATGGCGATCCGCGGCCTGGGGCGGTCGACCGAGACCGGTTCGGCATTGCTGGTGATGGGCATCGCCGGCGGCGCGATCATTCCGCAGGCGTTCGCGGTGTTCAAGCAGCACTTCGATTTCCAGCTGGTGTTCCTGCTGCTGATGCTGCCGTGCTACCTGTACATCCTGTTCTACGCGCGCAGCGGCCACCGGGCCGGCATGCGTGGCGGGCGTTGATCCGCGGCATCATGGGCCGCTCCACGGCGAGGTAGACGAACCAGTGCGCAGACCGACCATCCGGGACGTCGCCGAACGGGCGAAGGTATCGCTGAAGACCGTGTCGCGCGTGATCAACAACGAGCCGTCGGTGATGCAGGCCACGCGCGCGCGGGTGCTGCATGCGGTCGCCGAGCTCGACTACGAGCCGGATCCGTCGGCGCGCAACCTGCGCAGCGCGACCGCCTTCGTGATCGGCGTGGCCTACGACAATCCCAACCCGTACTACATCATCAGCGTGCAGAACGGGGTGCTGGCCGCCTGCCGCGAGACCGGCTTCGACCTGCAGATCCATCCCTGCGATGCCAGTTCGCCGCTGCTGGTGGACGAGCTGTGCGACTGGATGCGGCGCTCGCGCCTGGCCGGGCTGGTGCTGGCGCCGCCGATGTCCGAGCGCATGGAGCTGCTGGAGGCGCTGACCACCCGCGGCGTGAAGCTGGTGCGGATCATCGCCGCCGCCGAGGATCCGCAGGACGGCCATCCCTGCGTCTTCGTCGACGACCGCGATGCCGCCTACGAGGTCACCGAGCACCTGATCCAGCTCGGCCACCAGCGCATCGGCTTCCTGTGGGGCGGGCAGGAGCACCGTTCGAGTTCCGAGCGTTACCTGGGCTACGAGAAGGCGTTGAAGGACTACGGCATCACCCTCGACAAGCACCTGGTGATCCCGGGCGACTACACGTTCGACGACGGCTTCCGCGGCGCGCGCCGGCTGCTGGCGCTGCGCGATCCGCCGACCGCGATCTTCGGCTCCAACGACGAGATCGCCGCCGGCGTGCTGGCCGCGGCCAAGTCGGCCGGCATGAACGTGCCGTACGACCTGTCGATCGCCGGGTTCGAGGACAGCCCGTTCTCCAAGCAGTCGTGGCCGCCGCTGACCACCGCCAAGCAGGCGACCGAGGACATCGCCCGCCACGCGGCGCGGTTGCTGATCGCGCAGCTGCGCCAGAGCCCCGACGCGGACGGCACGGCGCCCGTCCACAACCATGGCTTCGTGCCGCAGCTGGTGGTGCGCGGCTCCACCGCGCCGATGCGGCCGCGCCCGCCCGCACCCGCAGAGGAATGAACATGCAGACACCGGCCGCCTTCGGCGCGGAGACTACGCAGGACGGGACCAGCTGGATGTTCCGCGAGGCCGCGCAGGCGGCGGACGTGGTCGCGCGCCAGTTCGAGCGCAATGCCGCGGTGGTGGCGGAACTCGCACGCGAATTGCGGCGCAATCCGCCGCCGTTCGTGGTCACCTGCGCGCGCGGCAGTTCCGATCACGCCGCCACCTACGGCAAGTACCTGTTCGAGACCCAGCTCGGGCGGGTGACCGCCTCGGCGTCGCCTTCGGTCGGATCGGTGTACGCCGCGAGCCAGCAGCTGCAGGGCGCGCTCTACGTGGTGATCTCGCAGTCCGGCAAGAGTCCCGACCTGCTGCGCAACGCCGAGGACGCACGCCGCTCCGGCGCCCGCGTGGTGGCGATGGTGAACGTCGAGGACTCGCCGCTGGCCGCGCTTGCAGACACCGTGATCCCGCTGCACGCCGGCAGCGAGCGCAGCGTCGCCGCGACCAAGAGCTACCTGGCGTCGCTGGCCACATTGCTGCAGCTGGCCGCCTGCTGGAAGGGCGACGCCGCGCTGCTCGATGCGCTGCCGCGCACGCCCGACGCCATGCGCGACGCATGGGCGCAGGACTGGTCGCCGCTGGTCGACGGCCTGGTACAGACGCACAACCTGTTCGTGCTGGGGCGCGGGCTCGGGCTGGGCGCCGCGCAGGAGGCGGCGCTCAAGTTCAAGGAGACCTGCGGACTGCACGCCGAGGCCTACAGTTCGGCCGAGGTGAAGCACGGCCCGATGGCGCTGGTCGGCCCCGGGTTTCCGGTGCTGGTGCTGGCACAGAACGACGAGACCGAGAGCGGCACCCTGGCGCTGGCGCATGAACTCCGCGTGCGCGGGGCGTCGATGTGGACGGCCTCGCGGCATGGCGATCCGGGATCGAGTCCGGGGCAGGCATTGCCCGTGGCGGAGGCGCCGCATCCGGCTGCCGCGCCGCTGCTGACGGTGCAGAGTTTCTACCGCGCGGTCGAGGCGCTGGCGCGCGCGCGCGGGTTCGATCCGGACGCGCCGCCGCATCTCAACAAGGTGACGGAGACGGTGTGATGGCGACGGTGCTGGTCAACGGCCGCGTGCTGACCGACGACGGCTTTCGCGACGACCTTGCCGTACTGATCGACGACGACGGCCGCATCGCGGCATTGCCGGCTCCCGGCGATGCGCGGCGGCAGGATGCCCGCACGTTCGACCTGCAGGGCGGGTCGCTGCTGCCGGGCTTCATCGACCTGCAGGTCAACGGCGGCGGCGGCGTGCTGTTCAACAACGCGCCGACGGTGGAGACCGTGCGGACCATCGCCCGCGCGCACCGCCGGTTCGGGACCACTGCATTGCTGCCGACGCTGATCAGCGACGACGTGGAGGTCATGCGCGCCGCGATTGCCGCGGTGCATACGGCGATCGCGCAGGGAGCGCCGGGCGTGCTCGGCATCCATCTGGAGGGGCCATACCTGGCGCCGGCGCGCAAGGGCACGCACGACGCCGGCAAGTTCCGCGTGCCGGACGCCGACGAGATCGCGCTCGCCACCTCGCTCGACAACGGCCCCACGCTGGTCACGCTGGCACCGGAGCAGGTGCCGGCCGAGGCCATCCGTGCGCTGGTCGAGCGCGGCGCCATCGTCTTCGCCGGCCACACCGCCGGCACCTACGAGGAGATCCGTGCCGGCCTCGACGCCGGGGTGCGCGGCTTCACCCATCTCTACAACGCGATGACCCCACTGCAAGGGCGCGAGCCCGGTGCGGTCGGCGCCGCGCTGGAGGATCGCGACAGCTGGTGCGGCATCATCCTGGACGGCGTGCACGCGCATCCCGCCAGCCTGCGCCTGGCGATCGCCGCCAAGCCGCGCGGCAAGGTGTTCCTGGTGACCGATGCGATGCCGCCGGTGGGATCGGACGACCCGGGCTACGCGCTCTATGGCGAGCGCATCACCGTGGTCGACGGCATCTGCCGCAACGCCGCCGGCGCACTGGCCGGTTCCGCGCTCGACATGGCCACGGCGGTGCGCAACGCGGTGCACCTGCTCGGCCTGCCGCTGGACGAGGCCGCGCGCATGGCCTCGACCTATCCGGCGCAGTGCCTGGGGCTGGAAGCCAGCCACGGCCGCATCGCGCCTGGCTGCCGCGCCGACCTGGTCCTGCTCGATGCGGAGCTGCATGTCGCCGCCACCTGGATCGCCGGCGAATCCCTGGTTACCGGTGCCACACCGTAGGAGCGCGCCATGCGCGCGATACCGCGCCAGGCAGTTCGTTCCGCTGCGACAAAGCAAGCCCCGTCGCCACGGGCGGTGTCAGTGAATAGCCCGTATCTCAAGCCAAAGAAGACGAGGGGTTGGTCCATCGTGACGGGCTTGGCTATTGATTGGCACCGCCCGTGGCGACGGGGTTTGTGTCACCGCAACGGAGAAGACCGCCTGGCGCGGTATCGCGCGCATGGCGCGCTCCTACGGGGAATACGATGACCGCCCGTTCGCCACCCCGCTTCGCCTCCGTCGATGCCCTGCGCGGGCTCACCGTGGCCGCGATGCTGCTGGTCAACAATCCCGGCGACTGGGGGCATGTCTACGCGCCGTTGCTGCACGCGCAATGGCACGGCTGTACGCCGACCGACCTGATCTTCCCGTTCTTCCTGTTCGTGGTCGGGGTTTCGATCGCACTCGGCCTGGTGCCGCGCATCGAAGCCGGCGTCGACCGCGCCGGTCTGCAGCGCGCGGTGCTGGTGCGTGCGCTGCGGATCGTCGCATTGGGACTGCTCCTGCACCTGCTGGCGTGGTGGGCGCTCGATGCCGGGCACTATCGGCCCTGGGGCGTGCTGCAGCGGATCGGCGTGTGCTTCCTGGTGGTGGGATCGCTCGCGCTGCACGCGCAGGCGCGCACGCAATGGGCGGTCCTCGGCGCGCTGCTGCTGGGCTACTGGGCGCTGCTGGCGACGGGCGGCAGTGAGGCGCCGTCGCACAATCTCGCCAGCCGCATCGATACCGCGCTGTTCGGTCCATTGCTGTACCAGTTCGATCCGGCCAGCGGCCGCGGCCACGATCCCGAAGGCCTCGTCAGCACGCTCGGGGCCGTCGCCACCACGCTGCTCGGCCTGCGGGCCGGCGCCTGGCTGCGCGGCGGCCGTCGCGATCGCCTGTGGCAGGCCGGCATGGCCGCGCTCGCGCTCGGCGCCGCGTGGGCGCTGCTGCTGCCGTTGAACAAGAACCTGTGGACGCCGTCGTATTTGCTCTGGACCGGCGGCTGGGCGCTGCTGGCGCTGGCCGCGGCGCATGCGCTGATCGACCGCCGGGGCTGGCCGGCGATCGGCCGCCGCTTCGGCGTCAACGCCATCGCCGCATACGCCGGTTCCGCCACCATGGTGTACCTGCTGGTCGCGGTCGGCTGGTGGGACGCGATCTACCGGATCGGCTTCGCCGGCTGGATGACGCCGCGCTTCGGCCCTTACGTTCCGTCGCTGGCGTTCGCGCTCGCCTTCGTCGGGTTCTGGTGGCTGCTGATGGTCGCGATGGACCGCCGCGGCTGGTACCTGAAGATCTGAGTCGCCCTGGCGCCGGCTTCTTGAACGCGCTGCGCGCTTGCTACCCTTGCGCGCATGACCGCCATCCAGATCGCCGCGCTCGTCCCCGAGGCCGCCCGGGCCGCCGCCCGCCTGGCCTGGGCCCGCGCCGTCACCGGCGATCCCGCGCTCGAACTCGAGCGCGCCTCGGTCGATGCCGGGTTCCGCAGCTACTGGCGCGCCGTCTGCGCCGACGGCAGCCGGATCGTCATGGATTCGCCGCCGGCACTAGAGGATGCGCGCCCTTGGCTGCGCATCCGTCAGTTGCTGCTGGACGCCGGCGTGCGCGTGCCGCAGGTGCTGGCGCAGGACCTCGACGCGGGTTTCCTGCTGCTGGAGGACCTGGGCCGCGATACCTGCCTGCAGATCATCGACGACGACAACGCCGACGCCCTGTTCGAGGCCGCGTTCGAGCAGTTGCTGAAACTGCAGGCGATCGCCTGCCCGCCGGACCTGCCGCGCTACCACCGCGCCATGCTGCAGCAGGAACTCGACCTGCTGGAGCCTTGGCTGCTCGTCCGCCACCTGGGGGTTGCGCTCGACGATGGCGATCGCGCCGAACTGCGCCAGGGGCATGAAACGCTGATCGATAACCTGCTCGCACAGCCGCAGGTGTTCGTGCACCGCGACTTCATGCCGCGCAACCTGATGCCGGTCGCCGGCGGCTTTGCGGTGATCGACTTCCAGGGTGCGGTCTGCGGTCCGATCGGCTACGACCCGGCCAGCCTGTTCCGCGACGCCTTCCACAGCTGGCCGCCGCAACGCGTCGATGCCTGGCTCGAGCGCTATCACGCCCGCGCCAGCGCGGCCGGGTTGCCGGTGCCCACCGCGTACGACGACTTCCGCCGCGATGCCGATTTCGCCGGGGTGCAGCGCCACCTCAAGATCCTCGGCCTGTTCGCGCGCCTGCACTACCGTGACGGCAAGCCGAAGTACCTGGCCGACGCACCGCGCTTCGTCGCCTATCTGGACGAGGTGCTGTCGAAGTATCCGGAACTGTCGCCGCTGCGGTCGATCCTGGACCGGCACGTGCGCCCTGGGCTTGCGGTCGAGGACGGGAGGTAAGGAGAGCGGTTCCTGTCGTCATCCCAGCGCAAGCTGGAGGCGCTTTACAACAGCGAAGCTGGTCATCCATTTTGATCTTGCTTTTGAAGTTGCTCGGGCAACAGCAACATGGATCCCAGCTTGCGCTGGGACGACGGATCCTTAGCCTTTTCCCGATTCCCGATTCCCGATTCCCGATTCCCGATTCCCGATTCCCGATTCCCGATTCCCGATTCCCGATTCCCGATTCCCGATTCCCGATTCCCGATTCCCGATTCCCGATTCCCGATTCCCGATTCCCATGACCAGCCCCGATCTGTTCACCGCACCGCCGGCCAGCCGGCACGGCATCCGCACCGGCATCGGCGGCTGGACCTTCGCGCCCTGGCGCGACAACTTCTATCCGGCCGGCCTGGCGCAGAAGCACGAGCTGGAGTACGCCAGCCGCCGCCTTGCCGCGATCGAGATCAACGGCACCTGGTATGGCGCGCAGAAGCCGGCCACCTACGCGCGCTGGCGATCCGAAACGCCCGACGGTTTCGTGTTCTCGCTCAAGGCGCCGCGCTACTGCACCGAGGCGAAGCGGCTCGCGGGCGCCGGCAGGACCATCGAAGGCTTCGTGTCCGGCGGCCTGTCCGAACTCGGCGACCGCCTCGGCCCGATCCTGTGGCAGTTCAATCCACGCCGCTCCTTCGAGCATGACGACTTCGCCGCCTTCCTCGACCTGCTGCCGTGCGAACTCGACGGCGTACCGTTGCGGCACGTGCTGGAGGTGCGCCACGCGAGCTTCGCGTGCGCGGAGTATCTCGCGCTAGCCCGCGGCCATGGCCTGCCGACGGTGTTCACCGACTCTCCGGACCATCCCTCCTTCGCCGACCTCACCGGCGATTTCGTCTATGCGCGACTGATGCGCAGCCGCGAGGACGTCGCCAGCGGCTATCCCGATGACGCACTCGATGCCTGGGCGCGCCGGGCGCGGGCCTGGGCAGCCGGCGAGGCGCCGACGGGCCTGCCCTATGTCGAGGCCGCCCACGCCGCCCCCGTGCGGCCGCGCGAGGTCTTCGTCTATTTCATCGGCGCGGGGAAGGCGCGCAATCCCCATGCCGCAATGGCGCTGCACGCGCGCCTGTAGAGAGCCGAGCGACGCCGTCCGCCACCAGTTCGCCGAAGGGCGCAGACGGCTTGCCGGCAGCGTCACCGAAGAGGAGCCGCGCTGCCGGGCACGGCAATGATCCGCAGGAGACGTAGAGCCGAGCTTGTTCGGCTGCTCTGGCCGAAGAGCAGCGGAGCAAGCTCCGCTCTACGGGAAGCGGAAGCCGTCGGGGAGGACGCAATGGCGATCCGCGGGACACCGGGCAGTGCGATCGGGATCAGCGGATGACGATCTCGTCGGCGAGCAGCCACGCCCGTTGCGCCGCCTGCGTGCCGCCGTCATTGCCGGCGACGATCTTCACATAGCGGATCTCCCGGTGCGGCAGCGTCGCACGGTGGGTGCGGATCCGGCCCTGCTCCGGCTCGTCCGCATCGGCGAGGGCGACGGATTCGTACGTCTTCCCGTCCGCCGACACCAGGATGTCGACCGCGGTGGGATCGGAGATGCCCTCGTCCTGCTGCTCCAGGAAGCGGACCGCGATCTCCTGCACTGCCCGGATCGACTGCAGGTCGACCACCGCGACCAGGTCCGTGCCCTCGAACCCCAGCCATTGGCCGTCGCCGGGATCGTCCGAGCCGGTCTCGCCGTCCAGCAGCGCCTGCGGGTCGATGTTGTAGCGGTCGCCGGGCGGATTCTCGAGGCGGATCTCGCCGAGCCTGCCCAGGTGATTGAGCGGTGCGGTCCAGTCGATCAGCAGCTCCTCCCGGTCCGGCAGCGGCGGGAACGGCCGGTGCGGTTCGGTCTGGTACCAGTAGGCGACCGCCACCAGGTCGTCCTGCAGCGGCAGGTACGGGCCATCGCCGCGCCAGCCCAGGCTCTGGATGGTCACCTTCAGATCCCGCTCGAAGCGGATCGGATCCGGGATGTGCCAGCGGTACTGGCCGAACCGGCGCTGGTCGACGTTCGAATCCGGATCCACGATCTGGTGGTAGCCGGCGAACGGCGTCGTGTAGTCGGTCGCGCGGTTCTCGCCGTCGGGATGGCGCGAGAGGTAGGCGTAGGAGCCGAGGAAGTAGTCCTCCTTGCCGGTGCCGGCGATGGTCGGGAACGCGTCGTCGCCGTCGATGTAGAACTTCACCTCGCCTTCGCCCCACCAGCCGGGGCTGTTGGCGCCGTGGGCGAGATAGGTGCCGACGTAGTGGCCCTTGCCGCGGATGCCGTCGACGATGGCGAACACCTCCTTGTACGGCAGCGGGTTCACCCGGCGGAACTGGGCATGGAAATAGGCGGCGTCCCCGGGGATCGCGGTCAGGGCGTAGTCGATTGCGAATCCCGCGCCGGCGTCGCCTGCGCCAACCGTCAGGCGACTGTCGCCATCACCGCGCGCGCGACCGCCGCATGCACGGCATTCATCGCATCGATGTCCGGCGCTGCCCCGGTGAGATAGCAGGCGATCAGCAGCGGCGGGCGCCCGGGCGGCCAGACGATGGCGATGTCGTTGGCGGTGCCCTGGTCGTCGGCATTGATGCTGGTGCCGGTCTTGTCGCCCACGCGCCAGCGGCCCGGCAGGCCCGCACGCAGGCGCGCATCGCCGGTGCGGTTGTCGACCAGCCAGCCTGTCAGCAGCGCGCGCGAAGCGTCGTGCAGCACATCGCCCAGCAGCAGGCGCTGCAGGTTGCGCGCCATCGCCGCGGGTGTGGTGGTGTCGCGCGGATCGTCGGGAACGGCGCTGTTGAGTTCGGGCTCCCACCGGTCCAGCCGGGTGTGCGGATCGTCGAGACCGCGCACGAAGCGGGTCAGCCCGGCCGGACCGCCGAGAGTCCGCAACAGCAGGTTGGCGGCGGCGTTGTCACTCCAGATCATGGTGGCCCGGCACAGGTCGCTCACGCGCATGCCTTCCGCCCCGACGTGCTTTCCGGTTTGCGGCGAATGCGGCACCAGGTCGGATTCGGCGATGGGTACGTTCCGGTCCAGGCGCTCGCGGCCGCGGTCGACCCGCTGCAGCACGGCGGCAGCCAACAGGAACTTGAACGTGCTGCACATCGGGAAGCGCTCGTCCGCGTGCAGGCCGACCTGCTGCCCGGAGCCGCCGTCCAGGACCGCGACGCCCAACCGGCCGCCGCTGTCGCGCTCCACTTCGGCCAATGCCGGCGCCAGTCCTGAAAACCCGGGCGCGCCCGCCGCCGCCGCCGTCCGGCCGAGCCCGGCGATCGCGATCGCGCCGCCGGCGGCACATAGGAATCCACGTCTATCGATCATGCTGGTGTCCGTATGGTGAGTGGGTTCGGAAAGCCCGGTGGCCGGCGATGGGGAGCGGCGCCGGTCGATGCCGGTGGCGGCGAAGACCCGCGCGTCTGCGTCAGTGCTCCGCCTTGCGGCGTTCGGCGGCCAGTTGCGCCTCCAGCCTGGTCTCGGCGGCATCGGCATACCCGCGGCAGTCGACCGGCTCTGGCTGCGTCGCCGCGTCGTCGAAGCGCCATCCGCTGGCGTCGGGGTGCGGCGTCAACAGCAGGTCGCAGGGCAGGGCGCGTACCGTGGCGAACGCGGCGCGGTAATCGTCGACGATGCGCGGGTAGCGGGGGTTGTCCAGCAGGCGGTAGTCGGGCGCGCTGAGGCTGTCGGCATAGGCGATGCGCAGCGTCCGGCCGTCGCGGCGGTCGTCCCAGGTCCAGCTCATGCTGCCGGGCGTGTGGCCGGGCGTGAAATGCACGCGCAGCCGCAGGTCGCCGAGGACCACGCTTTCGCCGTCGTGCAGCAGCCGGTCGACGTGGACGGGCGGATACAGCAGGTCGTCACCGAAGTGGATGTCGTCGGCGCCGCCCTGCGCCAGCAGCCGGGCGGACTCGGCGTTGCTCAACACGCGCGCGCCGGTCGCGCGCCGGAGCGCGGCGAGCGGGCCCACATGGTCGGCGTGCGCATGGCTGTGCAGGATCAGCTTCAGGTCCGAGGGTGCCAGGCCCAGCGCCTGCAGGTTGGCGAGCAGGTGGTCGGCGGCCTGCGGCATGCCGCCGTCGATGAGGATGGCGCCCTCGCTGCCTTTCAGCAGGATCGCGCTCAGCCCGGCGGTGCCGATCTGCCAGGTGCGCTCGGCGATGCGCAGTGGCGCCACCGGTTGGCGCCAGGCGGCGCGGACCTCGTAGGCCTGCAGCTGCGGCAGCGGCGCGGCGTCCTGCGCGTAAGCCGCGCAGGCGGTCGCGCAGATCGCGACTGCCGCGACGGCGGCCCTGGCTTTCATTCCCATCGTCTCGTTCCGGTCTCGATCCTGGCGGTCTGCCTGGTGCAAGGATTCTGGAAAGCTTGACCGCGGGCGACAAGCGACGTTATCTCATCGAAGGCATGAACTGAATTGATGGCTCCATGGATCGCCCGAACCTGCCGCTCAACGGCCTGCGCGCCTTCGAGGCGGCTGCCCGCCACCTCAATTTCACCCGCGCGGCGCTCGAGCTGTGCGTCACCCAGGCCGCGCTCAGCCACCGGATCAAGGGGCTGGAGGCGCGGCTGGGCTTCGCGCTGTTCCGGCGGCTGCCGCGCGGCGTGGCCCTGACCGACGAAGGCGCGGCCCTGTTCCCGGTGATCAACGACGCCTTCGACCGCATCGGCGCCGTACTCGGCCGTTTCGAGGGCGGGCAGCTGCGCGAGGCGCTTACCGTCAGTGCGGTGGCCACCTTCGCCACCGGCTGGCTGTTGCCGCGGCTGGACGGCTTCACCGTCGCGCACCCGGGCGTGGACCTGCGCCTGCTCACCCACAACAACCGCATCGACCAGGCGGGCGAAGGCCTGGATCTGGCCATCCGCTTCGGCGACGGCACCTGGCAGGGGCTGGAGGCCGTGCGACTGGGCGACGCCCCGTTCGCGCCGGTGTGCGCGCCCGCGCTGGCGCGGCGCATCCGCCATCCGCGCGACCTGGCCGGCGTGCCGCTGCTGCGCTCCTACCGTCCGGACGAATGGTCGCGCTGGTTCCGCGCGGCGAAGCTGCCGGAGCCGCCGCTACGCGGGCCGGTATTCGATTCCTCGCTCGCCATCGCCAGCGCCGCCGCCGCCGGCATCGGCGTGGCGCTGCTGCCGCTGCGCATGTTCGAGCGGGACCTGGCCAGCGAGCGCCTGGTGCGGCTGTTCGACGTCGAGGTGGATGTCGGTGCCTATTGGCTTACCCGCCTGCGTACGCGGCCGGAGACGGCGGTGATGCAGGTGTTCCGGGAATGGGTGGCAGAGAGTGCGAGTGCCTGATGCACAACCGCTGCGGCGCCAGCGGCCACCGCAAAAGGCATTCACGCATTCGAAGCCGTTCCGCCTACCGGTTGGGGGCCGTCGTTGCTATGCTACCTTTAAGGCAGAGTCTGCCGCAAAGGAAGAGTTTTCGTCATGCTTTTTTCCCAGATCTAACATCGGACCCGCGTGCCTCCGAGATCCGACCCTTCTCCGCGCAGCATCTTTGCCGCGCGCCTCAGGCAGGCGCGCGCGCTGCGCGGCATCGATAGCCAGCGCGCGCTGGGGTTGCGCCTGGGCTTGGACAAGAAGCTGGCCAGCAGTCGCATCAATCGCTATGAGACGGAGGCTCGTGGCATCGATCTCGACGGCTTGGCCAGGCTTGCCGGGGCGTTGAACGTACCGGTGGCGTATCTCGTCGCCGAGGACGAGCACACGGCGAACGTCCTCCTTGCCTTTTCCGGGCTCCCGGAGGCCAGGCGCGCCGAGGTGGCGGCAATGCTGCAGGAACTTGTCACTTGCGGCTGAAACCAGGCTCTTCGAAGCGGTATCTGCAGGCGTCGGAATCCGGTATCGACGAATGCGGCGATGCGTAAAGTGGATGGCGCGGAACGGCTCGCCAGCGGTCGGCACGGGATGCCTTGCGGTTTTGCAGGGTGCGCAGATCATGGGATCGGGTAATCGTTAACACGTTCTAAGGAAAAGCAATGCAAATACTTGTCGTCGGCATGCACCGCTCGGGGACCTCCATGGTGACCCGGGTGCTCAATCTCATGGGCGCGTATTTCGGCACCGAGGCCGACGGTACCGGTGTGGTCAACGAGGAAAATCCCAAGGGCTTCTGGGAGCGGCGCGATGTGCGCCGGGTCAACGAGCAGATGCTCGTAGACGCCGGCGCCGACTGGGATCGGCTGACGCCATGGCTCGAGCGGCCGTCGCCGCGGAAAGTCTCTCCGAAGGTGGAGAAGGACCTGCTCGGGATAATCGCGAAGCTGGAGCCGCAACGTCCATGGATGGTCAAGGATCCGCGGTTGTGCCTCACGCTGTCCGCATGGCTCCCGCGGCTCGAGCTGCCGCACATCGTCATGCCGTTGCGCAGTCCGTTGGAGGTGGCCTCGTCGTTGCAGAATCGCAACGGGTTTCCGCTCGATGTCGGGCTCGCGCTCTGGGAGGCCTACACGCTGGAAGCGCTGCGCGACCTGGCCGGACGCGATGTCCATGTGATCCGCTACGAGGCGTTGATCGCCGATCCGGTCGACGAGGCCGGGCGACTCCACGAAGCGTTGACTGCGCGCGGCGTCGACCGGCTCGCGGTTCCGAAAGAAAACGAACTGCGCGCGTTCATCGACCCGGCGCTGTACCGCTCGCGCGTCGGCGATCTCGGCCCGTACTACCACGAACATCCGGCGATGACACTATATTCGGGCATCTGCGCAGCAGGGGCGCGGGATGTTGCCGGGACAGCCGGCGAACTGTCCGCACGTAGCGCGTCGGAGCTTGCTGCGCATGAGCGGCGCTTGAAAAAGGCGAAGGCGACGGCCGCCAGTTCATGGCAGGAACTCAAGGACCAGCTGCTGGAATCGGCGGCCAGTGAGCCGAATCCGTCGGTCGCCATCGCGGCGACCGTCGACCGGGTCGAGGATGAGATCGCCCTGGCGACCGGCCGGGCGATCGAGCGCTGCCGCGAACTGAGAGCGGAGATCACGCGGCTGCAGGGGCAACGCCGCGAAGCCGCGGAGCGCGATGCGCAGCTGGAAGAGCGCCTGCGAAAGCTCGAGCACCGGAACATGGCGAGCGATGCCCGATGCGAAGCGGAGGCCGAACGGCGTGCGGCCCTGGAAGCGGCCTTGGCAGACATGGAGCGCAGCCTGTCCGACAAGGTCGGTGAACTCGAGCTTCTTCAAGACCGCCAGGCCGCTCTTCGTGTCGAGCGGGAGGCGCTGCAGGAGGCGCTGCGCAGCGCCGAGCAGGCGCAGTCGGTTCAGGCGCAGGAAGCGAAACGCATGCGGCTGCAGCTCGCCGCGACGCTCGGGGAAAGCGCGGGCGAAGCCGGGATGCCGCTCGACCTGCTCGTCGAGCGCGCGAGCCAACGCCTCGCCTTGCATTCGGCGCTCGGTGAGCAGATGCGCCACCTGGAGCGGCTGGACACTTCGCTGCAGGGCCTGTTGCCGCAATTGCATGCGCTGCAGCGCAGCACACACTCCACGCGCGCCAATCACGAGAGCATCGGCAAGACCTGCAAGCAGATCGATCATGAGCTGACGGCGCTGCACGCGAGCCGGAGCTGGCGGGCAGTCGACTGGTTGATGCGCATGGCCGAGCGGGTATTGCGGCGCAGACCGGCATGGGTGGCGCGCCATCAGAGCCTCGGACGCGCCGTAAGCAGCATGCGCGGCAGCCTGGACGCCGGTGATGCCCGGATGTCGTCGCTCCATCGCGATGCGAAAGCCGTGCTCGAGGAAGGCAAGACGATCGCGAAACGAGTCGATGCAATCGCCATGGCAACCCGGCTGCTCTCCGCCCCCGGCCTGTTCGCGCGGCACGTCGCGCTGATCTTCGACGCGCGCGGTCGCGACGAGCTGTCGAAGCGTTATCGGAACGCGCCGCAGGAAGCCGACGCGCGCATGCGCCTGCATGCGGAACAGCCGCTGGTGAGTATCGTGATGCCAACCTACAACAGGGCCGCGCTGATTGGCGAGGCGATCGGCAGCGTGCTCGAACAGACTTACCCGAACTGGGAACTGCTGGTTTGCGACGACGGCAGCAATGACGACACCCGGGCGCGAGTGACGGCACTCGGGGACCCGCGCATCCGCTTCCTTGCACTGAAGCATCGCGGCGCCGCGGCGGCGCGAAACAGCGGGCTTGCGGCGGCCCGCGGGCGCTATATCGCCTACCTCGACACGGACAACCTCTGGCACCCGGAATACCTGGCGCACGTCGTGGCGGGCCTGTTGTCGTCACCCGGACACCTGTCGGTGTACACCGATTACCTGGACGTCCAGTGCACGGACGGCCGGTACCAACTTCGTCCGAATCGCATTCGGCCGTTCTCCTACGAAGCGCTGTCGGAAAAGAACTACATCGACCTCAACGCCTTCGCCCACGACGCCTCGCTGCTGCGCGTGGTGGGCGGATTCACCGAATCGTTGAGCCGCCAGCAGGACTGGGACCTCATCCTCAAGATGACATATCTGCGCGATCCGCTGATGATCGACCTGCCGCTCGTGCTCTATCGGCGCAACAAGGCGTGGGCGCAGATCACCATCGAGCGCAAGGCCGACACTGCGCGCACGAAGAGCCGGGTGCAGGCGAACGTCGCGACCTACTATTCGGGCGCGTTGGCGCGGCGCTCCTGGAAGCGGGCGCGCCCGCGGCTGAGCGTGCTCGCCTGGGACGTATGCCGCAACCATTTCTCCAAGGCGTACAACCTTGCCGAAGCCGCGCAGCAATCGTTCGACCCGCAGCTTGTCGGGTTCCATTTCTTCGGTCCCGAGGTATTCGAACCCTACCGCGGCGAGCGCCCGCCGTTCCGGACCGAATACCTGGAGGGGCGGTCGTTTCCCGGGTTCTTCGAGCGCCTCACCCGGGCATGGGCGCGGATCGACGGCGACGCCGTGTACTGCGTCAAGCCGCGCCTGCCCAGTCTCGGCCTGGCGCTGCTCGCGAACTACCATACCGGCGTTCCGGTCATCCTGGAGTCGAACGACAGCGAAGCGCATGTTTCCGACCCGCAGCGCCGCAACGACGGCACCGTGCTCAGGTTGGACGACTGCCGGATCGAGGATCTGCTCAATCCCTATTCCGACGCCTGGTCGCAGGTCATGGACGGCTACGCGCGCGAGGTTCCCCTCGCGGTCACGCACAACCGCAACCTGGATGCGCACTATGGCGGTAGAGGCTATTGCCTGCGCAACCTGAAGGACGAGACCCACTACGATCCGCACCGCTACGACCGGGAGGCCATCCGCCGGGAACTCGGTTTCGGCCCAGAAGACCGCGTCATCCTGTTCGGCGGCCTGCTGCGCAAGCACAAGGGAATCCATGAGCTGGTCGAGCTCGTCCGGTCGCTCGAAGACCCGCGCTACAAGCTGCTGTTCGCCGGCTCGCGCGTCAGCCCCGACCAGGAACGGTTCGTGCGCGAATACGCGGACGAGGTCAAGGTGCTGCCGCCGCAGGGACGGAACCGGATGGCCGAGATCAACTATGCCGCCGATCTCGTCGTGCTGTGGCTCGATCCCCGCATACCCGCGAGCCAGTACCAGATGCCCTACAAGTTCACCGACGCCATCGCCATGCATGTGCCGGTGATCGCCAACGACATCTCCGATCTCGGTCCGCTGGCCAGCCAGGGTTATCTGCGCCTGGTCGAGTTCGGCAATTTCGCCGCGTTGCGCGAGGCCGTTCGCGCCACGTTCGACAACAAGGAATCCACTGCGGCGATGGCAGCGATGGCGCGTCAACTCTACCTTCGCCAGTTCTCCTACGCCGCAGCCAACACCATGTTGAAGGTGCTTTACGAGCATGCCGACGCGCAACGCGGCGTGTTGCCGGTCGCGGAACGCTTCGCGCACGATTTCGCCGGTTTCTGCGAACGGGTCCGCGCCCATGCGGACGACCAGGCGCCCCAGATGGCGGGAGCGATGCAATGAGATGGATCATCAAGTGCCCGGCGCCGACCGACAGTCGCCAGCAGAAATGGGGCGATTTCCACTTCGCCCGCTCGCTGCGCAAGCAGCTCGCCCGCCATGGCTACGATGTGCTGATCCAGTACGAACCGGAATGGAGCGACGGCGACGACGACGCGGACGTGATCCTGGTCGTGCGCGGCAAATACCGGTACGCGCCGCGCAACCGTGATGCGCTGCACGTAGCGTGGAACCTGAGCCATCCGGAAGACGTCGGCGCCGAAGAGATCCGCGACTACGACGTCTTTGCCGTCGCATCCGAATCGCACGCCAGGGAGTTGGCGCAGCTTCATGGACGCGAACGCGTCATTCCGCTGCTGCAGTGCACGGACGCCGAGGAGTTCAACTTGTCGCTGTCGCTGCCCGCGCGAGACAGGCGCGACGCGATCTTCGTCGGCAACAGCCGCAATGTGGAGCGGTGGTGCGTGATCGAATGGTTGCGTCAGGGCTACCCGCTGAAGATCTGGGGGCGCGGCTGGAGCGCCTGGCCCGAAGCGTCGCGTCGCGTCGTCTCGGACTATATCGAGAACGAGCAGTTGGGCCGGACCTATGGCGCCGCGCGCGTGAGCCTGAACGACCATTGGCCGGACATGCGCAACCATGGCTTCATCAACAACCGGATCTACGATGTGCTGGCCTGCGGCTTGCCGGTGATTTCGGACCGCCATCCGGAACTGGTGCGCCGGTTCGGCGACACCATCATCTACTACGATGCCGGCACGTCGCTGCAGGCTGCCGTGGACCGGTACGTTCACGAATATCCGCGCGTCTTCGACATGGTGCAGCGTGAGGCGGAACAGGTCCGCGTCCGCGATTCATTCGAGGCACGCGCCGATGAACTCGCGGACATCGTCGAAGCCCGGATCCAGGCGCGAGGCGGCAAAGTCGTTCCGCGCCCCCGGCCGCCGGTGCGGATTCCCGTGAAGGCGGCCGAACCGGCGCCGCCCGCGCCTCCCCTGCCCGGGCCTGCACGCGTGCACATGGCTGCCGGGAACGCGGATGCCGAGCGAAGCAGCGCGGAAACGGAAGTCCATGTCACCGTTGCCGAGGGCTATCCGGGAGTCCCCGGCTGCTATTGCCCCGTTTGCGAGACAGCGGTCGAGGATTTCATCGCGGGCGGGGTGGTCGTCAAGCGCAAACGCGCGCGCTGCCCGAATTGCGGGGTGCTGGAGCGTCATCGCCTGATGGCGCTGTATCTCCGTTCGGATACGCCGCTTTTCGACGGCCGGCCGCGACGGCTGCTGCATGTCGCCCCCGAGCCGCCTATCGCTGGAATCCTGAGCAAGCTCGAGAACGTTTCCTATCTCAGCGCGGACCTGTGCAGCGAGCATGTCATGGTGAAGATGGATCTCACCGACATCCAATATCCGGACGAGAGCTTCGATGCGATCGTCTGCTCGCACGTGCTCGAACACATCCCCGACGATGCCAAGGCCATGCGGGAGATGTTCCGTATTCTGACGCCCGGAGGAATCGCCGTGATCCAGGTTCCCGTCTACGGCGAGACGACCTACGAGGATTTCTCCATCACCAGCGAAGAAGGCCGCCTTGCGGCCTTCGGCCAGCGCGATCATGTGCGCAAGTACGGCCGCGATATTGCCGAAAGACTTGCCGGTGCAGGCTTGCGGGTCAGAACGTTCGTTCCGCCGCTGGACCCGGATCTGCGCCGGCGTCTCGGACTCAAGCCCTCGCCGATATTCGATTGTCGAAAGGCTTGAACGGTACCTGCGCAGAACGTCGCGACCGTGGGCATTCCTTTCCCGGTATCGCGAAGGCGCGCTCCAGTCCGGGGAACAGGGCAGCACCCTGAACCTTGATACGTCCTAGGGAACCTCTGAACTTGTTCAGAGGTTCCCTAGGAAAAGTAAGTCGCAGTATCCCGCTCTTCCGTCTCTCTGAAAGCTCGCGCGTCAAATGGCGTTTCTCCAACCAATCCATGCCGGATCAGATCGCCGAGGATCGTCTCCGGCCGCGAGGTGAAACTCGGGGAACTAGGGCGGTCTTTTCGGCTCCGGTTGAGCTTCCTGCCGATTGCGTGCCGATCTCCGAGGATGGCGAACTTCGAAGCCTTCGGTGTCAGGTGCGGGGCAAAGAGGCCGGCACCGGCGGCGCGTCGAGGAATCATGAACAATTCGGCGTCGGTCGAGGCAAGGAGTTCCATGGAATAGATGCTGCTTCCTTCCGTAAAGACGATCCGGCGCGCTTTCGCCAACATCGATATTTGAACGTGGATGTCGAATTTCTCCGGGCGAACGCTCGTGAAACCATTCCGGCAAAGAAGGTCGCCAAAGTAGCTTTCGCCCATAAGCGTACCTTTGCGGATCATGTGCGTCCGGCCGAAGTAAAGACTGTCGCCGGGTATGTCGTCGACGAGGCGAATCGGAAGTGACTTCAAGCGATCCAGGTACCAGCCCTTCGGCCCGTTCTTGAGGGAGCTTCCGGGCTCGGCGAACTCCAGTTCACGAAAGACCACAGGCTTCTCGACGACGACGACATCCGAACGGTCGAGGCCGAAGATCGCGACGATTTCATAGAACCACGCTGGCGGATCCGGCATGTCAAGACAGGGGAAGACGACGCCGTCATGCCGGCTTCTGTCGAACGCCCAAAGGCGGATGATCGTATCGACCATGACATGGCCGAAATGGAACTTGAGCGGGCCTCCATAGAGATAGCGGCCCTCGATCGTGGATGCGGGCTCATCTCGCAGCCGATCCGGAAATTCGTCTTTCGCATCCCTGCCCCAAATGATACGGCCGTGTTGAGGAATCCGGTCGTGATCGGGGCCGCCGACCCATATGCTTTCGTATGGGGTTACCAGGACATTACGGCATGTTTCGATCACTGGCGGTCTTGCTTGATCAGCGCAACGATCTCTCCGAACGGCATGCGCGGAAACGTGTCTTCCTCGATGACCATGTCCTCGAACGTCTTGCAGCCGACGTCCGAGATGGTCCGATGCGGGACGATCTTGCGCGGTTTCCGCCAGATGACTGCCTGGCCGTGGTTGTCTGCAATGATTCGGTATGCGAACTGTTGCGCAAATGTCTCGATGAAGTAGACAAGGCGATAGACATCGCCCATCCATGACTTCTTGTCTGAACCCAGGAACTGACGCACCTTGAAGAAATTCTTCCTGTTCGGAAGCGATGCCACATAGGTAGGCGGCCGAACGTCGTCGATCAGGATCACGCCGTCTTCTCGAAGGAACAGGATGGCGCTCATGAAGTCGCGTAGCGTCTGTTCCGATGTGTGAAGCCCGTCGAGATAAATGACGTCGAACCGTTCCTCCGGCCTGACGATGGACCCGAAGTACTCATCACTGGTGACTTCATGGTACGTAGCGCCCTGAACCGTCGTCCGTGCCCGGTCGACGTCGAACAGGAACTTCGGATCCACGGCGACTTTCTCGTGAGCGATCACATCGTGGAACGTTTCGCCGCGGTTGACTCCGATTTCCAGGTATCGGGGCCGATCGAACAGAGAGAGAAGGCCCTGAACGGCATCTTTTCGTTTAACTGCCACCAGCAAGTCTCCTGAGTATGGGGCGAGTATCCGTAGTCACTTTACACTGTCTTACCACCAGCATCGGGCGAATCGAGAGCCAGCGGGCATGGGGCAATCAGCTGTTTACGGTCCCTCGCCCAGGTACATCTGGCAGACGTGATGCGGCCTTCGTTGACGCATTGCGCATCACCCGCGGCGTGCTTTGCCGATCGCGGCGATACGGGCCTTGCGCAGCGCCTCGCCAATGGCAGGCCCAGTCAGGCCGTCAGCAATGATGTCGCACGCGACCACCCGTATCGCGGCGGCATGCAGGCGCTGCAGTTCGCGACCCTGCGGATAGTCGTCGTCCGCGCGGCCCAGGCGGCCGCGCTTGTCGGCTTCGCAGACCAGCGCTAGCGGGGCGATGCGTTCCGGCCTGCGAAACGCGTCGCAGCGCGCCAGCAGGTCGTGCACGGTGCTGTCGCGCAGCTGGTCGAGGCGATGGACGTTGAGGTGTTCGCGGCAGGCGGCCATCGCCAGCTCGCGGTGCACTCCGGGCACCTTCAGCCGCGCGCACAATGCGGCGAGCGGCTTCAGGCCGCGGCGCTCGTGGGCGATATGCTTCGGCCACTCGTCCGCCGGCGTCAGCGCCTTGCCGAGGTCGTGGGTGAGCGCGGCGAAGCCGACGACGGCGTCCCCGGGGGCGAGCCGCGCCGCCATGTCGCAGACCAGCTCGACGTGGACGCCGGTGTCGACCTCGGGATGGTATTCGGCGCGTTGCGGCACGCCGTACAGCGCATCGACTTCCGGCAGCACCGCCGACAGTGCGCAGGCATCGCGCAGGGTGCGCAGGAACGCCGACGGCGTCGGCGCCGCCAACGCGCGCGACAGTTCCTGCCAGACGCGCTCGGGCACCAGTTCGGCGAGTTCGCCGCCGGCGGCCATCTCGCGCATCAGGACCAGCGTCTCCGGGGCGACGGAGAAGCCCAGCCCGGCGAAGCGCGCCATGAAACGCGCCGCGCGCAGCACCCGCAGCGGATCCTCGACGAAGGCGGGACCGACATGGCGCAGCACCCGCGCCTCGATGTCGCGCGCGCCGCCGAACGGATCGACCAGTGTGCCGTCGACCTCGGCGATGGCGTTGATGGTGAAGTCGCGCCGCTCGAGGTCCTGCTCCAGCGTCACCGACGGATCGGCGTGCACCTCGAAGCCTCGGTAGCCGCGTCCGGTCTTGCGCTCGGTGCGGGCGAGCGCGTATTCCTCGCCGCTGTCGGGGTGCAGGAACACCGGGAAGTCGCGGCCGACCGGGCGGAAGCCGGCGGCGCGCATCGATTCGGCGGTTTCGCCGACGACGACATGGTCGCGGTCGCCGGGCGGCAGGCCCAGCAGCCGATCGCGCACCGCGCCGCCGACGAGATAGCTTTTCATGGCGTGCATGATGCCTGATCCGCTCGGCGCGACCTCCGTAGGAGCGCGCCATGCGCGCGATGCCGCGGGTCCGGCAGGATCCGGTGGATGCCGCGATTCTGGACCGGCAGGCACACCGGTCACCAGGACTCGTCGGCGGCGAAGCGCCCGCGGCATCGCGCGCATGGCGCGCTCCTACGGCGCCGGGTCGTCCGCCGGGCAGATAAACTGCTTGCGCTTCGTGCCCGAGCGGCCCTGCATGCGGTCGCTCACCGGCACCGCCGCGCCGTGCAGGCGCCAGTCGTAGATCACGCTGAAGGCGAGCACGCGGGCGACATACTCGCGGGTTTCCTTGTAGCTGATCGTCTCGATCCAGAAGTCCGGATCCATCGCCGGCCGCTGCGACTGCCAGCGCGCGGTCGGCGTGGGCCCGGCGTTGTAGGCGGCGATGGCCACGTACGGCTGCCCATACTTTTCCTTCATCTCGCGCAGGTAGGCGGTGCCCAGGCGGATGTTGGTGGCCGGGTCGTACAGGCTGTCGCCGCCGCGCCAGGACAGGCCGATGCGACGCGCGACCGCGGCGCCGGTGCCGGGCAGCACCTGCATCAGCCCGCGCGCGTCGGCGGACGAGCGCGCCTGCGGGTTGAAGACGCTCTCGGCACGGATCTCGGCGGCGATCCAGGCCGGGTCGAGCGCGTGCTTCTCCGCCTCGCTGCGGATCACGGCATCGTGATGCAGCGGAAAACGCAGTTCGTACAGCCGCGTCTCCTCCGGCTGCCGGCCGAGGCCGAACAGGGCGCGGTCGAACCAGCCGTTGTCCTGCGCCACCCGTACCGCGATGCGCCGCTGGGTGTCGTCGAACCCGTCCAGCGCCGCGTTCCACTCGCGCGTGGCCCAGCCGGGATAGTCGGCGCGGAACAGTGCCATGGAGCGGATCATCGCCGGCTCGTTGGCGACCCTGGCACGCGCCGAGGCATCGGCATCGACCGACCACGGGCACAGCGCATAAGGCTGCTCGATGCGATCGGCGGCCAGGAAGCCGTGGAAGTTCGGCTCGCGCGCGGCCTGCGCGTACAGCGCCTGCGCCCGCGCGCGATCGCCCAGCAGCGCGTTGAGGCGTGCGGCGAAGTAGGTCCAGCGTGCGTCGTTGCGTTGCGCGTCGTCCATCTCCCCGATCGCGGCCAGCGCGGCGCGCCAGTCGGAACGCGACAGCGCCTCGCGCGTGCGCCATTCGTGCAGGCGCTCGTCGTAGGACGCCTCCGGCACCAGGTTCAACCGCCGTGCGGAGTCGGGCAGGTACGAGGCCACCGTCCATAGCGCGGCCTGGTAGAGCACGCGGCTGCGGTCCTCCTCGGTGAAGCCGAGCGCGGCGGCGTAGCGCGGCAGTTGCGCCTCGCCCGCGGCGGGGTCGCCCTTGGCCAGCTTCGCCAGGCCGTGGGAGGCGACCAGGCGGCTGCGCGGTGTCTTCGGCCAGGCCAGTGCGCGCTCGTGGGGCGACTGCAGGAAGGCGGCGTAGTCGTCGGCCAGCGCGCGCTGGTCGTCCGGCAGGCCGGCGGCGGCGCTGCGCATCACCGCGGCGTTCCATTCCGCCGCGGCCATCTCGATCCGCTCCCAGCGCAGCTCCGGCGTCAGCCCACCGCGCGCGGCCAGCGCCGCGAACGGTGCGTCGCACTCGTCGGGCAGCGAGTTGCCGCTGCTGCGCCAGATCTCCTGCACGTCGCGGTCCCACTGCGCGTCGGCCGCACCGCTGCGCTGGCGCGCTTCCAGCTCGATGCAGCGCAGCGCGGTGTTGCCGATCGACGGCGACCAGGCAGCACGGATGCCGGCCCAGTCCAGGCGCTTGTAGAGCGCGCGCAGCCAGTCCTCGCGGAAGGACTCGGCCACCGCCTGACCCTGGTAGCGCGACAGGAAGGCCTGCGCCTGCGCCGCGGGCAGCGTGTCGATGTTGCGGCGCAGGCCGGCGTACTCGATCCAGCCGTAGGCGGGATGCGAGGCCATGTGCGCGGGCACCGGCTGTCCGCGCGCGGCGGCCTCCAGCGCCTGGCGCAGTTGCAGGTCGTTGCTCTGGGCAACGACCTGGGCGGCAACGGCGGACAGCGCCAGGGCGGCGACGAATCCGGTCTTCGTGCGAAATGGGCGCGGCAGCATGCGCGGGACTATAGCCCAGCGAAGATGAAGCGCCGTTGGTGATATGCGTGCGATACCCGCGGGCGCGGCCTGCACGTTATCGATGCACCGGTGCGTCCGGCACCCGCGGCATCGCGGGCATGGCCCGCTCCTACGAAAGGCGAGGCGTTGCCTTGCGTCGTCGCGGGACCAGGACAAACCGACACCGCGCGTAGGATGCGCACCTGCAATATGCTGCCGGCGTCGCCGTGCATGGAAGAACTCGCATGCTCCTGCTCGCCTTCCTCGTGCTCGGCGCCATCGCCGGGATCCTCGCCGGGCTGCTCGGCATCGGCGGCGGACTGGTGCTGGTGGCCGCGCTGGCATGGCTGCTGCCGCTGTACGGACTGCCGAAGGAGGCGGCGATGCATGCGGCGCTGGCCAGTTCGATGGCCAGCATCGTCTTCACCGCGGCCTCGTCGGCGCTCGCGCACCATCGTCGCGGCGGCGTGCTGTGGCCGACGGTGGCGTGGATGGTGCCGGGCGTGCTGGTCGGCGGCTGGCTCGGCAGCCGCTTCGCGATCGCGCTCGACGGCGACGTGCTGAAGTGGTGCGTGGCGATCTACTGCTTCCTGGTCGGCGCGCAGATGGCGTTCTCGCGCACGCGCGCCGGCACCGGCGCCGACGTGGTGCCGCGTGGCGCCGGCATCACCGCGGCCGGCGGCGGCATCGGCGCGGTGTCGGCGGTGGTCGGGATCGGCGGCGGCAGCATGACCGTGCCGCTGCTGGTGTGGCTGGGGGTGGCGCCGGTGCGCGCGGTCGGCACCTCGTCGGCCTGCGGGATCTTCATCGGCATCGCGGCGGCGGCGGGATATGCGCTGCAGGCGCCGGCCGGCGCGCTGCCGGAACACGCGATCGGTTATGTCTACCTGCCGGCGGCGATCGGGGTGGCGGTCGCCTCGGTGCTGTCCGCGCCGCTGGGCACGCGGTTGGCGCATGCGATCAGCGGCGCCGCCCTCAAACGCGTGTTCGCGGCGTTCATGGTGCTGGTGGGCGCGAGCCTGCTGCTGTGGTGAGCGCCGTCGCGGACGCGGCGCCCGGCCGTCGCCGGGCGCTGCTGCTGATGGCGCTGGCGCTGGTGCTGGCGATGTCGCCGTGGTTCTCGGCCACCGCGGTGGTGGTGCAGCTGCGGGCGCAATGGGGTTTCGGCGATTCGGTCGCCGCGTGGCTGACGATCGCGGTGCAGCTGGGCTTCGTCGCCGGCGCGCTCGGCTCGGCCCTGCTGGGACTGGCCGACCGCATTCCCGCGCGACGCCTGATCGTGGCCGCTGCCGTCGGCGCGGCGCTGGCCAACGCGGCGGTGCTGGCGGCGCAGTCGCCGGCGCAGCTGCTGTTGGCGCGGATGGCGACCGGCGCCTGCCTGGCGGCGGTGTATCCGCCGGCGATGAAGCTGATCGCGACCTGGTTCGTGCGCGGGCGCGGGCTGGCGCTGGGCACGCTGATCGGCGCGATCACGGTCGGTTCGGCGCTGCCGCACCTGATCAACGCGCTCGGCGGCGCGCGCTGGCAGGCGGTGATCGCCTGGACCACGGCGGCGACGCTGGCCGGCGCGGTCGTGGTCGCCGCCGGCGTGCGCGAGGGGCCGTATCCGTTCCCGCGCGCGGCGTTCCGGTTCGGCGACATCGGCGCGATCCTGCGCAACCGCGGCGTGGTGCTGGCCTCGCTCGGCTATTTCGGCCACATGTGGGAGCTGTACGCGATGTGGGCGTGGTTCTCCACGTTCGCGCTGTCGGCCGCGGCGGTCGCCGGCGATGCCGTGCGCGCGTCGTTGCTGACGTTCGTGGTGATCGCGGCGGGTTTCCTCGGCTGCGTGCTGGCCGGCGCGGTGGCCGATCGCGCCGGCCGGGCCAGGACCGCGGCCGCGGCGATGGCGATCTCCGGCGCCTGCTGCGCCGCCGCCGGCTGGGCCCATGTCGCGCCGCTCTGGCTGTTCCTGGCCATCGGCATGGTGTGGGGGATCAGCGTGATCGCCGATTCGGCGCAGTTCTCGGCGCTGGTCACCGAACACGGCGATCCGCGCACCGTCGGCACCGCGCTCACCCTGCAGCTGGGCCTGGGCTTCCTGCTGACGGTGGCGACGATCTGGGTCGTGCCGCTGCTGGCGGCCGCGCTGGGCAGCTGGCGCTGGGTGTTCCTGGTGCTGCTGCCGGGGCCGCTGCTGGGCATCGCGGCGATGCTGGCGCTGATGCGGGCCCGGCCGAAGACGGATCACCGGCCCGCCTGATCGGAATCCCGTCCGAATGTGGATGAATAGGACGAGAGCTGTCCCATTCTAGTGCCTTTAGGTGACGGTCGTCGCAGTTTGGTTTTTACAGATTGTTTACAACACGGGCATTGTCGCGTGGACAGGGGCACGCGGCGGCCGTTCATACCGAGGAGAGAACGATGACGTCGCCCACCCCCTGCCGACTGGCCCTCGCGGTCCAGCTATCCCTGCTGCTCGCCGTTCCCGCCGTGGTGTCCGCCCAGGACAACGAGGACCAGACCCGCACCCTGGACGCTGTCCAGGTCACCGGTACCCGCATCAAGCGCGCCGAGATCGAAGGCCAGGTGCCGGTGCACGTCGTCAGCCGCGAGGACATCGAGCGCAGCGGCCTGACCTCGATCGGCGACGTGGTGCAGCAGCTGACCGGTTCGGGCTCGGCGCTCAACACCAAGTTCAACTCGTCCGGCAATTTCGGCTTCCCCCCAGATGGTGGTGGCGTCGGTGCCGGCTCGGCGCAGGTCGACCTGCGGCACCTTGGGTCCAAGCGCGTGCTGGTGCTGGTCGACGGCATCCGCTGGGTCAACGAGGCCTCGGCCTCCGGCGTGGGCGCCTCGACCGACCTCAACACCATTCCGCTGGCGATCGTCGAGCGCATCGAGGTGCTGGAGGACGGCGCCTCGTCGCTGTACGGCTCGGACGCCATCGCCGGCGTGGTCAACATCATCACCCGGCGCGATTTCGACGGCGGCCAGGTCACGCTCAACTACGGCGAGTTCGGCGAGGGCGACGGCAGCATCAAGGGCGTCGACTTCGCCTGGGGCCGCACCACCGAGCGCAGCAACCTGTTCCTGGGGATCAGCCATACCGACCAGGGCGCGGTGTATGCCAGGGACCGCGAGCAGTCGCGGTTCCCGGTGCCGGGGACCGGCGTCGCTTTCGGCAGTTCCGGCACGCCGACCGGCCGCTTCATCGTCACCGACCCGAACACGGGTGCGACGTTGGATATCACCCCCAATAGCGGCGACAGCGACCCGACGTACGACCCCGCCCAGACCGGCTGCGACCGCACCGACGGATTCCACTGTTTCGCCACCGACGACCGCTTCAACTTCGCCGAATACAACCTGCTGATGACGCCGTCCGAGCGCACCGGCGTGTTCGGCCAGTTCCGCTTCGACATCAACCCCAACCTGCAGTGGTACGCCAAGGCGCTGTACAACCGCCGCGAGTCGACCAACCAGGCGGCGCCCGAGCCGATCTTCCTCGGGCCTGAGGCCGGCACCGGCAACCCGCAGGCCGACGGGATCTTCATCTCGGCGCTCAATCCCTACAACCCATTCGGCTTCGATCTCGACGGGCGCCTGACCACGCCCGCGGCGGATCGCAATCTGGTCCTGATCGGTCGCCGTCCCGTCGAGGGCGGGCCGCGCGTGTTCGAGCAGGAGGTCGACACGTCCTATTTCAACACCGGGCTGATCGGCAGCTTCGACGTGCGCGACACCATCTGGTTCTGGGACGTCAACGCCGCCTACAGCAAGAACAAGGCCGAGCAGACCAACTACGGCAGCTACAACATCCGCAACATCGCCCTGGCGCTCGGCGATCCGGCCGGCTGCGCGGCCGTGAGCGGCTGCGTGCCGCTGAACATCTTCGGCGGGCCGGGCACCATCACCCCGGAGATGCTGGCGTGGATCCAGCCCGTGGTACGCGACGAGAGCGAGAACGAGCTCACGCTGGTCTCCGCCAACCTCTCGGGCGACCTGTTCCGGATGCCCGGCGAGGCAGGCTACGTGGCCTTCGCCACGGGTTACGAATACCGCAAGTACGAGGGCTGGTACCAGCCCGATCCGCTGACCGTGCGCGGCGACTACAACGGCGTGCCGTCGTTGCCGACCTCGGGCGAGTACGACGTCAACGAGGTCTTCGTCGAACTCAGCGTGCCGATCTTCGCCGACTCGCCGCTGGGCAAGAAACTCGACCTGAGCCTCGCCGGGCGCTATTCCGACTACTCCACCTTCGGCGGCGAGTTCACGCCCAAGTACGGCCTGCGCTGGCAGGTGACCGATGACTTCCTGCTGCGCGCGACCTATGCCGAAGGCTTCCGCGCGCCGTCGATCGGCGAGCTGTTCGGTTCCGACAGTCGTTTCGATGCGACGCTCGACGATCCCTGCCTGATCGGCACAGACGGATCGCCGCCGACGGGCGATCCGGACAACTGCGCCGCGCTGGGCGTGCCGGCTGGCGCGCAACAGACCAACTCGCAGATCTCGGTCACCACCGGCGGCAACAGTGAACTCGATCCCGAGCGTGCGCGCAGCTTCACCACCGGCTTCGTCTGGAGCCCATGGTTCGCCAGCGGCGCCAGCTGGTCGGAGCGGTTGGACTTCGAGGTCACCTTCTACCGCCACACCATCGACGGGCCGATCCAGGCGCTCAGCGCCCAGGCGCAGCTGGACCAATGCGTGGAAACTCTTGATCCGCTGTTCTGCGACGGCATCAGCCGCGCCGCGACCGGTGGCATCAACGCCTTCAACAACCGTCTCACCAATCTCGGCCACATCAAGACCGACGGCTGGGACGTGGACCTGTACTGGACGCTGCCGGCCGGCGACGCCGGACAGTTCAAGTTCGCTTGGCAGAACAGTTTCGTCGGCCGCTACGAGGCCGTCGGCGGCGCCGGGCAGCGGCAGCCGCGCGAACCCGGGATCGAGGTGGAGGACAGCGCCATCCCCGAATGGACCTCGACCGCGACCCTGGACTGGGAGCTCGACGGCTGGCGCGCCTCGTGGGCAGTGCGCCACATCTCCGAACTCACCGAGGATTGCGGCGATGCCGTTGCCTTCCCGGTCTGCAGCGACCAGGCCAGCGGCACCAACACCCTCGACGCCACCACCTACCACGACATGCAGCTGGGCTACCGCTTCGGCTGGATGCGCGGGCTGGAGCTGACAGCCGGCGTCAACAACCTGTTCGACAAGGATCCGCCGTACTGCCTGTCGTGCTCGCTCAACGGCTACGACGCCTCGACCTACGACATCCCCGGCGGCCGCTTCTGGTACCTGCGCGCGGACCTGCGGTTCTGATCCGAGACGACGCGAGAGAACGATACGCTTCGTAGGAGCGCACCATGCGCGCGATGCCGGTCATGTCACAGCCTCCGGCGAAGCGTCGCCCGTCGTGTCGAGCCGGTACGCACACTGGCGATCAGAGTCGCCGGCGGCGAAGCCGTCCGCGGCATCGCGCGTATGACGCGCTCCTACGAAGAGCGGCGGAATGTTCGTAGGAGCACGCCGTGCGCGCGGATGACCCGCGCCTGCGCAGCGTCAGCGGTCGATCCGCAATGCGGCTTCCGGCACCTGTAGCTCCACCGACAATGCGAGATGGTCCGACAGCGCCGCCGGCATCGCCCGCATGTTGTCGCAGGTCAGCGCGCTGGTGACCAGCACGTGGTCGATCGCACGCTGCGGACGCCAGCTGGGGAAGGTGTGCACGGCGCAGGACGGCGGCTGCAGCGACGTGTTGCGGTACAGGATGTCCATTTCCGGGCGGTCGGCGGTGCAGTTGAAGTCGCCCATCAGCACTGCGTGCGGATGGTCGTGCAGCAGCTCGGCGATGTAGCTCAGCTGCGCACGTCGCGACTGCGTGCCGAGCGACAGGTGGGCCACGGCGACGGTCAGGCCGGCGTCGCCGTCGCCGAACCGCGCCAGCAGCAGCCCGCGTCCGCGCACGCGACCGGGTAGTGGATGGTCGTGGACCTCGATCGGTTCGTACCTGCTCAGCAGGCCGTTGGCGCTGGAGGCGACGTTGGCGACGCGGCGGTTGGGCTGGTGGCTCCAGTAGTCGAAACCGCCGCGTTCGGCCAGGTAGTGGGTCTGGTTGGTGAACCCGGAGCGCCAGCTGCCGGGATCGCTCTCCTGCAGGCCGACGATGTCGTGCTCGCCGGCCAGCTCGGCGATCTGGTCCAGCGCCCGCCGCTTGTTGCCGGCCGGCAGCACGTGCGACCAGCTGCGCGTCGCGTAGTCGCTGTAGCGACGCGTGCTGGACCCGGCCTGGATGTTGGCACTGAGCAGCCTGAGGCGCTGGCCGGATTCGGGGGCTGACGGCATGGCGTGGGGATCGGCCAGCCTGGCGGCACGCAGCCTACGGCTGCTGCGCGGCGCGCTCGCGGGCGATCAGGTGTTCGGCGGTGTTCAGCACCTGTTCGTAGGAGCGCCCGCTCGTCACCCGGTACTTGCCGTTGACGATCAGGGTCGGCGTGGAATCGACGCCGGCGCGGGCGATGAACTGTTCGGCGCGCTTGAGCTTGCCGTTGACCGCGAAGCTCTGCATGGTGCTGGCGAACTTGCCGGCGTCGGTGCCGTGCTGGGCATAGAACCCGCCGATGGCTTCCGGGGTGGCGTCCTGCACCGGCAGGCTGCGCTGGACGTGGACCGCCTCGAACATCGCCTGGTGGGTCTTGTCGACCAGCCCCATCGACTCGGCGGCGAAGTACGCCCTGGCGTAGGGCATCCAGTAGCCGCCGAACGGCGCCGCCACCGCCGTCACGCGGACGTCGGCCGGCTGGCGCCGCTTCCAGGCCGACAGCAGCGGCTCGAACTGGGCGCAGGCCGGGCAGGTGTAGCCGAACACCTCGACCACCTCGATCTGGCCGTTGAGCGGCTGGTAGGGCTGGCCATTGGGGATCTCGACGTAGTCGGTGCCCGGCTGTGGTTCGGGGCCCTGTGGCGCCGGCGGGGCCGCGGCAACGGCCGGAGCGTCATCCGGGACGTCCGCTGCTTCGGCCGCCGGTGCGGCGTCGGTGCTGGCATCCGGCGCGGCGTCCGCGTCGGCGGGTGCCGCAGCATCCGCGTCGGTCGGCGCCGGCTGTGCCGTGGTCGGCGGCGGTGCGGCATCGGCGGGTGCGTCGTTCTGCGAGCAGGCCGCGAGAAGCACGGTGAGGAGCAGGGGAAGCAGGCCCAGGCGCTGGTTCATGGCGGTATGCCTCGATCGGTGGGATTCGGGAGTGGCGAACGGCGCGGCCGGGTCAGCGGCTTTCGGCGCGCACTTTCGCGATCAGCTGGTCGGAGATTCGCAGCAGATCCTGCAGGCTGCGCGCCTGGACCCGGTAGCGGCCGTTGATGATGACCGTTGGCGTGCCCTGCGCGCCACTGCGCAGCAGGAATTCGTGCGCCGCGTTCAGCTTTTGCCGGGTCTCGTCGGCGGCCATCGCCCGTTCCAGGCGCTCGCGGTCCACGCCGAGCTCGCCGTAGTACCCGGCGATCTCGCCGGTGCTGGCGTTGCGGGCGAGGCTGCCGTTGCGATGCACCGCGTCGAAGGTCGCCCCGTGCACCCGCGGCAGTTCGCCCAGCGCCTCGGCGGCGAAGAACCCGGTGGCGAACGGGTCCTGCACCCGGTAGGCCACCGGCAGGTAGGTGAAGCGCACGCTCTCGGGCAACGTCCTCCGCCAGGCCTCGACCCGGGGGTGGAGTTCGTCGCAGATGTGGCAGGCGTAGGAGAAGATCTCCACCACCTCGACCTCGCCGTCGGCGAGCGGCTGCCAGGGGCTGCCGTCGGCGATCAGCACGTAGTCGCGGCCTTCCACGGGGGGATCGGCATCGGCGGGCGCGGCGGCGGCCGCGAGCGGCAGCGCCAGCAGCAGGCCGAGCAGCCAGTCGAATGGTCGAAAGCCGGGGGAAAGCTTCATCCGGATGTTCTCCGCGCGGACAAAAAAACGCCGGCCGAAGCGGCCCGGCCGGCGGATCGATTCAAGGGCTGTGAAGACTCCGACCCGCGATCGGCCCGGAAGTTCACTGCCGGGTCGGGGATTCGGGCTCGGGAGGCGTGGCCTCGGTTTCCGTCACGCCTGCCTCGTCGGAGGCGGCCTCCGGTTCCGCGCCCGCTTCATCCGTGCCGTCGGTGTCGGTCGCGGCGGCGCCGGTTTCCGGGGCCGCGGGCAGCGGCACCTCGTCCGGGTCGACCTGCGCCATCGCCGCGCGCATGGCGGCGTCGGGGCGCGGGTGCAGGCCTTCCAGGTAGCTGGCCAGGGCCTGGATCTCCTCGTCGGTGAGGCCCTCGGCCACCGTGTGCATGATCTCGAACAGGCCGCTGTCGCGCTCGTTGGTGGTGCCGTCGCGGTACTCCTGCAGGCGCCGCGCGGTGTACCAGGTGGGCTGGCCGCCGACGTGCGGATAGGCCGGGCCGGGATTGCCGGCGCCGGTCGGGCCGTGGCAGGCCATGCAGGCCGGGATGTCGCGTTCGCTGTCACCGCCGCGGAACAGCTGCTGGCCGACCTCGAAGAACTTCATGTCCTCGTAGGGGCCGGATTCGACCACGGTGTCGTCGGCGATGCCGGCGCCGGCTTGCTGTTGCGCGAAATGTGCGCCCAGGTCGCGCATGTCCTGCGCGCTCAGCGGCGCGGCAAACGGCTGCATGATCGCGTTGGCGCGCTCGCCGCTCTTGAACAGCGCCAGCTGCCGGGCGACGTAGCGCTCGCTCTGGCCGGCGATGCTCGGGTAGATGTCGCGCACCGTGCTGTTGCCGTCGAGCCCGTGGCAGGCGGCGCAGGTGCTGGCCAGGGTGGCGCCGCGCTCGGGGTCGCCCCACTCGGCGTCGGCCAGGTCGGCGACCGCGGACTCCTCCAGCGGCGCGGCATCGACCGGCGCTTCCTCGGGCAGGGGGACGGTCGTGGACTGGGCGAAAGCGACTGCACCGGCCACCGCGAGGGCGGCCAGGACAGCGATACCGTAAGCGCGAGCGTGGCGCATTGCTGGGCTCCGAAACACGGGGATCGGGCGCGACCTGCGCCCGGCATGACGCGGAATTATCGTCGGCGGCCGCAAGCGCGGTCAAACCAGCACCGTTACACGGCGGGGCGTGCCCGGCCGTGCGATGCTAGCGCCATGTCCGATCCCCTCGCCCGCGCGCAATACCGGCTCGCCGCGCACACGCCGGCCCAGCTGCCGCCCGATACCGGCTACGAGGTCGCCTTCGCCGGCCGCTCCAACGCCGGCAAGTCCAGCGCGCTCAATGCGCTGTGCCGGCAGAACGCGCTGGCGCGGGTCTCGAAGACGCCCGGACGCACCCAGCAGCTGGTGTTCTTCCAGATCGCCCCGCACGAAGACCGTCACCTGGTCGACCTGCCCGGCTACGGCTACGCCAAGGTGCCGCGCGAGCTGCAGGCACACTGGCAGGCCTTCGTCGCCGGCTACTTCGAGCGCCGCCAGGCGCTCAAGGGGCTGGTGGTGGTGATGGACATCCGCCATCCGCTGCGCGACTACGACCGGCAGATGCTCGGCTACGCGGTGCCGCGCGGTCTGCCGGCGCACGTGCTGCTGACCAAGGCCGACAAGCTCGGCCGCGGCGGATCCGGTAACGTCCTGCAGACGGTGCGCCGCGACCTGGAGGCGGACTACGGCGACGGCGTGAGCGTGCAGACGTTCTCGGCCCTGGCCAAGCAGGGCGTCGACGAGGCCCGCGCGGTGGTCGCGGGCTGGCTCGGGCTGTAGAGCTCCGCTCTACGATGGTGCCGGCGATCGTCGGCGCGTCGGCCGCCCATGGCGGTGGCATCTTCGGGCGCCGAACCGCGTATTGACCAGTGATGCCGGCCGCGGGCCGGCGCACCCATGGGAGTACGCGATGACGATCCGGAAGCTTGGACTGCTGGCGGCGCTGCTGGCTGCCGGCAATGCGGCCGCGGTGGAACCCGAGGTCGCCGCCGAGCAGGTGAACCTCGATACCACGCAGCTGCTGGCCCTGGGCGGCTCGGTGCAACAGCGCCTGGCACAGGCGTTCGAACTGTTCGAGCCCGGCGTGCTCAGCCACGTGATGGTGCCGATGTCCTGCCAGCCGAAGGCGACGATCTACGTCACCATCGAGAAGACCAGCGGCGGCGTGCCCGACGGCACGATCCTCGCTGCGCAAAAGGTGCCCGGCTACGTGTTCACCTCGATCCCGACGCCGGCGATCGGCATGCGCATGGTGGAGTTCGTCAGGCCGGCGAAACTCGAAGCCGGGCAATACGCCTTCACCCTGACGGCCAAGGGCGGCGATTGCGGCGTCTACGTCGGGCCGAACGGCAGCACCTATCCCGGTGGGCGCGGTTTCTTCATCGCCGACGGCAACGGCCCCGCCTGGATCGAGCTGTTCGGTGCCGGCGGCGTGCGCGACCTGGCGTTCCAGGTGTACCTGCGGCCGCTCTGAGCGTCCGCCGCCGTTGTAGAAGAGGCACGCGCGGAACACAGCAGCCCCGGCGATGGCGCGGATCGTCCGCCGGGCTGCCGTTATAGTGCATGCTTGCGGCGGCGGGAAAGGCCGTCGCGCCCGTTTCCGAACCGAGCGCGTCCTTGTCCAGCCCGAGCTACGCCAGCGACGCCCCGATCCGTGCCCGGCAGCAGCTGGTCGACTACATCGCCGAGGGCGAGAAGCCGCGGCGGGACTGGCGCATCGGCACCGAGCACGAGAAGTTCGGCTTTCGCCTGGACGACCTGCGTCCGCCGACGTTCGACGGCGAGCGCGGCATCGAGGCGTTGCTGCAGGGCATGGCCCGCTTCGGCTGGGAGGAGATCCGCGAGCGCGGCCGCACCATCGCGCTGCTGCGCGACGGCGCTTCGGTCACCCTGGAGCCCGCGGGGCAGCTGGAACTGTCCGGCGCGCCGCTGGAAAGCATCCACCAGACCTGCAGCGAGGTCGGCGCGCACCTGCTCGAGGTCAAGACCGTCGCCGACGAGCTGCGCCTGGGCTTCCTCGGCATGGGGTTCCAGCCGAAGTGGCGGCGCGACGAGATGCCGTGGATGCCCAAGGGCCGCTACGGGATCATGCGCGCCTACATGCCCAAGGTCGGCGACCTCGGCCTCGACATGATGACCCGCACCTGCACCGTGCAGGTCAACCTCGACTATGCCGACGAGGCCGACATGGTGAAGAAGTTCCGCGTGTCGCTGGCGCTGCAGCCGGTCGCCACCGCGCTGTTCGCCGACTCGCCGTTCACCGAGGGTCGGCCCAACGGCTATCTCAGCTACCGCTCGCACATCTGGACCGACACCGATCCGGACCGCACCGGCATGCTCGACTTCGTGTTCGACGACGGCTTCGGCTACGAGCGCTACGTCGACTACATCCTCGACGTGCCGATGTACTTCGTCTACCGCGCCGGCGCGGCTTCAGGACAGAATTACGCTGATGCCAGCGGGCAGAGCTTCCGCGACTTCCTCGACGGCCGCCTGCCGGCCGCGCCCGGGGTGCTGCCGACGCTGCGCGACTGGTCGGACCACATGACCACCGCCTTCCCGGAAGTGCGGCTGAAGAAATACCTGGAGATGCGCGGCGCCGACGGCGGCCCCTGGAACCGGCTGTGCGCGCTGCCGGCGTTCTGGACCGGACTGCTGTACGACGATGCCGCGCTCGACGCCGCCTGGGACCTGGTGAAGGACTTCACCCTGGCCGAGCGCCACACGCTGCGCGACGGCGTGCCCCGGCACGCGCTGCGGCTGCCGGCTCGAATCGGTAACGTCCGCGGCGCCAGCGTCCGCGAACTGGCGATGGAGGCGCTGAAGATCTCCGCCGCCGGCCTGCGCCGCCGCGACGCGCGCAACGCCCAGGGCGCCGACGAGACGCGCTTCCTCGAGCCGCTGATCGAGTTCGCCGAATCCGGCGAGACCCCGGCCGAGCGCAAGCTCGCGCTGTACCACGGCGAGTGGGGCGGCGACATCGACCGGGTGTTCCGCGAGTTCGCCTATTGAAGTCGTCCGGTTGAAAGCCGTCCGGAAACTGGCGTCCGCGGCGCTGTATCGGAGCCGGTGCGGCCGCTTACTCGGCGTCGAGCCGGCGGACCTCGAGGATCTTCCCGTCGGCGACCAGCTTGGCAAGCTCGGTGCGATACAGCGGGATGACTTCCTCTTCGTCCCAGGTGATATCGGCGAGATCGCCGCGCAGCTCGTTGATGGCGCCGCGGCCCTTCGGCCAGGCGCCGGTTTCGGTGATGACGATGACCTGGTCGGGCGACACTTCGCTCACTTTCATGAGGCCGTAGGCCGACTGGTCCTCGTCCTCGCTGAACGTGGCGCCGGAGAAATGGGAAAGCTCCGCGGCGTACAGGTCGCCAGGCCTGGGATCGGCCAGGATCGGATCGAGCTCGGCCTGGCCGGTTGCCGCGTCGCTCGCGGCGTTGCCGCCCGGGGAGGCCGGCCCGGAGCAGGCGGTCATGCCCGCAGCGGCGAAAATGATGGTGAACAGCAGAAGGGTGGAAAGCGGGCGGAATTGATTCGGCATCGGATGACATCCTTGTTGCGAAGGGCGTGTCGGGAGGATCGGCTCGGGCCGTTTCGGCCCTCGCGCCGCGGCAGTCTCGTTCAAGTCCCGGTCTCTTTCAAGCAGGCCCGACCTGCGGGTCGACGCATGCGCCGCACGAGCGGCGGTGACAGCTGCGACGGCATGCGATCACGACGGCTGCCTGTCCTGGGACATACGCCGCCGCCCGCGCGACGACGGCGATCCTGCGTTAGTCTCAGGGGATGAGCACGACAACACCCACGCGCGAAGAACCGCTGCGCGAGATCGAATTCGCCGACACCGATGCACTGCTGCGCGACGATGTGCGCCGGCTCGGCGCGCTGGTCGGCGAGGTGCTGGCCGAGCAGGGCTCGCCGGCGCTGCTGGACGAGGTCGAGGCGGTGCGCCGCGCGGCCATCGCGCGCCGCGAGGCCGGCGAGCCGGTCGACGAACTGGCCGAGCAGCTGGCGCGGGTGCCGCTGGCCGACGCCGAGGCGCTGGTGCGCGCCTTCGCCGCCTATTTCGGCGCGATCAACCTGGCCGAGCGCGTGCACCGCATCCGCCGCCGCCGCGACTACCAGCGCGTCGGCGGTTCGCCGCAGCCGGGCGGCCTGGAGGCGGTGCTGGCGCAGCTGCGCGCCGACGGCGTCACCCTCGACGAGCTCGACGCGCTGCTGCCGCGCCTGCGCATCGAGCCGGTGTTCACCGCGCATCCGACCGAGGCGATCCGCCGCGCGCTGCTGGAGAAGGAACGCGACATCGTGCGTCGCCTGGTCGTCGACATCGACCGCGGCCGCACACCGGACGAACGCGTGTCGGACACAGAGCGCATCCGCCAGGCGCTCACCGCGACCTGGCAGACCTCGGAGGCGCCGCCGACGCGGCCGACCGTGATCGACGAGATGGAGCACGTCGGCTTCTATCTCGGCGACGCGCTGTACCGGGTGCTGCCGGCGTTCTTCCGCACCTTTTCCGAGGCGATCGAGCGCGTCTACGGCCGCCCGCTCGCGCTGCCGACGCTGTTGAAGTTCGGCACCTGGGTCGGCGGCGACATGGACGGCAATCCCAACGTCGGCGCCGACACGATCCTGGCGACGCTGGCCGCGCAGCGCGCGCAGGTGCTGGGCAACTACCGCCAGGACCTGCGCCGGCTGATGAGCATCCTGACCCAGACGCAGGACCGGGTGACGATCGACGACGCGGTGACGCGGCGCATCGAGGAGTACCGCACGCTGCTGCCGGGCGCGGCGGCGCGGCTCAAGCCGCGGCAGGCGGACATGGTCTACCGCCAGCTGCTGGCGCTGATGGTCGCGCGCCTGTCGGCGACCGAGCGCGAGGACGCGAGCGGCTACGGCAGCGCCTCGGACTTCATCGCCGATCTCGCCCTGATCGACGCCAGCCTGGCCAACGGCCGCGGCGAGCACGCCGGCCGCTACGCGCTGCAGCGGGTGCTGCTGCGCGCGCGCAGTTTCGGCTTTCACCTCGCCGCGCTCGACCTGCGCCAGGACTCGGCCGTGCACGATGCCGCGATCGCCGCGCTGCGCGACGATCCCGAGTGGCCGTCGCGCGCGCTGGCCACCCGCACCGGCGACCTGCACGCCTGGATCGAGGGCGAGGCACCGGCGCTGCCGGACGCCGCCGAGGCGGAGTCGACCCTCGCCGTGTTCCGCGCCGTGCGCAGCGCGCGCGAACGCTACGGCGAACATGCGTTCGGGCCGTACATCATCAGCATGAGCCGCAACGCCGCCGACGCGCTGGCGGTGCTGGCGCTGGCGCGCATCGCCGGCTGCGTCGAGGACGACGCGGTGCCGCTGGACGTGGCGCCGCTGTTCGAGACCGTCGACGACCTCGAGGCCGCGCCCGGCGTGATGCGCGCGCTGTTCGAGGATCCGCTGTACCGCCGGCACCTGGCCGCACGCGGCGGGCGGCAGACGGTGATGCTGGGTTATTCCGACAGCGCCAAGGACGGTGGCCTGCTGGCCTCGCGCTGGGCGCTGCAGCGCACCCAGGTGGAACTGACCGCACTGGCGAAGCAGGCCGGCGTGCGCATCGTGTTCTTCCACGGCCGCGGCGGTTCGGTCAGCCGCGGCGGCGGCAAGACCGAGCGCGCGATCATCGCCGCGCCGCGCGGCTCGGTCGACGGCAGCCTGCGCGTGACCGAGCAGGGCGAGGTGATCCACCGCAAATACGGCATCCGCGCGCTGGCGCTGCGCAACCTGGAGCAGGCAACCGGCGCGGTGCTGCGCGCCAGCCTGCGCCCGCGCCCGCCGGAGCCACGCGAAGACCGCTGGCGCGCGATCATGTCGGAGCTGGCGTCGGTGTCGCGTTCGCACTACCGCGCACTGGTGCACGAGCGCGAGGGTTTCGTCGACTACTTCCGCGCCGCCACCCCGATCGACGTCATCGAGCGCCTGCAGATCGGCTCGCGGCCGTCGCGGCGCCGCGACGGCGGGGTCGGCAACCTGCGCGCGATCCCGTGGGTGTTCGCCTGGTCGCAGAACCGCTCCGGCCTGACCGGCTGGTACGGCGTCGGCACCGCGCTCGCGCACGGCATCGAACGCCATGGCCTGGAGGAGATGCGGGGGCTGGCGCGCGAGTGGCCGTTCTTCGCCGCCGCCATCGACGACGTCGAGATGCTGCTGGCCAAGTCCGACCTGGCGATCTTCGAGCGCTACTCGCTGCTGGCCGGCAAGGCGCATGCGGCGTTCTTCGACGACATTGCCGGCGAGTTCGCGCGCACCCGTGATGCGATCCTGGCGCTGAAGCAGCGCGACGAGATCCTCGCCGACGACTACCGCCTGCGGCTGTCGATCCGGCTGCGCAATCCCTACGTCGATCCGATCAGCCTGCTGCAGGTGGAACTGCTGCGGCGCTGGCGCGCCGGCGGCGGCGAGGACGCCGCCACCCTGCGCGCGCTGATCGCGACCGTCAACGGCATCGCCGCGGGCATCCAGAACACGGGGTGAGCGGCGACGAATCGCGCCGCCGACACGCCCGCCCTCGTAGGAGCGCGCCGTGCGCGCGATGCCGCGGGTGCCGGCAGGATCCGGTGGACGCCGCAATTCTGGACCGGCCGGCGCGCCGGTCACCGGAATTCGCGGGCGGCACGATACCCGCGGTATCGCGCGCATGGCGCGCTCCTACGTGCCACCGCCCGCGTAGGAGCGGCCCATGGCCGCGAAGCCGCGGGTGGCTCCGGTTGCCGTGGCGGCGAACCGCGGCGGCTTCCCACCGCGGCGGTATCGCGCGCATGGCGCGCTCCTACGCGCTATACTCCCCTCCAGTATTGAGGGCGCCGCGATGCCCCACTCCCCCGCCGAAAAGAAGCGCGTCCTCACCCGCCTGCGCCGCATCCGCGGCCAGGCCGAGGCCCTCGAGCGCGCGCTCGAAGCCGGGGCCGAGTGCGGCGCGGTGCTGCAGCAGATCGCCGCCATCCGCGGCGCCGTCAACGGGCTGATGTCGGAGGTGCTGCAGAGCCACCTGCGCGAGGAGCTCGGACAGATCGCCGCGCCGTCGCCGCGCAGCCAGGCCAGCATCGACGACGCCGTCGCGCTGGTCCGCTCCTATCTGAAATGAGCTGCCACAAATGATCCGGATCCGGGAGGAAACCCCATGAAGTCACGTGCCGCCGTCGCGTTCGCAGCCGGCAAGCCGCTGGAGATCGTCGAGATCGACGTCGAGCCGCCGAAGAAGGGCGAGGTGCTGGTGAAGATCACCCACACCGGCGTCTGTCACACCGATGCCTTCACCCTGTCCGGGGACGATCCGGAGGGCGTGTTCCCGGCGGTGCTGGGCCACGAGGGCGGCGGCGTGGTGGTCGAGGTCGGCCAGGGCGTGACCTCACTCGCGCCGGGCGACCACGTGATCCCGCTGTACACGGCCGAGTGCCGCGAGTGCAAGTTCTGCAAGTCGGGCAAGACCAACCTGTGCCAGGCCGTGCGCGCCACCCAGGGCAAGGGCCTGATGCCCGACGGCACCACGCGCTTCTCCTACCAGGGCAAGCCCATCTACCACTACATGGGCACCAGCACCTTCAGCGAGTACACGGTCGTGCCGGAGATCTCGCTGGCGAAGATCGATCCCGAGGCGCCGCTGGAGAAGGTCTGCCTGCTCGGTTGCGGCGTCACCACCGGCATCGGCGCGGTGCACAACACCGCGAAGGTGGAGGAGGGCGCGACGGTCGCGGTGTTCGGCCTCGGCGGCATCGGCCTGGCGGTGATCCAGGGCGCGGTGCAGGCGAAGGCGGCTCGCATCATCGCCGTCGACACCAACCCGGGCAAGTTCGAGCTGGCCAGGTCGATGGGCGCTACCGACACGGTCAATCCGAAGGACCACGACAAGCCGATCCAGGAGGTCATCGTCGAGATGACCGACGGCGGCGTCGACTACAGCTTCGAGTGCATCGGCAACGTCGACGTCATGCGCGCCGCGCTCGAGTGCTGCCACAAGGGCTGGGGCGAATCGGTGATCATCGGCGTCGCCGGCGCCGGCCAGGAGATCCGCACCCGGCCGTTCCAGCTGGTCACCGGCCGCGTCTGGCGCGGCTCGGCGTTCGGCGGCGTCAAGGGCCGCACCCAGCTGCCGGGCATGGTGGAACAGTCCATGCGCGGCGAGATCGACCTCGACCCGTTCATCACCCACACCCTGCCGCTGGAGCGCATCAACGAAGCCTTCGAGCTGATGCATGAAGGCAAGTCGATCCGGACGGTCATTCATTTTTGAGCCGGGATTGGAGATTGGGGACTCGGGATTGGCAAGAGCACCCCGCCCGATCATCCACTCGCCGCGAACCCGCTTCTACGAATCCCTAATCCCCAATGCCTAATCTCGAGCGTTTAGAACACCACGCCTGCTTCGGCGGTTGGCAGGACGTCTACCGGCATCGTTCTGAAGTGCTCGGCTGCGAGATGACGGTCGGCGTGTACCTTCCGCCGCAGGCCGATCCGGCGCATCCGCGGCACGCGCCGTGCCCGGTGCTGTACTGGCTGTCGGGACTGACCTGCAACGAGCAGAACTTCATCACCAAGGCCGGTGCGCAGCGCTACGCGGCCGAGCACGGGATCATCCTGGTGGCACCGGACACCAGTCCGCGCGGCGAAGGCGTCGCCGATGCCGAGGGCTACGATCTCGGCCAGGGCGCCGGCTTCTACCTCAACGCCACGCGCGAGCCGTGGGCGCGGCACTACCGGATGTACGACTACATCGTCGACGAGCTGCCGGCCTGGGTGGAAGCCGATCCGGCGGCCAGCGACGCGCGCGCGATCAGCGGCCATTCGATGGGCGGCCACGGCGCGCTGACGATCGCGCTGAAGAACCCCGGGCGCTACCGCAGCGTCTCGGCGTTCTCGCCGATCGTGGCGCCGTCGCAGGTGCCCTGGGGCGAGAAGGCGTTCGCCGCCTACCTCGGCGAGGATTGCGAGGCATGGAAGGCCCATGACGCCACCGAGCTCGTGCGCTCGGCCACCGAAAGACTGCCGCTGCTCGTCGACCAGGGCGGAGGCGACGAGTTCCTCGATGTCCAGCTGCGTCCGCAGCTGCTGCAGGCCGCCTGCGAGGCCGTCGGCCACCCGTTGCGGCTGCGCATGCGGCCCGGCTACGACCACAGCTACTACTTCATCGCCAGCTTCATCGGTGAGCACATCGCCCATCACGCCCGCGCCCTGAAGGCCTGAGGCGCATCCGCTGTGACGTAGAGCGGAGCTTGCTCCGCTGCTTCCGGTTCCGGAGCCCATGCAGTCGAGCAAGCTCGGCTCTACAGGAGCCGGCTTCGGAGCCCGCGCAGCGGAGCAAGCTCCGCTCTACGGGGAATCCATGGACAGCAGGAAGTCGGTGTAGGCGAAGCGCCCGTCGCGCAGCACGGTCTCGCCGCGTGCGAGGTCGAGCGGATACGCGAACATCGGGCCGTCGCCGACGCAGGTATGGAACTCGCCGTTCTCGCCGCAGGGGTCGACCCCTTCCGGCAGGTCGGCCAGCAGCGTTCGATCGAAATCGCGGCCGGCGAACCCCGCATCCAGCTGCTGCGTGTCCACGCAGCACAGGTACGTGCGCATGCCGGCGGCGATCATTTCGCCGGCCAGCGCCGCGGTGCCGGCGCCGAACAGCGGGAACAGCGGCGTCCAGCCGAGCCGTTCGCACAGCGCCTCGCGCCAGGCGCGGATATCGGCCAGGAACAGGTCGCCGAACGCGATCCGCCGCAGGTCCGGCCAGCGCCGCCGCGCCTGCGCCAGCGCCTCGGCGAACGCGGCCTCGTAGATCGCGTTGTCGCAGTCGCGCGGAATGCATGCTTCGACCAGCGGCAACCCGGCCGCGGCCGCCTGCGCCAGCAGCACCTCGCGCCGGACGCCCTGCATCGACGAACGGCCGTAGCCCTCGGTGAGCGTGGTGACCAGCGCGACCACCTCGACGTCGCTGCGCTGCCGCAACACATGCAGGGTCCACGCCGAATCCTTGCCGCCGCTCCACGACAGCAGCGCCGGATCGGGACGGCTCACCGCGGCGCTCCCGTCGTTGCCCTCCATTGCGTCGCGGGCCAGGCTCATCCCGCGCGGACGTCGCGCAACTCCCACGCACTGCCGGCCAGCAGCCGCAGGCGGTGTTTGAACACATTGCCGGGAATCGAGGTGGTGGCGACCAGGTCGATCTGCAGGTCGTGCTGCTCGCCGTGCACGTGCGCCTCCGGATCGGTGGCGCCCAGGCCCGGGTCGACGCTGTCCGGATCCTCCTGCGCGTCGCGCCAGCGCGAGAACAGGGCGTCGTTGCGCAGCGCATCCTGCAGCTCGCCGGCGAATCCCTCTGCGCCCTGCGAGCGGAACGAGAACTCGCCGTTGCCGCGCAGCGCGTCCGGGTCAGGCAGGCGGATGAAGTAGCGTGCGGTCATGATCGGTCGGATGGTGACGGAACGACAGCGTGCCGTGCAAGCCGTGAGCGGTTCGTCACGAGAACGCGTGCGCCTCGGCGGCGAAGCCGATCGTCAGCGAGCCGACGCCGACGTTCACCATGCCGGTCAGGCTCATCACCGTCTCGAACACCTCGATGTTGTGCGCCTTGCAGGCCGCGATCAGCGCTTCATAGCCGGGTAGCCAGCGCATCGCCTCGAGTTCGCCGCCGTAGCTCAGGCACAGCGTCGGGGTGAGCAGGCCGGCCTCGACGCGTCGTGTCGCGAACCCGAACAGTTTCTCGATGGCAGGCTCGAACCCGCGCAGCTTGGCGACCGGGCCGGTGTCGCCGCGATGGCAGTGCAGGATCGGCTTGATGTCCAGCGCGCCGCCGATGGTCGCCGCCAGCAGGCCGACGCTGCGGTCGCCGCGGTGCTTGGTGCGCGCGCGCAGGTAGCCGAGGTCGCGCGGCACCATGTAGGCGTAGCTGTGGCCGGCGAGGAGCTCGAGCCGCGAACGGATGTCCGGCGCGGCGGCGCCGGCGTCGCGCAGGCGCACCGCCTCCACCGGCAGGATGCCCTGCCCGGCGAACACCTGCTGCGAGTCGATCACCCGCAGCGCGAACGGAGTGTTGTGCCCGGCCCGGGCGCGGATCGGCCGGTATTCGTTGAGGATCGCGAAACTGGCCGCGGTGGCGTTGTCGTGGATCTGGCTGCGGCTCCGGGTCACCGTCAGGCAGAACACGTAGTCGTAATCGATCACCAGCTGGTCGAGGAACAGGTCCTTGATCCTCTCGGCCGGGAACGCCGATGTCTCGGCGGTGTGTCCGCGTTCGACCACGTGGGCATTGACGAAATCGAGGGTGGCCTGCTCGTCGCGATGGTCGGCCAGTTCGGCCCCGCCGATGCGCACGGTGACCGGCAGCAGCCGCACGTCGTTGGCCTCCAGCCACGCCAGTGGCAGGTCGCAGGCCGAGTCGACCACGATGCCGATGCGCATGTGCATCCCTCCCTGGGAGCGGTCCCCTGGCGCACTCTACGCCATCCTTGCGGCGGCGATCACCGTCGCGGTCAACCGCGCGTGACGCCGACCGGCAGCGAGGCCAGCCGTTGCATCTCCGGATCCTCGAGCAGGTCCGGCTGGCGCAGCACCGCCATCGCGAACTCGTGCGCGTCGTCGCCCCAGAAACGGTCGTCGCCGATCGCCAGGGTCGGCACCCCGAACACGCCGGCCTCGATCGCGGCGCGGGTGTTGGCGTGCAGCGCGGATTTGACCGACGGATCGGACACCGCCGCGGCCCGCAGGCCCAGGCGCTCGATCACCGGTGCCAGCGCCAGCACGCTGTCGCCGGCGTTGCCCTGCGCCCAGATCCAGTCGAACACGGCGTCGATGGCAGCCGCCGTGCTGCCGGCGGCGATGCACAGCCGCAGCGCCGCCAGCGGGTTGAACGGATGTGCCGGCGGGAACCGCAGCGGCACGCCGTCGCGGCGCGCGCGCCACAGGATGTGGCGATAGGCGAACTCGCGCTTGCCGGAAATCTCGGCCGGCCCCCGGTTGCCGACCGCGTCGAGCACCGCCGCGAACAGGATCGGCACCGGTACGATGCCGTGCTCGTCCAGCAGCTCGCGCAGCTTGTGCCACTGCAGATAGGAATAGGGCGAGATGAAATCGAAGTACCATCGGACCGTCATGCCGCGCTCCTGAGCGGGAGATGTCGGCATTATCCGCAAATGCGCCCGGCGCTGATCGGGTGGCCTGTGCCGGTCTCCGCGCTGCCGGCGTAGTCGCGGTTGCCGTTGTGGGAGTGGCGGTGGCATGCCACTGCCGGGGAGTCACGACATCGCCAACACTTACGTCGCGACGCCGCTGATCCCCAGCCGCGACGAAGGCTGCCCCGAGCATGCCGCAGGGTCGCTCCTGCAGTGCAACGCATCGCTTCGGCAGCCCTCTAAACCGGCGACCGATCCCCGTCCGTCGCGACTTCCGCCGCTCCCACAATCATAGACCCACGACACGATTCGTCGCCGCCGACGCTCGGGAGCGGCGATCGGACCGCCGTTCCGTCAGTGCGAATAGGCCCTTGGCAGCCCGCCCTCCGACGCCGGCGTCAGCGTGCGCAGGTAGCGGTCGCGCAGCTCCGTCTGACGCGAGCGCATCGGGATCGCGCGGCCGTCGAACCAGACCTGCTCGGCGACATTGGCGATGTCGAGCGGATCGCCGCTCCACAGCGCCAGGTCCGCGCGCATGCCCGGGGCGATGGTGCCGATGCGGTCGGCGACGCCGAAGGCCTCGGCGGGCACCCGGGTCAGCCCGGCGAGGCCGTCCTCCCAGGGCAGGCCGTTGGCGACCGCGTTGCCGGCCAGCTGGCGCACCTTGCGGGCGTTGTGCGAGGCGTCGCCGGACTGGGTGAAGCCGACCTCGACACCGGCCGCGCGCAGCCGCGCCGCGTTCTCCAGCGTGGCGCCGATCTGGTCGAAGCTGGCGGGCAGGTTGGCGAGCGGATCGACGAACACCGGCACCTTCGCCGCCGCCAGCTGCGGTGCCAGCTTCCAGGCCTCTGCGCCGCCGCTGATGGCGATGCTTACGCCGTGCTTCTTCGCCCAGCGCAGCAGCTGGCGGATGTCGGCGGCGCGATGCACGCCGACCACGATGCGGCCGTTGCCGTCGAGGTAGCGCGCCAGGGCGGCGCGGCCGGCGGGCGTGAGCAGGGCGGCGTGGGAATCGGCTGCGATGCGGCCGCGGGCCTCGTCCACCAGCTGGTCGAGCAGCATCCACTGCGCCGCGCGCGCGTTGCCGGTCAGTTCGGCCGTACGCGCGCCGATCTGCACGAACAGCAGCTTCGGCCCGGTCGGCTCCGGATCGCCGTCCAGGCGCATCACCGCGCCCTGGCCGCCGATGATCGATCCGCCGGCGTTGCTGCCGGCGCCGAGCAGGGTGAAGCCGATGCCCTCGATCGTCGAGACCGGGATCAGCACCGATTCCGGGTTGTAGCCCAGGGTGACGTCGAACTCCGGCCGCACCACCATGTGCTTGGCATCCATGCCCAGCGCCAGCGCGGTGTCGTTGGTCGTGTCCTCGGCGGACACCTCCTCGATGCCGAGGCCGGTGATGCCGCCGAACAGCGCCGGGGTCAGCGGCTTGCCCTGCGCGTCGATCGTCTGTACGCCGTCGGCGACCAGTCCGCTGCCGACCCGGGCGATGCGGCCGCCGCGCACCAGCACGTCGGCGTTCCGCAGCGTGCCGCGATCGGTCGCGGTGTGCACGGTGGCGTTGCGGATCAGCAGCCCCTGGCCCGGATTCGATCCGGGATCCTGTGCGAACACGGGAAGCAGGCAGAACGCCAGCACGACAGCGAAGACCAGCTTGCCCGTCATCCCGGCGCATGCCGGGACCCAGCGCCTTTCGCGCGGTTTCCCGGCGCCGTTGCCGCATGTGCGATCGAGGGCCATGGATGACCCGCCTGCGGCTGTTGTAAAGCGCTCCGGCGTGCGCCGGGATGACGGCGAAACGAACGTGCCCGCGGCGTTCATCGCACACCTCCCTGCGGGCCGGACTGGCCGAGCATGAAGTCCGAAACCGGCTGCCGCGAACGGTCGTCGCGGTCGTAGATGCGGGCGCCGTCGACGTAGACCTGTTCGGCGTGCGCATACACGCTGAAGGGATTGCCGTTCCACAGCACCACGTCGGCCATCTTGCCGGGCTCCAGGGTGCCGGTCTGCTCGAGGATGCCCATCGACAGCGCCGGATTGCGCGTGACCCAGCGGATCGCGCGTTCCGGCGGGATGTCCATGCCCGCGCGGCGGGCGTTGGCCATCACCTTGGCCGCCTCCTGGTTGAGGCGCTGGATGCCCTCGCTCGAGTCCGAGTGCACGATCGCGCAGCTGTTGGCGGGGCGATCGACGAGGGCGATGTTCTCCTGGATGCCGTCGAAGGCTTCCATCTTGAAGCCCCACCAGTCGGCCCACAGCGCGCCGCAGATGCCCTCCTCGGCCAGCCGGTCGGACAACTTGTAGGCCTCCACGCCGTGGTGGAAGGCGGCGATCCTGAAGTCGAACTCCTTCGCCAGGTCCATCATCACCGCCATCTCGTCGGCGCGGTAGCAGTGGATGTGCACCAGGATGTCGCCGTTGATGGCGCCTCCCAGGGTGTCGAGCTTGAGATCGCGCTTGCCGTTGTCGCCGTTGTCGCCGTTGTCGTCGTCATTGGACGACGACTGCCACCAGCGGCGGGGCTTTTCGTCCTTCGGCTTGTGCTTGCCGAGGTACTCGGCGGCGTCGATGAACGCGGCGCGGTAGCCGGCGACGTTGCCCATGCGCGTGGCCGGTCCGCCCTTCTCGCCGTAGACGCGCTTGGGGTTCTCGCCGCAGGCCATCTTCAGCCCGTGCGGCGCACCGGGGAACTTCATGCCCTGCACGGAGGTGGCCGCGACGTTCTTCAGCGTGACCCCGCGGCCGCCGACCAGGTTGGCCGAACCGGGCAGGATCTGCAGCGCCGTCACGCCGCCGGCGAGCGCCGCGGCGAAGCCGGGATCCTGCGGCCAGACCGAGTGCTCGGCCCAGACCTCGGCGGTGACCGGGTCGGTCATCTCGTTGCCGTCGCTGTGCGCGCGCATGCCCGGGCTGGGATACACGCCCAGGTGCGAGTGCACGTCGATCAGCCCGGGCGTGACCCACTTGCCGCTGCCGTCGACCCGCGTGGCGCCTTCCGGCGCCTGCAGGCCGGCGCCGACCGCGGCCACCTTGCCGTCGACCAGCAGCACGTCGGCGCCGTCGAGGCGTTCGCCGGTGCCGGTCAGCACCACTGCGTCGGTAATCAGCAGCGGCGGCGCCGCGACCGGACGGTAGGTGCTGGCATAGGGATCGTCGGCGAAACGCGACTTGCGCGCGCCGTCGTCGGCGTGGACGGGAGCGATCAGCAGCACCGCGGCCAGCGCGGCGGTCAAGGGTCGGAGCATCGGCGGTTCCCCGGGAGCGACGGAGCAAACCCCCAAGCTAGCCCGCGCCGGGCCGGCTGCCAACCCGGCGAAAGTCATGGCATGAAAGGCTGCGCCCGCGACGTGATCCCCGGAGCCCCTCCCCGGTAGAGCCGAGCTTGCTCGGCTGCGCGGCCTCCGGAGCCCATCCCCGTAGAGCCGAGCTTGCTCGGCTGTGCGGTCTCCGGAGCCGAAAGCAGCGGAGCAAGCTCCGCTCTACGGTGAGAAAGCCTCGGTTACCATGCGGTCCCATGAAGGAAAAAGAACAGATCGTAGAAAACTGGCTGCCGCGCTACACCGGCGTGCCGCTCGAGTCGTTCGGCGAACATATCCTGCTGACCAACTTCGGCGGTTACCTCGGCCATTTCGCCAAGTTGACCGGTGCCGAGGTGGTCGGTATCGACCGGCCGATGCCCAGCGCCACCGCCGACGGCATCACCATGATCAACTTCGGCATGGGCAGCCCCAACGCGGCGACGATGATGGACCTGCTGTCGGCGATTCGGCCGAAGGCGGCGCTGTTCCTGGGCAAGTGCGGCGGGCTGAAGAAGAAGAACCAGCTCGGCGACCTGATCCTGCCGATCGCGGCGATCCGCGGCGACGGCACCAGCAACGACTACCTGCCGCCGGAGGTGCCGGCGCTGCCGGCGTTCGCCCTGCAGCGCGCCGCCTCGACGATGATCCGCGACCTCGGCCACGACTACTGGACCGGCACCGTGTTCACCACCAACCGGCGGGTGTGGGAGCACGACGAGACCTTCAAGCGCTACCTGCGTCGGTTGCGCTGCATGGCGATCGACATGGAGACCGCGACCATCTTCGCCGCCGGCTTCGCCAACCGCATCCCTGCCGGCGCGCTGCTGCTGGTCTCGGACCAGCCGATGATCCCGGAAGGGGTGAAGACCGAGGCCAGCGACGCGCGGGTCAGCAACGAATACGTCGAGAGCCATATCCAGATCGGCATCGAGGCGCTGCGCCTGATCCGCCGCAACGGCAAGTCGGTGCGGCACCTGCGGTTCTGAGGCGGCAGGCCCGCTCAGTTCGCAGGTCCATCCGGCAAGGATGCGCCATCCGCAGGCCGCCCGCGCGACGGGTGCCGGAAACCGGCGCGCCGGCTATCCTGCGGGCCTGCTTCGGGAGAGCGCAGCCCCATGACCACCGCCCTGGACGTCGTCACCTTCTGGCGTGAAGCCGGCTACAAGAAATGGTTCCAGGGCGGCGACGCCTTCGACCGCGAGTGCGAGACGCGCTTCCTCGATGCGCACCTGTGCGCCGCGCGCCGCGAATACGAGGCCTGGATGGAAACGGCCGAGGGCGCGCTCGGCCTGGTGCTGTTGCTCGACCAGATCCCACGCAACGTGTTCCGCGGCAGCGGCCACGCGTTCGCCACCGACGGGCTGGCGCTGCACTACGCCCGGCGCGCGGTGTCGGCCGGGCTGGACCGCGAGATCGAGCCGACCCTGCGCGCCTTCCTCTACCTGCCGTTCGAGCACTCCGAGGATCCGGACGACCAGCAGCGCTCGGTGGAGCTGTTCGCCACGATCGGCGACGTCGACTACGACAAGTACGCGATCGCGCACCAGGACGTGATCTGGCGCTTCGGCCGCTTCCCGCACCGCAACCGCGCGCTGGGGCGCGAGAGCACGCCCGAGGAACAGGTGTGGCTGGACGCCGGCGGCGGATTCTGATTGCCCACCCACCGGCGCGAACGCGGATTTCCCCGCATGAACCGAACCTCCCCGTAGGAGCGCGCCATGCGCGCGATGCCGCGTCAGGCAGTCCTTTCCGTTGCGACGCAGCCAGCCCCGTCGCCACGGGGCGGTGTCAGTGAATAGCCCACACCCCAAGCCAAAAGATGAGGTCCATCGTGATGGGCTTGGCTATTGATTGGTACCGCCCGTGGCGACGGGGCTTGTCTCGCCGCAACGGAGAAGGCTGCCTGGCGCGGTATCGCGCCCATGGGGCGCTCCTACGGGCCGTCGGGTCATTCCTGCTGCCAACGGATCGCCGATCAATACCGCGGAATCGACGCGTCCACGTCCTGCGCCCAGGCCTCGATCCCGCCCTCGACGTTGTACACCCCGCCGAAGCCCAGCCCGCGGAAATGCTCCGCCGCCTCCCGGCTGCGCTGGCCGGTGTGGCACAGGAACGCCAGCGGGGTGTCCTTGGGCAGCGCCTCGAGCGTGCGCCGGGCGTCGCCGTCGAGCACCTCGAACGGGGTGTTCAACGATGCCTGCGCGCGCTCTTCCGGCGGGCGTACGTCGACCAGGGTCAGGGTGCCGGCGCGCACGCGGGCGTCGGCCTCGGCCGGCGTCAACGCCTGCACCGGCTTGGGCGCGTTGGGATTGTCGATCGCCAGGCCCTTGCCGCGGATGTCGTCGACCCAGTCGATGGTGATGCCGTCGGCGCGGCGCGCGCTGGCCGGATCGAACTGGATGCGCACGCCCTCGCACTCGACCGCGATCGCGTCGTCGCCGGCCGCGGCGATCTGGAAGCGCGGCTGGAAGCGCGCGTCGATCGCCAGCGCCAGCGCGGTCCCGGCGCCGGCATCGGCCAGCGCCTGGCGCAGCATCTGCGCGGCGGCCGGGGTGACGGTGACGTCCCTGGGCGGCGTGCGGTCGACCGGCGGCAGCCCGAGCGCCTGGTTCAGCTCGCCGGAGTTGGCCATCTCCTCGATGATGTCGCTGCCGCCGACCAGCTCGCCGTCGATGTACAGCTGCGGGATCGTCGGCCAGTTGCCGTAGGCCTTGATGCCTTCGCGGATCTCCTGATCGGCCAGCACGTCGACGTGCGCGAAGTCGACGCCGAGACCACTGAGGAGGCCGGTCGCCTTGGCCGAGAAGCCGCACTGCGGCATGTCCGGCCGGCCTTTCATGAACAGCACCACGCGGTTGCCGTGCAGCAGCGTGTCGATGCGTTCGCGCAGGGCGGGATCGAGGGTCATGGCGGAGCTCGGTGCGGGAGAACCGGCCATTTTACGCGCGTGGCATCATCGCGGCATGAGCGGCCGGCAAACACTGCATCGCATTCCCCGCCGTCCATACGCATGGCTGGCCTGGCTGCTGCCCTCGCAGGCGCTGGTGATCGCGCTGTGGTGGGGGTTCGGCTGGCAGATCGGGCTGCCGGCGATGATGCTCAGCCACCTGCCGTTCTGGCTGTCGGTGCTGCTGCCGCGCGCCACGCTCTACGGCCCGGTGCTGGCGCGCCTGCCGCTGGCCGGGCCGGCCGTGTGGCTGACGATCGACGACGGGCCTTCGGACGATACCGCCGCGGTCCTAGACCTGCTCGACCGGCATCGCGCACGGGCGACGTTCTTCCTGGTCGGTGCCCGCGCCGCGGCGCGGCCGGAACTGGTGCGCGAGATCCTGCGCCGCGGCCACGACATCGGCAACCACAGCCAGACCCATCCGCAGGCCTGGTTCTGGGCGCTGGGGCCGCGGCGGATGGCGCGCGAGATCGGCGAAGCGCAGGCGACGCTGGCCGCGCTGTCCGGCACGGCGCCGCGCTGGTTCCGTTCGGTCGTCGGCATGACCAATCCGTTCGTGGCGGCGCCACTGCGGCGGCACGGCCTGGCGCGCGTGGCCTGGAGCGCGCGCGGCTACGACGCCGTGCACGGCGATCCCGCGGCGGCCGTCGCGCGCATCGAGCGCGACCTGGCGCCGGGGGCGATCGTGCTGCTGCACGAGGGCGCGCCGCACGGGCGCAGCGTCGAGACGATCGAGCGCCTGCTGGAGCGGTTGGAGGCGCTGGGCTACCGGACCGTGCTGCCATCCGACGCCGCGCCCGCGGTGCAGTCCGTTCACGTGGACGCCGCTGCGAGCTAGACGTGCGACCTCCGCAACCCTGAGTTCGCCGGCGTCGCGAATTCCCGGCGGTGACATGTCACCGCCACTCCCACAAGAACGGAGACGGATGCGCGATCACCCGCGCGGCCGCGCCACCACCAGCCAGTTGTTGAATGGGGTCCGGCCGTACAGCGGGGCGAACGTCACCTGCAGGCCCGCATCCGCGAGCACCGCACGCAGGCCGTCGGCGGTCGGGTAGCACTTCGGCCGCTCCTGCATCCAGCCGATCAGGTTGGCGAGGCGGTCGGTGACGCGGGTGGTGCGGCCGCGGTGCGTGCGGTCGCCCAGGCCGGTGCGGATCACCAGCCGCGCGTCCGCGGTGAGCATCGCGGACGCCGTGGTCAGCAGTTCGCGCTGTGCCGCGTGCGAGAGGTACTGCAGCACGTCGAGGATGGCGACGCTGCCGCGATGCGGCGGCATGCCGTGGGCGAGATCGGCGGTTTCGAACGTGGCATCGGCCAGGCCGGTCGCGGCGGCGCTGCGCTGCGCCCGCGCGATCTTCGCCGCGTCGATGTCGACGCCCCGGTAGGGCATCGCCTGCGCGTCGCTGCGCAGCGCGTGCGCCAGCAGGCCGAGGCCGCAGCCGAGGTCGAGCAGCGGCGCGTGGCTGCCGCGCAGCGCCGCCAGCACCCCCGGATACAGCGGGTCGCTGCGCAGCTTGAACAGCGTGTAGAAATAATCGTGGCGGTTGCCCAGCGGATGCTTCGGCAGGAACGCGCGGGCGATCCGCGCCGAACGCGCGCGGTCGAGCGGCTGGCCGGTGCCGGGCGGCGGGTCCGCGGGAGCGGATTCGAGAGACGGGGTTTGCATGCGTGGGGTCATGGCGCCGCGTTGCCGACACGCTACCATGCCGCCATGAGCCTCCGTCGCCAGCCGAAGCTCGCCGCGGCCGCGCTGGGCGTCGCCCTGGCGCTGGTGCTGGTCTGGGTATTGGCGGTGCCGCTGCTGCTGGACCGTTGGCTCGATCGCCCGACGCCGCTGGACGCGCCCACGCTGCTGCCGGTGCTGTCGCTGATCTGCGGCGGACCGGTGCTGCTGCTGGCGGCGCTCATGGTCGCGGTCAGGCTCGAGCACCGGCGTGCGCTGCGCGCGCTGTTCGCCGGCACGCTGGCGACCTCCGCATTCTGGGCGCTGTACCACGGCTGGGCCGGGTGGCGGGCGACGGCGTCGGCGACCGCTGATGCCGACATCGGCGTCGGTCTGCTGATGCTGGCCTCGCCGCTGCTGGTCGCGGCGGCGATGACGCTGGCGTATCAGTTCCCGGGCATGCCGCCCGGCCCCGACAGCGACAGCCGTTGACGCGCGACCGGCAGCGCCAGCTGAGTCCACTCCGTGTACATCGCGGCCGAGGGGTGCAGGCCGTCTTCGGCCAGCATGTCCGCCTCGGCGCCGCGCGCGCGACTGACCGCGGTGATGTCGACGAAGGCAACGCCGTGTGCGGCGCAGACCCGCGCCGCGGCGTCGTTGTAGGCATCGAGCTCGCGCGCGATCCGCGCCGGATCGCGCCCCGACTGCGCCGCGAACGGGGTCACGCCCCAATCCGGGATCGACAGCACCAGCACGCGGTCGGCGCGGCCGCCGGCGAAGCCGATCGCGCGTTGCAGCAACGCCGCGAACTGCTCGCGGTAGTCGTCCACGTCGCGGCCGCGATACTGGTTGTTGACGCCGACCAGCAGACTGACGAAGCCGTACGTCCCGAGCGGTTCGGCGGCGTCGATCGCCGCCGACAGCTCGTCGGTGGTCCAGCCGGTGACGGCGATGATGTGCGGATCGGCCAACGGAATGCCTTCCGCGCGCAACGTCCGCGCCAGCTGCAGCGGCCAGCGGCCGGCCTCGGGCACCGATTCACCGATGGTGTAGCTGTCGCCGAGGGCCAGGTACGACACCTCGCCGGCATGCGCGCCGATGGTGCAGGCGCCCGCGGCGGCCAGCGCGACCACCCTCACCGCCTCAGGCCACCGCGGCACGCGAGACTTCCCCGGGCGATCGCGCGCGGCCGGCGTGCCGCTGCAGCACCCGGTCGATGCGGTGGAACACCTCGCGCAGCAGCGCCGGCTCCGGCAGCAGGGTGACGCGGAAATGGTTGCGATAGGGCACGTTGAAGCTGGAGCCGGGCACGATCAGCACGTCCTCGGTCTCCAGCATCTCCAGTGCGAAGGCGTGGTCGTCGAAGCCTTCCGCGGCGGCGCCGGCCACGCCCGGGAACGCGTACAGCGCGCCGGCCGGGGCCACCAGGCGCAGGGACTCGCTGGCCTCGCAGCTCTCGATCACCGCGCGCCGCGCCTCGAACAGGCGGCCGCCGGACGCGCACAGCGGACCGATGGTGTCGCCGCCGTCGAGCGCCGCCTCGATCGCGAACTGCCCCGGCACGTTGGCGCACAGTCGCAGCGCCCCGAGCAGGTCCATGGCGTGGTGGAAGTCGCCGCAGGCGGTGGGGTCGCCCGACAGCACCGCCCAGCCCACGCGCCAGCCGCAGGCGCGGTGCACCTTGGACAGGCCGCTGAACGACAGGCAGGGCAGGTTGCCGGCCAGCGGCGCCAGCGGTTCGAACTTCGCGTCCCCATAGAGCACGCCGTCGTAGATCTCGTCGACCATCAGCAGCAGGCGGTGTTTCTCGGCGACGGCGACGATGCGCTCGAGCAGCGCGCGCGGATAGACCGCGCCGGTCGGGTTGTTCGGGTTGATCAGCACGATCGCGCGGGTGCGCGCGGAGACCAGCGACTCGATCTCGTCCGGGTCGGGCAGGAAGCCGTTCTCGGGGTTGCAGCGGTAGAACACCGGGCGGCCGTCGTTGAGGATCGTCGCCGCCGACCACAGCGGGTAGTCGGGCGAGGGCAGCAGCACCTCGTCGTCGGGATTGAGCAGTGCGCGCAGCGAGATGTCGATCAGCTCGCTGACGCCGTTGCCGATGAACACGCGCTCCGGCGAGGCATTCGGCGTGCCGCGGCGCCGATGGTGCGCGGCGATCGCCTCGCGCGCCTCCGGCAGGCCCTGCTGGTGGGTGTAGGGATCGGTATCGTGGATGTGGTCGGCGATCGCGCGCTGCAGGTGTTCCGGCGCGCGGAATCCGAACGCGCCGGGATTGCCGATGTTGAGCTTGATCAGCGTGCGTCCCTGGCCCTCCAGTTCGCGCGCGCGACGGGCGAGCTCGCCGCGGATCTCGTAGCGGACTTCGGACAGGCGTTCGCGGGTCTTGAGCGGGGGCATGGGCGGCACACGTGGATGCGGCGAAACAGCGGCAAAGCCTAGCGGAAATGCGGCGCCCATGCCTCCGTCAGGTCCGGGCCGCCCGGAGCGGGGTTACAGGTGGGCAACCGGCGCGCACTGCGTGCCGCGGGCGTCACCCTGGCGCCGGCGCGGCGGCCTCGCAGCCGGGTGCCGCCGGTGCGGCATCGGTGCCGGTGGCGTCGAGCAGGGCCATCAGGCTGCCGGCGGCGTGGCGGGAGAGCGCGTCGAGCGCGTCCGCGGAGGTGGCGTCGCCCACTTCGTAGGTCACCGCAGGCGCACCGAACCGGCACCAGGCCCAGTTCTTGAACACCGAACTGGTGGCGGCATAGGCTTTTTCCTCCAGCCCGGGCGATTGTGTGCGCATCGCCGCGATCCATTGCCCGAGGACCCCGTCCAGCCGTCGCGAAGGGTCCTCGGCCACCGTGTACAGCACGTCGCGGAAGGTGGAGTGGAAGTCGATCGCGAACGCGACCCGGCGCCCGGCGCCTTCGCTGCGCACCAACAGTGCCTGCGCCAGGGCCCGGGTTTCCGGCTCGTCGAAGGGCCCCCAGTCGCGGTTGAGGTCCTTGCCGTGCAGGTTGCTGCGCCAGTGGCCCTCGACGATGCCGTCGGGATTGACCAGCGGCACCACCACCGTGCGCACGCGTTCGCGGAACGCGCGCGCCTGCGGCGTATCGGCGGCCAGGGTTTCCACGAAACCGAACAGCGCCTGCGAGCCGGTGTTCTCGGGCGGGTGCTGGCGCCCGATCACGATCAGCAGCGGTGAGCCGTCGCTGCCGCCGAACTCGAACAGATGCAGCGGCCGGCCCTGCACCGAACGGCCGAAGACGCTGTGCTCGATCGGCAGCGTGCGCCCGATCGAGTCGATCCAGGCCTCGAAATCGTCGGGAACGAGCGGCGGTTGCGCGAAGACCAGCAGCGGCTGCGGCCCGGCTTCGACCTGCAGCCGCGCCGGGCGGCCGTCCCGCTCAGGCACGAACTCCCGGGCCGAAGCTTCGCGCCAGCGTCCGTCTCCACTGCCGAGCTTGGGGTGGTAGCGATGTCGGTATCCCGGGTAGTCGAAATCGATGCGCAACGTTTGCGGGCGGGTTGTGACCACGCGGAAGCCGTACCAGGGGCTGGGATTGACCGGCTCGGTTTCCGGCGTGACCGTGACGAGGTAGTGCTGCGCCGCCACGCGCGTCACCGCGTTCAGGCGCGCTGCCGGCAGGTGGTTGTCGAAGCGCACCCCGTCCTCGTGGAACACCCATTCGCGCCGTTCCTGCACCGCGATTGCGACTTCCGCGTCGGGACCGGGCGTGGAGGCGGGCCGGCCGCCGATGGCGCAGGCCGACAACGTGCAGGCCGCGACCAGCAGCAGGCAAAGGCGCGGCAACACGCGCCGCCGGGCGAGCGACGCCATCACCAGCGCTTGCGTACTTCGGCATAGATGAAGCGGCCACGCGGGTCGTGCACGCCGGCGTCGAAGCCGCGATCGTCGTCGGCCAGCGGCGGCGCGCGGTCGAACAGGTTGTTCATGCCCAGCCGCAACGCCGTGCCGTCGAGCGCGCTGGCTTCGAAGCGGTAGCCGAAGAAGGCGTTCCAGGTCGTCCAGGAACCGACGGTGTAGGGCGAGCCGTTGGCGTCGGCCGGCGCGCTGGTGTCCTGGAAGCTGGAGACGTAGTTGGCCTGCAGTCCGGCGTTCACCGCTTCCCGGCGCCAGTGCACGCTGGCCACGCCACGGGTGCGCGGCAGGCCGTTGACGCCGATCTGCGACACCGTCGGCGCGTCGTCGTCGCGGCGCTGCTCGAAGCGGTTCAGGCGCGCCATGTCGGCGCGCAGGGTGAAGCGGCCGAGCCGGGTTTCCGGCATCCGGTAGCGCATGCCCAGGTCGACGCCCGACACCTCGCGAGAGGAGATGTTGATGTAGGTGTCGAGGATGTAGTCCACCGCGCCCGTCGCCTGCCGCGTCGCGCCGGGATTGGCGGCGTTGTAGTCGTCGAACGCGGCCTGGTCGCCCGCCGTCACCGGCAGGCGCACCACGTCGGGATTGAAGCCCTGCCCGGTGCTGCGCAGCAGGAAGTCGAGAGCCAGCTGGTCGGATTCGCCGAAGGTGTCGATCACGTCGCTCTGGCGGATGTGGAAATAGTCGGCGGTGAACGACAGGCCTTCGACGAACGGCACGTCCAGCACGATGCCGAAGTTGCGCGCCTTGGCTTCCTCGGGGCCCAGGCCGGGATTGCCGCCGCGGATCACCTGGCGCGACTCCACGCCCAGGTCGGCGGCGGTACCGGTGACGTCGGCGCGCCAGGGGTCGGGCGTGCCGGTGTTGCGGCGGATGATCTCGCCCACGAACACCTGCGCCAGGGTCGGCGCGCGGAATCCCTCGTTGTAGGAGCCGCGCAGCATCAGCCACGACACCGGTGACCACGCCAGGCCGACCTTGGGCTTGGTGGCGGAGCCGAAATCGCTGTAGTGCTCGGTGCGCCCGGCCAGCGACAGTTCCAGCCGGCGCAGGCCGGGGATCGCATTGTTCTCGCCGAACAGCGGCACCGACAGTTCCAGGAACGCCGACTTCACGTTGCGGCTGCCGTCCGAATCGCTGCTCTGGCTCTGGGCGATGATGTCGTCGCCGTTGGAGAGCTCGTCGCGCCGGTCGCTGAAATCCTCGTAGCGGTACTCGACGCCGACCGCGCCCAGCACCTCGCCGCCCGGCAGCTCGAACAGCGGTCCGGTGGCCTTGGCGTCCAGCAGTCCCAGCCCGCTCTCGCCCCGGCGCCAGGTGTCCACGCGCACGGCGTCGAGCACGTGCGCGGGATTGACGCCGGGGCCGCCGAATACGTTGAAGGCGTCCGGCGTGTCCAGCGCCAGCTGCTGGCGCAGGCGGCTCTCGCTGATCATGTTGCGGCCGATGTCGGTGGTACGGCCCTCGCCCCAGGCGGCGCCCACTTCCCAGTCCCAGCTGCCGAGCAGTCCCCGCAGTCCGGTCAGCACCTGGTACGAGGTGGACTCGACGTCCGCCGTGCGCGGCCCGATCTCGAGCGGGCGGTAGTTGCGGATCAGCACGTCGGACGGCGCGATGTCCGGGTTGGCCGTGCCGGGGCCGTAGAAGCGCGTGCCGTATGGGTTCCAGTAGTTGCTGGCGGGAACGTGGATCTGGTTGTCCGAGTTGGCCGACACCGGCGCGGTGGCGTTGGACATGTGCGAATCCGCGTTGTAGTAGAACGCGTCGACGAAGCCGCTCAGGGTGCCGCTGAAGTCGTGGCTCAGCGACGAGAACAGCTGCACGCGCCGGGTTTCCGGGATCAGGATGTACTCCGGCGCGAAGTCGTAGCGCAACGCGGTCGGCAGTGCGCCCGGCGCGACGCCGGCGCCGCCGTCTTCCGGACGAGTATGGAACTGGCCGTTTTCGGCGCCGCCGGGCGTCTGGTGCGGCGTGAAGCTGCCGTCGGGATTGGCGATGCCGGCGGTGAACCGGCCCCAGGGCGAGCTGACCGAGGTGTTGTTCCAGGCCGCCGCGTCGCTGCCCGCGCGCTCGCGCAGGTCGGCGGTGATACCGCGCTCGGCGCCACTCAGGCTGTCGCGGTCGTAGAGGCTGGCGAAACCCATCCAGTTGCTGCGGCCGCCGTTGAAGGTCACGCCCCCCAGGGCCGAGGCCGAGATCTCGTCGAGGCCGCCGTCGCTGACATTGCCGTAGCGCAGGCTGGTCTCGAAACCCTGGTAGTCGCGCTTGAGCCGGGTGTTGATCACGCCGGCGACCGCATCGGAGCCATACAGGGCCGAAGCGCCGTCGCGCAGCACTTCGATGCTCTGCACCGCGCCCAGCGGGATCTGGTTGATGTTGCTCGACAGCCGCGGCACCGCGCCCGCCGAGATCGGGTGCGGAGCGATGCGGCGTCCGTTGAGCAGTACCAGGGTGTTGCCCGAGCCCAGCCCGCGCAGGTTGACCGAGGCGGCGTCGCCGCGCGCGTCGTTGGGGCCGGTGGCGGTTTCGGCGTTGTCGAACGCCGCCGACTGCGGCAGCTGCGAGAGCAGTTCGGAGGCGGTGTTGACGCCGCTCAACTCGATCTCGGTCTGGCCGATCGTGGTCACCGGCAGCACGGTTTCGGCGTCGGTACGGCGCAGGAACGTACCGGTGACGATCACCGCATCGACTTCGGCGACGCGTTCGCGCCGTGGTGCCGGCAACGGGGGCTGCGAGACGGCTGGATCCACGGGTGGTGGTCCGGATGGCGGCGGCTGCGCATTGTCGGCGCCACCGCCCTGCGTCTCCTGCGGCTCCGATACGCCACCGTTCCCCACGCCCGTACTGTCGCCTGTCAGGGTGATGGTGCGTCCGTCGTCGCTCGCCACCTGAAGTTCGGTGCCGGACAGCAGTTGCGCCAGCGCGGCGCGCCTGTCCATGGTGCCGCGCACCGGCGGCGTGCGCTGTTCGGCCAGCCGTTCACCCGGCGCGACGATCTGCACGCCGGCCTGTCGGGCGAACTCCGGGATCGAGGTGGTGGCCGTACCGGCCGGAACATCGAAACTGCGCTGCTGGACGCTGGCCGGCGGTGGATCCTGTACCTGCGCATGCACCTGCATGCCCGCGAGGGCCAGCAGCACGGCGGCGCAGATCGCGGAATGGCGGATTGCGGATTTCCGCATGGTCTCCTCCCCGGAGTGATGGTCGAGAGGGGCCGCACGGTGGCGGCCACATGCATCTGGATGCATGAACGCGGGGATTCCGCCATCTCGCTAGTGCCGCGCGCGCTTCCTCAGGCGTACGTCGCCGTCCACCCGCTCCGAATCGAGCCCCTGGCTCAATGCCACCGCCTGCGCAAAACCGCCCGGATCGTTGGCGGCGTACAGCCCGACGACGCGCAGGCGCGCCACTTCATCGTCCTCGATCAGGATCCGGGTGCGGCTGTAGCGCGAGAATTCCGCGGCGGCCTCGGCCAGGGTGTCGCCGTTGAACGACAGCATGCCGTCGCGCCAGCTCAGGCGCTGCTCGACGCGTCTGCTGTCGATTCGTTGGACCTGTGGCCGCTTGCCCGGCATCGAGAGCGCGCGCATGTTCGCAACCAGCGAAGCCGGCGCCGCCTCCGGATCGTCGGCCCGTTGCAACCGGACCTCGCCCTCGCGCACGGTCACCTCGACCGTCGCACCGGGCAGGCGGCGCACCGTGAAACTGGTGCCGATCGCCTGCACGCGGATGCCGCCGGACTCCACCACGAACGGCCGCAGCGGATCGCGGGCGACGTCGAAAAGCGCTTCGCCCTCCAGCAGCAGGACCCGGCGCTCCTGCGCCGAAAACACGACCCGCGCGCGGGATCCGGTGTTGAGGCTCATGGTCGAACCATCGTCGAGCGGCAGGTGCCGCACTTCGCCCAGCGACGTGCCGTACGTGCTGCCGCCGCCGGTCAGCAGTTGCAGGCCGAAGCCGGCCCCGAGTGCAAGCAGCACCGTCGCCGCGCTGGCCATGATCCATCCGCGCCGCCGCATGCGCGGCGACACAGCCCCCCCGTCGCGGGCATGGCGCCGCGGATCGTAGCCCGGCCCCAGCGCGCGCGCGCGGTCCAGCTGCGCGAACACGGCGCGTGCGCGCGCATACGCGCCGGCATGGCGCGGGTCCTCCGCCAGCCAGCGGTCGAGCAGGGCGGCCGACTCGGGCGGCAGCGGGCCGGCATCGAGCCGTGCCACCCAGTCCGCTGCGATGTCGTCGATCCGTGACGCGTTCATGCCTGTTCTCCGTTCCGGGGCCGGCGCAGCAGTCCCTGTCGTGCGGGCCCGTCGCCGCGCTGCTTCGCTGCGGGGGCCTCCACGGCCATCGCCCGCATCAGCAGGCGCAGGCCCTTGCCGATGTGCTTCTCGACCGTGTTCTCCGAGATGCCCATCCGCGTCGCGATCTCGCGCTGGCTGCAGCCATGGATCTTGCGCAGCACGAAGGCTTCGCGGCACTTGCCAGGAAGCCGCGCGATCTGTTCGGCGAGCAGGGACAGCTGCTGGTGGTCGGAAACGGCGCTCTCCACCGGGGATTCATCCTGATGGATGATCATGGCCTCGATTTCCGCCACCGATTCGATCTGCACGATGCGCGCTCGCCGTACCTGCTGCAGCAGGATCGAACGTGCCGTGGTGAACAGGTAGGCGCGCGGGTCGCGGATGTGGGACACGTTGCCCAGGGCGGAGAGCACGCCGTAGGTTTCCTGGACCACGTCGTCGACCTCGATCCGGGCCGAAGTCAGGCGGTGCAGCCAGCGCCGCAGTGCCGGCTCATGGGGCAGGATCCGGTCGGCCAGCCAGTATGCGCGTTCGTCATGATCGCATCCCATCGTCGTATTCCGTGGGTGGCGTCGCCGGATGGTGGCAGTTGACAGGCGGATTGCCAAGCACCCGCCGCCCGCGTCGGCGCTAGAATCGCCGCATGGCACCGACTTCCGCATCCGTTTGAACCCCGGCCCCGCCGCCGTCGGCGACGCCGCGCTGCACGCGATCGGCTGGCCGTCGGCCGTAGCGGGAGGGGAGGTTCCGGAGGACTGGCGCGCGCCGCTGGCGGCACACCCGCGGGCGCGGCCGGCGCGGGTGGTCGAGCAGCACCGCACCGGTTACCTGGTGGCCGAAGGCCCGTCCGCGGGTTTTCCGGTCGAGTCGCCGCCGGAATGGCAGCGGGCGACCCTGCCGCCCGAACAGCGCGCCGCGGTCGGCGACTGGGTGCTGCTGGAGGGTGCGCGCATCGTCGCGCTGCTGCCGAGGCGCACGGTGATCAAGCGCGGCGCCGCCGGCGAGCACTACCGCCAGCAGGTGATCGCCGCCAACGTCGACGTGGTGCTGGTGGTGTGCGGCCTGGACGCCGACTTCAACCCGCGCCGGATCGAACGCTACCTGCTGCTGGTGCGCGGCGGCGGCGCCGAGCCGGTGGTGGTGCTGACCAAGGCCGACAAGCCCGGCGCCGACGTGGACGCTGCCCTGGCCGCGCTGGCCGACGTCGCCGGCGCCGAGGTGCCGGTGCTCGCGGTCAACGCCAAGGAACGCGACAGCGTCGCCGCGCTCGAGGCGTGGTTGCGCCCGGGCGTCAGCGCGGTGCTGGTCGGCAGCTCCGGCGCCGGCAAGTCCACCCTCACCAACACCCTGCTCGGCAGTGAGCGCATGAAGACCGCCGCGGTGCGCGAGAGCGACGAACGCGGCCGCCACACCACCACCCACCGCGCCCTGATCCCGCTGCCCTCCGGCGCCTGCCTGATCGATACGCCGGGCATGCGCGAACTCAAGCCCACCGGCGAGGAAGACGTCGCCGAGAATTTCGCCGACATCGAAGCTCTGGCCGAGCAGTGCAGGTTCCGCGACTGTTCGCATGCGCGCGAACCCGGCTGCGCGGTGCGCGCGGCGATCGAGGTGGGCCAGCTGGCCCCGCAGCGTTTCGCCAGCTACCTGAAGCTGCGCGACGAGGTGGCCGGCGCGGCGGGTCAGCTGGCCCACCGCAAGGCGCAGAACGCCGAGCAGAAGGTGGCGGGCAAGGCCTCGAACAAGCGGCTGGACGACAAATACGGGAAGCGCTGAATCGCAGGGTTTTCCCGTGTCGGGGCGATCGGGAAAAAGCGCCGCCGAAGTGCGGCGGCGCCCCTCCCGCCGGGCGTGCGCGAATCGGGGGAATGATTCGCGCACGCCTCGGGCAGAAGATCAGTGGACAGCGGCCCGGGCTCGTGCGGCGCGGCGCCTGAGGCCGGGGATCAACATCGGCACGCGTTGCCGATAGCCGCTGTACTCGGGATGCGCCTTGATCAGGTCGCGCTCTTCCAGCTGGATCGCCACCAGGATGTAGGCGGTGGTCAACAGTGCGAACACCAGGTGCGCGACGGTCATGGTCGGTGTTGCCCAGAACGCGAACAGCCAGCCGACGTAGAGCGGGTGCCGCACCCACCGGTACGGACCGGGCGTGTTGAACCTGAGCGACGTGTAGGGCCTGCCAAGGAAGTACAGCCACACCTGGCGCAGGCCGAACAGGTCGAAGTGGTTGATCAGGAAGGTCGAGATCAGCACCAGCGCCCAGCCGAAGGCGAACAGGCCGTAGAGCACGCCGGTGCCGATCGGATTCTCGACGTGCCAGATCACGCCGCCCATCGGCTGCCACAGCGCGAACAGCGCGATCAGCGCCAGGCTGGAGACCAGCGTGTAGGTGCTGCGTTCGGCGGCCTCGGGGATGAACCGGGTCAGCCAGCGCTTGAACGCCGGCCGCGCCATCACGCTGTGCTGCACCGCGAACACGGCGAGCAGGCCCAGGTCGACCAGCAGCGCCTGCCCCAGCGGCACGAGCGCCGGCGAATCGATCGAGCGCGGCACCAACAGGTTGCCGACGAAGCCGATCGCGTAGAGGAAGGTGGCGAAGAACACGGCATAGCTGACGACGCCGTAGAGCAGTACGAGCAAGCGTTTCATGGCGGGTCTCCAGCAAATCGACGGATGGGCCGCCACGCGGCATCCGTGGCCCACACTCCCGGTCGCGGCGGCCGACCGGTCATGACCGGTCGGCGACCAGCGCCCGGCCGGTGATAGTCATCCGGTGACCTCGAGCGGAATCAACGGCTTGCGGCATGGCACCAGGTCCTTCCCTTCTCCGTTCGGCGGAAGAACCTCAGGTTCGGGCCTTCCCCCGTCCCTTGGGAGAGGGAGCGGACCGCGGGGGTGAGAGGGAGGGATGGCTTTTCCCACCGCCGCTCCGGTGTCCGCGCCGGGAATGGGAGCGCTTCTCCGGATGCGGGAATAAACGTAGCGGGAGACCGAAACCGGCCGTATGCCCGACTCCGCGCGCCATCCGCGGCGGCGGCAATCCCCGGTTTCCCTCGCCGCGCCAGCCCGATGTCCGACCGACGGCGGCATCAATCCCGGAGGACAGCAAGGCGCCGGAGGGTTTCATCGTCGAGCGCAGGTTGCGCCCGCGGCCGCTCGATCAGAGCCGCGTGGCCGCCAGGAATCGTTCGCGATGTTGCTGCATGCGCTGCTTGACCTCGGCCAGTGCATCGCTCTCGGTGGCCTCGAGCATCGATTCGAACAGGCGCTGGAAATGGTTCTGCATCGCGGTGCGGGCGGCAGCGGGATTCCGGTCGCGCAATGCGGCCAGGATCGCCGCATGTTCCCGCGTCCGGTCGCTGGCATCGTTGTGGCAGACGCGGCCGTAGACCTGCCGGACCCGCGGCAGGTCGTTGCGCATGCGCCATATCAGCTGGATGCAGTGCTCGATGACGGGATTTCCGGCGATCCTTGCGATCGCCATGTGGAACGACTGGTCGGCCTCCCCGGCCGTCCGGTCGGTGGCGCTCGGCTCCGCCATGACCGCGATCAATGCCTCCAACTCGCCGATCTCCTCGTCGCTGATCCGGCTGGCCGCCAGCGCAGCCGCCTCCGCTTCGATCACCGAGCGCGCGGCGGTGACGTCGAACGCGGTGACGTCGGGAAGCGCGCCCGGCGCGTCGAGCCGAGATTTCACGTAGACGCCCGAGCCGGTCTTGATCGTGATCCAGCCGCGGGCCTCCAGCGCGATCTCGGCTTCGCGGACCGTGACCCGGCTGACGCCGAACCGTTCGGCCAGGTCGCGCTCCCCCGGCAGGCGCGACCCCGGCGGGAATTCTCCCGATTCGATCAGTTTCAGCAGTTCCGCGACGATGGACTGGTAAAGGCGGCTCTCGGACATTTCGGGATCGTCTGCACTCTGGAGAACGTGGGGCATCCGCCACCGCACCGGACCGGGGTCCCGGACCGCACCGGTGCTCAGAAGCGGTAGCGTACACCCAAATAATAGCGTCGTCCGTAGCCATGGTACTCATGGAAATTGCCAGGCACCGGCATGTAGGAAATGCGCGGTTCGTCGGTCAGGTTGGAAGCCTCCAGCGAGAACGAGAGCTGGTCGTTCGCGCGCCAGGTGGCGCGGAAGTCGACCGTGCTGCCGCTCTGGATATAGCGGTTCTGGGACGGGCCCCCGACGAAGCGCTGGTAGTACTCGGAACGGTACTTGTAGATCGCCTGCAGATCGACCGGCCCCAACGTCCAGTACAGCGACCCGGACGCCACGTGCTTCGACAGGCCGAAGATGTTCGCCGGCTCGACCAGCCCCGGCGTGGTCTCGCCGGTTTCGGGGTCGATCTGGTCGCCGAGCCTGAGGTCGTGGTTCTCGAAGTTCGAGTCGGCGTAGTTGTAGCTGGCCTTGATGCCCAGGCCGTCGAACGGCGCAGGCAGGTAGGAGAAGCGGTGCGAGCCGGTGAACTCGAAGCCGAACAGGTCGCTCTTCCTGTCGGTGGTGTCGAGCTGCTCCACCGGCACCACCACGGTCTCGCCGTCGATCACGAACGTCTCGTCGACCAGGACCGGGATCTCGCCGCCGGTGAACTGCTTGTAGTAGAGCGCCACGGCGAGCAGCGAGTCGGGGTTCGGATACCACTCGAAGGAGACATCGCCGTTCCAGGACAGCAGCGGCCTGGTGCGCGGGTTGCCGGTGGCGGTAATGGCGTCGATCGCGTCTCCGATGTTGTCGAATTCGCCGTCCTCGATGTCGATTTCGCGGCCCGCGCCCATGGCGCTCAGGTCGGGCCGGGCCATGGCGCGGTACACGCCCAGGCGCAGGATCTTGTCCTCGGTCAGTTCCAGCGCGGCGTTGAAGCTGGGCAGCAGCACGTCGTTGGATGCCTTGATGACCTCGGTCTCGAACTCGTCCGTGGGTTCCAGGCGGATGCTGCCGTCGGCGTTGCGTATCACGTCCAGATCGCTGCGCAGGCCCAGTGCGCGCACGTCGGTCTTGACCCAGCGCACGCCGAAGTTGCCGGTGACCGGCAGGCTGAACCACTCCGAAGCGAATTCGCCCATCAGGTAGATCGCCTGCGTCTTCTCGCCCACGTCGTTGTTGGCCGGGTTGCGCAGGTCCGGGTTGCGGCCGGTGTCGTCCACCCCGGTCAGCGCCCGGAACAGGCAACGCGAGTCGAAGGTCGCCCAACGGTCGATGGTGTTGCCGCCGGCCTCGTCCAGGAAATCGTCCTGCGGGAAGTCGATCCGGCAGCCGATGTTGGCCTCGCGGATCAGGTCCAGGTTGTCGTCACGGTCCAGTTCGATCTCGACCCGGTCGTCGTAGTCGCGATAATCCGACTGGGCATGGCGCACGCCGGCCTTGACCGCGGTGAGGAAGCCGCGCTCGGGGAAGTAGGCGCCGTCGAAGCGGAACGCGCGCAGGGTGTGCTCGCGCTGCTGTTCGTCGCGGCGCATGCGCGGGACGTCGCCGAAGTTCTCCCAGCGGGTGATGTCGAAGGCCGGATCGATGATCACCGACGGCACATCGCCTTGATAGTCGTAGCGGTAGTTCACGCGGCGCGAGTCGACGATGCCGGCCACGTCTTCGCCGTCGATGTCCTCGTCGTCGGCGCGCAGGCGCGTGGTCCAGTCGTTCTCGGTGCGCAGGGTGTGCGAGTACGCCAGGTCGGTGGAGAACAGCCATGCCGCACTCGGCCGCCACTGGAAGTTGAGCCCCGCGCCCTCGTATTCCTCGGCGCGGATCTTGTAGTTGGAATTGGCCTCGATCGCGCTCTGGCCGTCGAACGATTCCAGCGCGCCGTTTTCGTCGAACACCGCGTTCCTGATCCCGCGCCTGCCTTCGGAAAGTACGAGTTCGCTGCGGTCCTCGGTGAAGGTCCGATCCGACCACTGGTAGTCGAAGTTGACCTCCATCGTGTCGTTGGGCTGCCACTGCAGCGCCGCGAACACCGCGTCGCGTTTGTCGTGCTCGACGATCTGGCGATAGGTGCGGCCATTTGGCACCAGATAGAACGGCGTATTGCCCACCCTGGGATCGCCCGGGACGATGCTGCCCGGGATGTCATCGGTGATGTCGCCGTCGCAATTGCCAGTCAGTTCCACCGTCGCGTCGCAGGCGGTCCAGGTGGAGCTGGTGGCCGCCACTTCCTCCGGATTGCTGCTTTCCAGGCTCTGCACGCCGAGCGAGACGCCGAGCTTGCCGCCGTTGGCGAACTCGAACTGGTCCAGGTAGCTGGCCGTGCCGCGCCAGCCGATGCCCTCGCCGTCGTTGAGCTTGCTGTCGTATTCCGGGTAGGTCGCCCGCCCATCGAACTGGATCCGGCGCTCGCCGAACGACAGCGGCTTGACCGTTTCCATGTTGATGGTGCCGGCGATGCCGCCCTCGATGAAGTCGGCGCGCTGGGTCTTGTAGATCTCGACGGTATTGATCAGTTCGGAGGGGAACTGGTTGAAGTTGACCGAACGGTCGCCGCTGCCGTTGGTCGCCTCGCGGCCGTTGAAGCTGGCCGAGCCCAGGAACGGCCCCAGGCCGCGGATCGAGATCTCGGTCGCGCCGCCCTTCTCGCGGTGGGTGGACGCGCCGGTGATGGTCTCGATCGCCTCGCCGATCGACAGCGCCGGCAGGTCGCCGATGTCCTTGGCCGACAGCGCGTCCGAGACCACGGTGGCATCGCGCTTGTTCTGGATCGAGGACTGGATCGAGGCGCGGATGCCGGTGACCACGACCGCGTCGAGTTCCGTGGCGTCCTGGCCCTCGGGGGTCGGCGTCTGCACGGGTTCGGTAGGCTGGCCGGCCGGCGGCGGCTGGGCCGGCGTTCCCTGCGCTTGCGCCGCCTGGGCGGCGAACGCGGCGCAAATGGCGCAGAACAGCGCATTGCGCAGCGCCGAGGGTCGTATCGGGTGAACGCGGGCAACCTGTTGCTGGCGACGCATGTGCTCCCTCCGGATTTGGCGCCCGTAGTCGGGCTCGACGGGAGATTTCACCCATTGCCGGCCAATGTCAAACAATTGGTAGATTTAATCGCACTAATTCATTGGCTAGGCCATTTTGGCGAGTTTTGATGTGCGGGTGCAGCAAAGTTTGCGCCGGATGTACGGACCAGATAACCTTCATTGGCCTGACCACTTGCTGGTGCAGCGAACGGCAGCCGGGCGCGGAGGAACGAGATGCGGGACATTCCATCGACACGATCCTGGCGCCTGCGCTGCAGCCTGGTGGCCCTTTGCATCTTGATACCGGCGGCCGCAAGCGCGGCACAGGGACGGTCGCTGCGGGTCTCCACCCAGGCCGAATACGCCGACGCCGTCGACTCCCTGCAGCCCGGCGACACCTTGGTGCTTGCGGACGGGGAATGGCGCGACTTCCAGGTCGTACTGACCGGGAAGGGCGAATCGGGACGGCCGATCACCCTGACCGCGCAGACACCCGGAAAAGTGATCCTCACCGGCCGGTCGAACCTGCGGATGGCCGGCGAACACCTGCACGTCTCCGACCTGGTGTTCCGCGACGGCTGGTCGCCGACCGGCGAGGTCGTCTCCTTCCGCCGCACCCGCGAGCAGCGCGCCAACCACAGCCGCGTTTCCGGCATCGTCATCGATCGCTTCAACAACCCCGACCGCCGCCTGTCCGACCACTGGGTCGCGCTGTACGGACACGACAACCGCTTCGACCACAACCACATCGTCGGCAAGACCAATGCCGGCACGACCCTGGTGGTCGTCCGCGACGAGCAGCAGGGGCTGGACAACCGCCACCGCATCGACCACAACTGGTTCGGTCCGCGCCCCAACCTCGGCTCCAACGGCGGCGAGACCATCCGCGTCGGCACCAGCCACGACTCGCTTTCCGATTCCCACACCGCGGTCGAGTACAACTGGTTCGAGCACTGCGACGGCGAGGTCGAGATCGTCTCCAACAAGTCCGGCGGCAACGTCTATCGCGGCAACGTCTTCTTCCAGTCGCGCGGGGCGATGGTGCTGCGCCACGGCGACGGCAACCTGGTGGAGGACAACGTGTTCCTCGGCGGCAACAAGCCGCACACCGGCGGCATCCGCGTCATCAACCGCAGCCAGACGGTGCGCAACAACTACCTGGAAGGCCTGGCCGGCGACGGCTTCGGTTCTGCGCTGAGCGTGATGTACGGCGTGCCGGACTCGCCGCTCAACCGCTACACCCGGGTCGACGACGCGGTGATCGAGGACAACACCTTCGTCGACGTGCGCAGCATCCTGCTGGGCCTGGGCATGGACGAGGAGCGCTCGGCCGCGCCGGTGGACAGCCGCTTCGCCCGCAACCTGATCGCGGCCGAGCGCGACCCGGTCGAGGTGCTCGGCGACATGGGCGGCATCGCCTTCGAAGGCAACGTGCAGAGCCCGGCCGCGTCGCCGCGGATCCCCGGCGGCATCGAGGGCCGCGAGGTCGCCATGACCCGCGCGGCGACCGGACTGCAGGTGCCGGCGCAGCCGGAAGACGCCGGCGCGCGCCGCGACCTGCGCCCGATCCCGCGCGACGAGGTCGGCGTGTCGTGGTATCCGAAGGACATCCCGGTCGCCGCCATCGACGGCGGCAGCGAGCGCGGCGTGGCACCGGGCGAGGACACGCTGTCGGCGGCCGTGGCCGCCGCCGCCCCGGGCGACAGGCTGCAACTGGCGCCGGGCCGCTACGTGATCAACCAGGTGCTGAAGATCGATCGCCCGCTGTCGCTGTACGGGCCGCGCGACGGCGTGGCGACGATCGCCTTCTCGCGCTCGACGCTGTTCGAGATCCAGCGCGGCGGCTCGCTGAAACTCGGCCGGCTGGCGATCGTCGGGGAGACCGCGCCCGACCAGGCCGGCAACGCGGTGATCCGCGTGCCTCCGGGTTCCGGCGCGGCGAACTACGTGCTGGTGCTCGAAGACCTGCGGATCGCAGGCCTCACCGTCAACCGCGGCTTCGACGTCATCGCCACCGGCAAGGACACCATGGCGGATTCGATCGTGCTGCGCCGGGTCGAGGTCGACGACATCAGCGGCAACGTGCTGTCGGCCGCCGCGGAGACCGACGACCGCGGTACCTACAACGTGGAACTGGTCGAGATCGAGGCGTCGCGGTTCCACCGGGTGGGCGGCGCGGTGGTCGACCTGTACCGCGGCGGCACCGACGAGAGCACCTTCGGACCGAAGATCCGCGTCCATGACTCCACTTTCGATCGCATCGGCACCCGGTCCGGCGCCTCGCTGCGCCTGCACGGCGTGCAGCGCGCCGTGCTGGTCGGCAACGATTTCAAGGACAGCGCCGCGGTCCTGTTCGAACGCACCGTCGGCACGCCGTTGCTGGTGGCGGAGCGCAACGGGTTCGACGGCACTCCGGAGATCCGCTCCGACGTTCCCGCGGTGACGCTGCAATGAGGGGCGCCGTGCTGCTCGCCGCCGCGCTGCTCGCCGCCGACGGCGCCGACGGCGCCGTCGGCCCGTCGCGCGCGGCGCAGGCGGGTGCGTCCGCGTCCGCGGTCGCATCCGATGTGCTGGCGCCGGTACTGGTCTCCGCGCCGGAGTGGCAGCGGATGCGGGAGGAGGGCAAGCGCTACCCGCTGTTCGCGGGCGAACAGGCGCGCGTCGCCCGCAGCGTGCGCGCGGCGATGGCCGAAGGCGTGGTCGTGCCGCAGCCGAAGGACCCCGGCGGCGGCTACACCCACGAGCAGCACAAGCGCAACTACCTGGTCATCCAGGGCGCCGGCACCCTGTATCGCCTGACCGGCGACCGCGCCTACGCGGATTTCGCGCGCGACCTGCTGCTGGCCTACGCGCGCCTGTATCCAACCCTCGGCCCGCATCCCGCCGGCCGCGGCCAGATCCCCGGACGCCTGTTCTGGCAGACGTTGAACGATTCGGTGTGGCTGGTGCACGCCATCCAGGGCTACGACGCCATCCGCGAAACCCTCGATCCGCGGGACCGCCGTCGCGTCGACGCGCTGTTCCGGCGCGCGGCGCGTTTCCTGTCCGACGAAACGCCGGAGAACTTCAACCGCATCCACAACCACGCCACCTGGGCGGTCGCCGGCGTGGGCATGACCGGCTACGTACTGCGCGATCGCGAGATGGTGGAAAAGGCCCTGCTGGGCCTGTCGCGAGACGGCGAGGCCGGGTTCCTCAAGCAGATCGACGACCTGTTCTCGCCGGACGGCTATTACGAGGAAGGCCCCTACTACCAGCGCTACGCACTGGCGCCATTCGTGATCTTCGCCAACGCGATCGCGCGCAACGAGCCGCAGCGGAAGATCTTCGCGCACAAGGACGGGGTGCTGCTCAAGGCGGTCGATGCGCTGATCCAGAGCAGCTACGCCGGCTATTTCTTCCCCATCAACGACGCCATGCTCGACAAGGGCCTGGACACCGCGGAACTGGTCGCCGCGATCGCGATCGTGTACGCGCGCAGCGGCGACGACCGGTTGCTGTCGATCGCGCAGCGGCAGGGGCGCACCGTGCTGACGCCCGAGGGCCTGGGCGTGGCGGAAGCGCTGGCGGCGGGCCGTGCCGAGCCCTACCGGTTCCGTTCGATGATGTTGCGCGACGGCGCCGAAGGCAACGGCGGCGGCCTGGCGATCCTTCGCGAGGGCGGCGAGGACGGCCAGGCGCTGGTGATGAAGAACACCTCGCAGGGCATGGGCCACGGCCATTTCGACAGGCTGAACTGGCTGTTCTACGACAACGGCCAGCGCGTGGTCACCGACTACGGCGCCGCGCGCTTCCTCAACGTCGAGGCCAAGTCCGGCGGCACCTACCTGCCGGAGAACAGCAGCTGGGCCAAGCAGACGATCGCGCACAACACACTGGTGGTCGACGAGCGCAGCCACTTCGACGGCGACTGGAAGCGGGGAGAGGCGCATGCGCCGACACCGCTGCTGTTCGACGTGGCCGACGGCGTGCAGATCGTGTCGGCGCGCATGGCCGGCGCATACGACGGCGTCGCGTTCACCCGGACCCAGGCGCTGGTGGCGCATCCCGAGTTGCCGTTCCCCGTGGTGGTGGATCTGCTGCGCGTCGACGGCGCAGGGCCGGCGCGCTACGACCTGCCGCTGCACTTCAACGGCCACGTCATGACCGTGGGGTTCGAGGCAAGTCGCAACATCGAAGAGCGCCCGGTGCTGGGCGAGGCCAACGGCTACCAGCACCTGTGGGTGGACGCGGACAGCGAAGCCTCGGACCGGACCCGCTCGCTGACCTGGCTGCTCGATGGCCGCTTCTACACCTACCGCTTCGGCGCCAGCGCGCCGACGCGCGCGCTGCTGGTGGAGAGCGGCGCCAACGATCCCGAGTTCAACCTGCGCCGCGAGCCCGCCCTGGTGCGGCGCATGGACGGCCGCACCGACGCCGCGTTCTTTAGCGTGCTGGAACCGCACGGTGCCTACGACGGCACCGCCGAGACCGTGCACGGCGCCGACAGCCGCATCCGCGGCGTCGTCCATGTCCGCGGCGAGGACGCCGACGTCATCGTGCTGACGCTCGCCTCCGGCGCCATCCTGGCGCTTGCGGTGGCCGACGATGCCGACGCCGGCCGCGCCCACCGCGTGGCCGCGGACGGCCGGACCTATGCCTGGACCGGCGCGTATGCCCGCTTCGACGCGCGGGCGGGCGACGACGGCAGCAACCGACCCCGGACCGAGGAAATGCCGTGAAGCAACGCTCCGCCGTGCGCTGGATCATCATCGGCCTGATCTCGGTCGCCACCATCGTCAACTACATCGACCGCAACGCACTCGCCGTGATGTGGCCGGAGATTGCCGGCCAGATCGGCGCGACCAAGGAAGACTACGCGCTGCTGGTCACCGTGTTCATGCTGTTCTACGCCGCCGGCCAGTTCGGGTTCGGGCGGCTGTTCGACATCATCGGGGTGCGGCTCGGCTTCACGCTGTCGATCGCGGCGTGGTCGGTGTCGATCGCACTGCATGCCGTCGCCAGTTCGATCCTGTCGTTCGGCGTGTTCCGCGCCATGCTCGGCATCAGCGAGGCGGGCGCCTGGCCGGGTGCGGTCAAGGCGATCGCCGAGTGGTTCCCGTCGCGGGAGCGCGCGTTCGCGCAGGGCATCTTCAACGCCGGGGCGTCGCTCGGCTCGGTCGTCTCCGCGCCGCTGATCGCGCTGCTGTTCCTGTCGCTGGGCTGGAAGAGCACCTTCGTGGTGATCGGCGCCCTCGGCTTCGTCTGGCTGCTGCCGTGGCTGGTGATCTACCGTTCCGGCCCGGATCGCCATCCCTGGGTGAGCGAAGCCGAGCGCGTGCTGATCCTGGACGCACCGGAGGATGCCGGCGACGCCGTGCAGCCGGTCTATGCGCCCGGCGTGCGCGGATTGATGTCGCATCGCCAGAGCTGGGGCATCGTGCTGGCGCGGTTCTTCCTCGACCCGATCTGGTGGCTGTTCCTGGCGTGGCTGCCGATCTACCTGGCGGAAACCTTCGGCTTCGACATCAAGCAGATCGGCCTCTTCGCGTGGGTGCCGTACGTCGGCGCCATGTTCGGCAGCCTGTTCGGCGGCTGGCTGTCGGGCCGGCTGATCGCCCGCGGATGGAGCGTGGAACGCGCACGCAAATGGAGCATCACCGTCGGCGGCGCGATCATGGCACCGGGACTGCTCGGCGCGGTGCTGGCCGTGCAACCGGTCTTCGCGGTGCTGACCATCGCCGCGGTGCTGTTCGGCTTCCAGGTTGCCATCGGCAACATCCAGACCCTGCCGAGCGACGTGTTCCACGGCAGGTCGGTCGGATCGCTCGCCGGCATCGGCGGCATGGCGGCGGTCGCCGGCACCCTGGTCACGACCTGGCTCGTGCCGGTGATGACCAAACAATCCTTCGCTCCCATCTTCATCCTGGTCGCGGTGCTGGTGCCGCTGTCGTTGATCGCGATCTGGTGGATCGCCGGCCCGATCAGGAAGCTCGACGGCCCCCCGGCAGGCAAGTGACTGCCGCTCAACATTCCGAGGAAAGCAACGCTATGGACTTCAACAACAAGGTGGCGATCGTGACCGGCGGCGGCCGCGACATCGGCCGCGCGATCTCGCTGAAGCTGGCGGCGGCGGGTGCGCGCGTGTGCATCAACTACGCCAACGACGAGGCGAACGCGCAGGACACCCTGCGCCAGGTCGAGGCCGACGGCGGCACCGCCATCGTGCATCGCGCCGACGTGACCTCCGCGGACGCTGTCGCCGGACTCGTCGCGGCAACCCGGGCCGCGTTCGGCGAACACGTCGACCTGCTGCTCAACGTCGCCGGCGGCATGGTCGCGCGGAAGCCGCTGGCCGAGATCGACGAGGCCTACTTCCACAAGGTCATGGACCTCAACCTGAAGTCGGTGTACCTCACCACCCGGGCGGTGGCGCCGCTGATGCGGGAAGGTTCAGCGATCGTGAACTTCGCCTCGCTCGCCGGGCGCGACGGCGGTGGCCCCGGCGCCGCGATCTACGCCACCTCCAAGGCCGCGGTGATGACCTTCACCCGCGCCATGGCCAAGGAACTCGGCCCGCGCGGCATCCGCATCAACGCGCTGTGCTGCGGCATGATCGCGACCCGCTTCCACGACGAGTTCACCAAGCCGGAGGTGCGCCAGGCGGTAGCCAACGCCACGCCGCTGCGGCGCGAGGGACGTGCCGAGGAAGCGGCCGACGCGGCGCTGTACCTGGCGTCGGATGCCGCCAGCTTCATCAACGGCGCCAACCTCGACGTCAACGGCGGCGTCTTCTTCTCCTGAGCACGGAATTCCGCGGCAGGGCGGCGAAGGCAATGCGCCGCGGCACGGTCATTCCGTGGTGACGCGCATTTCGCGCAGCGTCGAGGCGAGCATGGCGACGAATGCGTCGGCCGCCTTCGACGGCGGGCGGTCCTCCAGGTACACGCATTCGACCTTGAAGCGGATCGCCGGATCGAACGGGCGGAAGGCGGTGGCCCGGTCGATGCTGGCGCGCGCCGTGAATTCGTCCACCACCGCCATCCCCGCGCCACAACGGGTCAGCGCGGCGGCGATGTAGAAGGTCTGGTTCGAGACCACCTCGCGGATCGAGACGTTGTGGCGCTGCACCTCGCCCGCGAACAGGTCGCCGACCGGGCCGCTGGTGGTCAACCCCACCATGTCCTGGCGGTCCAACAGCCGCAGCGGCACGCTTTTCCCCACGTCCGGCAGACTGTCCTTCTGGAACAGCAGCATCAGCTCGCCGGTGTCCAGTTCGCGCCGCTGCATGCGCGGATGGGCCGGCGGGTCGTAGGCCACGGCGATGTCGCAGGTCCGCTCGTACAGCGCCTCGAACAGATTGTCGTGGTGCAGCGTCTGCACGTCGAACGTCACTTCCGGGTGCTGGCGGCGGAAGCGCATGATCGCCAGCGGCGCCACGTGCAGGCCGAGCGAGGGCACCACCGCCAGGCGGATGTGGCTGCCGCCGAGGTTCTTGATGTTGCTCACCGTCTTCTGCAGCGAGGTGAGGCGCTTGAAGATCTCGGCGACCTCGATGAACAGCGCATGCGCCTCGTCGGTGGCGACCAGGCGGCCGCGCACCAGCGTGAACAGCGTCAGTCCCAGCTGCGACTGGGTGTGGTGCAGCACCTTGCTGACCGAGGGCTGCGAGACATGCAGCGAGCGCGCGGCGGCGCTGATGGAGCCGGTGGTGTAGACGGCGTAGAAGACTTCGATCTGGCGAAAGCGCATCGGCCGATTCTAGGGCCTGTTACCACTTATGGAGCATGCCGCGCCGGGCCACCGCGCGCGCGGCGGCCAGCAGCGCCGGTGCCGCGGCGGTCCGGCGGCGCGGGCTCAGTGCCAGAAGTTGATGAACCCGGTGATCACCAGCGCATTGGTGAAATCGATGAAGAACGCACCCACCAGCGGCGCCACCAGGAACGCGCGCGGCGCCGGGCCGTAGCGCTCGACCAGGGTGCGCATCACCGCCATCGCGTTGGCGGTGGTGCCCAGCATGAAGCCGACGAAGCCGCCGCCCATCACCGCCGCGTCGTAGTCGCGGCCCATCAGCCGGAACACCACGCCGCAGAACAGCGCCACGATCAGGACCTGCAGCGCCAGGTTCACCAGCAGCGGCGTGGCCAGGCCGGCCAGCTCCCACAGTTTCAGGTTCATCAGCGCCACCGCCAGGAACAGCGCCAGGCAGATGTTGCCGATCAGGTCGGTGGTGCGCACCGGCAGGCCGATCCAGCCGGTGCGATCGTCGATGTTGCGGATCAGCGCGCCCACCAGCATCGCGCCGACGTAGGCGGGCAGGGTGAGTCCGGTCGCGGAGATGCCGGCGCTGACCCACGATCCGAGCCACATCGCCACCAGGATCACCACGATGCTCTTGAGCGCGCCGAACTCGCGCGCCGCCTCGTCCGGGGCCGGATCGCCGTCGCCGTCCACGGTCGCCATCGCCGCCACCATCGCAGCGTCCGGTGACGACTCCGGCGTACGCAGGCGCAAGCGCCGGATCAGCATCGTCGCCACCGGGCCGCCCACCAGGCCGCCGCAGACGATGCCGGCCATCGCCGAGGCCAGCGCCACCGATTCGGCGCCGGCCACGCCCGCTTCCTCGAACAGCGGCGCGAACGCCAGCCCGGTGGCCGGCCCGCCGGTCAGCGTGGTCGATCCGGCCAGCACCCCGAACAGCGGGTGCAGGCCGAAGCCGGTCGCGACCAGGATGCCGAGCAGGTTCTGCACCACCGCGAAGCCGCTGGCCAGCGCCAGGAACAGCAACACCTGGCGGCCGCTGATCTTCAGCAGCGCAACGCTGGCGTTGACGCCGATGGTGGTGAAGAACGCGATCATCAGCGGCGTCTGCAGGCTGGTGTCCAGCGTGAACAGCACGGTGTCCTGCGTGTGCGCCGCCAGCACCGCCAGCGCCACCACCAGCCCGCCGATCACCGGCGCGGGCAGGTTGTAGCGCGACAGCACCGGAATCGCGCGGCACAGCGCATAGCCGAGAAACAGGGTCAGGCCTCCCAGGGCCAGCGTCTGTACCGCATCGAGTTCAAGCATGCGTCATGGTTCCGGAACTCCGGGTTGGGTTGGACAGGTTCCCGCCGTAGCCGGTGCCGCAGCACGCGCGGCCCGGCCGCCGGCGATGATCAGGTCGGCGCGCGCGCGGGTAGTCTGGTCCGTAGCAGCGCAGGCCGCCAGCGCTGCGCATGGCAGCGCGCCGCCCAGCATGCGCCTCATCGTGCGCCCCGCAACGCCAGCGGTACCGGTTCGCCCCAGAACCCCGGCTCGGGCGGGGACAGCAGCCCGGCGCGCGTGCGTGCGCCGCCGGCGTGGTCGCGCTGCAGCCACAGCGGGCCGTCCAGGTCGACGAACTCCGCCTCGCGCGCCACCTGCAGCGCCGGGGCGATGCCGAGCGAACTGCAGATCATGCAGCCGACCATGATCCGGAAGCCGTCCGCGCGCGCGGCGGCGAGCAGCCGCAGCGCCTCGGTCAGGCCGCCGGTCTTGTCGAGCTTGATGTTCACCGCCTGGTACAGGCCGCGCAGGCGCGGCAGGTCGTCGCCGACATGGCAGGACTCGTCGGCGCACATCGGCACCGCCGGGCCCAGCCCGGCCAGCGCCGCATCGTCGGCGGCCGGCAGCGGCTGTTCGACCAGGTCCACGCGCGCCTCGGCCAGCACCGGTTGCAGCGTGCGCAGCAGGTCGATGTTCCAGCTCTCGTTCGGATCCACGATCAGCCGCGCGTCCGGGCAGTGCCGACGCACCGCGCGGATCTGCGCCTCCGGACGGCTCGCGTCGACCTTTATCTTGACCAGCGCCGCGCCGGCCAGCGACCGCGCCGCCTCGGCCATGCGCTCGGGGGTGTCCAGGCCGACGGTCAGCGCCGTGGTCAGCGGCTGCGGCGGGCCGTGGCCGAGGGCGGTGGAGACCGCCTCGCCGCTGGCGGCCGCCTCCAGGTCCCACAGCGCGGCGTCGATCGCGCTGCGCGCGGCCCCCGGCGGCAGCGCCCGCGCGAGATCCCCGCGCGTCGCGCCCGCCTCCACCAGGCCGGCGACAGCGCGCACCTGCATCAGCACCGAGTCGATCGACTCGCCGTAGCGCGCGTAAGGCACGCCCTCGCCGCGGCCGCTCAAGGCGCCCTGGCGGATTTTCACCACCACCACCTCGGCCGAATGCTTGACCCCGCGCGAGATGCGGAACGGCGCGGCCAGCGGCCAGCTCTGGTGGCGGGCGCTCAGCCGCCGAAGCACGACAGCAGCCGATCGACGATCCGGTCCATGCCCATGGTCACCGGGTCCTGCGCGGGCAGGCCCAGGAGGTCCTCCACTTCGCGGCAGGCGCGCCCGGCGGCTGCCGGCGCCAGTCGCGAGGTGTTCAGCGCCACGCCGACCGCCTGCACGTCCGGGTTGGTCAGCCGCGCTGCGCGCAGGTTGGCCTCCAGGCACTCGCGCAGGTCGGGCAGCGGAAAATGCGGCAACGCGCGCATGTGCGGGCGGCCGGGCTCGTGGCAGAGCACCAGCGCGTCCGGCTGCGCGCCGTGCAGCAGGCCGAGCGACACCCCGGCATAGGACGGGTGGTACAGAGAGCCCTGGCCCTCGATCAGCTCCCAGCCGTCGTCCAGCCGCGCCGGCGAGACCCATTCGACGCCGCCGGAGATGAAGTCGGCCACCACCGCGTCGATCGGCACGCCGCGCCCGGCGATGAAGATCCCGGTCTGGCCGGTGGCGCGGAAATCCGCACGCACGCCGCGCCGGTGCAGTTCGCGCTCCAGCGCCAGCGTGGTGTACATCTTGCCCACCGAGCAGTCGGTGCCGACGGTGAGCAGGCGACGGCCGGCGCGGCGTGCGCCGGTGCCGACCGGCGTCCTCGGCGGCTCGCGCGCGTCGAACAGTACGCGGCCGTTGCGCTGCGCAGCGGCCGTGATCTCGGGATGGGAGCCGAGCCGCTCGTGCAGGCCGGACGCCACGTTCATGCCGGCGTCGAGCGCCGCGACCACGTGCGCGACCGTGCGCGGGTCCATCCGGCCGCCGGCATTGGCCACGCCGACGATCATGGTGTTCACGCCGGCGGCGCGCGCCTGCGCGAAATCCATGTCGGCCAGGCCGAGCGTGGTGCGGCAGTCGGCGTCGCGGAACTGGCCCACACACCACTCGGGCCGCCAGAACGCCAGGCCGCGCGCGGTCTTGGCGGCGAGGTCGTCGTGCGCGTTGCCCAGGTACAGCAGGAACGGCGGCGGCCAGCCCGCCGCGGGATCGAAATGAGCGCGGGCTTCGTCGGGTCGGGACATCGGATCACGCATTCCTTGTCGGCAGGTTCCGGGGTGGGGCCGGCGCTACCGCCGAGCGCGCCGGCCCTGCGGCCACCATAGGCACCGCGCCGCGCGCGCGCCATTGAAAAGACGCCCGTCACGCATAGCCGCAGGTTATGCGCGGGGCGGGACGGTCTGCCCGATGCGCAGGCCGTGCACGCGCCGGGTGCGGAAGTGGCGTCCGGACGTGTCGCCTGCCGTGCACCGGCCGGACGCCGCTCCCGCCGGCGATCCGGGCTTTGCCATTAGAATCCCGTGCACAGACCCAGAGCGCCAAGGCCGATGTCCGAAAAACCCAGCAGCACCGAAACCGCCGAGGATTTCCGCAACGCCGCGCTCGACTACCACCGCCTCGCGCCCCCGGGCAAGATCAAGGTCGGCGCCACCAAGCCGATGCTCACCCAGCGCGACCTGGCGCTGGCGTATTCGCCCGGCGTGGCCCATGCCTGCGAAGCGATCGTCGCCGATCCCAATGTCGCCAGCGAGCTGACCGCGCGCGGCAACCTGGTGGCGGTGATCAGCAACGGCACCGCGGTGCTGGGCCTGGGCGACATCGGCCCGCTGGCCGGCAAGCCGGTGATGGAAGGCAAGGGCGTGCTGTTCCAGACGTTCGCCGGCATCGACGTGTTCGACATCGAGGTCGACGAGCGCGACCCCGACAAGCTGGTCGACATCATCGCCAGCCTCGAGCCGACCTTCGGCGGCATCAACCTCGAGGACATCAAGGCGCCGGAGTGCTTCATCGTCGAGCGCAAGCTGCGCGAACGCCTCAACATCCCGGTCTTCCACGACGACCAGCACGGCACCGCGATCATCGTCGGCGCCGCGGTGATCAACGCGCTGGAGATCGCCGGCAAGAAGATCGAGGACGTGAAACTCGCCACCGCCGGCGCCGGCGCCGCCGGCATCGCCTGCCTCGACATGCTGGTGGCGCTGGGCATGAAGCCCGAGCACATCCTCGCCGTCGACCGCCACGGCGTGCTGTACACCGGCCGCGGCGACATGGATCCGGACAAGCAGCGCTACGCCCGCGACACCGACAAGCGCACCCTGGCCGACATCGCCGAGGGCGCCGACATCTTCCTCGGCCTGTCCGCCGGCGGCGTGCTCAAGGCGGAGATGGTCGCCACCATGGCCGAGCGCCCGATCATCCTGGCGCTGGCCAATCCCTACCCGGAGATCCTGCCGGAGGAGGCGAAGCGGGTGCGCCCCGACTGCATCATCGCCACCGGCCGCAGCGACTATCCCAACCAGGTCAACAACGCGCTCTGCTTCCCGTACATCTTCCGCGGCGCGCTCGACGTCGGCGCCACCGGCATCGACGAGGCGATGAAGCTGGCCTGCGTCAAGGCGATCGCCGGGCTGGCCAAGATCGAGGCCAGCGACCTCGGCAGCGCCTACGGCGACGACACCCCCACCTTCGGTCCCGACTACATCATCCCGCGCCCGTTCGACCAGCGCCTGCTGACCATGCTGGCGCCGGCCGTGGCCCAGGCGGCGATGGACTCGGGCATCGCCCTGCGCCCGATCGCCGACCTCGACGCCTACCGCGAGCGGCTCGGCCAGTTCCTCTACCGCACCGGCCTGGTGATGAAGCCGGTCTACGACCGCGCCCGCAGCGACCGCCAGCGCGTGGTCTACGCCGAGGGCGAGGAGGAGCAGGTGTTGCGTGCGGTGCAGACCGTGGTCGACGAGAAACTCGCCTTCCCGATCCTGATCGGCCGCCCCGACGTGATCGAGAACCGGATCGAGCGGATGGGCCTGCGGCTGCAGGCCGGGCGCGATTTCGAACTCACCAACATCAACGACGACCCGCGCTTCAACGAGTACTGGCAGCAGTACCACGCCATCACCGAGCGCCGCGGCGTCACCCCGGACTCGGCCAAGAACCTGCTGCGCTCGCGGCCGTCGCTGATCGCCGCGCTGATGGTCGAGCGCGGCGAGGCCGACGCGATGATCTGCGGACTGGTCGGGCGCTTCCACAAGAAGCTCGGCTACATCCGCAGCGTGTTCCCGCTCGATCCGGGCGTGCAGAGCACCTCGGCGATGACCGGCGTGGTCAACGACCGCGGCCTGTGGTTCTTCCTCGACACCCACGTGCAGCTCGACCCCAGCGCCGAGCAGATCGCCGAGAGCACCCTGCAGGCCAGCTACCGGCTCAGGCTGTTCGGCATCGAGCCGAAGGTGGCGCTGCTGTCGCACTCCAATTTCGGCAGCCACGACAATCCCAGCGCCGCCAAGATGCGCCGCGTGCGCGAGATCCTCATCCAGCGCAAGCCGGACCTGGAGGTCGACGGCGAGATGATGGCGGACACCGCCTGGGACGAGATCCTGCGCCGGCGCATCTTCCCCAACACCACGCTGGCCGGGCGCCCCAACCTGTTCGTGCTGCCGAACCTGGACGCGGCCAACATCACCTACAACATGGTGCGGGTGATGACCGACGGCGTCGCGCTGGGCCCGATCCTGATGGGCATCAGCCGCCCCGCGCACGTCATGACCCCCACCTCCACCCCGCGGCGGGTGATCAACATGACCGCGATCGCCGCCGTCGAGGCGCAGATCCGCAAGGCCCAGCGCGGCGGGGGCGGCTGACCCTGCAGCCGCGCCGCAGCGACGGTTCTTCGTAGGAGCGCGCCATGCGCGCGATGCCGCGGGCATTTCGCCGCCCGAAAATTCTGCCGACCGGCGCGCCTGCCGGTCCGGAATCGCGGCATCCGCCGGATCCTGCCGGCACCCGCGGCATCGCGCGCATGGCGCGCTCCTACGGAATGCGAGGCGCGTCAGTCCTCGTCCGGCGATTCGTTGAGCACCGCCCAGAACCGGCCGAGGGTGCGCACCGCCTCGAAGAAGCGGTCCGCGTCCACCGGCTTGACCACGTACGCGTTCACGCCCAGGTCCCAGCTGCGCACCAGGTCGCTCTCCTCGCGCGAGGACGACAGGATCACCACCGGCAGGCGCTTGAGGTGCGGGTCGTTGCGCAGTTCCGTCAACACCTCCAGCCCGTCCATGCGCGGCATCTTGATGTCCAGCAGCAGCACCGCCGGCAGGCCCTCCTCGCGGTCGGCGTGGCGGCCGCGCTGTCGCAGGTAGTCCAGCGTCTCCACGCCGTCCTCGACGTGCACGATGGGGTTGGCCAGGTGCGCCTCGCGCAGCGCGTCGATCGTCATCTCGGCGTCGTGCGGACTGTCCTCGGCCAGCAGGATGGTGCGGATCTCGGTCATGTCGGAGTCCCGTCAGGTGCGGGCGCGTCGCCCGCGGCGGAAAGGATGAAACGGAAGGTGGCGCCTTCGCCGGGCGCGGCCTCGGCCCAGATGCGTCCGCCGTGGCGGACCAACACCCGGCGCACGCTCGCCAGGCCGATGCCGGTGCCGGGAAACTCGTCGGCCGCGTGCAGGCGCTGGAACACGCCGAACAGCTTGTCGGCGTATTTCATGTCGAAGCCGGCGCCGTTGTCGCGCACATGGAAGCGGTGGTTGCCGTCGTCGCGCACGCAGCCGACCTCGATCACCGCCGGCTCGCGGTCGCGGCTGTACTTGACCGCGTTGCCGAGCAGGTTCAGCCACACCTGGCGCAGCATGTTCTCGTCGCCGGTCACCACCGGCAGCGGGCCGATGCGCCATTCGATGCGATGGCCGGGGTTGTCGGCGGCGTTGTTGGCATCGAGCATCGCGCGCGTCTCGGCCACCAGCGACTGCATGTCGACCAGCTGCAGCCGCAGCGCGCTGCGGCCCAGGCGCGAGTACACCAGCAGGTCGTCGATCAGCGCCGACATGCGCCCGGCGGAGCCGACCATCACTTCCAGGTAATGCCGGCCCTTGGCGTCGACCGCATCGCCCAGGTGCCGTTCCAGCTTGCCGCCGAAGCCGGCGATGTGCCGCAGCGGCGCGCGCAGGTCGTGCGAGACCGAGTAGCTGAAGGCCTCCAGCTCGCGGTTCACGTCCGAGACCTGCTCCACCTTGCCCTGCAGCTGGCGATTGAGGTCGTGGATCCGCTGTTCGCTGTCCTTCTGCGCGCTCACGTCACTCACGGTGACCAGCACCACCGCGTCGGCGCTGTCGGGCAGCGGCATCCGCCGTGCGTTGATCAGCATCGCGCGCTCGACGCCGTCCGCTGTGCGCTGCCGCTGCTCGTGGTCCCACAGCTCGCGCCCGCGGGTGAGCACGTCGGACAGGCGGCGCAGGATCTCGTCGTCCTCCCAGGCGCCGCCGCCGATCGCGGCCAGCGGCCTGTCCTGGATGTCCTCCTCCACCCCGTAGAGTTCGGAGAAGGCGGCGTTGTGCATCACCACCCGCATCGCGCCGTCGACCAGCACGATCGGCTCGCGCACCGTGTCCAGCACCACCGCGGCGCGCGCGCTGGCGCGCGATGCGGTGCGTTCGGCGTCCACGCGGCGCCACAGCTGCCGCGCCGAGAACCAGACCACGCCGCCGAGCAGCAGCAGCTGCGCGATCATCGCCGCCCAGCTCGTCATCGTCGCGCGTTGGCCGATGCGCTCGGCCCGCGCCTGGCGCGATTCCAGCCGCGCCTGTTCCTCGGTGATGATCTCCTCGATCAGGCGCTGGATCGGGTAGTCCGTCACCAGCCGTTCGATGGCTTCGCGGGAGGCGCCGGCACCGGCGTCGACGATCCGATCGGCCTGGTGCGCCCGCAGCGCGATGTTGGACTGCAGCGCGCCGATCCGCACCTGCTGGTCGGCGTCGTCGCGGGTCAGGCGCTGCACCTCGAGCACCGTCGGTGCGATCCGCTCTCGGCTCTCGGCGATGCGCATGCGCACCGAGGCGTTGTCCACGCCGGCCGCGATCGCCAACGCGCCTGCCTCCAGGCTGCGCACGTCCGAGGCCAGCGCGCGCATGGCGGCGGCCACGTTGTGGGTATGGGTCACCCGCTCCCAGGCCTCGCGGCTGTCCAGCGTCGCCTTGCGCAGCAGCATGAATGGCGCCACCACGATCAGCACGATCGCCGCGCCCAGCGCGAGGAGCCGCCATTGCGGGAACGGGTTGTAGCGAGTCGTGGAATACATCGATGAATGGAACCGCCAGCCGTGAAATTGCGACGTTCGGGACATCGGCGCACGGCTCAGGCCCCGCTCCCCGGACCGCGGATCACCGCCGGGCCATTGCGGCCGGCAGCCGCGCGCGTCGCGCGACCGCGTTGCCTGCGGCGCATCTTGGTGTCCGCGGAACCGTGCATGATCGACGCCCGGCGTTAAGGCCGTGCGATGACCGGATCCGCGTGCGCGTCAGCCGCCGTCCAGGCGGGACGGAAACCAGTCGCGAACGAAGCCGCGCAGCAAACGGATCCGTGCGATGCGGCGCAGGTCGGCGTGGATCGCGAACCACAGGTCGGTGCGGATCTCCGGCAGTGGCGGCGAAAGCCGCGTCACCTCCGGCGCCGGATCGGCCAGGTAGCGCGGCAACAGCGCGCGGCCGATGCCGGCGCGGCACGCGGCCAATGCCGCGGGAAGCGAATTGACCCGCATCGCGATGTCGGCGTCCGCCACGTGCGTGCGCAGCCAATGCGCGGACGACAAGTGGCCCAGGCTGTCGTCGAACCCGATCCACGGACCGTCCCACGACGCGCCGGCCTCGCCTGCAGGCGCGTAGGCGGCGGTGGCGATCGTGCCGATCCGCGTGGCCGACAACCCGTCCGGCGGCGAAACGCTGGCGCGCAGCGCGACCTCCGCGTCGGGTTGCTGCAGGTCGAAGAAACGGTTGCCGACGATCAGGTCGCAGCGGATGCCCGGATGCTTCCGCGTGAACGCGGCGCACATCGCGGCCGCGATTCCGGTCAGCGTGTCGGGAATGGTGATGCGGATGCGGCCCTCGACCCGCGTGTCGCGGCCTTCCAGCGCGCGCTGCAGGCGCTCGCTGTCGGCGAGGATGCGCCCGGCGCCGGCGATCACCAGTTCTCCGCTCTCGGTGGGTGCATAGCCGCGGCGGCTGCGGCGGAACAGCGTGCCCTCCAGCCGCGCTTCGATCGCGGCCAGGCGCCGGAAGGCGCTGGAATGATCCAGCGCCAGCGCCCTGGCCGCGCCGGTGAGGCTGCCATGCGCGCCGATCGCGTGGACCAGCTCCAGGTCTTCCAGGGACAGCCGATGGTGGCGCATGCGCAAGCGATCCTTGTCGGCCCGCCGTGTTGGCCGGGCGGGGCGGTGCACAAAGATTAGCGGTTCCCGTCACGGAGACCGTCATGAAACTCTATTTCACCCCCGGCACCTGTTCACTGGCCCCGCACATCGCGATCCGCGAACTCGGCCTCGACGTGCAACTGCGGCGCGTGCGCATCGGCCCCGAGCCGGTGCTCGTCGCCGACGGCAGCGACTTCCGCCGCATCAACCCGCTCGGCTACGTGCCGGTACTGGAGCTCGACGACGGCTCGTTGCTTACCGAAGGCGTCGCGATGCTGCAGTACCTGTCCGACCTCGCGCCCGAAGCCGGCCTGGCGCCGCCCGCCGGCAGCCGCGAACGCACCACGCTGCAGCAATGGCTGACCTTCATCAGTTCCGAACTGCACAAGTCCTTCAGCCCGTGGCTGTTCCATCCCGAGTACGGCGAGCAGGCGGCACAGGTGGCGCGCCAGCGCATCGACAGCCGCTTCACGCATGTCGAGCGGCACCTGCAGACGCATCCGTACCTGCTGGGCGAGACCTTCAGCGTTGCCGATGCCTACCTGTTCACCGTGGCCGACTGGACCCGGCCGCTGAAGATGCCGCTGGCCGCCTGGCCCGCGCTTGCCGCATACCTGGAACGCGTGCGCGGCCGCGACAGCGTGGCGCAGGCGCTGCGGCTGGAAAAGGCGGCATGAACGGGTCGCGCGCATGAATCCCGCCACCGCCTCGATCATGCTGGTCGCCGCCGGCCTGGCCGACGTGGTCTGGGCCATCACCATGAAGCTGTCGCAGGGCTACACGCGGCCGCTGTGGAGCGTGGCGTCGCTGCTGTCGTTGGCGCTATTCGTATGGCTGCTGGGACGCGCGCTCACCGTATTGCCGGTGAGCGGCGCCTATGCCGCGTGGACCGGCATCGGCGCCGCCGGCACGGTGCTGGCCGGCAGCGTGTTGCTCGCCCGCACCACGCTCCCCGTCCACTGTCCCGCGGACAGGCAGTCCCGCCGCGACCGCCTGCTAGAATCCCGACTCTAATTTCACGACCAATGCGCGGCCGGCGGGCCGCGGCGGAGCGCTCCCCCCACATGAACTGGCTCAACGACATCCTGCAGAACGATCCCGACCCCACCGAGACCCGCGAGTGGGTCGAGTCGCTCAAGGCCGTCATCGACGCCGACGGCCCCGGGCGTGCGCACCAGCTGCTCGACAACATGGTCGAGCTCACCCGCCGCGCCGGCGCGCACCTGCCGTTCGCGCCGACCACCGAATACATCAACACCATCCCGCCGCACCTCGAGCCGCGGATGCCCGGCGACGCGCAGCTGGAATGGCGCATCCGCTCGATCATCCGCTGGAACGCGATGGCGATGGTGGTACGCGCCAACCGCAAGCCCGGCGACCTGGGCGGCCACATCGCCAGCTTCGCCAGCTCCGCCACCCTGTACGACGTCGGCTTCAACCATTTCTGGCGCGGGCCCGAGGGCGAGCACCCCGGCGACCTGCTGTACGTGCAGGGCCACAGCTCGCCCGGCATCTATGCGCGCTCGTTCCTCGAGGGCCGCTTCAACGAATCGCAGCTCGACCACTTCCGCATGGAGGTGGACGGCCGCGGCATCAGCTCCTACCCGCACCCGTGGCTGATGCCTGACTACTGGCAGACGCCCACGGTGAGCATGGGCCTGGGACCGATCGCCGCCATCTACCAGGCGCGCAACTGGAAGTACCTGGAAGCGCGCGGCCTGATCCCCAAGACCGACCGCAAGGTGTGGTGCTTCCTGGGCGACGGCGAGACCGACGAGCCCGAGAGCCTGGGCGCGATCTCGGTCGCCGGCCGCGAGGGCCTGGACAACCTGGTGTTCGTCATCAACTGCAACCTGCAGCGCCTGGACGGCCCGGTGCGCGGCAACGGCAAGATCATCCAGGAGCTGGAGGGCGGCTTCCGCGGCGCCGGCTGGAACGTCACCAAGCTGGTCTGGGGCAGCTACTGGGATCCGCTGCTGGCCAAGGACAAGGACGGCATGCTGCGCAAGCTGATGATGGAAACCGTCGACGGCGAGTACCAGAACTGCAAGGCCTTCGGCGGCGCCTACACCCGCGAGAACTTCTTCGGCAAATACCCCGAGACCGCGGAGATGGTGGCCAACCTTTCCGACGACGACATCTGGCGCCTCAACCGCGGCGGGCACGACCCGCACAAGGTCTTCGCCGCCTACGACAACGCGGTCAAGACCAAGGGCCAGCCCACCGTGATCCTGGCCAAGACGGTCAAGGGCTACGGCATGGGCAGCGCCGGCGAGGCGCTCAACCCCACCCACCAGACCAAGAAGCTCGACGACGCCGCCGTGCGCGCCTTCCGCGACCGCTTCAAGATCCCGGTGGACGACGACCAGCTCAAGGACGGCCAGGTGCCGTTCTACCACCCGGGCGAGAAGTCCGACGAGGTCAACTACCTCAAGGAGCGCCGCAAGCAGCTCGGCGGCTACCTGCCGCAGCGCCGCCGCAAGACCACGCAGCAACTCAAGGCGCCGAAGCTCGAGGTGTTCGACCGCCTGCTCAAGTCCACCGGCGAGCGCACCATCAGCACCACCATGGCCTTCGTGCAGGCGCTGGGCATCGTGCTGCGCGACAAGCAGGTGGCGCCGCACGTGGTGCCGATCGTCGCCGACGAGGCGCGCACCTTCGGCATGGAAGGCATGTTCCGCCAGCTCGGCATCTACGCCCCGCAGGGCCAGAAGTACAAGCCGGTCGACCGCGACCAGCTCATGTACTACCGCGAGGACGCCGCCGGGCAGGTGCTGGAGGAGGGCATCACCGAGGCCGGCGCGTTCTCGTCGTGGCTGGCCGCGGCCACCAGCTACAGCACCAACGATTTGCCGATGCTGCCGTTCTACATCTACTACTCGATGTTCGGCTTCCAGCGCATCGGCGACCTGGCCTGGATGGCCGGCGACATGCGCGCGCGCGGCTTCCTGCTCGGCGCCACCGCCGGCCGCACCACGCTGAATGGCGAGGGTTTGCAGCACGAGGACGGGCACAGCCACCTGCTGGCCGGCGCCATCCCCAACTGCCGCGCCTACGACCCCACCTTCGGCTACGAGGTCACCGTGATCCTGCAGCACGGCATGCAGCGCATGCTGGAAGAGCAGGTGGACGAGTACTACTACCTCACCCTGATGAACGAGAACTACGCCCACCCGGACATGCCCGAGGGCGCCGCCGAGGGGATCATCAAGGGCATGTACCTGCTCAAGGACGCGGGCAAGCCGAAGAAGGGCGAGCACCGCGTGCAGCTGCTGGGCTCGGGCACCATCCTGCGCGAGGCCATCGCCGCCGCCGAGCTGCTGGACAAGGACTTCGGCGTCACCGCCGACATCTGGTCCTGCCCCAGCTTCAACGAGTTGCGCCGCGACGGCCTGGACGCCGCCCGCCACAACCGCCTGAACCCGGAGGCGAAGAACAAGCGCAAGCCCTACATCACCAGCCTGCTGGAAGGCTGCCAGGGCCCGGCCATCGCCGCCACCGACTACGTCTACGCCTTCGCCGACCAGGTCCGCGCCTTCGTGCCGATGGACTACACCGTGCTGGGCACCGACGGCTTCGGCCGCTCCGACACCCGCGCCAACCTGCGCCGCCACTTCGAGGTGGATCGGTTCTACATCGCCCACGCCGCCATCGACGCGCTGGCGAAGGACGGCAAGATGACGGCGAAGGATGTGTCGCGGGCCATCAAGCTATACAAGCTGGATACCGACAAGGCCAATCCCGTCACCGTCTGACGGCCTGCATTCCCTCTCTCGCCTGCGGGAGAGGGAAAGGCGGCAAAGCCGCCGAGGGCGAGGGCCCGCCTGCCCCGTGCCTCTCCGGGCCTGGTAGAAGAGAGTGCAAGGATGCGCGTGATCGCCTAAGTCCGGTTGATCGACAGCCCGCCGTCCACGCGCATTGCGCTGCCGGTGACGAAGCTGGAGGCATCGGAGGCGAGGAACAGCGCGGCCTCGGCGATCTCGGCCGGGTCGGCGATGCGCTTGAGCGCGTGCATGCCTTCGACGAACGCGCGCGAATCCGGCGATTCGGTGAAATCACGCGCACCCGGAGTGTCGGTGCCACCGGGCAGCAGGGCGTTGACGCGCACGCCATGCGGGCCGGCCTCGGCGGCGAGCACCTGGCTCAGGCCGATCACGCCAGCCTTGGCCGCCGCGTAGGCGGCCATGCCGGGCATGCCGACGGTGTGGCCGACGAAGGTCGAGGTGAAGATGATCGAGCCGCGGCCGGCGTCCAGCATCGCCGCCATCTGCCGCCGTGCGCCGAGGAACATGCTGGTCAGGTTGGTGTCGAGGGTGTCGCGCCAGTCCGCCAGCGTCATGTCGGTGGCCGGGCCCATCGCACCGGTGCTGCCGGCGTTGTTGAAGGCGATATCGAGCGTGCCGAAGCGCGCCAGGGCGGTGTCCACCAGGGTGTCGGCGTAGGCCTCGTCGCGCACGTCGCCGGCGCAGGCGACCGCTTCGCCGCCGGCCCGTTCGATCTCGTCGACCAGCTGCGCGAGCGCATCGCTGCGCCGGGCGCCCACGACCAGCCGCGCACCCTCGCGCGCGAACAGCAACGCCGCCGCGCGGCCGATGCCCGAACTCGCGCCGGTGATGATCGCCGTTTTTCCGGCCAGTACCTGTCCTGCCATGCCTGCTTCTCCTGTGTGTGGGGGATACGGACACTCTGGCCTGCGGGCACGGTCAATGCTCGCCGGAATCGGCCGTGGCATCCAGTCGGTGAGGTGCCGATGCCCGGGTGAGATTTCGCCCGACGGCCGCAGGGCGCGGGTGGAGACGACCAGTACCGCCAAAGTCGGTGGACAGCTGCTGTCGCGCAACCGGTCGAAGGAGGATCTGTCGCGATCCCTTTGGCGGACCAGGAGCCACGGCGGCGAATCCCAGACCTGGAACTACGGCGGCTGAGGAGACGCGCCGGCAACCCGGCCCCGGGCGCACCGGCGCGCTGGGCGGCGGGCAGTCCTCGATGCTGTCGCCGATTGGCAGGCAGCGGCGGATGGCCACGCCGAGGCGCTGCTCGGCGGCGGCGATGAACAGGTCCGGGTCGGGCGCGGTCGTGACCACGCCACCGCGGTTCAGGGCTCCCCGAAGCTGCGACTCGAATGTGCGGCGGCGCGCGGCGCCGGCGGCTCGTCCATCGCCGCACCGGCCAATATCGGATCGCCGTGCGGGGGCGTGCGTTGGCCGTCATCGTCCTGCAGCGACGACTGGCCGGTTCCGGCCTGGCGCCGCTGCCATGCCCGATACGCGAGATAGCCGATCGCGCCGACCGCGAACATCCTCAGAACGCCCATGTGGGATCTCCTCGTGTCTGGACCGGGGCTCAGGATGGGCGGCCTGTGGTGATCCCGCCGTGACCTCCGCGCAGGCCGGACGGCCTATCCCCGCGCCGCCACCTCGTCCACGTGCCGCAGCAGGTCCGCGGGATCCTCGTAGACGCGGAACGCGCCGGACCGCTCCAGTTCCTCCAGCCCGTAGCCGCCCGACAACAGGCCGACGCCGAGCGCGCGGGCGCGCTGCGCGGCGAGCATGTCCCAGACGCTGTCGCCGATCACCAGGGAGTGGCCGATATCCACGCCAAGGCGTTCGGCGGCGGCGATGAACAGGTCCGGGTCGGGCTTGGCGTGGCGGACCTGGTCGCGGGTCACCACCGGGACCTTGCCCGGATCGACCCCGAGCGCCTCCAGGTTGGCGGCGGCGGTCGCCATGCGGCCGCTGGTGGCGATGGCCCAGGGAATGCCGCTGTCCTGCAGGAAAGCGAGCAGTTCGCGCGCGCCGGGCAGCGGACGGATGGCGCCCTGCGCGGCCTGGCGGTTGAACGCGTCGGCGTGGCGCTGGCGCAGCCGCACCAGGCGCTCCTCCGTGATCTCCAGATCGGTCTCGCGCAGCAGGATGTTGGTGAACAGGCCGCCGCTCATGCCGATCTTGCGGTGGATGCGCCAGACCGCCAGCTCCACGCCTTCCGCATCCAGCGCCTCCTTCCAGGCGAGCACGTGCTGGTAGACGCTGTCGACCAGGGTGCCGTCGAGGTCGAACAGGAAGGCGGTGGAGGAACGGGTCATGGGCCTAGTAAAGCATGCGCATGCGCAGGGTGCGGGGAAGAGGAGGTCAGCTCGAGCCGGCGATCCGCTGGGCGATCGAGATGCCCGTCGCCGGGTTGCGCCGGGACGGGGAGCCGGTGCCGCAGCCGCCCAGCCGGGGTGGAGCACGCAGACGTGGCGCGCTATCCCTGGTCGGCGCCCCAGGATCGAGTGTCACGTGGCAATTGACGTTGCGGATCGAATACGCGCAGCGCCTCAGCCGGGATCGAACTGGAGTTGAACAGGACCAGGTTCGTTCCGCCGTCATGGACCAGCGATGGAAAGACGATTCCATCGGCACCCACGTCCAGCGCCAGATCGCCAAGCACCCAACACGGAGGTTCAACCCCGCGCTCGAACGCCATCTGGCGCCAGTTGCAGCCGTACTCCGACCACAATGGGTCCCAGGTGCCGGCGCCGTAGCCGGCCGAGAAGTCGACGATACGAAGCCGGCTGACCAGGAAGGTGATGATGGTGCCCGGTGGCAGCAGGCGCGCATGTTGCCGGTACTCCTCGATGGCGGTTTCCACCGTCTGCGAGAGGTACAGGGCTTCCAGCCCCGGCCGGTTGAAGCGACCGCCCTTGAGCGCCGCACCCGCGCCGGAGGTGGGCGCGTGCGACCAGCGCGGTGCAATGATGCGATAGAGCGCTTCCTCTTCGCCCAGATCGCGCAGGATCATCCGGTGGCACCGCCGGCTATCGATTCGATGTAGTCGATGACCACCTGGGCCTTGCCCATCCGCACCAGCGCGTCCGGCGTCTGGTAGTCGAACTCCGGCAGCGGCTCATTCATGAACCAGAAGATCGCCTTGGTACGGTCGCCGCCAGCCGTATCCTCGGCCGCAGCCAGGACGCGGACGACCTCACGGAGGTAGTGCTGCAGGCTTTCGTTCTGGGGCCGAGCCGCAGGAGTGTTGCGGCTGACGCGTGCGCGTTCAGCCAGGCCCTGGATCTGAAGACCAAGAGCTTCGCCGATTCGATGTGGCGACAAATAGGGGCGACCGGGCTCGCGGAAGGTTTCCGCAAGACTGCCCTGAGAGACCATGACAGCACTCATGCATTGTATTCTCGTGTCGATGACGCACGAATTATGCACGATATATGCCCGAAGAACAACCACTCAACCCCCTGGGCGCCTCGAACAAAGCCTGCAGGATCGATGCAAAAAGGCGAGTCCGGTTGGAATTCGAAGGTGCAATTACTCGCTTGGTGCTCGTAACAATTCTCATTTACGTCTAGAATGCGGCCCGTCAGCCAGCAGTGCGCATCCGTTGCGTCGCCAGCAGTTCACCAGCCTGGGGCCCACCTATGAGATCGCGATTGCTGTTGGCCACGCTTGTGGCCTGTGCTGCGCTTCCGTCGTCCGCGCATACGCCTTACCTGGCGCCTTCCAGTTTCGAGACCCGCCCGGGCAGCTGGGTGACGCTGGATGCGTCGTTTGCCGAGACCTTCTTCATACCGGAAGTCGTCTTCGACGACAGCCGCTTCGAGGTCACCGGTCCCGACGGCACGGCCGCAACGCCGGAAACGGTGCGGCTGATGAAGACCCGCGCCGTGGTCGAACACCGCCTGGGCGAGCAGGCGGGCACCTACCGCTTCAGTACCGGCCCGCGGCTGGGCGCACTGTTCCGCACCTGGGAACTGGACGGCGAGCAGACCAGTTCGCGCGACCCCGCGGTGGAGATCCCGGCAGGCGCCAAGGTGCTGTCGAACTTCCAGTCGCTGACCCTGGCCGAGACCTACGTCAGCGTCGGCGCGCCCGACCAGACCGCACTGGCGCCGCGCGGCGACGGGCTGGAACTGGTGGCGGTCACGCACCCCAACGATCTGTACGTCGGCGAGGCGTTCGAGTACCTGTACGGCTACGCCACCGACGACGGCATCGGCCGCTACAGCGAACCGGGACGCAACTACCGGGTGACGGTCTCGCTCGCCTTCTGAGGCGTACGCGAGCCCCGAAAATCGCGCAGCGATTTGCTTCGGCTTGTCTTCCCCCTTCGGAGAAGGGGGATCGAGGGGGGGCGAAAGCCGCCGCTTGCAAGCCGCAGGCTTGCGGCGGCTTGAGCGCCCCCGCGCGTTGCGCGGGGGCGGGGAATCGCGAAGCGATTTGCTGTTGCTGTTACTTGGTCGGGCACCAAGCAAATCCCCCAACCCCCCTTTTTCAAAGGGGGGAGTAGCCAAGCCGTCGAATTGACTGCAGGAAAACAGGGGAAACCCCAGGCTCTGATCCGGGTTTCGCGGCGCGAGATGGCCTAGACAGCCGGCGGTTGCAACGCCGCTGCCTCGAATCGACGAGCCGGCCACCGTCGTAACGAGATCGACGGTGGTCGGTCCTCCCGGCGCGGATCAGTTGGGGTTGACGATGTTGCTGCTGCTCAGGCAGTTGAGAACCCCGGTGGCGAAGCCGGCGATCGCGTTGTCGTGCGCGGTAGCCTGGATGTTCGTGCAACGCACGCCGACACTGTTTGTGGCCCCGTCGCCCTTGAGTTTGTTGCTGCTCACGAACGTTCGGCCGGAGTTGTTGTTCCAGATGCCGTGCGCGCTCCCGGCGCCAGCCGCCGCCAGGCCTTGGATGCGGTTTTCGATGACGGTGCCGTCGCCATTGGTTTCGGTATAGATCCCGTAGGCGGTAGCGCTGCCACTTTCGGGCGTCGGCGCCACCCCGCTGATGGTGTTGTCGATGATGTGCACGCCATGGCCGGCATAGATGCCGGTCGCTTCCCCCGCGAGCACGCCGGGGCCGGCGCCGCCTGTGTCCACGACCAGGTTGCCACGAACGGTCGACCCCGGACCCACGGCAACCCGCATCCCATTCAGGGTATTGGCATCCACGCGGTTGCGTTCGATCAGATGGCCGCCGCCGCCAAGCGTTCGAATGCCGACGAGGAACCCGCGGACATTGCAATGGCGCACGGTGACGTTGAAGCGATTGTTAGCGACGATGCCATTGGCCAGCGTGTCGGCCCCGGCGGCCAGTCCGCCGATCTTGAAGTCGTTGCAATCGATGGTGACGTTATTGGTGGCGACGGTGATCGCGCTGCCGCTGGCGATGGAAGTGGATAGGTCATGGCGCAGGCACCAGGTGCCCTGGGTGTTGATGGTGGCCGGCAGCGAGTCGATGAAACCCGTGCAGGTGTGATAGGTCTCGGCCCGTACCGGCGCCGGGGCAGCGGCGATGCCGGCCAGCAGGGCCAGGCCCGGGAGCAGGCAGATAGTCGAGCGCATGGTGATCTCCGTTGCGGGACGGTTGGCGTCCCATGCCTCGGGTCCAACGCCGAACCGGGGCGGATCAGGCCATGCGACGCAAGCACTGAATACGAATGCATCGGCCCGTTTGACCGCATTGTGCAGCTGCACACCGGCACACAATGGCACTGGCGCGTCGTCGTGCCGTTGCGCGCGTTCGGCTTCCTGGGAGGGGTGCTTCCATGTTCAATCCGATACGTCTGTCCGGCGGCGCGATCGCCTGCCTGCTGTCCGCACTCGTGCTGTCGCTCGCGCCGGCACCCGCCGCGCACGCCGCCATCAACACCCACAACCTCGGCGCCAGATACGACGCGTCGCAATCCAACATCACCTTCCGCGTCTATTCCTCGCGCGCCACGCGCATCGAGGTCTGGATCTACAAGACGCCTGCCGGCGCGCAGCAGGCGGTGAGCTACGTGCTCACCAAGGACGCCGCCAGCAACGTCTGGTCGAAGACCGCCTCGGTGGCCACGCTCAAGAACACCTACGGCATCACCGGCACCGTCTACTACGGCTATCGCGCCTGGGGCCCCAACTGGCCGTACAACGGCGGCTGGACCAAGGGCAGCGGCATCGGCTTCGTCACCGACGTCGACGCCGCCGGCAACCGCTTCAACCCCAACAAGCTGCTGATCGACCCGTACGCGCTCGAGATCAGCCACGACCCGCTCACGCCCGCCTGCACCGACGGCACCGTCTACGCCAGCGGCGCCGCGCATCGCAACAAGGACAGCGGCCCCTGCGCCAGCAAGGGCATCGTGCTGGCGCCGGTCGCCACGTCCACCGGCAGCAAGCCGACGCGCGCGCTGAAGGACGACGTGATCTACGAGGTGCACGTACGCGGCCTCACCAAGAACGACACCGGCGTGCCGGCCGCGCTGCGCGGCACCTATGCAGGCGCGGCCCTCAAGGCTGGTTATCTCGCCGGCCTCGGCGTCACCGTGGTCGAGTTCCTGCCGGTGCAGGAGACCCAGAACGACACCAACGACGTCGACCCCGCCTCCACCGCCGGCGACAACTACTGGGGCTACATGACCCTGAACTACTTCGCGCCGGACCGTCGCTACGCCTCCGACAGGACGCCCGGCGGTCCTACGCGCGAATGGAAGGCGATGGTCAAGGCGTTCCACGACGCCGGCATCAAGGTCTACGTCGACGTGGTCTACAACCACACCGGCGAGGGCGGCGCCTGGGGCGGCAGCGACGGCCTCACCGTCTACAACCTGCAGTCCTGGCGCGGCCTCGACAACCCGACCTACTACTCGCTCACCGCCGACCGGCAATATTCCTGGGACAACACCGGCGTCGGCGGCAACTACAACACCCGCAATCCCATTGCCCAGAACCTGATCGTCGACTCGCTCGCCTACTGGCGCGACGCCCTCGGCGTCGACGGCTTCCGCTTCGACCTGGCCTCGGTGCTCGGCAACACCTGCCAGCACGGCTGCTTCAACTTTGACAAGATGGACGCCGGCAACGCCCTCAACCGCATCGTCGCCGAACTGCCGCCGCGGCCGGCCGCGGGCGGCGCCGGCCTGGACCTGATCGCCGAACCGTGGGCGATCGGCGGCAATTCCTACCAGGTCGGCGGCTTCCCCAGCGGCTGGGCCGAGTGGAACGGCATCTACCGCGATTCGCTGCGCAAGAAGCAGAACCAGATGGGCGTGGCGGCCGTGCCCCCGGCCGAGCTGGCCAACCGCTTCGCCGGCTCGTCGGACCTCTACGGCGACGACGGCCGCAGGCCCTGGCACTCGATCAACTTCATGGTCGCCCACGACGGCTTCACCCTGGGCGACCTGTACGCCTACAACACCAAACAGAACAACCAGCCCTGGCCCTACGGCCCCTCCGACGGTGGCGACGACAACAACCACAGCTGGGACCAGGCCGGCATCGGTGCCCACCAGACCCGCGCCGCGCGCACCGGCCTCGCCTTCCTGATGCTGAGCGCCGGCGTGCCGATGATCACCGGCGGCGACGAGGCCCTGCGTACCCAGTTCGGCAACAACAACGTCTACAACCTCGACTCCCCCGCCAACTGGCTGCTGTGGACCCGCGACGCCACCGAGACCAACCACCAGGCCTTCGCCAGCCGCCTGATCGCCTTCCGCAAGGCGCACCCGGCGCTGCGCCCGGCCAACTTCTATTCCGGCGTCGACAACAACGGCAACGTCATGGAGCAGCTGCGCTGGTTCAAGCCCGGCGGCGCCCAGGCCGACACCGCCTACTTCACCAACCCCAACAACCACGCCATCGCCTGGCGCATCGACGGCAGCGAGTTCGGCGATCCCGCCAGCGCGATCTACGTCGCCTACAACGGCTGGTCCGGGGACGTGAACTTCAACCTCCCGTGGCCGGGAGCGGGGAAGCAGTGGTATCGGGTCACCGATACGGCGACCTGGAACGAAGGGCCGAATGCCGTCGTCGTGCCGGGCTCGGAAGCGTTCATCGGCGGGGAGGGCACGTTGTACGGACTGCAGGCGCGGTCATTGCTGTTGCTGATTGCGAAGTGAGCAATGCGCAGAAATCTCTCCGCGGAAATTGTCCCCGGCGCCGTTCGTCCTTCTGAGCCAATCACGATACATCACATCGAACTGAAAGATCACAGCTCTGGAAAGCGCACTGGTTTGCGGCATTCCTGGCCACGCTGTTCTGGTGGGGCCTATTCGCAGGAATCGCCGTACCAGCCGGTTACCTGCTGTACGGTACGTGGTGGAAGCGACATCACGGCAAAAAGCTGGAACGCAGCGTGTGGGACGCCTTCACGCCATAGCCACCTAGGACCCGTCACCGCGTGAAACCGCCCCTGACACCATTCTTTGCCGATGACACCATTCTTTGAGTCTTTGGCATGAATCATCAGAGATCTTGTATTGCTGCGGTCATGAGTGGGGTGCTGCTGTCCCTCTGCCTCGCCGTGCATGGCGAGGCAAGGTCTTCAGCTGCATCCGAGGAAGTCGTGTTCGGAAATGCCGGCGTTCCCTTGTCCGGAACCTTGTATATTCCTGAAAGGGACGTTCCCACGGCGGCAGTGGTTCTCGTCCATGGGTCCGCAAGACAGGACAGCTTGCGGATGACGGCATTGGCGCAGGTGCTTGCGAACGATGGATTCGCTGTGCTGACATACGACAAGCGAGGCACCGGCAAGTCGGGTGGCGTTTTCCAGGACGGAGACGATGTGGCTGCCTTCACTCTTCTGGCAGAGGATGCTGCGGCAGGCCTCCGTGTCGTCGGCGGACATCCTCGGTTGAAGGGAGTTCCTGCCGGCTTGATAGGCATCAGCCAGGGCGGTTGGGTCGCTCCGATCGCTGCGAGTAGATCGCCGGATACGGCGTTCATGGTCCTATGGAGCGGGCCGGTTTGCACCTTGGGCGAAGAACTGCACTTCAGTGCATTCGCGAAGAAGCTCCAGGACTTCTCCATGTACACCTATGCCGCGGAGATGCGGGAGCACATGAGGTCCGTGCCGCATCGCGCGGATGACTTCGATCCGCGTACCGTGCTGTCGAACCTGTCGCTCCCGTCACTCTGGGTATTCGGTGGCCGCGACGACAGCATTCCGGTCGAGCTGTCGGTCTCGCGTCTCGAAGGGTTGATCAAGGATGGCTATCCTGATTTTGAGTACCGGGTATTCCCGGAAGGCGGCCACGGCCTCGATTATCCTGGCAAGGCTCCGGAGGCATACCACTTCATGATCGATTGGATCAGAAGTACCGCGGCGAAAGCTGCCCCGCAATCCACGACACACGACCGCGCGAAGAGCGCGGCGCGTGAGCGGAAGCGTTAAGCGCCAGTCCGGCGTGCGCTGGCGCGCCCGTGCCACTGGCACGGGCTGGGACGTGCTACGCCGCAGCAGGCGGTCCGAACCAGGCGGTCAGCGCGTCGGCAAGTCCCAGGTCCGTGCCTTCTCCCACCCAGGCCACGTATCCGTCGGGCCGGACCAACACGGCAGTGGGCGCAGTGACCGCCCCGAGTGCGGGAAGCTCCCACGTGCCGTCGTACTTGGCGTCAAGCGACTGAACGCGATCCGCCCATGGCGTGATGTCGAAGCCGCCGGGCTCGCCGAGGTTGAGCAGCACCGGCCGGGCACCGTGCAGCAGGGTGAAGACCCGCAGCGGGCCGTTGGCGGTGACCAGGTCGAGATCGGGCATGCGGCGCCCGAGCAGCGGGTGCCCCTCGCCGAGGTCGTAACGGATGTCCAGGCCGAACATCATCGCGGCGAATCGCCTGCGAGACTCGTCCGCCCCGAGGAGCTCGGCAACGGTGTCGCGCAACGCCGCCGTGCGTTCGTCCGGGCGGCGGAGCGCGACGTGCGCCATCGTGGTGCGCAGTACGCGGGCAGCGACCGGGTGACGCTCGGCGTGATAGGTATCCAGCAGGCTGTCGGGGGATGTCCGCTTGACCACCTGGGCCAGCTTCCATCCCAGGTTCACCGCATCCTGCACGCCGATCTGGAGGCCCTGCGCGCCATCCGGGGAATGCACGTGCGCGGCGTCGCCGGCCAGCAGCACCCGCCGGTCGCGGTAGGCCGCGGCCTGCCGCGTCATGTCGGTGAACCTGGAGATCCACGTGGGACTGTGGACCCCGTAATCGGTCCCGTAGACGGCGATGAGCGCCTCGCTGAGATCGCGCAGGGTGGGTGCTTCGCTCGTCGATCCGAGGTGCCTTTCGGTCACCATGACCCGTACCGGCCCGCTATCCGCGTAGACCACCTTGCCGTCGCGGATCTCGTAATCCACCCTGCCGAGGGCATGGGTGCCGATCGTGTCCTGGCGGATGCCCCATTCCGGCGCTTCGGCCAGCTCGACCTCGGCGATCAGGCTGCTCGTCGTCGGATCCCACCCCGGGAACTCGATGCCGGCCGCCTTGCGGACCAGGCTGCGTCCTCCGTCGCACCCGGCGAGATACTCCGCCCGCAGCGACCGGCCGTCGGACAGCGCGACGTCGACGCCGGCGTCGTCCTGCGCAAAACCCGTCACCTCGCGTCCGCGATAAATCGTCACCGCCAGCTCGCCGACCCACTCGGCCAGGATGCGCTCGATGTGGTTCTGCCACAGCCCGACCGAGTAGGGATGCCGGGTGGGAAAGTCGCTGATGTCCAAAGGGACACCGCAGAACTGCCCGACCTGGGCCACCACCTGTCCCTCCGAGAGAAACCGATCGGCGATCCCGCGCTGATCGACGACCTCGATGGTGCGGGAGTGCAGACCGCCTGCGCGCGAGCCGGCAAGGTCCTGGCTGGCGCGCCGCTCGACGATGGCGACGTCGACCCCCGCTAATGCCAGCTCGCCCGCCAGCATCAGTCCCGTCGGACCGCCTCCCGCAATCACCACTGCATGGTCCGTCATCGCCACGCTCCGGTCCGCGCCGCGCACCTTGCCGCCGACGCATCGCATCTCCCTGCATCGGGTACCCGCAACCGCACGGCGGGTCCAACCATCGGTTCCACGTCCACACGCAGCCCATCTTCCGGTAACAGCACGCTCATTTCGCTACTCCAAACCCCATGGGTTCCGGCTTTCAGCTGGCGATTAAGCGATACGGCGGGGGGCTTGCCGCAAGCCCCCGGTGCGCTAAGATGCTGGAAGGGGAAAGGCTCGCTGGCATGGATGACTTGGCCGGCCGACGGCGATGCGCCGGCGCGCGCCGGCCGACTCGCTGCACTGCCGTGTTGTCATCCAAGGTTCAATCGGTCATGGGCTTGGCGCTTCTTGCGGCCACCCCATGCGCGCTGCACGCCGAAGCGCCGATTTGACGATCACGCGATGAAAGGGCGAGATCAGCCGGATGTAGATGTGCCCAAGCCGGCTGTGACAGTGGACGACCGTCGACAGGACAACCCGCCGCGTGTTCTGCGACTGATTGCAGCACATGAGGGACAGCCTGAAATCCAGGTGCTTGTCATCTTCCCCGAGAACGATTTCCGACCTCCCGGAACTATAGATCCTGAACATTCCGACTCGGGTCGACTTGTCTTCGCGCTCATGCGACTTGAGCTGCCTGGTCGTCTTGATGCCAAAAATTCCAACCAAGGCATCCCGGATTGCCAGCAGGCCAGCGACCACGGCGGACTTCTGGGAAAAGACGAACCGCGCGAGCGTTTCAGGGTCTTCGGTTGCGCTTGAAGGGAGTTCGATGGCGTAGGCGTCGGCCAAATCGGTCGTTGGATATACGCCCAGGATCACGGATTCCGCCGGGACCGGAACGGCTGTAACAGTGTTATGTCTTGTCGCCATGAGTCATTCCCTGCTCTGTTGATGGTCGAGGCGTCGCTCAGGCCAAGGCCAGTACGGCAGCAGCCACTATGGCCGCCGCGAGGAACAGATTGAGAGCACGTTCAACCTCCGGTCTGAGGGTCGAGCGATGGAGCGCCACGCCTGCGAGCAGCCACGCGAAATCGACGACGATCATGACGATCACGCAAAGCGTCCACTTGACCATGATGTCTTCCCGAGGACTGCTCCTGACGATCGCTTGTGAAGCAAACAGCGAAGCAAATGCCACGAATGCCTTCGGGTTGACGACTCCCAGCAGCAACCCTGCCATCGCGGAAGTCGACGGCACCCCTTCCTTGCGGGCGGAGCCGACAGGAGAAGTGGCGATCCGGCACGCGAGATAGACCAGATACATGGTCGCGTTGATCGTCATCGCCGCCATCGCAGCCGGGAGCGCCTGCAGTACCGAAGCGATTCCAGCGGCGGCTATTCCGGCGGCGAGCGCCAACCCAACTTGCAGGCCCGCGTAATAGCGAAGGCCGCCCAGGAATCCTCTTGCGCGCCCCACTGCGACCAAGGCGGCAATGCCAGGTCCCGGCGAGCCCAGCAGCGCCGTCGCCGCGAGCACGAAGGCGCCGCACGCAAGTACGTCCAAGGGCATGTGTTTGCTCGTGCTGGAGGTGTTGCGATCCTACGGGCCATGGCCAATAGTAGAGAAGCCAATTTTACTTCTGGCCATCATTAGGTTTGCTAATAGCCATGCCCGTCTTGCGTGACATCGACATCGGCGTTTTGCGCGCCTTCATTGCCGTCGCTGAAACCGGCCGGATGGCCACGGCAGCCAAGATCGTAAACCTGACCCAGGGAGCGGTTAGCCAGCAGATCAAGCGACTGGAGCAACTCTTCGGCGAACAGCTATTCGAGCGCCGTGCGGACGCCGCTCGATTGACGCGTGCCGGAGAACGCTTGATGGGCGCAGCATATCGAATGGTGGCCCTCAATGATGAAGTCGTGAATCTGATGCGACGCAGCGACTTCAATGGCGAAGTACGACTGGGCGTGCCGCACGACATCGTCGGCATGCTGCTGCCGCCCATCCTGCGTTTGTTTCGTCAGGCCTATCCGAACGTACTGGTCACGCTGGTGAGCGACACGACATCGACGTTGCGGACCGCGCTGCGCGACGGAAGCATCGATCTCGCTCTCATGACGGAATCCGAGCGCGGCAGCCGCGATCAGTGGCTCCTGACCGATCGTCTGGTCTGGGTAGGCGCGAACGGCGGCGAAGCTTGGCTGCGCCGTCCCCTGTCCGTGGCATTGGGTCAGGAAAGTTGCGGATTCAGGGCAAGCGCCGTCGCTGCCTTGGACAAGGCGGGCATCGAATGGCGGCCCATTTGCCAAGTCGGTAGTCTCGAGCCTGTGTTCGCCACGCTGGAGGCCGACATGGCCGTTGCTCCCTTCCTGTCGAGGACGGTCCCTGAACGCCTGTCGGCACTCGACAACGCCGCTCTTCCTGCGCTGTCGAGTTTCCATATCAACATCAGGCTTCCCAATACCGGGGCGAACGTCATTGCAAAGGAACTTGCCGAGCACGTCCGTGAAGGGTTTCGCCGGCGATATTCCTGAACTTGCGGGTGCTCATCGCCGGAGGCGTGCGCAACTGCGTTCTCCGGCTTCCGACAAAAAGCACAGGACCACCTTCCCATCTTCGGTAGGCAACGATGATGTGTGCTTCAGGCCCGCCTTCAGCAGAACACGCTGCGAAGGCAGGTTTTCGGGATAGACGGTGGCAATAACGCGGCAAAGCCCGACAGGCCCGTGGGCGTAGGCCAACATTGCCCGCGCCGCCTCCGTGGCGTATCCACGACCCCAACTCGATCGACCGAAGGCGTACTTGAGCTCCGCTTCGGGCTGGTTGTCCGGATGAACCAATCCGCAGAACCCGACCACCACATTGCTTTCATGTGCGACGATTGCCGACATTCCGTAGCCGCGGCTGCGGTAGTTTCTTGCGCTCACTTCGACCCATCTCTTGCAGTCCTCCTGGGTCAGCGGCTGCCCGTCGCCGACCCAGCGCATTGCGTCAGCGTCACCATAAACGTCGAGCAGTGCCGGCACGTCGCTTGTCAGAAGGTGGCGTCCGATCAAACGCTTCGTGCTGAATATGATTCGTCCCATCTGTGACATACGCCGCTAGGGTACGCGACGCAGCCCATCTTCCGGTAACAGCACGCTCATTTCGCTACTCCAAACCCCATGGGTTCCGGCCGCCATGCCTTCGGCAACGGCGACGTCGGCGTCTCGATCACGCCGACATTGGAGACGATCCACCAGCGCTCGCCGTCGTTGAGCAGCTGGAAATGGTTCAAGCCGCGCATCAGCGGCTTGTCGTCACTGCGGCGCAGGCGGATCTCGAAGCTGCTCATCACCGAGGCCAGCAGGCCGTGCTGCTCGACGCGGGTCACCAGCGGGATCTCGTGGAAGCCGGTGACGGCGTAGGCCGATTCGGTCTGGGCGATCAGCTCTTCCGGGTCCATGCCCATGATGCCGCTGGCCACCTTGGAGTCCATCGCCACCGACATGCGTGCGCCGTCGAGGAACAGGGCGCGGTAGCGGTCCCAGTCGCGCTTGGCGCCGGCGTCGGCGGAGATCACGTCGTACAGCGCGTTGACGACCGTCTCGGGCGATTCCCAGTCCTTCGGGCCGGCGCTGGCGGTGGCGGACAGGCCCAAGGCCAATCCGGCGGCGAGGCAGCGCAGTGCGGTCGTCTTGAACGGATGCTTCATGGTCATTCTCCCTCGAGCTGGTTGAGTGCGTCGGCGGTGAGGAGCCGGCCGTCGAGGACGACGGCGTGGATGGCGCGGGTGTGCAGGATGTCGGCCAGCGGGTTGGCGTCGAGCACCAGCAGATCGGCCTCGAAACCCGGGGCGATGCGGCCCAGGCGCCGGCCGGCGCCGAGCGCGTCGGCGGCGTTGCGGGTGGCGGCGAGCAGCAGGCGCGCAGTGGGCACGCCGGCTTCGGCGAGCAGCTGCATCTCGCGATGCAGGCTGATGCCGGGCGCGATCCACGGGTTGCTCATGTCGGTGCCCAGCGTCATGCGCGCATCGGTGGCATACAGCCGCGCTGCCATGCGCTGCACCTTCGGCCAGACGGCCCGGGCGCGGGCGAAGTCCTCGGCTTCCCAGCCGATGGCGAAGGTGAACCAGTCGTTCCAGTTGGCCAGCAGGTGCGGATGGGCGTAGCGGCGGGCGTCGTCCTTGTAGGGGCTGTCCCGGTCCTGCACGAACGCTGCGTGGAAGGCGACCAAGGTGGCGTCGAACACCGGGCGGTGTTGCTGATATGCGGCCACCAGCCGGTCGGCCTCGGGGCCGTCGGGGTCGAAGTGCTCCCACCACTCGAAGAACGAGTAGGTGCCGCCACGTGCCTTGGCCTGCCAGGCCGCGCGTTCTTCCGCGGTCAGCAGGTCCGGGCTGATAGGCATGAGGTGGACGATGCCGTCCAGCCCCATCGCCAGCGCATCGGGCCAGGCGATGCTCTCGAGGTGGGCCACGGCGGGGCGGTCATGGCGGTGCGCCGCATCAATGCCGGCCTTGAGCAGCTCCGGCGACAGGCCGGTGTAGAGCTTGATCCAGTCGGCGCCGGCCTCGACCTGCGCGCGCACCACGCGCTCCATTTCGTCGGCGTTGCCGACCGCGGTAGCCAGCCCGGGCAGGTCGGCGTTGTTGATCACCGGGCCGGCATTGAAGGTTTCCGGGCCGACCAACTCGCCGCCCGCAAGCCGCGCCTCGTAGCGCCCCGCGGCCGCAAGGTCGCCGCCCGGGTTGCGCAGCGTGGTCACGCCGAACGCCACCAGCCGGCGGGCGTTGTGCTCGGCGATGTCATCGTCGGCCTGCGCCTGCATCACCATCCGGCCGCGCTCGCGCTTCATTTCCAGCGGTCCCAGGGTCAGGTGGGCGTGCATGTCGATCAACCCGGGCATCAGGTAACGCCCCTGCAGGTCCACGACGCTGGCCTCGCGCACGCAGGCCTTGCTGCCGGCATCGGCGATGCGGGCCAGGCGCTTGCCTTCCACGCGCACGCACTTGAGGGCCGTAGCGCGATTGTGTTCGGCCTCGACGATGTGCACATTGTCGAGGGCCAGCGCGCCCTCGGCGGGCCGGGCGTCCGCCGGCGTGGGGAGCAGGGCGGACGAGAGCAACAGTGTTGCCAGGACCGAGCGTCGCATCGTGGGTACTTCCTATCGAGTGGTTTGTCTCCTTAGTCGCCAGGGCTCGCAGATTTCTTACGAAAAGAATTATTTTCTTCTGGCTGTAAGAAATGACCTCCCGGCGACGACTAAGGGTTGCTGGCACCCCTTCGTCAGCGGCTGACGCCATCTTTCCCCCACTGCATGCATTCACTCTGGCCAAAAGTCGAAGCCTTCCACCCGCATCTGTGGCGTGCGGTGTGCGGCTATGAGCTGAACCACGCCGTGCGCGAAGAACTGCTGCAAGAGGTGTTGTTCGCCATCTGGCAGAGCCTGCCGCGTCTTCGCGATCCGGACGCGCTGCTGCCGTTCGTACTGCGCATCGCCCACAACCTGGGTGCCAGCCACGTACGTTCGGAAACCCGGATGCCGGCTCCCGTATCGTTTGACGAGAACGTGCACGACGTGCCTGACCAGGCGACGGGCAGCAGCGGCGGCTGCGCGCGCACGGAATGGCTGTTCGAGGCCCTGGCGACGCTGCCGCTCAACCTGCGGCAGGTGCTGATGCTGCAGCTGGAAGGGTTCGACTACCAGGAAATCGCTGACATGTTGGGCATCAGCGCCGAGAACGTGGGCGTGCGCTTGCACCGCGCGCGCGAACGGCTCAAGGCGCTGTCCCGGGAGGAGAAGACCCGATGAACTTCGATGACATCCTGAAAGACGCATGGCAAGGCGAGCACCGCCCGGCCGCACCGGGGCAACTGATCCGTCGCGTGCATCGACACCAGTGGCGCCATCGCCTGCAACGGATGGTCGAGATCACGCTGACGCTGGTGGCCGTGCTGGTGTTCGGCCAGTCGCTGATGTCCCGCAGCATCGAGCCGTCGCACTGGCTGCTGCTGCCGTTCTTCGTGGTGTTCCTCCCGGCCGCATGGACCGTCATCCTGCGGGCGCCCGGGCGGCGCATCGAGGACGTGACCGAGAACACCCGGCTCTATGCACGGCTGCGATTGTCGCAACTCCGGGCCGGCCTGCGCGATCTGTGGCTGGCGCGTACAGCGGCATGGGTGTTGGTGGCGTACGCGGTCGTTGCAAACACGGGGATGTGGCTGTTCGGCGACGCCAACTGGCGAACCGCCGCACTGACGTTGCTGGGCTTTGCCATGGCGTGGGCCGCTGGCACCTTCTGGCTCGCCCGCAGGTTGCGCCGGTCGCGACTTCGGGAGTACCGCGCCGTGAGGCGGTTGGCAGATGCCTGAAGCGTACGGCGTTTGTCATCGTCCGCTTCTGGCCTATTCTGTTGAAAAACTCGGGACTTCCAAAATCAGGCGCAAATTAGTTCGGTTTCAGCAAAGTTTGCATCCGAAATCTGTCGAAATCGAACTCTCGCGCTACGATTTTCCGATCGGTCTCGGCACGGGCGAGTTTTTCAACAGAATAGGCCGGAGGCGAACGGCGGGGAAGAGGTTGCCAACGACCCGTACCGTACTTTCGCAGCTGCCCTCGTGAGTGGCATTCCCTTTCCGCCAAGTGGTGTCGAACCGGTGGATTGCGCTTTCCCCTGGGGAGCGCAGAATGGACGCACAGTCGGCCCCGGTGGTTCGCATAATAGGCTCTGTAATCATCTGGTGGGTCATGACACAGGACAACCAAGTTGCCAACAGACCTGCATTGGCCGCACTGGCAGTCGTTTCCTGGGCCGGTGTCCTGCTCCAGTTGTGGTTGTCAGTCAACCTGGCCCTGGCGAATGGCAAGACCGCAGGTGATGGAGTCGTGGCCTTTCTCGGCTATTTCACCGTCCTGAGCAACTTGTTCGTTGCACTGAGTGCCACGGTGCCCCTCGTCGTCCGCTCCAGCGGGCCCGGATCCTGGTTCGGGAAGCCTATGGTGCTTGGCTGCGCAACCACGGCCATCCTCTTGGTAGGCATTGCCTACCATCTGCTTTTACGTCATGTCTGGGCGCCGCAAGGCCTCCAGTTGCTCGCGGATAACGTGCTCCACTACGTGGTTCCAATTTCGGCGTTGGCGTACTGGGCGGTCTATGCATCCCGGACCAGGATCGGCTTCCTGGCGCCGCTCGTCTGGTGTCTCTATCCCGTGAGCTACTTGATCTATGCGCTCATTCGTGGCGCAGTGCTGGGATCGTATCCCTATCACTTCATCGATGTGGCGAGTCTGGGATATCGCCAGGTATTGATTGACGGGTTCGGCTTGCTGGTGGCGTTCCTTGCGCTCGGTGCGTTCGTCGTTGCCATCACGGCAATCCGCAATCGTTTTCGTCCCATACCCTAACCGGCGACCTTCGCCGCTAGGGCACGCGAGTGAAGGTGGTGGTCTGCAGGATCGGGTTGCCGTCCTTGTTGAAGAAGGCCTTGGTTTCGGTCAACGTCCCGCCATCCCCGGTCACCGAGTAGATGCGCGTGGATGCCGGAGTGCCGTGATCGACCAGCTGCATCACCAGCACGTTCGGGGCGGGCATCTTCATGGCGGAAACGTCGGCCCAGTAGTTGCCGGTGACCGGCCCAGGCGTGCCGTCGAGGGGCAGCGTCGCTTCCGCGTGCATCCTGCCGCCGTTCTGATCGACGATCTCGATCCGCGTCGCCCATTTTCCACCACCCGCGTCGTGGAAATCGATAAGTAGTGCTTTTGAGATTTAGTGGGCATCCATCAGTCGAACTTGACCAAATCCTTAAAGATCAGTTGACCCCAGCTATTTCCGCGCGTCTGCACAAGCAGTCCACCTTCCAAAAGCCCGCCAAGTTGGATCGGCGAGAAACCGAGATTTTCCGCAAGCGCACCAATTTCCACTGCTGCGCCGTCATCGTCGCTCGCCAGGAACACCACTCTCCTGCCACCATGTACGGCCGGATCTTGTTCAAGGACGGCAGCGACCAGATGGTTGAAGCCCCTGACCAGTTTTCCACCAGTGAAGGCCTGCGCGACGACCTTGGAAGAAGACTGTCCTCCCAGTTCCTCAGGGGACACGCCGTAGGTATTGGTCACATCGACGATGATCTTCCCCTGCCAGGTGGGGAGCGCCTTCGCGACATCCGGGTGCGATTCGAAACGGACAGCCAAAAAGACGATCTCCGCCTTGACGGCTTCCGCCAGTGTTGTGGGAATGATCCCGGGTCCGATCGCGGCCGCATCGGCTGCAAAGCTTTCCGGGTCGCGCGTGGTTGCCACGGATACTTCGATGCCCTTGCGGGCAAACGCCTTGGCAAGAGCGTGACCGATCTGGCCGAAGCCGATAATTGCGTAGCTCATATGCATTCTCCTTGGGTGGCGCGTCAGATTTGCGCCAGGCCGCCGTCGACGGCGACCTCGCTGGCGGTCATGAAGCTGCTGTCGTGCGATGCGAGAAAGGCGGCCACCGCTCCGATCTCCGCCGGATCGGCCATGCGCTGGAGCGGAGTCATCGAGGCGAAGACCTTCTGGCCCTCCTCGCCCAGCGCTTCCTTCGCGAGTTCGGTCGCCGTCGCCCCGGGCGACAGCACGTTTACCCGGATGCCGGTGCCCTTCAGGTCCTCCGCCCAGGTCCGCGCGAGGTTGCGCACTGCCGCCTTGCTCGCGCTGTAGGCGCTCATTCCCGGGGCGCCCGTGGTGCCAGCGCTCGATCCGGTCAGGATGATCGAACCGCCTTGGCCCATCAGCGGCAGCGCCTTCTGGACCGTGAAGATCGTACCCTTCACATTGGTGTCGAAGGTTTCGTCAATGTGCTCGGCGGTGAGCTTGCCGAGCGGAAGCGGGCCTCCCGCCCCGGCATTGGCGAAGACGATGTCGAGGGTTCCGCGCTCTGCCTTCACCGCCGCGTAGAGTCGGTCGAGGTCGGCCAGATCGGAGACCGAGCCCTTCACCGCGCGGGCATTGGGCCCGAGGTCGGCCACAGCGGCGTCGAGCGCTTCCTGCCGGCGGCCGAAGATGAAGACGAAGGCGCCCTCCTCGATGAAGCGCTTTGCAGCGGCGAGGCCAATTCCAGTAGCGCCGCCGGTGATCACGGCGGTCTTTCCATTCAGTCTGTTCATGTCATGCATCCTTAGGTTGGAGTTGCGCGAAAGCAGGGAACTGCTTGCTTGAGGACAAGGATGTGGTTCTGATAACCTTAAGACAAGTATGCACTTTTTGGTAAGTATCAAAATATGACGGCGCCCTCTGAAATCTGCGATACCGGCTGCGGGCTCAACGCCACGCTCCGCATCATCTCGGGCAAGTGGAAACCGCTGGTCCTGTTTTTCCTGCGCGACGGCCCGAAGCGCTACGGCGAGCTCAAGCGCTTGATCCCGGGCGTCAGCGACAAGGTGCTGATCCAGGCATTGAAAGACCTGCAGGCCGATCACGTGCTGGCGCGGACCGACTACAAGGAGGTGCCGCCGCGCGTGGACTACGCGCTGACTCCGCTAGGTCGCAGCCTGGCTGACGCGATCGTCCCGCTGTGCACCTGGGGAACCGAGAACGCGGCGGAAATGGCAAGCATCTTCGCCAAGCGCGACGCTTTGCCCATAGCGGAATGCTGAAGAACCGCTGAGTCGGACGACCCTCCGCATTCGTGGGGGGCGGCAGGTCGAATGCTTCCGATCAGACCGTCAAGATGCGCGGTTTGGGCGCTCTGGCCCATGCTTATTCACGCCATCTCGGAGGCCCGCGCCACGAAAAATCGCCGTCACGGCTCAAGCCTTCCTCTTCTTGAGAAAGGCGACCAGCGCCTCATTCACTGCCTCAGACGCCTCGAGCTGCGGCCAGTGCCCGACGCCCTCAAGTGGTAGGAACCCCTGGAGGTTTGGCACGGCCGGCTTGAGATCTTCCTCGTTCAAAGCTCGCATCTTAATCATGCTGTCTGCTGTGCCATACGCAAAGAAGGCTGGCTGTTGGATCTTCGCCCCGGCAAATGCTTTTGCTTGGTCGAAATAGGGCTGCATGCCGCGATAGATATTCAGTGGGCCGTGGAAGCCATCACGCTGGAAGCCTGCGATCATCGTCTCGGCGTCCTCGCGGTCAGCGAAGGGCGGGATTCCGATCGGGGATGGCCGGTGCATATCTTTGCTTGGGTCCATCGGACCCCATGCTTCGGAAGCATCGGGCAACCCCGACATCCAATAGAGAGCGCCCGGGAAAGTCGTGGCCGCATCGGCCCACTCCTGGTCGGCCTCCGGCTTCATGTGGCGGAACATATAAAAGGCTCCCTCCTTGCCGGCGGCCTTCAGCATTTCGAGCATGCTGGGCCCCGCACCCGGTAGCACCGGAGGGACACTGAGGCCGAAGACCGCGTCAAACAGATCCGGACGCATCACCGCCGCGTTCCAGCTCACCGTCGCACCGAAGTCGTGGCCGACCAGGGTAGCGCGCTCGATTCCGAGTTTCGCGAGGATGCCGACAAGGTCTCCGACATGGTAGAGAACCGTGTAAAGCGCGGCGTCTTCAGGCTTGGAGCTATCGCCATAGCCACGCGTATCGAACGATATCGCGCGGTAACCCGCGGCCGCGACTGCCGCCATCTGCCGGCGCCAGCCCCGCCATCCGTCAGGAAAGCCGTGGACGAACAGCACAGCCGGGCCCTCGCCTTCCTCGACAACGTTCAGCTTGACGCCATTGGTTTCTACAAAGGTCTGCTTCAGCGATCTATTCCGATCCACGAAAGTCATCTTTCATGCTCCATTTGAATTGTGAAATTGACGCACACGATGTGGCGACTGCTGAGATCGATTTGTGAAGTACACAGTTCGATAATAGTTCGCGTGCGATCGAGATGGTGTCGGCTTTACTTGGAACTCTCTGTCATCCGTCTCCGAGTCAGGTCGCAGACTAGCCGCTGCCTGACTCCGAGAATTGATGTCAGCACCGGATCGAGTCACTTCCCCGAGAACTGGATCTTTGGGATCGGCTCATGTTTCCGTACAGCCGCGACTGCAATGGCCATTCCCTCTGCGCCGTCTTTGGTGTCGAGGATGCCAGCGCCGAGCTGGGTGGAGATGATGTCGGCAGCCGAGACGCCACCGGTAGCCCAAGTGCGGATGAGCGTACGCGCCTTGCCGTAAGAGAGGGTCGGCCCTGTCGCGAGATGCTGCACGAGTTCGTCGGAGACTTGCTCCAACTCGCCGTCGGGCGCTGAATGGGTTGCGATACCCAGATCGACCGCGACCTTTCCGAAAATCGGTTCAGAAAGCAGAACGAAGCGCGTGGCGCGTGCTTTGCCGACGCGATCGGCGAGCCGCTGCACGCCGCCTGCCATGGGAAGGCCGCCGACCGATACTTCGGGGAGAACGAGCATTGCCGACTCCGCGACGACGAGGAAATCGAACGCCAAGAGCAGTTCGAAGCCACCGCCCAGGGCCATCCCTGCCAGAGAGGCAACCGTCGGGATGGGCAGTTCCTCGATCAGGCGGACCGAAGCCAGGATGTCCGCTGCAAACGCTTCGAGGAATTTCGAGCCCTTGTCCCCGATGGTACCCAGATCGTCTGCCACGGCAAAGTTGCCGGACGCGGACACCAAGTGAAGGACGCGGATGTCGCTTGCATATGCTTGGCGAACGGCAGCCCTCAGCGACGAGGGAAAGTCGGACCCTGGCTCGCTGTCTGCATCACCGAGCAAGATCAGCTTGCCCACCGCACCGTGTTGCTCGAAGCGGAACGAACTCATGTTTTATCTCCTAATTTGCTGACTATCTCGATCGCGGCCGCATCGGCTGCAAAGCTTTCCGGGTCGCGCGTGGTTGCAACGGATACCTCGATGTTCTTGCGGGCAAACGCCTTGGCAAGAGCCTGGCCGATCTGGCCGAAGCCGATAATTGCGTAGCTCATATGGTTCCTCCTTGGGTGACGCGTCAGAGTTGGGCCAGGCCGCCGTCAACGGCGAGCTCGCTGGCGGTCATGAAGCTGCTGTCCGACGACGCGAGAAAGGCAGCCGCCGCCCCGAGCTCCGCCGGATTGCCCATGCGCTGGAACGCAGTCATCGAGCCGTAGGCCTTCAGGCCCTCCTCGCCCAACGCTTCCGTCGCGAGTTCGGTCGCTATCGCCCCGGGCGACAGCACGTTTACGCGGATGCCGGTGCCCTTCAGATCCTCCGCCCAGGTCCGCGCGAGGTTGCGCACTGCCGCCTTGCTCGCGCTGTAGGCAGGCCCGTCCCGCTAGTGACGAAAACGTGCATGTTGATGCTCCTTGTAAGTGATGCTCCCAATCTAGTCCCGCCGCCGGCACATGATTAGTCGGCAATTGCGGGTATAACTATCCCGCCAACGGTAAAATCGCCGGGAGGCCACATGAGCCGCGATCTCAATGACACCTTGGTGTTCGTCAAGGTGGTCGAGCTGGGTAGCTTCACTGCCGCCGCTCGGGCGCTGCATCTACCCAAGACCACGGTCAGCCGCAAGGTGCAGGAGCTGGAACAGCGACTGGGCGCCCAGCTACTGCATCGCACAACCCGCAAGCTCGGACTGACCGAGGCGGGCAACATCTATTTCGCGCATTGCCAACGCATTGCGCGCGACATCGACGAGGCGGAAAGTGCGGTAGGCCAATTGCAGAGCGGACCACGAGGCTGGTTGCGCGTTACCGCAACGCACGCGATGGGCAACATCTGGGTCGCACCTTTGCTCAGCGAATTCCACGCGCGCCATCCGGAAGTGCGCGTGGAACTGCTGCTGAGTAACGACAAGCTCGACATCATCGCCGGCGAGATCGACGTTGCGATGCGCGTGGGCACGCTGGCGGATTCAAACTTGGCAGCGCGCAGGCTTAGCGTGCTCCGCACCGCGGTCTACGCGGCGCCGGGCTACATCGAGCGTTTCGGCGCGCCGCTGCATCCTGACGACTTGATCCACCATCGCGCACTGGCGCTGACCAGCCACCGCAACGTCAACGCCTTCACCTGGACGCTGGGCGACGGCAACGGCAAGCCGCGCGACTTCCCGGTCGATCCGGTGATGATCTCGAACGACCCGGGCGCGCTGCGCGCCGTGCTGCTGGGCGGCGAGGGCATCATGCTGGCCAGCGACGCGATGGTGCGGGCCTACGTTGAGCAAGGCCTGGTGCAGCGGGCGCTAGCCGGCTGGCGCGGCCTGGACATCGACCTCCATGCGCTCTTCCCGCGCGGACAGGTGCAGTCGCCGAAAGTGCGCGCTTTCGTCGACTTCCTGGTCGAACGCCTGAGAGTCGACGAGAACTACGTGCGGGTGCTCAGCGACGGCACCCCCGCGCTCCCAACAGTTGGCGGCGGAAGCGGCGGCGACGGAGATGCACCGGGTGCTGCCCAACGCGGCAACAAGAATGATCCCAGCGACCGCTGACGGCCAAGTCGATCCGGCGAGCGCGGGCTCGCGGTAGCGCCGTTTTACGGCAGGGGCTCGTCGGGAGCGGCTCCAGCGCCGGCAGCACGTCGGCAAGCGCGCCCTGTCACGTCGCACGAACTCGTGAGCCGTCGAGGTGAAAGCGATCCAATGAATATACGACCTTTCAAGATTGCCGTTTCCGAAGAGCAACTTAACGACTTGCTGGCTCGGCTCAAGCTCACTCGCGTGCCACGCAGTCTAGATGCCGAGAGCTGGGACGATGGAGCCAGCTTGGCATTCATGGAACGCTTGATTAGCCACTGGCGGCTTGGTTTTGACTGGCGAGCCCAAGAAGATCGCCTCAACAGCTTCCCACAGTTCATTGCCCGGGTCGGTGAGCTGGATGTCCACTTCGTGCATGAGAAAGGTAAGGGCCCCGCGCCCATGCCGTTAGTGCTGACCCATGGCTGGCCCGGATCATTTGCAGAGATGCAGGAAATCATCCCGCTGCTGAGTGATCCGGCAGCCCATGGCGGCGATGCCTCAGATGCGTTCGATGTCGTGGTGCCTTCGCTGCCCGGCTTTGGCTTCTCGCAAGCCCCACAGCATCGGGGTGTCAGTTCGAAGCGTGTTGCTGAAATGTGGTCAGAACTTATGACAGGGTTGGGGTATGACAGATTCGGCGCCCAGGGCGGAGACATAGGTGCGGGCGTGTCGATGTGGCTAGGCCGCCTTTACCCAAAGCAGATGGTAGGGCTACATCTGAACTACATCCCTGGCGGTTTTTTGCCGCCGCTAGGCGATGGCTCGCCCCCTATTACGGCCGAAGAAGAGGCGTTTCGCACCAGAGCGGCAAGCTGGTTCGCAACCGAAGGGGCCTACTCGGCCCAACAAAGCACCAAGCCGCTTACGCTTGCCTACGCACTTTCGGACTCACCTGTTGGCCTTGCCGCTTGGATTGCCGAGAAGTTCCGTACCTGGAGTGACTGCAATGGGGAGGTTGAGCGTGTTTTCACTCTGGACCAGTTGCTCACTGACATATCGATTTACTGGTTTAGCGGCAACGTCGCATCCACTTTGCGCATCTACAAAGAGAACCGCAGCGAGCCGCTCAAATTCAATGAAAGAGAACGCGTAGAACCTGCCTTTGGCATGGCGTTGTTTCCTGCCGAGCTTCCTACGCCTCCACGCTCGTGGGTCGAGCGGGTGTTCGATGTCAAAAGGTGGACGCCTATGCCCAAAGGCGGGCACTTCGCTGCCATGGAACAGCCGCAGCTCCTGGCGGAAGAAATCCGCGCGTTCTTCCGTCCGTTGCGGTGAGCGGCTGCTATCTGAAAACGGTGGCGTGCACCCGTCCGTTGCGGACTCCTGTTAGCCCA
>NZ_JBFWIB010000008.1:0-197509 GCF_041300785.1 Luteimonas salinilitoris
ATCCGACGGCCTCGCCTGGCGACGGGGAGGGTACGCGGTCGCGCAGAAGCAAAGCCGCGGGTCTTCGCTTCCACATGGGCTGAAGGCATCGAGACCGAGGGTCTCGTCATCGCCCGCTCCCCCTTTCCGGCCGAGGGATAGCCCAGCTGGTCGGGGTGCTGTCCCGACGTCGGTGTCCAGGCGCGCTATCCCACGCCAGGCCCGGTCCTGCGGTCCAGCGCTTCCGCGGGAGACTGAGGCACCCGGCCCGGCTAGACTCCGGCCATGGCCTTCAACGTCCGCCAGATCTTCGCCGCCCTCAATGACGCCCGGGTCGACTACGTGGTCGTGGGCGGGCTGGCGGTCATCCTGCACGGTTATCTGCGCGCCACCGCGGATCTCGACCTTGCGATCGGCCTGTCTCCGGGCAACGCCAGGCGTGGCATGCGCGCACTCGCTTCGATCGGCCTGCAGCCGCGGCTGCCGGTGGCCATGGATGACTTCGCGGATGAGGACAGGCGCCTGGACTGGCTGCGCAACCGCAACATGGTCGTGTTCCCGCTGTGGGATCCTGCGAACCCGCTGCGTTCTGTGGATGTTTTCATCGACGAGCCCATCGGGTTCGGCGACCTCATGGCGGAGGCCGTGGTCAAGGACGTGGATGGACTCGAGGTCCGGATCGCCTCCATCCCCCACCTGATCGAGATGAAGCGGCGATCGGCGCGTCCCCGCGACCTGGAGGATATCGACAAGCTGCAGCAGATCCTGGCCGCCGAGCAGGAGGGTGGGTCGTGAACCCTTCTCCGTCGCCTTCGCTGGAATTCAGTTTCGAGGACGCCGAGCGCGCGCAGCTCATGGACTGGGTGCGGCTGAGCGCAGGCACGAAGATCGATTTCTTCGAGGAGATGGTGGAGTTGGCATACCGCAGTGGCGCGCTGGCGCCGGAGCGGCTGGCGCTGCGCGACAGACAGGCCCGGCCACCTTCGTCGGATGGCCGATAGCGGTGGATCTGTGCGGCCCGCTGACGTGGCCAAAAAACGGGGTCAGGTTCACTTCTTAAGAACAGGGTCAGGTTCACTTTCTTGCTGAGGTGTCCTGGCCTTGGGGCATCCGGTACGGCCGGTGTGCCGGGCAGGCGGCGGTGAAGAGTTGCGTCTTGGCTTCCACCATGGCCTTGAAGTCGTCCCCGCCCAGCGCCCGTTGCTGCTGCAGGTAAGCGCGGATCTCGGCTAGTGGCTTCGTAGGGAAAGTGAACCTGACCCCGTTTCGGACCCCGTTTCGGACCGGTGCGGCCGTGGACAGCCCCCGGTCCAGTGGTGCCGCTGCACGCGTATCCACCGCTCGAATACGCCAGGCCGTCGCGCAGCTTGCGCCTGCACTGATCCGGCTGCTCCAGTCGCGCGCAGGTGGGCGGGGCGGAGACGCCCCGCTCGGCGATAGGTTGCATGCGTTGACAGAGCAATAGCGGTGAAAAAACGGTCACCCGTGCGACGCTTGTGTCGGTGCTGTCCGCATGGTGCTCGGCCAGTTCAGTACCCAACTGTGAAAGCACTCCGGACGTGCTTAGGCATTTCTGCTTCATCCAGCATCGCCACCGCGAAGTCTTCCATTGAAATGCAAGACGCACCGTTTTCATCAACGACCAGCGTATCGGTGCCAAGACGATAGTGGCCAGTGCGGTTGCCAGGCTGCAGCATTGCGGCTGGCGAAAGATAGGTCCAATCCGCGCGGGCCTCACTCAGGCAAAGTTCGTACTGCGCCTGAGAAGCACGAGCGATCGCAACCGTCGATGCGGGCAGGAAGTTTGGTGCGCTCAGCACCGTCTCGCCGCTGCGTCCCGGTAGCAGCAGCCGCGCCGCGCCGCCGACCAGAAGAACACGTACCCCCGCGGCTGCCGTGCTGTCCAAAACCGAACGGGTCAGTGCGACCAGATCTTCCTCGTGTCCATCCTGCGGGCGGAGCGCACTGATGACCAGGTCTTGACCTTCAACGGTGCGGGCGAGTTGCTGAAGATCGGATACATCCGCGGCGCAGGGAATCACGTTCTCGGGCAGCTTGCTGAACTGCGCCTTCGTCCTCACCACGCCGGTGACGTCGTGTCCGCGCCCCAGCGCTTCAATTGCGATGCGCCTGCCGACATTCCCGGCGGCTCCGTATACGGTAATCTTCATCAAGTATCTCCTTCGTAGAAGGCTGGTGGATTATTCGGACTTGGCCTTGCCGAGCGTGAGCAGCGCAATGCCAGCGGTGATCAGGACAGCGCCCACGAACAGCCCCTCGGGTGGCGCCTCACCCTGCAGAAATATCGCGACCGGTACGCCTACAAGAGCGCCGACGGAGCCCAGCAGGCTCAGCAGAACCGGTCCACCTGTTTTCTGCAGCATGAACAGCAACAGGAACATTCCCGCGAAGGCCACGGCCTGTACCGCGATCAGGACGAGCGGCAGACTCTGGTCCATTGGAACGGCGAGCGAGAAGCCCGGCAAAAATCCCGCCCCAACCAGCATGACCGCAGCGGCGAGCAGCATTCCCGGTGCCAGCGCATCGGCCGATACGCCTTCGGGCCAGCGCAGCGTACGGTAAAGATTGCCGATGGCCAGGAGGATTGGCCCGACAAGGGCAAGGAGAATCCAGAATCCATCCGCATCGGGCGCGGAGAATTTGCGCGCCGCGAGAACACCGGCTCCAGCCAACGCCACCACCACGCCGGCTGCGCGGCTCATCTGGAATCGTTCGATTCGCCAGGCTAGCGCCCCCACATAGGTCAGCAGCGGCGGCAGTGAGATGATCAGGGCGATAAAGCTGGCGCCGATATGCGGAATGGCCGCAAAGAAGATCAGATTGGAGCCTGCAACCCCCACCAGCGCAGACACTGCATAGTATTCAAGCGTGCGCGCATTGACCGGTGGCAGATCCCGGCGCAGTGCTGCCACGACCATCAGGATGACCGCCGCGCCGACGATTGACCAGCATAGAAACGCCAATGGTGGCAGATGCGCCTCGCCCGCGAGTTTTGCCAAATTGGTCGATAGTCCCAGCAGTGCCCCGCCGGACAAGAGACACAGTAACGGAACCAACCAAGCTCTTTTGCGGGCAGGTACGGGTACGTTCGTTGCAGAGCCCGCCATGTTTTGCCTCAGTTGCATATACCTTGACATCAAGATATATGCAGATACATCTTGATGTCAAGGTTCTTTGTGCAAAACTAAGCCCCATGGACCATGTCGACAGAATCCTTGAGCAATGGCGGCAAGAACGACCCGACCTCCAAGTCGCGCCAATGGGCACGATCGGGCGAATTAAACAGCTTCATTGGCATCTCATGCGCAGGATGGAGAAGACGTGGTCGGTGTACGGCTTGAACGGCGCGAGTTTCGATGTTCTGGCAACCTTGCGCCGGACGGGCCCACCCTATGCGCTCTCGGCGGGCGGGTTGATGGCATCGACGATGGTGACCTCGGGCACGATGACGCATCGTATCGACCAGTTGGAAAAAGCGGGGCTGGTCGCACGGGCCAGGAATCCCGATGATGGTCGCGGATTTCTGATTTCTCTTTCTCCGCAGGGGCTCAAGCTGATCGATGAAGCGGTGACCGCCCATGTCGAGACACAGGCAAAACTGGTCGCCGCCCTGACCGATGAGCAACGCACCCAATTGGATGATCTGCTGAGGCAGTTCTTGCGCGGATTTTAGTGCGGTGATCTATCTACAGAATCGATTGCGGCCGCTGGCCGAGATTGGCGGCGCAGCTCGACCAGCGGTATGCAGCGGGATCGTCGGTCATGCGGGCACGCACCGGGTTGAGTTCGATGTATCGATAGCAGGCGATCACGTAGCTTTCGCTGTCCACCAGGCAGGCCTTGTAGCGGCCTTCCCACAGCGTCCCGCTGCGCCCGTGCCGGGCGTTGAACAGGCCGACGTACTGGCGCCCCAGCCGCTGCATCATCCGGCCGATGCTGCCTCTTAAAGGAGGCGTCGCCAAGAGATGGACGTGGTTGTCCATCAGGACATATGCGTGCAGGCGTACGCCGGTGGACAGCAGGGCGTCGCCCAGCAAGGTCAGGTAGCGAAGGCGGTCGCTGTCGTCGAGGAAACAGGGCAGGCGATTGTTACCGCGTGGCACGATGTGCTGCGGCACCCCGGGCAGATCGAACCGTGGAAATCGGGCCATCGGCAGATCGTGGGCCGGGACCGGCGCGTGCGACATCATCATCTGCCGCCGCGCCGCGTCGGGCGCAACCGCACCCCGGTGTCGGAAAAGCTAACCTGACCCCGTTTTGCCCACCGGCTTCCGCTGCCGGTGTGGGGCCTGTTCGTGCTGCGCTCGATCCTGTTCACACTGCTGGTCGTGGCGGTCGGAGAGGAGGCGGGGTGGCGCGGCTGGATGCTGCCGGAGCTGCAGAAACGCATGAGTCCGCTGGCGAGCACGGTGCTGATCGGGATCGTGTGGGGGCTCTGGCACTACCCGCTGTTCGTCAACGGCCAGTATCCCGAAGATCCGCAGATGGTGTTCGCCAAAGTGGGCGTGTGCGTGCTGCTCGGCATCCTGTTCACCTGGCTCTACAACCGCAGCGGCGGGAATCTGCTCCTGGCGGTGGTCCTGCACACGGCATTGAACAACACGGTACGCGTGGTTCCGTTCACCGAGTACGCCGGACTCGGCATGATGGCGCTGCTGTTGGTGCTGGTGATCGTCGATCGGATGTGGCGTCGGCGCGGGCCGGCCTCGACCGGGAGCAACCCGGCGGAACCCTCGGACATCGAACCTTCCTGAACTCCTGATTTCTACAAAAAGGGCGTTTATTCTTCCTATACTCCCGCCCGCCACGACATCAGCAGCCCGCCGAGCTTCTCTTCGGCTTCGTGCGCGATCTTCAGCATCGCCGGCTCGCCGCGGCGGCGCACGGGCATCAGCGAACGGCTGTGGGTGATGAAGGCCGCGCCGTCGGGCGTCAGGCCCCAGCGGCTCAAAAATTCCTCGAACATGCCGGACAGGCCATCCGACGCCTCAGCCGCAGTCGCAGCCGCAGTCGCAGTCGCAGTCGCAGTCGCAGTCGCGCAGAAGGCTTGACGGCGCCGGCCGGCGGGCGTAATTTGCCCTTGCCGAAGGTTTTCATCTCTTCATCCAGATGAAAAGATGAAATTAAAAGGGAAGCTGGTGCGGATCTTCCGATCCAATTCCGGCGCTGCCCCGCAGCGGTGTGTGGAAACGAACGCTGTCGTCCTCCAAGACGCCGGCGATTAGGCGAGCCCAGCTGTTGCAGGAGCGGCTTTAGCCGCGAGCTTTTCCGGTTGCGACGACCGACAAAGCGCTCGCGGCTAAAGCCGCTCCCACAAAAAAGCCAAGCTCAAGTCCACGAGCCCGAAACCTGCCCCGGCCGGAGCGCGAAAGCGCGTTCCGCCTGACCTGGAACTTCCGCAGGGAAGTGGCCGGAGCCGATGCCGTGCCTTGCGCGCGGCGTTTTCTCCTGCGCCTTCCTCACGCAGTTCCGGCTCGCCCGCGGGGGCGAAGGTCGCTGGCGTGGCGGGCGGTTCGCATTCGCGTGCGGACGAACGGCGCGCGGTTCCTTCGTTCCTCAAACGCCAACGCATCGAGGAAACGCAAAAAATGAGCATCGTCACCAACCTGGGCTTTCCGCGCATCGGCGCCAAACGCGAGCTGAAACGAGCGCTGGAAGCCTACTGGCGCGGAGAGTCAGGTGCCGAACAGCTGCAAGCCGTCGCACGCGAGTTGCGCCATCGCCACTGGCAACTGCAGAAAGCCGCCGGCGCCGACATCGTGCCCTGCAACGATTTTTCCCTGTACGACCACGTGCTGGACACCGCGTTCTGGCTGGACGCGATTCCAGATGCATACCGCAAACTCGCCGACCGCGATCCGCTGGCCGGCTATTTCGCGCTGGCGCGCGGCGCGCAGAAGGACGGCATCGATCTGCGCGCGCTGGAAATGACCAAATGGTTCGACACCAACTATCATTACCTGGTGCCGGAGCTGCATGCCAGGCAAAGCTTCCGACTGCGCGGCGACAAGCCAGTTGTCGAGTTCCTCGAAGCCAAGGCGCTGGGTTACGACGCGCGGCCGGTGCTGCTGGGGCCGGTGAGCTTCCTGCTGCTGTCCAAGGCCACCGACGGCAGCGACCGGCTGGCGTTGCTCGACCGGCTGCTGCCGGTGTATGCGGAGCTGCTCGCCAAGCTGAAGGCTGCGGGCGCTGACTGGGCGCAGATCGACGAGCCCTGCCTGGTCCTGGACCAGGACAACGACGACCATGCCGCTTATCGCAAAGCATACGATGCGCTCGCCGGCGCCGATCGCCCCAAGCTGCTGCTGACGACCTATTTCGGCGCGCTCGGCGACAATCTCGCGCTGGTGGCCTCGCTGCCGGTCGACGGCCTGCACGTCGACCTGGTGCGCGCTCCCGAACAGCTCGAGGCGGTACTCGACGCGCTGCAACCGGCACAGGTGTTGTCGCTGGGCCTGGTCGACGGCCGCAACGTCTGGCGCACGGACCTGGATCGTGCGCTGGCGTTGGCGCAGTTCGCGCGGGCGCGCATCGGCAGCGAACGCCTGCAGACCGCGCCTTCGTGCTGGTTGCTGCATGTGCCGATCGATGTGACGTTGGAGACGGCGCTGCCCCCCGACCTGCATGCCTGGTTGGCGTTCGCGCGACAGAAGGTGGAAGAGCTGCGCGTTCTGGCCGATGCGCTCAACGGCCTGGTGTCGACGCGCTCGACGTTGGAAGTGGCGCGCGATCGCCTGGACACGCGCCGCCGATCGAAGAAAGTGCATCGTCCTGAAGTCGCCGCACGCCTCGCCGGTCTCGACGCCGCTGCCACGAAACGCACTTCCGCTTACGAACAGCGCCGCGACACGCAGCAGCTACGCCTCGGCCTGCCGCCGTTCCCGACCACCACTATCGGTTCATTCCCGCAGACGCATGAGGTGCGCGAGGCGCGCGCGCGCAACAAGTCCGGGCGCTTGTCCGATGCCGACTACGATCGATTCATCGCCGTAGAAACCGAGAAGTGCGTGCGCTTCCAGGAACAGATCGGAATCGACGTGCTGGTGCACGGCGAGTTCGAGCGCAACGACATGGTCGAATACTTCGGTGAGCAACTCGACGGCTTCGCCTTCACCAGGCTGGGCTGGGTGCAGAGCTATGGCTCGCGCTGCGTCAAGCCGCCGATCATCTTCGGCGACGTGCAGCGACCCGCGCCGATGACGGTGCGCTGGTCGCAATACGCGCAGTCGCTCACCGACCGGCCGATGAAAGGCATGCTGACCGGGCCGGTGACGGTGTTGCAGTGGTCGTTCGTGCGCGACGACCAGCCGCGCGCGGCCACCTGCCGGCAGATCGCGCTGGCCTTGCGCGACGAGGTGCGCGACCTGGAGGCCGCCGGCATCGGCGTGATCCAGATCGACGAGCCGGCGCTGCGCGAAGGCCTGCCGCTGCGGCGCGCCGATTGGCGGACGTATCTGGACTGGGCCGTCGAATGTTTCCGCATCAGCGCCGCGGGCGTGGCCGACGGCACGCAGATCCATACCCACATGTGCTACTCGGAGTTCAACGACATCATCGATTCGGTGGCGGCGATGGATGCCGACGTGATCTCGATAGAGACGTCGCGGTCGCGCATGGAGTTGCTGGATGCGTTCGTGAAGTTCCGTTACCCGAGCGGTATCGGCCCGGGCGTGTACGATATCCACTCGCCGCGCGTTCCCGATGTCGCGGAGATGGTCGGTTTGCTGGAGAAGGCGCGGGAAGTGCTGCAGTCCGAGCAGATCTGGGTGAACCCGGATTGCGGGTTGAAGACGCGCGGCTGGCCGGAGACGCAGGCGGCGCTGGTGGCGATGGTGAGTGCGGCACGGGCGATGCGGAGTTGGAACAGGCGGGATGCGGCTTTTCCTCCCTGCTCGTGAGGGAGGATGCCCGAAGGGCAGGAGAGGGGCGCGAGCGGAGCGATGCGCGCTTTTGCTAACGAATGCAGGCGTCCATCCGATTCCTCCCCGGCGATCCTTCATCGCCGCCGCGATGCATCGGAGTTTGGCTACTCGCTCGTGAGAACTAAGCCTCGCTCATGTTCTTCTCTCCTGAACTTAGATTTTTTTAGGCTTAAAGTGGATTCAACGAACGGTTCATTGCGATGACATCGGCATGGGCATCGGCATGGGTCGGCTGGTTGGCATAGAGCCTGCCATATCCCTCTCTCCACTCCTTGTCGCGTATCTTCTCCGCCCTACCCTTGACCGCCGCCCTGATCCCTTCCCGCGTCTTTGCCGCACCGTAGTCGCAGCAGTAAGCGGGCGTTGAAGGCTGCTGCCGCCACGATTCCTCCAGCGAACCGCCATCGACCGGATCGAACCCCATTTCATTCACCAGCCCCATCACGATCCGTTTGGCGCGAGCGTCATCGCCCGCCACGGGTATAGCCAGCCGATCCGGCAAGCCTTCGGGCTTCCCCAGTTCGGAGAGGGCGTGGAAAAGGATGCTGTTGAACGCCTTGAGAATGGGGTGGCCAAGCTGCCGGGATAGCCAGACGCTTTCCGGCATACCGGCATCGATCTCCGGAATACGCGGATCGCGCACGTCGGGATAATAGTTCCCCGTATCGATGATCGCCACGCCTTCCGCAGCCCGGTCGAACAAGTCGCTGGGAAGCTTCGCCACGGCCGGAAAGGGAATGGATAGCAACACGACGTCCGCGCCTTCCACGGCTCCGTAGATGTCGGCAGCATCGGCCCCGATTTCATCCGCGAATCGCTTGACTGCCTCGGAGCCGCGCGAATTGGCGACACGCACGCCGTGGCCCTTCTCGCTCCATCTGCGGGCTATGGTTCCCCCGATCTCGCCGATGCCAATTACGCCGATCTTCATGATTTCACCTTTCTGCGGTGCTTCCGCGCCTGGACGAACTTCACGCATCTGCGACCGCGCCGCAGGTCAGGTTGACTACCGCAGCGGTCATCGCACCTGCCCGATCGGAGGCCAGAAACGCTGCGGTCTCCGCTACGTCGGCCAGGGTCGGCAGGCGTCCGAGCAACGTCGTCTGCGCAGCGCCGTCGAGCCATTGCGACACCGACATACCGGCGGCCTCGGCCTTCGGACCGAACAGCTCGCCGGTGTAGGACCCCGCTTCGGGGGCATCGGCGATGGCGTGGGACCGGATGCAGATCACGCGCACATTGCGCGAGGCGAGTTCGCCCGCCAAAGCCCGCGAAAACGCTTCCGTCGCGGCACAACTCACGATGTGGCCGAGGTGGCCAGGCACGGTCATCTTCCCTGCAGGTGCGGTCAGCGTCAGGATTACGCCTGGGCGCTTAGATCCCATGTGCTGCGCGACGGCCTTGGAGGTGGCGAACAAAGGTCGCAGAACACCGTCGATCGGCACCATGAAAGTTTCCATCGAAAGGCCGGCTAGCGACGTACCCTGATCGTGCATCACGCTGGTGGCATTGAGCACGATGTCGATGCTGCCTGCCTTGGCCGCCACCGCGCCCGCGTGCTCGCAGACAGCCGCTTCGTCGAGTACGTCGAGCTGCGCCGTCTCGACTTCGCCGCCGGCCGCCAGGATGTCGCGTGCCACCTTGTCCAGCCGTGCCTGCGTTCGCCCGACCAGGAATACCTTCGCGCCTTCGCGGGCGAATACGCGCGCCGCGGCTCCGCCAATGGCACCGCCACCGCCGTAGATCACCGCGTTACTGTCGTTCAGCAGCATCTTGACTCTCCTTCCGGTTATGCGCCGCTTACCATGCGGGCGTGTGAAACTGTTGGCCGCCTTTTCTATTTCTCGCGCTCAGAGACTGGCGGCTGAATGCGCCGGGCACCGGCCAGATAGCGATCGTTGTCGAACGGCTCGGCCCGATTGCCTTGGAAAATCCACATTTGCCGGAGCGTCCGCGGCAGATCGCCGAGATACACATGCAGCGCGCCCGAGCGGCCGCTGCCGGTATTGGCGACGGCATGCACCGTATGCGGCGGCAGGTGCACCAGCGCAGGCGCGGTGAAGTCGCGCCTTTCCGGAACCTCGAGCGTGCCGTCGACGACGGGATAAACGAAGTTGGTTTCGCCGCCCTTGTAGATGCCGATCAACGCGTCCATCAGGTGGTTGTGGGGCGGGTACTGCAGGCCAGGCGACAGCGTGATGTGGTAGATCGTCAGGTTCGGGCTCGCATGCAGCAGCACTTCTTCGTCGTCCTCTTCATGGACGAGCACACCGGATGAGTGGAAGCGGTTGGTAAGGTCGTTCAGCACCGTTTTGATGTGTTGCAGGGGATGGGGACCCTCCGCGGCGTCGACGAGATCCTGGGTAGCTGCGTGCAGGACCGAGCTGACGGAAAGGGGCATCTGATTACTCCCGGCAGGCGCTGGAGGCTTGGTCGCTGCGCTTTGCCCGCGCGCGCGCGGACAGGCGCAAGTCCGCGCAAGCCGATCTCGAAGCGACAAGTACCTGATTTATCTCATGACTCTGTGATTCGCCCGGATCGACAGGCTTGAATCGTTCCATGCCGGCCCCTTTTATGAGATGCTCAACTTAATCTACTGAGATGCTCAATCCTAGGAAATGCGATTGTCAGTGTCAACAGGTAGCCTTATCCGAATGACTCGTTCTAAATCCGCAGCCGCAACATCGGAATCGGCTCCATCCACCGGCAGGGCCGCGCCGCCACCGACCGCCGACCTGCTCCGTAGCGAAGCGGCGTACGAGCAGATGAAGATCGACATCGTCGCTTGCGTCCTGCGCCCCGGCGAAGCGCTGACCGAGAAGCAGATTGGCGATCGGTACCAGATCAAGAAGGCGACGATCCGCTCCGCGCTGACCCGCTTGACGCAGGAAGGACTCGTCAAGAGCGAACCGCGCCGCGGCTACGTCATCGCGCCGCTCAGCTTGCGGGACATCAACGAGATCTTCGATGTCCGCAGCCTGATCGAGCCGGAAGTGTTCGGAGTGGCGGCGTCCAGCCTCGGGAAGCGGGAGCTCGAAGATGTCAGACAAGCGGCGAAAAGAGTACTGAAGCCGGAAACGCTCCGCAGCCACGTGGCGTTCCTCGCCTCCGATCGTGCCTTCCGGCTTACGCTCGCGGAACTCTCGGGAAATTTACGGCTGGCGCAACTGCTGGGTCAGATACTCGACCAGTCCGAGAGAGTCCTGCATCTGGGATACAAGTCGTTCGACTTCACTGAATTGATCATCAGCCAGCAAAAACAACTGGTCCGCGCCTGTGAGTTGAGCGACGCTTCCGGCATCGTCAAACTTGCCCGTTCGCAGTGCCTCTTCCTCAAAAAGCAGGTGCTCGAGGCGTTGATTGCGGGTTCCAAGCTGCAAGAAGCCAACCTTCAAGCCTTCACTTAAGGAATCCGGTCCAGGCATGCCGCAGCTTTCAATCGGGTAGTGCTGAAAAGGTAGGAAAGGGTGTCAGGGACCAAAAGCGGGGTCAGGTTCACTTTATCTCCTGATCTGGGGCGGCCGCGCGCGGCCCGAGGCAAGCGGAACGTTGGGTCACGGGCTCGGACAAAAAGGACAAAAAGGGACGGAGGGAATTAATCCATCTTCGTGCCATGTTCGCCTCCCGCCGCGGGCACGGCTCACTGGTCACATCACATAGGTTTGAGCAAATGAGTTACGGCGCGACGGCCTTGACGTCATACACGACCACGCGCTGCCACAGGTGCTCGCAGTCGGCGACGAACTGCTTGTGAATGGGATGGACCTGGTAGGCGTTCTGCCCGGCCACGTCGTCGAAGAACAGGATTTCCGAGGCGCTGTAGCTGCCGTCGACGACGCCGCGCTGCTCGGTATCCGCCGGCACGCCGATGTGGATGCCTCGCACGGTGTCGACGCCCGCCAACGTTCGCAATCCGGCGAGCAGCTTGGCGAGATCCTCCTTGGAATCCGGATTCTTCAGCCAGAAGAACACGTGGTGCACGACCGGCGGGAACGATGCCTTGCTGGCGGACATGGAAGCGGCGGCGCGGGCGCCGGTGGCGGCCACGCCGGCAGCCAGGGCGGTGGCGGCGACGATGATATTTCGGCGGCTGTGATCGGTCATGATCCGGGTCCTTTAACGGGGTCAGGTTCACTTTTTGGTGAGGTGTCCTGGGGTGCGGCGGCCGGCGCGGTCGGTATGTCGGGCGGACGGCGGAGAAGCGTCGCGCCCGCCTGGACGGCCAGTGCGGAATCGAGCGAGTTGGCGGCGATCTCCAGCAGCGGCCGCATCGCGCGCCCTCCGGCCCGGCGCGACCTACTCGGCATATGTCAGCAGACCCTGGTCATGGCGACAGGTCCAGCCGGACGACGCTGACCTCGGGATCCGGTGCCGCAGCCGGCAGGCGCAGGCGCAGTTCGCCGTCGCCCTGATCGATCCCGATCCGCGCATCCGGAGCCGCCAGCAGGCGGGCGCTGGAAACCTCCTGCGCCAACGGCAACCGCAGCACATTGTCCCGCGGCCAGTCGAACACGTGCAGGTACAGCCTCTCCGCTGCGCCGCCTTCGGCCGGCTTGCGGGTGATCCGGCCCCAGGCCGGCGCCTGGCCGTGCAATAGGCCCAGCGGCGTCGCTGAGGTGCCATGGATGGCCTCGCCGTTGATCCGCATCCAGCGGCCGATGCCCGCCATCCGCTGCAGCGCGCGCTGCGGGAACTCTCCTTCAGCGGTAGGCCCGACGTTGAGCAGGAAATTGCCGCCTTTGCTGGCACTGTCGATCAGGTGCCGCAGCAGGACGCCGGTCGATTTCCAGTCCGCCTCGCTGTCGTTCACGAATCCCCACTTCTGGTTCATCGTCATGCAGCTTTCCCAGTAGCTGTCGGCGCCCAGGCCGGTGGCGGGCACTTCCTGCTCGGGGGTGTGGAAGTCGCCCGGCATTCCCGCCGGACTGATGCCGGCCATGCCTTCGCGCGAGTTGTAGATGCGGTTGTTGATGATGATGTCCGGCTTGAGGCCGCGCAGGAATGCATCGAGGTCGCGCGCATCTTCCTGCGTCCACCAATCGACCCATTCGCCGTCGAACCACAGCACCTCGACGTCGGCCCGTTCCACCAGTTCCTTCAGTTCGGTCTTCATGTCGCGCACGTAACGCGCCTTCTGCTCAGGATCGATCAGGGTCGGACTGAGCGTGCCGGGCTTGCTCTCGCGTTGCGAAGGATCGTGCCAGTCCATGATCGAGTAGTACACGCCGAAGTGCAGGCCCTGGCGACGCACCGCCTCGGCCAGCGGTTCGATCACGCTCTTGCCGTAGGGCGTGCGCCGGGCGATGTTGTAGTCGGTGCCCTGCGTGTCCCACATGGCGAAGCCTTCATGGTGCTTGCTGGTGAGGATCACGTACTTCATGCCGGCGTCCTTCGCCGCGCGGGCCCAGGCATCGGGGTCGTACTTGACCGGATTGAAGCGGGCCGCCAGTCGTTCGTATTCGGCCTTGGGGATGTCGGCCTCCTCCATGATCCATTCCCCGTAGCCGCGCCTGCCCTGCCATTCGCCCGCCGGCACCGCGTACAGGCCCCAGTGGATGAACAGGCCGAAGCGTGCATCGGTCCACCAGTCCATGCGGCTGGCCTTCTGCGCCGGCGTTTCCTTCCCAGGGGACGTGGATGGAGCCGTCGGTGGGGTGGCGGACGCTGCCCGGGCGTCCGGCTGGCGGCTGCAGGCAGCCCCTGCCGCGAGAGCCAGCAGGCTGGGGAGGAGGAAACGCAAGAACCAGGGCATGTCGAGTTCCGGAGGCGCCGATGCGGGCATGGCTGCAAGCTGCGAGTAGGACATTAGCATTGGTCCAACCACAGGTTGGGCCACCCCTGATTTCTCGGACAGGCTAATTAGGCACCATCGCCATCTTGTCGTACTCGGCCGGCGAGGCGGGGCTTCGTCAACCTTCCGGCAGGTCGCATTTCATCTTGGCGTCCACGTAATAGGGTTTGGGGACATCCGGGTTTTCGCTGGTCCTGTCGAACACGACTTCGAACGAATCGGCATCGGGCGTGCCGCCGCGCTCCGTGCAGGCTTCCTCCAGCTTTTCCTTCACGGCGGCGGTACCGGCCTCCCGGTCGGCGCCGTCCGCACTGTTGGTCAGGTTGACGATTTCAGCAAACGCCAACGGACTCACGCTCAACAGGCATCCGGCGAATGCGATGGCATGCAGCTTCCCCATGGTGACTCTCCTTGGTTGATGGTAGTGATCGATCGCTCATGGGGTCTTTGCGGCCTCGATCGCTGCACGATGCGCGGTGACCTCATGCGATGGCGTCGCAGACTAGCGGAACGCGGTTAACGTTCTGTGTGGAGACGAGCTAGAGGGAACGGAGGTGATTAATCCGTCCCCTGAACCTGTCGGAGCCTCAGGGCTTCTGCTGGCGGGTGTGGAGGGCGAGGGCTTCGGCCTCGCCGAGCGGCAGGCCGGCTTCGGCGAGGGGCCGGTAGGCCGTGCGGCGCGTCCCGGCGTCCGGGCCCAGTCGCCGGTAGGCGGGATGCGGCTGGAGGCGGGCATCGCACGACGTGCTGCGGAGCGCCGGCCAGGTCGAAGCGGGGTTGGCGGGCCATGCCAAGAACAGGGTCAAGAACAGGGTCAGGTTCACTTTTATGGTGAGGTGTCCTGGGGTGCGGGCGGTCGGTGCGGTCGGTGTGCGGGGCGGACGGCGGCGAAGCGTCGCGTCTTGGCTTCGACCATGGCCTTGAAGTCGTCCCTGCCCAGCGCCCGTTGCTGTTGCAGGTAGGCGCGGATCTCGGCCAGTTGGTCCGTGGGCAACGCTTCGTCGAGGAGGGCGCGCCAGTGGCTCCGGCGTTCGGCCTGCGTGGTGCCGAGCGCCTGCCACGCGTCATGTTCGCCGAGTCCCGAGGTGGGTCGCTGTCCCAGATAGGCGGGGCAGCTGGACCAGCGGTAGGCCGCGGGGTTTTCGACCATCCGTGCACGGACCGGGTTCAACTCGATGTAGCGATGCATCGCAGGACGTAGTCCTCGCGGTCGACCAGGCAGGCCTTGTAGCGGCCTTCCCACAGCGTGCCGGTGCGCCCGTGCCGGGCATTGAACAGGGCAACGTAGTTCCGCCCGAGCCGCTGCATCATGCGCTCGCAACTCAACCGTCGTGTCTACAACATTTCTCGATTGAGATAGGTCGCTTTCTCGAACTCCGCGACGTTCGTAGCGATTCGATGGGTAGTCGGGAACATGTCAACCAGTTCGCTGACTATCCTCTTCGAGAGATTTGCGCGCTGCTCGATGGTTCGTCCCTGCATGATGTACGAGAACTCGTGGATGAAGTCTTCCTTCCCCCCGCCAACGGCGTAGACCAGGAAAGGATTGCCCCGGACCTTGATATCAGGCTCATCGAACAATCCCGTGGAGTTCACGGCGTGATGCAATCGTGCAAGGATCTCTTCCTCGCTGCGCTGTCGCAGTATTCCCTGCGAGCAATCAACCACGAAGTGCGGCATGTTGTCTCTCGTCTCCCGATCTTGGGGAAGGGCGATTCAATCGAGTCGTCGCCAGACCGAAATCGGGATGCTGCCGTCCGCCCGTGGCGGTACCTGGTAGCTCAGTTCCCTGCCTTCCAGCTTGTACTGGCGTCGTTGCACGGTGCCTTCCCAATTGGGGAAGGATGAGCCCTCGATCGAAAAGACAAGCCGTCCCGCCTTTTCATCGATCGTTACGGTGCCGTAATGGGTGCTGCTGCCCATCACTGCGGACTTGAATTCATCGGTGCTGCCGTCAGCCTTGCTACCGGTGGCGAAACGCAGGCGTTCGGATTTGAGTATCTGCAACGAGTATCGGCCTTGGGTGTCGACGATCAGTCTGCCCTTGGGCTGCTTGCCATAGTCTCGTGCCAGTGCGCCACCGGGCAGGATCTTGTCCGCGGCCACCAAGGTCCAGGTACCGTGCAGCGGGAATTCATGGGCCGGTTCAGGCATGCCGCGCGTGGCCAGCCCGGCCAGCATCGCGAGCATCACACCGCTCATGCGTTTCATCGTAGGGCTCCTTTGGCAACGGGGATCGGAGCCCAGTCTAGATCGCTTGCATGATCAGGAAAATGCATTTATAGATATATCTGTCATTTCAGATCCGAATCTTTCCGAATGAAGGCGATGGATGTCGATGCGGTCAAGGCCTTCGTGCTGGCCGCCGACCTGCAAAGCTTCACCCGCGCGGCCGACGTGCTGGGAACCACCCAGTCCGCGGTCAGCCTCAAGCTGCGCCGGCTGGAAGACCAGCTGGGCCGGCGCCTGCTGGAGCGCACGCCTCGGCATGTGCGCCTGTCCGCCGAAGGGCTGGCGTTTCTCGGGATAGCACGCGAACTGGTTTCGACCCATGACCGCGCGGTCGCCGCGTTCGAGGTCGAGCGGCGCCGGCTGGCGATCGGCATCAGTCATTTGCTGGTCGGCGGCGAATTGCCGTCGCTGTTGCGGCGGATGCGGGACCATGATCCGGGCTTGCTGGTCGAGATGCGCGTGGCCGGCACGCGCGAGCTGATGCAGGCCTACGAACAGGGTGAGCTCGATGCGGTGCTGGCGCTGCGTCCGGAGGACCGCCGCAAGCAGGGCAGGGCCGCTTTCGTCGAGGCTTTTTCCTGGTTCGCGGCCGTCGGCTGGGAGCCCCATGCCAACCAACCCCTGCCGTTGGCAACGCAAGGCGAGTCGTGTCGCATCAGAGCGGTGGCGATTCGTGCGCTCGACAAGGCCGGAATCGAATGGAGTGAGGTTTTCGTTGGCAAAGGTGCCGCGATCCTCGGCGCCGCTGCGGCCGGGGGATTGGCCGTGGCAGTGTTGGCGCAACGCGCCGCACCATCCGGCACGGTCGATATCGGCGAAAGCCTGTCCTTGCCGCCGATCCCCCCGCAGGATGTGATGCTCTACACCGCACTCAGTGACCGTCGATCGCGTGAAGCGCTTCGTGTGCTCGCGCTGGCATTTCGGTGAGCGAACGTCAGAGTCATGGGGGTGAGGCGATCAAGAACAGGGTCAGGTTGGGCTACCCCTGATTTCTCGGACACCACAAAGCGAGGACAATCCTTGCACGGAGGTGTTCGATGCAGAAGCGTCAGCGGTTCACGGCGGAGTTCAAGCCCTTCACAGGCGATCAATATTCCTCGTCCTCGAGATGCATGCGTCGAATCAACGCGCGGAAGCGGGGCTCCTGATGCAGGGTGAGCCAGCGTACGTCCACCAACAGGAAGCTCATGTGGACGTCACGTTCGGCATATGCGCGTTCCAGCATGTCCAGCGCTCGCTCTCGGTCCCCCAATGCGCTGTAGACCGCCGCCAGGCTGCTCGCAGGAACATAGCCGGTGCGTGCGCGCCGCTCGAGATCGGCAAGCACCTGCTCGGCCGCACCGCGATCGCCTGCCTGGACATGCGCCCGGGCAAGGTAGGACAGGACGATCGAGCTGTCTCCGGACAACTCACGCGCCCGGCGCAGGTCGGTGATCGCCTGGGCGTGGTCGCCGCGTCCCAGTGCGGTGCCGGCGCGGATGACCATCGCGATCCAGAAATCCGGTTCCAGTTGCAGCACTTTCTCCAGCCGCTGGCGGGCCTCGTCGACATGACCGGCATTGCCGACGAAAACCGACACCAGGGTGTTGACCAGAGGCGATAGCGGGTCGAGCAGCGCGGCGTAGCGCGCCTGGCTGGCCGCTTCGTCCGCGCGGCCGATATTGTTGAGCAAATGGGCGAGGGCGAAATGCGCCTCGGCCAGATTGGGATCCAACGACACGGCGTGCCGGAGCGAGGCCTCCGCGCGTGCCCAGTCCCAGTCGTACCAGAATTCGATGAAGCCCCTGGAAGAATAGGCTTCGGCGGAGTCCGGATCGATCGCCAACGCTTGCGTGACTGCCTGCTTGGCGAGCGGGAACATCGCACGCGGATCGCGTTCCCCTGTGATGACCAGCGCGCGATAGGCGAAGGCGGCGCCCGCCCAAGCACGGGCGCAGGCGGGATCGCGATCGGTCGCTTGCCGGAACGCGGCAAGCGCTTCGGTCAAGCGCCTCGGGTCCGGGCGGAAAATCAGGTAGCGGCCGCGTAGGTAGGCGCGATAGGCTCGCGCGTCGCTGCCGTCGCAGGGACTGCTGTGGCGTGCGCTGGCCGTATCCTCCAGCGATAGGGCGGAGATGACGGCTTCGGCCAGCACATCCTGCAGCGTGAACACCCGCTCGGGAGCTTGGTCGAAGGTGCCGGCCCACACCGTCCGGCCGTCGGCGAGCGACAGCAGTCGCGCATTGACACGGATCGAGTTTCCGCGTTGCTGGGTCGAGCCTTCGACAACGAAATCGGCACCAAGCGTTCTACCCGCCCGGAGCGGATCGACCTTGGCGCCGGTGAAGCGCTGCACCGAATTCAGCGACAGGACGCGCATCGAGGTCGCGCGGCTCAGCCGGGCGATCAATGTTTCCGCCATGCCGAGTTCGAGCATCTCATCCCGACCGTCGCCTTCCCGGCCGATGGCGCGGAATGGCAGTACCGCCAGGGTCATCGTGGCGGTCGCTGCGTTCGTCGCGACCACCGGTCCCTGCATCTGCCCGCGCCAGGCTATGCCCGCCGCCAGCGTGGCCGCAAACAGGACGACGGCCAGCGCGCCGCGGATCAGCCAGCGCCATCGCGTGGGCGCTGCAGGCGTCGGCGCTCCCCGATCGGCCGATGTCTGCGTCGTAGTGCCGGTATCGGCGCCCGGCGGGGCGGCTGCCGCCGGCACAGGCAGCGCCTCGTCTTCCACCGTCGCCACGAAGCAATAGCCGCGCCCAGGCACCGTGACGATGTAGCGATGGTCGCCGGCGCCAGTGCCGAACGCCCTTCTCAGTGCCGAGATCAACTGGGTAAGGTTGTTCTCTTCGACCACCCGGCCGGGCCAGACCGATGCCAGCAACGCATCCTTGCCGAGGATCTGACCGCGATGCTCGATCAGCTGCAACAGCACGTCGATCGCCTTGGGCGTCAGCGCGACGGCTGCACCGTCGGGAGCGAACAGCTCCCGGGTCATCGCATCGAGGCGGTAGCCGGCGATTCTGTAGTGGCGATGGACGGGAGCAGTCATGCGCTTTCAGGAATTCTCATGTTTTCTCATCGGATAAAGCAAGACTTATCGGCCACGAAGGCGGAACGTTCCGGCGCGGCAATGGCATTGCCGTCCACCTTTCTCTTCTCAAGGAGATCATCATGCACCTTCCTCGCCGCGCCCCAGTCGATAATGCCCGCGGTGCGCGCAGCCGGCGCCGCCACCTTCGTTCCGGGTTGTTGGCCGCCTGCCTGGGCCTGTTCGCCGCAGGCCCTGCCGGCGCCAATGCGGTGGTCGACTGGAACACCATCTTCGAACAGGTCGCGCCCGCGGCCGGCGCGCCGCCCCAGTGGACTCGCCTGGGCGCGATGACCCACATTGCGATCCACGACGCGCTGAACGCCATCGACCCCCGCTACCGGACCTACAGCGTGGTGCCGCCGGCCAACCACAACGCCTCGCCCGACGCCGCCATCGCCGCCGCCGCGCACGGAGTGTTGATGAGCGAGCTGAGCCGTCCGCCCGAAACTTCCTTGAAGGCGGCCTCGCGCGCCCGGGTGCAGGCCGTCTACGCTGCGGCGCTGGCAGGGATCGCCGATGGCCCGGCCAAGAGCCAGGGCGTCGCGGCCGGACAGGAGGCGGCTGCGGCGATCATCTCGCAGCGGACGGGCGACGGATCGGCGACGCCGCACCTGCCCTATACGCTAGCCCCTGGGCCGGGGGTCCATCAGCCGACGCAACCGGATCTGACCGCGCCCCTGTTCGGTGGCTGGGGCCAGGTCAGGCCGTTCGCGATGAACAGCCCGTCGCAGTTCCGCGCGGCGCCTTCGCCGCTGTTCAACCTGCGCGGACTCGTCTACGCGCTCAACTACCTTGAGGTGCAAGCTCTCGGCGCAGCCAGCGTGCGCGCGGCGGCGCCGGATTCCGAGCGCAGCCGCATCGCGCGGTTCTGGCCAGGCGGCGGCGCCAACGGCAATGCTGTTGCCCGGACGATCGTCGCAAACCGTGGCCTCGACAGCTGGCAGCATGCACGCTTGTTCGCGCTGTTGAACATCGCCAATGCCGACGCGGCGATCGCCGCCTTCGAAACCAAGTACCGGTACAACTTCTGGCGCCCGCTCACCGCGATCCGCTGGGCCAGCGACGGCAACCGGTTTACCTGGTCCGATCCGGCGTGGTTGCCGTATCTGCCCACGCCGCCATACCCCGAATACACCTGCGGCCTGACGGCAAATACCGGCAGCAGCACCGGGATCCTGCGCCGCTACTTCGGCACCGACAATGTGCCCTACGCCCTCACGGTCACGATCCCGCGGCCGCCGCCGCTGCCACCGGAGACCCTGACCCGCAGCTACGCGACGCTGTCCCAGGCCGCCATCGAGTCGGTGGATGCGCGCGTGTATGGCGGTATTCATTTCCGCTCATCGTGCGTGCAGGGTCTACGCCAGGCCGAGAAAGTCAGCCGTTTCGTCTTCAATCACTATCTGCGGCCGCTGAGATAGAAACGCATGGCGGCAGATCTCGGATGTAGCACGGCACCCGAGCGGATCGCGCGACTCTCGATCCGCTTCTGCCTCAGCGGCCCTAACAACGTAGTCCTCCTTCTCGCCAACAGGGGCGACGGAATGCAGCGCAGATCGCGCCGACTCTAGGCGATGAATCGCTTTTTACAGTTCGCTTACCTGAATTTCACAACCGCCTTCGCGTTTGATTCGTAATGAATCCGTTCGGATCACTCTCGGGAGAGGGACAATGAAAAAGCACTCCATCATCACCACTGTTTTTGCGCTCCTATTGCCCATCGGCTCGGCGATGGCCGCCGTGGTGCATGTCAGCGGTCACGGCGTGAGCCACGACCCTGGCATCGCGCTGGAGGATGCGCGCGCCGATGCCGTCGCCCAATGCACTGCGCAAGGCGGGGTACCGGTGGAAGAGGTGTATTACCACCTGTCCTGGGCGGCGCGGTGGCTTGCGTCCTCGGTCTGGTCATGCGAAGTGCCATGACACGCGCACGGCGGGCAGCTGTCGATGGACTATGAGGCGATGTTCCGCTGACGAACGCGGGTTCAATTGATCGATGCAACACACTGAAGACTGCCACGAGCAGCGGGAGTGTTGCAGATGAAGTACAGGAAGAGGATCTACTACACCGACGGCCAGAAGGGCCTGATGTGGGATCGCTGGCAGCGGGGCGAGTCCCTGCACCAGATCGCAGCGCTGTTTGATCGGCGGCATACCTCGGTTCGAAGGATCCTGGCTGAGTCCGGTGGCATCCGTCCGTCTCAACGACGACGCTCGGTGCGCGTGTTGAGCCTGGCCGTACGGGAAGAGATCTCCCGTGGCATGGCCGCGGGGAAGTCGATGCGTACGATCGCCGCGTCCTTGGGCCGGGCCCCGTCGACAATCAGCCGTGAGCTTGGACGCAATGAAGGCCGCCAAGGCTACCGGGCCAGCCAGGCCGACCAAGCTGCTTGGGATCGGGCGCGCCGACACAAGCCCTGTAAGCTGATCCTGCACCGGGCCTTGGCACGGCAAGTAGCCAGCAAGCTGCAGCAGCAATGGTCACCGCAGCAGGTAGCCGGCTGGCTCCAGCGCACCTATCCCGACGACACGAGCCGTCAGGTGTCCCACGAGACGATCTACCGCACGCTCTACATCCAATCCCGCGGGGCCCTGAAGCAAGAGCTTCTGGCACACCTGCGGCGAACCCGAGGCATGCGCCGCTCGCGCCACCACACGCAGAAGACACCCGACCACGGCAGGATCAAGGACACGATCTCGATCAGCGAGCGCCCCGCTTCAGCCGAGGATCGGGCAGTTCCGGGTCACTGGGAAGGGGACCTGCTGTTCGGAGATCGGAACAGCCAGATAGCCACCTTGGTGGAGCGATACACGCGTTACGTGATGCTGGTGAAGGTTGATGGCAAAGACACCGAGACGGTGGTCAACGCCTTGATCAAGAATGCACGCCGTCTCCCGAAACAGCTGTATCAGTCGCTGACTTGGGACCGGGGCAAGGAGATGGCAGCACACCGCCGCTTCACTTTGGCCACCGACATCCAGGTCTACTTCTGTGATCCACACCATCCGTGGCAGCGCGGCTCCAACGAAAACACGAACGGGCTGCTGAGGCAGTACTTCCCCAAGGGCGTCAGCCTGTCCAACGTGTCCCAGGCCGAACTCGATGAGGTGGCGCGGAAGTTGAACGAACGACCCCGGAAGACGCTAGGCTACGAGACGCCAGCCGAGCGATATCGGCAAGTCGTTGCGTCGATCGGTTGAATCCAAGATCGGAAGCGGTCATTCGCGATCTGCGCCCAGCAATGAAAAATAGTTCAAGACCGATGTCGATTTCCGGGAGGCTCATTCGTCGTCACGATAGGAAGCCGAAGAAATTCGCCCAACTCAATGAGGTGAGAGGATGAACACCAGCAGCGAAGTTACCCGAGAAATCGAAGTTACCCGCGAAATCATTGAACGTTTCCATAACGCGTTTGAGACGCACCGCCCCGATGACCTCGACGATCTAATTGGCGAAGGCTGCGTTCTCGAAAATACGGCGCCAGCCCCGGACGGCGCGCGATACGATGGTCGTGAGGCATGCCTCGATTTCTGGAAGGGCATCGCATCCTCTGCGAATCTTGTCTTCGAAGCAGAGGAGATTTGGGCCAGCGAGGACCGCGGGATCATCCGCTGGAATCTTCGCTGGGGCGAGAACGAGACGGACCGGGTTCGAGGGGTAAACATCATGCGCGTTCGGGGTGGAAAGATCGTTGAATGTCTGGGATACGTGAAGGGATAGGGAGCATGTTATTTGCGCTCCCGTTGGCTGTGCGCCAAGGTCGTAGAGCGCGACAGTTTCACTGCGAAGTTCCAAAGATCGGCACAGCCTGCGACGTGGTATACGCTCGCGGCATATCAAGCGTGTCGGTTGCCAGATTCGATGTGCCATGTGAGCAAGCATATTGGAATAGTTGGTTGTTCTGCTGAGGGGTCTGCTTTGTGTTGCCGGACGATGTCGTGGCGGCCAGCCACGCTGCCGAGCTGGCTCACCACACCCTGCCTCTGCTGGGGCACGCGATCCATGACGGGGCGGACGCCGTGCGTGAGCTGCTGGTTGCGAGCAATAGGGACGGAGTGAAATCAGTCGACCCGCTTCTGCGGAAAAAGTGTTTGGAAAATGTGTCAGGGGCAGTTTCCGACCTTGTGCCGAGCATCTATCCGCCGGCCGGTTTCAAGGAAATTGTCCCTGACACCTTCGCTTGAGAATTTCACTTAGCGCTAAGATTTTTCGCAATCACGCTTGCATCACTATATTTAGACATAAGATATTAAAGTTGCCTCCCTATACGAAGGAGGAGGAGGCGCATGACCTCCCACATCTGGCCGGGAGCCGGCCGACAACGCCTTTTCGTGTCTCTCGTGTGCCTGCTTGTTGCAGGAACGATGATCGGTTTGTCGGCGAATCTCGCCAAGCTCGCCGCTGAAGCGGGCCTTACACCTTTTGCACTATTGGCGTGGTCGGTTCTCGGCGCCAGTCTGGTCCATCTGGGCGCGGCGATCTCGCGGTCGCCCTGCTCGATGAGGCGGAGCGCCCCAAGCACCATCGAGCAAGATTCACCGTCGCTTATTGACGCGCCTGGGTGAGGAGCATGTTGCGCTCATGGGATCAATGTCGCCCGCCGTTCAGATGTACGACCAGGCGAAGTCATTCGCGGTCGGCACGCAGGTGGAGCAATCGTTCCACCGCGACTTCGCGGTGAACACCGACCGCGCCGCCACTTAAGATGGTCGGCGGCGCACCGAGTTCAAGCCAAGGAGAAATCAAATGACCGAGTTGAACAATGGAAGAATCGGCGGACCGGCCAAGAGCCTTCTAACGCCCGAGAATTGCTGCCTGATGATGATCGACTATCAGCCCGTGCCCTTCTCGACGGTACGGTCGATGGACCCGCAGCTGCTGATCAACAATGCGATCGGCGTGGCGAAGACCGCCAAGGCTTTCGGCGTGCCGACCATCCTTACGTCCGTGTTGGAAGAGCGGTTCGACGGCCCCTTCCTGCCGCAGCTTCGCGAGGTCTTCGATGGACGCGAGGCGATCAATCGGACCGGCAACAACCCTTGGGAGGACGAGCGGGTCGTCGCTGAAATCGAGAAGACCGGCCGCCAGAAGATTCTCTTCGCGGGGCTTTGGACTGGCAACTGCATCGCTCTTCCCGTGCTCTCCGCTATGGAGGACGGCTTCGACGCCTATGTGGTCGCGGACGCCTGCGGCGACGCCAACGAGACGGCGCACGCGATGGCGCTGCAGCGGATGATCCAGGCGGGGGCGCAGCCGATCACCTGGCAGATCCTGATGCTCGAACTGCTGCGCGACTGGGCGAACGAGGACAAGGCGGCCGCCGTCAACGAGATCGCAAAGCAGCATGCCGGCGTCCAGGGTCAGGCTGCGATCTATTTCGAGGGCATGGTGGCCGACAGGGCGGAGCGGTGAAGCGCGGCAGGGGCGAAGACACGTTCAAACATCCCTGGTCGATCGCTGAGGAGCTCATGCGATGCAGTTCTCCCGTCACCACCAGAGCCTTGGCGAGAGGCTTGACGTCGCGCCGGGGCAACGCGCGAAACAGCGCCATCTCAAGTAGTTCGTAGTCGCTCAGAGCGTCCGCGCCGGCATTGCGGAAGCGCACACGCACTTGGGTCTAAAAAAGGGGTCAGGTTCATTTATCCGCTGACCGCGGCGAGCGACCGCGGGGCCTGGGCTCCGTCGAGCGCCGTGTCAGCGCTTCGATCTGGCGTTTGAACTTGTCGGAACCCCAAGGGCTTCTGCTGGCGGGTGTGGAGGGCGAGGGCTTCGGCCTCGCCGAGCGGCAGGCCAGCTTCGACGAGGGGCCGGTAGGCCGTGCGGCGCGTCCCAGCGTCCGGGCCCAGTCGCCGGTAGGCGGGATGCGGCTGGAGGCGGGCATCGCACGACGTGCTGCGGAGCGCCGGCCAGGTCGAAACGGGGTTGGCGGGCCATGCCGGGCGACCGGTGGGAGTGGAGGCCCAGCGTCGGGGGAAGCGTGCGCCTGCGCCATCGGAAGATTCCGGGTTATGGCGAATCTAGGGATATCCCTAGATTCCACGCGCAGCACGGCCGGGTATGCTGCGGTCGGCATCACGGAGACTGGCCATGTTCATCGATGGGATCCGGCACACTCCCTACATTCCGACGACCAGTGCTCCGCCTGCGCCGGTGGAGCCGGGGACGCCCGATTACTACCAGCAGCGGTACGACGACTTCGCCGCCCATAATCCGGGCGTGCAACCGCCCGACTACTACCTCGAATACGGCCAGAAGTACGCCGATCGGTTCAGCTCGCTGGACGACAGGGATCTTTCGGCCGAAGGCCTGGCGTGGCGCGACAACACGCTGCTGGCGCTGCAGCAGGCCATCGAGGACAAGCGGATCAACGATCCCGAGGGATTCGCCGAACTCGAGAACGATCCGGAGGCGTTTCGCCGGTTCGCCTTCGAAACCCATCCCGCGGCCTATGTCGATTCGGGGCTGTACGACTTGCCCGTGCAGGATCTTCTGGTGATCGCGGGTACGCCCGACATCAACGACGTGTTGAGCCAGGAGGGGATCGACCAGTCCCTGATCACGGTTGGCGAGCTGGATCCGGGTGACGTGCCCGACATCCTGCTCTCTACCGGCGAACAGTACGTAAGAGACAACGGTGTGCTCGCATTCACGCCGTTCGGGCCCGGCCTGGAGCTCGGGACGCAGGCGCAACGCTTGTGGGAGCGGGCCACGGAGCAATCCTGGATGCCGCCGGGCGTGGAATGGGTGGTGGCGCCGTTGCCGACCCTCGACAATGCGCTGCCGGATATCGACCTGCCCGGGCCGCTTCCGGATGATGTTCCTCTGGTCCCGTTCCTGTAGCTCAAGGCGGGCTGCTGTTGATTCGGCGGATATCGTGGAATTCGTAAGGCGGGCCTGAGTCCGCCCTACGCACGCTGGTCGGATTCACTTGCCGGATGAAGCCAGTCGCCGGTAGGCGGGATGCGGCTGGACGCGGGCATCGTCGTGCCCGCGCATTGGTATTTGCCGTTCATCGGGATCGACCCGTCCCAACAGGGCAAGGGGTACGGCGCAGCATTGATGAAACACGCCGTCAACGCATGCGATCGCGATCACGCGATGGCCTATCTTGAATCCAGCAACCCAAAGAACATTCGTCTCTATGAACAGCACGGATTCGAGTTGTTGGGCACCATTCAAGTGGGGACGTCGCCGCTCCGCAAATCGCGGGGATAAAAAAGGTCCCAGGTTCATTCTCGCTGCAGGATAAGAGCGGACCAGGGAGCGCGGAGCCCCGCGATCTGAGCGGGGGAGGGTATCGGGCCCGGCAATAGTTGCATAGCTAACTAAATGGCGCTAGTCTCTACCGCATGTTCGATCGCTGCCTGTACTTCAATACCGCCGCCTTGTCGCGGATGCTCGAGCGCGTCTGGACGCAGGCATTCAGTCCGTTCGGCCTGAGCCCCCCGCAGGCATTCCTGCTGCGTGCGGTGATCGCGCAACCGGGGCAGTTGCAGCGCGAACTGGCCGACGTCCTGACCATCACCCGCCCTACCGCGACGCGGCTGCTGGATGGGCTGCAACAGCGGGAATTGATCGAACGCCGCAGTTCGGGCAACGACGGCCGCGAGCTGGAAATCCACCCCACCGCCGCCGCGCTGGCGATCGCCAACGATCTCAACCGCGCCAGCGCGGCCGTCACCCGCCGCCTGCAGAAGACGCTGGGGGAACGGCGCTTCGGCGACGTCGTCGCGCAGATGCGGCAGGTACGCGAAATGCTGGGCTGAACCATGCCCATATAGTTGCATAACTAACTAAAAGGAGAACCGACATGCCCATTCTCAACGTCAAGGTTGCCGCGGTGCGCTCGCAGGCGCTGTCGAAGGCGATAGCGTCGCTGCTGCAGGACCTGACCGCGCGCGTTCTGCGCAAGGACCCGGCGGTGACCGCCATCGCCATCGATTTCGTCGCCCCCGAGGATTGGTACGCCGGCGGACGCAGCCTCGCCGAGCAGCGCAAGAGCAGCGTCTATTTCGACATAAAGGTCACCGACGAAACCAATACCAAGGACGAGAAGGCGGAGTTCATCCGCGAGGCCTTCTCCGGGCTGGCCGCCTTGCTCGGAAACCTGCACGAGGAAAGCTATATCCATGTGCACGATGTGCGTGCGGCAGCCTACGGCTACGGCGGCGTCACCCAGGAAGCGCGTTACCACCAGCGCGGCTGACTATCCGGACGTCTGGTCGCCCGCCGTGCCAGGTTCCAGATCGAAGCGGTCGCACGCCAGCCGGATCTGCGCGGGCTGAGGAGTTTTCCAAGGTGGCGTGGAGCCGGAAAAGTGTCAGGGACAATTTCTGACCTCCAGTCACGGCTCAGGAAGCGACGCGCAGCACGATCTTGCCGCGACGGCCGCCGGCCTCGATCAGCCGATGCGCCTGCGCCGCGTCTTCCAGCGGCAGCGTGCGCTCGATGACAGGGACGAGCAGGCCCTTTTCGACCAGTGCGCCGATGAGCTCCAGGCGTTGCCGCCGTTGCGTGGTGAGCACCAGATGCAACTGGATGTTCCGCTCCCAGCCGCGGATCAGGTTCTGCGGGAGGGCATGGTCGACGATGGAGACCAGGCGTCCGCCGTCGGCGAGCTGGCCGCAGCCGCGCTCGATGGCATCGCCGCCGATCGTGTCGAGCACCAAATCAAACCCGCGGCCGTCGGTCGCATTCGCGAGCCGCGCGTCGAGGTCAGGTGCGCGGTAGTCGATGGCAATGTCGGCGCCGAGGCTCTTGACGAAATCGGCCTGCTCGCTGCGGCAGGTGGTCACCACGAAGGCCCCCGTGGCGCGTGCGATCTGGATCGCATAGATGCCCACGCCGCCCGTTCCGGCATGCACCAGGATCCGCTCGCCGGGTTCGAGCTTGCCGCGCTCGATCAGACATTCCCAGGCGGTGCCGGCTGACAGCGGCAACGCCGCGGCTTCTTCGAAGCCGAGCCCGGGCGGCTTCAATGCCACGATGGCCGCATCCTCGACGTGGTGGGTCGCGTAGCCGCCTTCATTGCTGAGGAGGCGCGGAACGTAGTACACCTCGTCGCCGGGCCGCAGGTCCCGGACCGCTTCGCCGACGTGCTCGACGGTGCCGGCGATATCCACGCCAAGACGGCCAGGCAGCGGAGTCGTAGCGGCATAGTCCCCGCGTCGCGTCTGGATGTCGACCGGATTCACGGAGGCGGCCTTGACCCGGACCCAAAAAAGGGGTCAGGTTCATTTATCCGCTGACCGCGGCGAGCGACCGCGGGGCCTGAGCTCCGTCGAGCGCCGTGTCAGCGCTTCGATCTGGCGTTTGAACTTGTCGGAGCCCCAGGGCTTCTGCTGGCGGGTGTGGAGGGCGAGGGCTTCGGCCTCGCCGGGCGGCAGGCCGGCTTCGACGAGGGGCCGGTAGGCCGTGCGGCGCGTCCCAGCGTCCGGGCCCAGTCGCCGGTAGGCGGGATGCGGCTGGACGCGGACTAAAGGGGACGGAGGCAATTAAGCCGTAGGATGGAGCCGCCGAAGGCAATTGCGTCATCAGCTAGAAGGGACGGAGGGAATCAACCCACCTCCGTGCCCGGTTCCCGCCGGGGTCGCCCTCTTGGCCTGATGGCGGCGGGTCATTACATCCGGGCCGGGTATGATCAGCCACCCCGGCCCCGGGCTTTGTTGGCCCGATCTTGAAGCCGGATACGCTGCAAGGACGATGGACGCCTACGCGCTCGCAATATTGATAGTGGGTTTGGCGCTGCTGGGCGCCGCGTGGGTGCCTCATCTCGTCAAGCGCAATCCGCTGACCTTCCCCATCATTTACGTGGCGGTAGGTGCGTTGCTTTACACGCTGCCCTTGCCGCTGCCGCCGGCCGATCCGGTGCGCTATCCGCTCATTACCGAGCACCTGACCGAATTGGCGGTAATCGTGGCCCTGGTGGGCGTGGGCCTGCGCATCGACACGCGCTTTGGCTGGCGGCGCTGGGCGCTCACCTGGCGGTTGCTGGGCATCACCATGCCGCTGACCATCCTGGCCGGCCTGTGGCTGGGCCAGGCCTGGCTCGGCTACAGCGTGGCCACGGCCATGCTGCTGGGTGCAGTGCTGGCGCCCACCGATCCGGTGCTGGCCGGGGACGTTCAGGTACATGCGCCCGGGAAGGGCGGCGAGGACTCGGTTCGCTTCGCCCTGACCTCGGAAGCCGGATTGAACGACGGCCTGGCCTTTCCCTTCGTCTGGCTGGCGGTGGCCTTGGCGTTGGCCTCCGCCGGCGAGCCGATGGACTGGGGCCGCTGGCTGGCCCTGGATGTCCTGTGGAGGGTGCTGGGCGGTGTGGCGATTGGCGTGCTCGTGGGCTACACCCTTATGCACCTGATCTTCCGCAGCGAAAGCGAACCCACGCTTTCCAAGAGCGGTGAAGGACTGGCCGCCCTGGCGATCACGCTGACCGTCTATGGCGTGGCCGAACTGTGCCATACCTACGGATTCCTGGCCGTGTTCGTGGCCGCATTGGTGGTGCGGCAGAAAGAACGGGACCACGACTACCACGGCGTCCTCGACACCTTCGCGCAGCAGTGCGAGAAGCTGCTGATGGCCTTGATGCTGCTGTTGCTGGGCGGCGCGCTCGCCAGCGGAATCCTGTCTGACCTGGACTGGCGCGGCGTCGTGTTCGCGCTGGTTTTCGTGCTGGTGGTACGCCCCCTTGCCGGCTGGCTGGGGCTGATCGGCGCGCCGCTGGCGACGCGGGATCGATGGGCCATCGCCGTGTTCGGCGTGCGGGGCATCGGCTCGCTGTATTACCTGGCCTTTGCCATGAACCATGCCGCGTTCCGCGATGCCGGTGAACTGTGGGCGGTGGTCTGCCTGACGGTGGTGCTGTCCATCCTGGTCCACGGCTTGACGGCCAGCGGCGTGATGGCCTGGCTGGATCGACGCAGGCGAGGTCGTCGATTCCGCACGACCAAAGGGGACCGAGGCAATTAAGCGACTAAAGGCGGAAAAGGTGCCAGGGACGAATGGCGCTTACTTAAGGTTCTTTTGCCCGATTTCGAGATACCACAGCCCTGCGTCGCCGCTTCGTAGGAGCGCGCCATGCGCGCGCTATTTCGAGGGCATGGTGGCCGACAGGGCGGAGCGGTGAAGCGAGGCAGGGGCGAAGACACGCTCAAACACCCCTGGTCGATCGCTGAGGAGCAAATCCGTCGAACGGTCCGATGTTGTCACCATCGCTCCACCCAATCGGTGCCACCTCTTGACTATAGGAAATCCGGCTTCAGTCCGGCCAGAAACTCGGCGAAGCTGCCGGCGACTGTGCCGACCTGGCTCCATCCATAGCCATCATCGCCAAACGTCTTTGCCTTAACCACGAGATAGAGAATACGACCATGATCTTTATCGTTCAGGTCCATGAGACAGTGGCCGTAGCCGCTGTCGAACGTAAACGGATAGACTTTCTGGGGCAGGCGCTCGCCGCTGTTTCCATAAACGGGGTCCATGTACCGCTTGTAGGCTTCAAGGATATATGGAGGGCCGGAAATCGAAGTCACGTCCGCCATTTTTGACTTTCCGCCGGGAAGCCGAACCTTTGTCTTGAACGTGAATATCTGCCGATTTTGGAGCGTTCTGGAACCGTATTTGAGGCAATACTCCTTATATTCCGCCGGCAAAACAACTCCCTGCGACTGCTCAAATGCCTCCAAATCGGCTTGCGTGATCGGCTTTTCCGGCCGCCCCATTTCGTCCGGCTTATCGAGGTAGGCCTTGAGATCGCTTGGCATATCCAATTGCATTTATTCGGTTCCTTTCATTGGGAATGATCTCGGCGGTCCGGGCTAGAATAGCTCGGAATCGATCATTGATGCGCCACCGATGTGGGCAACTCCACCTTCCGGCAAGCGATCGTCAGTCCCCGACAAGCCCATGGGCGGCAAGCCAGCTTGACAGTATGGCGAAGTACTCCGGCGAGTCCGGTCGCTCGGTACCGTCGTGCTTGGGGTCGAGTGTGGTCTTCAGGTCCGCCGTCATTTGCATGGCGTGGTCGGCGCCGGCAATCACATGGAACTGCATGTCCGGCATTTGCGACGCGACGATTTCCAACCGCTCGACCGAACGAGCGACAGGTACGACCGCGTCGTCGGCGCCGTAGATGACCAGTGCCGGCACCGTAACCGCCTCGAGGTTCTTCAGCGGATCGTTCGCGATCTCCTTGCGCCAACCGGAAACAGCCCGGTCCGGCACGGTTTCGCCGATGTAGAGGTACTTGAACCAGGGCTTGGTCTTGGCGACGTCCACTCTCTTCTGAGCAGCCTCCCGACTGGCCGTACCCCGCATGTAGTCGTCCACGGCCTTCCGCGCCGCGACCATCTGGTCGATATCGGCTTGGGAGTAATCGTTGGCCCTGAGGTGGTTCGTCGAGGAAAACATCATCTGGACGTCCGCGGTGACGACGGGGGCCGAAACGGCGACCACGAAGGCGATATCGCGACTCCGCGATGCGGCGAGCGGCGAGATCCAGCCGCCCTGGCTCAATCCCCAGGTGCCGATGCGCTTCGGATCGATGCGTGGATCCGCTTTCAGGCTCTGCACGGCGGCGATCGCATCGTCGGACAGAAGCGTGAAATCGCCTCCGGCATCCTCCTCGCCGGACTGGCCGGATCCGCGCCGATCATAGATGAAGACGGCCATGCCAATCGCTGGCAGGATCGTTTCCAGGTGATCGTAGAGCGACGAGGTGCGCAGCGGTGACGACGCGCTGTGGGTCACGACGACCGCGGCCACGGGCTCGGGGCTGCTCGGCATGTAGAGGGTCCCCGAGAGTTCTGCATCACCGCGTGTGAACCGCCGATCCTCCGCCACGACATGAGTTGTCGCAGGAGCGCTCCATGGAAGCGCGGATGGCTTCTTCTGCGTCGCCGCGGCTGGCTGGAGCGAGCCGAGAATCACCATGAGCGCGCACAGACAAGCTCCCACGGCGAAACGCGCGGGTGCAGTCGGAGAAGTTCGAATCATGAGTCGGGCCTCTTTTGAATTGCCGCGTCGGCAGTTTGGTGTGTGGGACTCAGCCAGTTGCGTCGTACCGGGCACTCTCCGGGTTCTTCTTATGCAAGAACACCGCAGATGTACCGTTGCACGCGCAATTCCCGTGCCAAATACAAGCGGTTGATTCGGAAAAGTTTTTTCTTGCACAAAGAGTGTCCGCCCGGACACCCGCGGCGTCCGCGCGGACGCTTTCCCCGACGTTCCACGTTCCCGTAGAAGGGAAGCAGGGGTCAGAGTCGACTTTCCGAGGTGGTGGGATCGGTGCTCGTCCGAATTGTCCCTGACACCATTTTCCTGGCGATGGCCGTACCGGGACACTCTGGGAGGGGCGCTGCGCTAGCGCCCGGCTTCGAGCGGAAAAGGTGTCAGGGACAGTTTCCGATCTTGTGCCGAGGATCTATCCGCCGGCCGGTGCCGAGGATCTATCCGCCGGCCGGTTCCAAGGCAAATTGTCCCTGACACCTTTCTTGCTTGCGGCGAGTCACCTGCTTGATTGCCTCCGCCCCCTTTGATTGGCAACGGCCTAGTGGCTGCCCGATTCCGCAGGCAAGCACCACAACGCTTCGATCTTGCACAGCCTCGCCAGCATCTCCCGGTACTCCTGGGTGATCGCCGCCGTTTCCAGCTTGCCGAAGTGCTGGATCATGAATCCGTGCGGGCCTTCGATGGTCACGAACGGATAAGGAACCAACGCCGGCTTCGGGCCACCGACATCCTTGTTGGATACGTTCGGCGCGTAGTGCATGACGTGCGGATTGTTCGTGGTTGCCACGCGGTCGCTCTCCTCCGGGTTGTCGTACGTTCTGAGGATCGGCGATAGCATGTAGGAGACACCGGCCCGCTCGGGCGGCTTGTAGTACCCGGTCCGGTAACGCTGCTGGATGATCTCCTTCAGTTCCGCGGCGGGCATGCCCTTCGCCTGCATCGTCGCGATATCGAAGAAGACGCGCATGTGCGCCTTCGCGCCCGCGGCATCGAACGACACCGGATAGAGAATGTCGTCCCGATACTCAGCGAACCGCCACGATCCCCGCATCGTGTCTTCGCCGGTCCTGGCGACGAAGGTGTGGAATCCATTGTTGCCCTCGCGGGCGAGCTCAAAGCCCGTGCCGGGATTCAGAACATAGACGGTCGCGTCGTCCCTGAGGTGCGGCGGCAACGCGCTCAGGGCCAGTTGCATTTCCAGGTCCCGCGGCAACGGCTCGATCTTGCCCGTCGTCCTGGAACCCTGGGTGTCCTGGGCGCTCGCCGAGACAGAGAAAAGCAAAGCTGCCATCAGCGGGATGATCCGAAGCTTTCTCATACTGACCTCCGTTCGGTTGCTTCTGCTTGCCATGCAAGCCGGAATCCGGCGTTGTCGGGAAAGGTGTCAGGGACATTTTCCTAAAAGCTAAGCGTGAGCACAGCCCTGATTGTATGCGGTGGAATCGCAGACAGCAGGCCCGATCGCGCGGCCAGATACCCCTCCTGGCCAGTGATGTTCGAGGCCAGGATGCGCACCGCGGCCTGGCGGTCGGCGATGACACACCGATAGCGCGTCCCGAGGCTCAGCGTGGTGACGGCGGGCGCTCTGAACGCTGATCCAAGGCCACTTGGCCAAGCCGTTGCCGATTGCCAAGCTGGCGAAACTTGCCGGCGTAAGCACCCGCACGCTTGCTCGGTTTTGTCAGCAGGAGTTCGGCCAAACTCCGTCATCCGTCGTTCGGCGAATGCGATTGGAGCAAGCCCAGCGCATGCTGGAGCACACCGCACTGCCACTTAAGACTATCGCGACGAGAAACGGGATCGGGGATGAAGCGACCTTGTGGCGTCTTTTTAGACGCGAACTTGGCGTAGCGCCCGCAGAGTACAGAAGGCGCTTCAAACCGAACTCGGCTACTTGAAGGCGGTGTTCGGACGCTTGGAAGAACGGGGTCACCCTGGCACCTTTTCCCCCTCCGTCCCCTTTCTCTTTCCTGCTTTGAGGATCTTCGCGACCTCGGTATTGAGCCACCAGGTGTCGGAGAAGCCGAGGTTGCTCAGCGAAATGAGCATTGCATGCTGGTCGGGAAAGCGCTGGTAATTGCTAATGTAGCCGTTGTTGCCGCCGTCGTGGCCGAACATGCGCAATCCATCCTGCGAGCGGGCAACGATTCCCAACTGGTAACCCTTCGCGAGGCCGGGGCCTCCCATCATCTTCTCGAGCGTGGCGGGGGAGACCACCCGCCCTTCGGTAAGCGCGTCGTCGAGCGCCGCGAAATCGGCGGCGGTCGTACGCACCGCGCCGGCGCCCTGTTGGATGAAGCTCCAGTTGAGCGCCTGCTCCAGCTTGCCCGGCTCGCCGTTGTATCCCTCGGCCAGTCCGGGCTCGTGCACCGAGACGGGATGGCCCGCGATCGTGTTCGCGGCCTCGAGACTGGAATCCTTCATGCCAGCCGGCTGGAAGACGCGCGACGAAACCAGTTCGGCGAAAGGCAACCCCGACGCGTGCGCCACGGCATCGGCCAGCAGTTCGTAGTTGAAGTTGGAGTACGCGAACTGCGTACCCGGAGTAGTTCTCAGCTTGGCGCTTTCCGGCGCCAAGCCTGACATGAGCGCGCGCATCGCGGCAGGATGATCGCTGTGGAAGCGACGGGTGAGATCTTCGGTGAGATCCGGTATGCCAGAGGTGTGTCGCAGCAGGTGCTCGACGGTCACCACGCGCCAGGCTTCCGGCGCGTCGGTGACGTAGTCCGTGATCGGCGCATCGAGGGCCATCCCGCCTTCCTCAACCAGGCGCATCACCGACAGGGCGGTGATGAACTTGCTGATCGAATAGATCTTGAACCGCGTCGTGAGGGTCACCGGCGCATCATTGACGCGATCGGCTTGTCCACAGGCATGCGTGAAGGCGTCCCGGCTTTCGATGCGCACCAGCACCACGCCCGAAAACGTGCCGGCGGCGCATTCGGTCGCCAGCCGGGTCCGGATCGACGCGAAAGGATCCGGTCCGGGTCCGGTCGCATGCGCCAAGGACGACAGCGCGAGCAGGAAGAACAGGAGGAAACGATGCATTGTCTGGGTCCGGTCGATGTCGATGGATGGCATTTAACCAGTGCATGCGGGTCCACAACAATGGTCGGTTCGTCACGAGCGCACCATCTTCGCAATCCGTGCACACTTGGGGCCAGCCAGCGTAGCCCGGGTAAGCGACGCGCACCCGGGAAAGAAAGGGTTCCAGGTTCCGAGGTTTCCCCACGTTTTCCTTCGTGGGATCAGCCGTTAACGGTGATCTGACTGGAAACAAGTGCGCGCATGGCGCAGTCTTCAAGGTGACTAAGCGAAAGGAAAAGGTGTCAGGGACAGTTCCCGACCTTGTGCCGAGGATCTATCCGCCGGCCGGTTCCAAGGCAAATTGTCCCTGACACCTTTCTTTGATTCTTCCCTTCAGCCCAGGCGCAGCTCCTGCCTGCCGCCGGTTTCACAGGCGGCATAGATGGCATCGATGATCTTCAGGTCTTTCAGGCCTTCTTCGCCGTCAACGGGTACCACGGGTGTGTTCCCGTCAAGCAGGATGCCGGCCATCTCGTCCATCTGGATGGTCTGGTGCGTGGCGTGCGGTTGCGTGAGTTCGCCTTTGTGGGTACGGCCCTGGATGGGGCCATAGCCCGTGGCGGGTTGCAGCTCGGCGAACCCCTGTTCTCCGGTCATGAAAAACCGGTCCAGATGGTTCATCTGGTAGGTGGACAGGCAGGAAGCCACCGCTCCGCTGGGGAAGCCCAGTTGGAACTGGATGGTTTCGTCCACCCCTTCCTTGAACTTGACCGGGTCGGTCTTGGTTTGCTGCGCGGTCACCCATACCGGCTCTTCGCCCACCATGTAGCGGGCGCCGTTGATGGCGTAGATGCCGATATCCATCAATGCCCCGCCGCCGGCCAGCGCCTTGTCGAGCCGCCACTGGCCGGGATCGCCGATGCGGAAGCCGCACAGGCCCTGGAAGAACAGGATTCTTCCGAAATCGCCTGCCTTGCGCATGCGGACCACTTCCAGCGTCTTGGGCTCGAAATGCATCCGATAGCCCACCAGCAGCTTCACGCCGGCGTCGGCGCAGGCGTCGACCATGTCCTGCCCTTCCTTGGCGTTGACCGCCATCGGCTTTTCACAGATGACATGCTTTCCCGCCCTGGCGACGCGAATCACCTGATCGCGATGAAGCGCATTGGGGGTGATGACGTAAACCGCATCGATGTCCGGATCGTCCTTGATGCGGTCGAAGTTTTCATAGTTGTACCGGCTCTTTTCCGGCACACCGAACTTCGTTCCCCATTCCTGGAGCTTGGAAGGCGTTCCACTGATGAGCCCGGCGACCCTGGCGCGCTTGCAGGACTGCATGGCTTCCGCCACCCGGGCGGCATAGCTGCCCAGTCCCATGAGCGCGACGCGCAACGTCGTCCCCTGGTTGCCGCCGGTGCTGGCGGGATCCGCATCGGCGAGTGCCCGATATGGCGACAGCATCGGCACGACCACGGCCGAAGCCACCAGCTTCTGCAGGAAGTTGCGACGAAGGTGGTCCATTGTCATGGCGGTTGACGTGGTTTCTGGTCACACGGTTGAACAACTGTACCAACCAAATGGGACGGAGGGAATTAATCCACCTCCACCGTCACGCCCGTAGGGCGCGGATCATCCCTTTCATCTTTCATCGCACCGCCGAGTACATCACCCGCCGGGCCAGCGCCTCGAACGGGCCGCGCCGCCCGGTGTGGCGCATCCACTCGGCCAGGGCGACCGACGCGACCCAGACGCCGATCGCGAGCAGGGCGGTGGTCGCGACCGTGAGGATGTCGGCCAGGCCGAGCAGGAACGGCGTGAATACCACGAACCACACGGGCGACTGCAAGAGATAGCACGTCATCGACCGTTGGCCGACGGCGGCGATCGCGGCCACCACGCCCCGGTTCCGCAGGCGGGTGGCGAGCAGGCAGATCAGCGACGCGTACCCGAACCCGCCCAGCACACCGGTCGCGTCGTGCAGCGGGCCGATCAGCTCCAGCACCTGGTCGCCCGGGCGGTCGTACGCGCCGGCGACCAGGAGCGCCGCCGGCTGGGCGCCGAGCACGGCGGCCAGGATCCCCACGGTCGCGACGATCCGCAGCAGCGCACGGTGCTCGGCGGGCCGCTCGAGAACCCGCCGCCGTCCGGCCCACAGGCCGATCGCGAACGGGCAGGCGAACCCGATCGGTCCGAGGAGCGCGACGTACGCGGCGACCAGGCTCCGCTCGGCGAACATGGTCGCGAGGTCGGGCGGCAGAGCCGCCGCATCCGGGCCATCTGTGCTGATCGAGAACGAGTCCATGCCCGGCAGCGCGGTGAGCACGAAGAACACCGCCGCCACGGCCAGCAGCCAGCCGTCGGAGCGTCGCACCAGCAGGATCCCGACGAACAGCAGCACGCCGTACATCACGAGGATGTCGCCCGCGTAGAACAGGAGGGCGTCGAGCAGGCCGATGACGACCAGGACCAGGGAGCGGCGGCGCAGGATCCGGTTCACCACGCGGGGCTCGAGGGCGGCGTTGCGTCGCACGATGTGGGCCACGCCGTAGCCGAACAGCAGCCCGAACATCGGGAACGCCCGGCCGTCCACGAAGGTGGAGACCAGCCACGCGACGGCATCGTCCGCCCGGGAGCCGCCGGCCGGGAACCCGCCGACATATCGCTCTCCGAGCAGGAAGTAGTGCGAGTTCGCCAGCGCGATGAACAGCAGCATCACGCCCCGCGCGAGGTCCGGCCCGAGCGCCCGCTCGGACAGCTCCGTGGGCGACGCCGTCGCGGGCAGAGGTTCAGCCCTCATGGGCCTCATGGGCCTCATGGTGCCAGGTGGGAAAAGGTGTCTGTGAAAAGGTTGCTGCCATCTGAACGGGCCACCCGATCGACGGCGTTGCGGACGAACCAAAACTGGGTCGTCGACCTCTTTCGCCTCGACGTGGACTCATATCGCCTGCGCGATCTGCCACGCCTTGACCTCGACCGTGAGGCCGTGTTCGGGATCCCATTTCGCATCCGTGTGGATATGGAAGTCCGCGTCGCTGAGCACGGTGACCGTCAGCTTCTTGCCGAGCAGTTGCCAGATTTCATCGCTGCGGGCGAGCCTGGGATAGCAATCCGCCCACTCTTCCTTCTCGTCATTCGTCATCGCCTCGAATTCCGGATACATGCGGCCCGTATAGATCTGGAAGCCCCGAGCCTCGAACACCTGCTTGAACTCCCTGCGGGCCATGACCTCCTTGATGAAGGCGATGCGCATGCTGTTCAGCGCATCTTCCTCACCCTCTACCCGTAGTTCGGCGGGAAGTTCGCTCCAGGCCGGCGTCACCTTCTTCTTGAGCTTCCACTTGTAGGTCGCATCAAAGGTGAAGGTGCCCACGCCCTTGATCCGTACATCGTCAATCGTCGCGTCGTGGCGGCGCACCAGCGTCCAACGGCCCTCGTCCTCATGGGCGAGGAAATGTTCGGTGAGCTGAAAACCGTCGCCGACCCGGCTTTCTGCCGTCAACAGCCGGAAACCGTTCTTCCCCTCACTCCCGACAAGGGGAAAGTCGAACACGCGCGGCGCGCCAAAGACGATCTCACTGCGCTGAAGCGGTGCAGGAAACAATCCGCTCCGGTTGTCCCCCGGCCGCGAAAACCAGCCGGCCTTCTGCGAAAAAATCGCCGCGTTCGCAATGCCATGTCCGTAGAAGCGGTACTGGTACTCGACATTACGTGCGCCATCGAAGACGAACGTCTGCGGTGTCTTGAAAAACGCTGCGAGCAGGCTTTCGGGATCCGCCGCCGTCGTCGGTTCGATTCCCTGCGAAGTCAACTGGTTTTCCAGCAGCCTGTTGAACAAGGCGTTGTTACTCCTCTCGGCGATCGGCGCCAGCTCCCTGTCCGGGTCGAGGTGGGAGAGGAAGCCCGCGAGATCGTCCGCAAGCCGAAGCGGCTCGGGTACTTCGTCCTTGTCGCAGTGAGCGACGGTATGCGCCGCCCAGATGGAACCGCGGCCCTCGTCCGAGAGTCTCACGAGGAGCCGCAGCGACACATGCGGGTTCCCGCCCTTGATCTGGCCGAAAGGGAAATACTCCCTAGGCTCCCCGGGCAGCCGGGTGCCCTCCCGGCCCCTGACGAAGTCGTTGTAGCCCGACACGGCGAACACCTGGTTCTCCGCCGCCTCGAAGGCGAGAACCTGGAGGTATTCGCCGAACGGGACGAGAAGGCTCCCCTTGCGGTACTCGATCTTGCGCCAGCCGACATTTGCCAGATACCAACGGAAATCATCGGGAAGGGGCCCGCCCAGGAGATTCTCCAATCGCTCGATCACCTCCAGTTCGTACCGGAACGGTGCGTAGGAATCCTTCTCGTAGGGAAGTCTTTCGACGGCTTGAATTATGGTCATGATGGGCACCCTGTTCGATCGTCAATGCGGCTACAATGCTTGCCCTCGTCGACAGCGTCATCCAGGTTGGAAACGGGTTGGAAACGGGGTCAGGTTCGCTTTCTTATCGCATAAGCAATAGTTAGGCTTCTCAGGTCCATGGCTATGTACCCATCAGAGTCAGAGCTCGTCGCTGCCTTAGATCACCACGATGAGCTGGTACGGCTATGCGCCGCCGGGCGCTTGCCCTTTTGGGACTTCTGCGCAGCGTACGACAACTTCTATTGGGCATATGCGCTGGACGGTCATGAGTCCGATTCTGCTGGCCAGGTCGTGTTAGATAAATTCGCGGACCGCATTGCTCCGCACCGAGACTTGGCCGAGGCCGTCCTGGCCAAAGTCTGCTCCGACACTAACGCTGAGAAAGGTAGCTACGGTAGGGCCGGCCGCTTTGGCCCCGACGAGGCTGTGGTTCGGCTCAAGCTTGTCGCCGCTGGCCTTCCGCATGGAGAGGCCTAACAATTCAGGCTCTTCCCGGCGAAAAGAGGCCGGCGAAAAGGGCCAGGCTAGCCTGACACTTTTTTGCGTTTTTTGACCGCCGTGTCGTTCAAATTGTCCCTGACACATTTTTGTCCAGCTTCGACTGGGAACTGTGCGCGGCTGATCGGATACCGACGGATGCTGTCCCGGGTGGGCTGAGCGGGCGGGTGCGCAGTCAGGAAGTGGACTGCTGATAACCTGGGGTGAACCCTAATGGTGATGCCGGTGCCGCCGCGCCTATGCTGCGATTCCCACTTCCCGTAACGTAAGGATGGCGGCAATGAGCGGCGAGATCCCCTACACCGGTCCAAGCTTCCAGGATTCCGCACTGGTGACCCTGGACGAACTCCGGGCCGGAACGACCCAAGCACCCGCAGGCACCACGGCCTACGAGGTGAAGCCGGGCGACAACCTGACCAAGATCGCGCAGGAGAACGGATACGCGAGCGTGGAAGAGCTGCTGGCGAACAATCCCCAGTATGCGGAACGCAATCCCGATCTGATCTATCCGGGCGAGGTGGTCTTCGTGCCTGCAGCCCAGGATCCGCAGACCCGGGCGGAAGAGGCCGCGCAGGCGCATAGCGAGAGCGTTGCGAGCGGGGAGCCGAACGTCGATGGTTCCGATCAGAAGTTCTACAACCAGGCGGCATCTCACGCCGCCGGACTTGCGCAGACGACGGATGAGACGGCGCAGGCCTGGATCGAAGCAAACGAAGCGGCCGAATCCCACAGTGCGCGTGTTGCGAATGGGGAACCGAACGTCAGCGGTTCCGATCAGCATCTCTATAACCAGGCCGCGAATGGCGCCAGCACAGACTTCGAGACGGCTGCGCAGGCGGAGATCGAGCTCGGATCCCGTACCTTCGCCGAGAGCAACAGCTCTGAGGATCGCGCCAGCGCCGCCATCGAGGCCGGGGAAGGTATCGCCCAGAGGCTGGAGGGACAGGGGCTTCCCGAAGCCGCTGCACGTGTGCGTGAACTGGCACAGCAGCAGGCGGAGCAAATCCGTAACGAGGGCTGAGGTCATCGCATTGGGGAAAGCTGTCGCGTTTCTCGGCCCGACGGCGCAGGCGGGCGAGGGCGATCATCGGCCGGTACCCTGCCCGGAGGCAGAACTCCTTAATTTCCGCCGTCTCCCTTTTTTGCTTCGGCGCGCAGCCACTCCGCGGCCGCGGTCGCGGCCGGGTCGCGTGCACCGCCTTCGGGCATCACCAAGTGATAGGTGTGGCCGGCGATCGATGGGCCGAACGGCTGCACCAGGTGGCCGGCGGACAGTTCCTCGCGCACCAGCGCCAGGCTCAGCAGCGCGATGCCCTGGCCGGCCACCGCCGCCTGGATCGCATGCCCCTCGTCCGAGAACCGCAGTTGCGCGGTGGATTCGGCGGCGGACCGCCCGGCCTGCGCGAACCAGACCTGCCAGGTGGGGTTGAGCGGTAATGGGCGCCGCCACTCGAAATGGATCAACGGCGCCTTGTCGAGATCCGCAGGCGACGCGATGCCGAGCGCGGGATTGGCCACCGGCGCAAACCAGTCGGTGAACATGGCTTCTGCCACGAGTCCCGGGTACGGGCCGCGCCCGTAGCGGATGGCGATGTCCACCTCGCTGCCGGCCAGGTCCACGGGCTCGTCCGACGCGTGCAGTTGCAGATCGATGTCAGGGTGCAGGCGATGGAAGCCCGCCACCCGCGGTACCAGCCACTTCGTGGTGAAGGCGCTGGTGGCCGAGATCGTCACCCGGGCCCGGCGGCGGGTTCGCGTCAGGCGCTCGAGTGCGGCCTCGAATGCATCGAAGCCGCCGCGCAGCACCGGGTACAGCTGCGCGCCGGCCTCGGTCAGCGCCACCTTGCGCGCCTGCCGCCCGAACAGCGGCACGCCGGTGAGCGCCTCGAGCGCGCGGATCTGGTGGCTGACCGCGGTCGGCGTGACTGCCAGCTCGCGCGCGGCGTGCTTGAAGCTGCCGTGGCGGGCGGCCGCTTCGAACGCGCGCAGGGCGGACAGGGGCAGGCGTCGGCGCATCGGGATAGGGATGAGATGAACTCACCTTATAGCTGACGATTTCGCGTTTGTCGACGAGGAAATTTGGCGTCAACATGGACGCAAGCCGGAATTAGAGATGAATCCAGCTTCCCTTTCATCGAACCGAGGAACCGATCATGCGCGAACGCGTCGTCACCCAGCCCGACCACTACGCTCCCTACCTGCTGTCGCAGGGCATCCGCTACGGCAACCTGCTGTTCGTCTCCGGCCAGGCCGGCGCCGGCGACGACGGCCGGATCGTCCCTGGCGGCTTCCGCGCCCAGGGCGAGCAGGCCTTCGCCAACCTGCGCCGGGCGCTGGAGGCCGGCGGCTCCAGCCTGGACCAGGTGATCAAGGTGACTATCTTCGTGACCGACATGGGCCACTTCCAGGACGTGGTGGAACTGCGCCGGACGTTCTTCTCCGAGCCGTATCCGGCCGACACCATCGCCGAGATCAAGGCGCTCTACGACCCGGCCGCGATGATCGAGATCGAGGCGATCGCCGCCGTCGATCCCGCCGGGAGCCGCTGACATGGCGGCGGACGGACATCCGCTGCAGCCGGATTCGGCAAGCGTCGCACCGCTGTTCGCGCCGCTCGCTCTCGGCGGCCTGGCGCTGCGCAACCGCACGGCGGTGGCGCCGATGACCCGCGTGAGCGCCTCGGCGGATGGCCACGCGACCGCGCGCATGGCGGACTACTACCGCGCCTTCGCCGCGGGCGGGTTTGGCCTGGTTGTCAGCGAAGGCATCTACACCGACCAGGCCCATGCCCAGGGCTACCTGTTCCAGCCGGGCCTCGCCGACCACTCGCAGCGCGAGGCCTGGCGGCCGGTGGTGGAGGGCGTGCACCGGCACGGCGCGCGCATGATCGCGCAGCTGATGCACGCGGGCGCGCTCTCGCAGGGCAACCGCTTCCGCGCCGGCACCCGCGGCCCGTCGGCGGTGCGGCCCAAGGGCCGGCAGCTGGCCTTCTACCGCGGCGACGGTGAATACCCGTTGCCGCAGGCGATGACGGAGGACGAGATCGCCGATGCGGTGCGCGGCTTCGCCGACGCCGCGGCGCGGGCCCGCGAGGCCGGCTTCGACGGTGTCGAGATCCACGGCGCCAACGGCTACCTGCTCGACCAGTTCCTCGCCGAGGGGGTCAACCTGCGCGACGACCGCTACGGCGGCGACGTGCGCGGCCGGCTGCGATTGACGGTGGAGGTGGCGCAGGCGGTGCGCGCGGCGGTCGGTGCGGATTTCGTGGTGGGCGTGCGCGTCTCGCAGGGCAAGGTCAACGACTTCGGCCACAAGTGGAGCGGGGGCGAAGACGCCGCGGCCGTCATCTTCGGCACGCTCGGCCGGTTGCCGGTCGACTACCTGCACGTCACCGAGTTCGAGGCATGGCAACCCGCCTTCGGCGAGGGCCCCAGCCTGGCGGCGTTGGCGAAGCGGCACGCGCCGGTACCGGTGCTGGCCAACGGTTCGTTGCACGATCCCGCCCAGGCCGCCGGCATGCTTGCGCGTGGCGAGGCGGACGCGGTCACCCTCGGGCGTGGCGCGCTGACCCATGCCGACTGGCCGCAGCGGGTGCGCACCGCCGCCGCGATCGCCCCGTTCGACCGCGAACTGCTTTCGCCGATCGCCGACCTCGCCAACGCCGATCGCCGCCAGACCAGAAGGGATGGAGGGAATTGACCGACTCTCACATCCGCGCCAGGGTCATGCCGCGGCCTGTCGCTTGGCCTGACTGCGACCGGCCTGTTCAAAGGCCTTCTCCACCATGCGCTGGAATCGGGCGTCGCCCAGCGCTTTCCTGTGTCGCATAGGCGCGGATGCGGCCATCGACCGCTACCCCGCCTGGAAGTAGGGGATTCCCTCGATCCCCTTTCATCCTTTCTTTATGGCGCGCAGGTCACGGTGTGTCTTACGTTTTCGCAGGATCCTGATGCCCAGCACACCACTCATCTTCGACGAAATGGGCTGGCCAGACGCCATCCGGCCGCAGTACTCGCTGATCGACGCCTGGTTGAAGTCCGCCACGGCGGAGCAGCTGGCGCTCAAGCGTCGCGAAGCCGAGGTCCTGTTCCGGCGCATTGGCATCACGTTCGCCGTCTACACCGAAGGCGGTGACGCCGAGCGGCTGATTCCCTTCGACCTGATCCCCCGCGTGCTGGCCCAGGCCGAATGGCAGCGGCTGCGGCAGGGGCTGGAGCAGCGGGCGAAGGCGCTCAATGCCTTCCTGCACGACGTCTACCACGACCGCGACATCATCCGCGCTGGCCGCATTCCCGAGCGGCTGATCCTGCACAACGCCGAGTTCCGGCCGGAAATGAACGGCCTGGACCTGCCGGGGCGGATCTATTCGCACATCTCCGGTATCGACATGGTGCGCACCGGACCCGACGACTACTACGTGCTCGAGGACAATTGCCGCACGCCCTCGGGCGTGTCGTACATGGTGGAGAACCGCGAGGTGATGCAGCGGCTGTTCCCGGACCTGTTCCGCCAGGCCCGGGTGGCGCCGGTGGCGCATTACGCCGACGAGCTGCTGGAAACCCTGCGCTCGGTCGCGCCGCCCAATTGCCATGGCGAGCCCACCGTGGTGCTGCTGACGCCCGGCACCCACAACAGCGCCTACTACGAACACGCCTTCCTGGCCGACGAGATGGGCATCGACCTGGTCGAAGGCGCCGACCTGCTGGTGCGCAACGACATCTGCTACATGCGCACCACCGCCGGCCTGGAGCGCGTGGACGTCATCTACCGCCGCATCGACGACGACTACCTCGACCCGCTGGTGTTCCGCCCCGAGTCGGCGCTGGGCGCCGCCGGGCTGCACTTCGCCAACCGCGCCGGCAACCTCACCATCACCAATGCCGTTGGCGCGGGCATCGCCGACGACAAGGCCGTGTACATGCACGTGCCGGAAATGATCCGCTTCTACCTGGGCGAAGAGCCGCTGCTGTCGAACGTGCCCACCCACGATTGCAGCAAGCCCGACGAGCTCAAGTACGTGCTCGAGCACCTGGACGAGCTGGTGGTGAAGGCGGTGCACGGCTCCGGCGGCTACGGCATGCTGGTCGGCCCGCACGCCAGCAAGCAGGAGCTGGAGGATTTCCGGGCGCTGCTGAAGGCGAAACCTGAGACCTATATCGCCCAGCCGACGTTGGCGCTGTCCACCGTGCCCACCTTCGTGGAATCGGGCGTGGCGCCGCGGCACGTGGACCTGCGGCCCTTCGTGCTGTCGGGCAGCGACAAGGTGCGCGTGGTGCCCGGCGGGTTGACCCGGGTGGCGCTGCGCGAGGGCTCGCTGGTGGTGAACTCGTCCCAGGGCGGCGGCACCAAGGACACCTGGGTGCTGGAGCAATGATGCTTGCGCGTACCGCCGGCGGCCTGTTCTGGCTGGCCCGCTACATGGAGCGGGCCGACTACGTGGCGCGCCTGCTGCAGGTGGCCGGGCACATGAACGCCGTGCGCGTGGACACCAACCGCAGCAGCGAATGGGAGTCGGCCATCGTCGCGGCCGGCTGCGGGGAGAGTTTCGACGCCACCGATGAGTCGGCCGACGAAGCCAGCGTGATCCGCTTCCTGGCCTTCGAGCGCGCCAACCCCTCGTCGATCGTCAACTGCATCGAAACCGCCCGCCGCAACGCCCGCGCGGTGCGCACTTCGCTGACCACCGAGATGTGGGAAGCGGTGAACCAGACGTCGCTGGAACTCACCGACTTTACCCAGGCGCCGCTCGATGCCGACCGCCTGGCCGAGTTCCTGGACTGGGTGAAGGCGCGCGTGGGCCTGTTCCATGGCGTCTGTTCGAACGGCATGCTGCGGCGCGACAGCTTTCACTTCATCCGTGCCGGGCAGTTCCTCGAGCGCGCCGACAACACCGCGCGCCTGCTGGACGTGAAGTACCACGTGCAACTGCCCGAGGTGGCCGACGTCGGCGGCGTGGTGGATTACTACCAGTGGCTGGCCATCCTGCGGGTGGTCGGGGCCCGGCGTGCCTACCGGGTGCTGTTCAAGGGCCGGGTGCAGCCGGCGCACGTGGCCGAGCTGCTGGTCTCGCGCGCCGTGTTTCCGCGCTCGCTCGCCTTCTGCTACGAGCAGATCACCCAGCACCTGGACGCCATCGAGGCACAGGACCCGCAGCTGGCCGCCGACGCCCGTCGCCAGGCGCACGCCATGTACGCGCAGCTGCGCTTCGCCCGCACTGATCAGGTCATCGAAGACGGCCTGCACGAGTACCTCACAGATGTGATCGACCGCACCCGCGACCTGGGCGCCGAGATCGCCAAGGGACATTTGTTCTGACCATGTTGCTCACCATCGCCCACGACACGCGCTACCACTACGGCCAGCCCGCCTGGCTGGTGGTGCAGGCCCTGCGACTGTGGCCGGCCCCCAGCACAAGCCAGCAGGTGAAGTACTGGCGTGTGGAGGTGAACGGCAAGGCGCTGCCGCCCACGGGCGTGGACGGCTTCGGCAACCCGGCGGCCACCCACGCCATCGATCGCCAGGTGAGCGACCTGCACCTGGCGGTGCATGCCCAGGTGCGCACCAACGACCGCAGCGGCGTGCACGGCGACGATGCCGGCGGGCTGCCGCCGATGTTCTTCCTCAAGCCCACGCCGCTGACCCTGCCGTCGCCGGGCATCATCGCCCTGGCCGACGCCGCGGCGGGCGAGGGCGAGGCGCTGGAGCGCCTGCACCGCCTGGCCAATGCCGTGCGCGACAAGGTGGACTACGTCAGCGACACCTCGGACGCGTGCACCAGCGCCGCCGAGGCCTTCGAGGTCGGCACCGGCGTCTGCCAGGATCACGCCCAGGTGTTGATCACGGCCGCCCGCCACCTGGGCTATCCGGCGCGGTACGTCAGTGGTTACCTGTGCCCGATGGAAGCCGGCTTTCCGGCGGCCAGCCATGCCTGGGCCGAGCTGTTCGTGGACGGGCTGGGCTGGGTGGGTTTCGACCCGGCCAACCGGGTCTCCCCCGACGAGCACTACGTGCGCGTGGCCTGCGGCCGCGATTACCGTGACGCCGCCCCCGTGCGCGGCATGCGCCGCGGCGGCGGCGACGAGACCCTGGACGTGGATGTGAGCATCACGCAATTGGCGCAGACTACCCAGTAGGGTTCCTTGGTTTTACGGAGATCCTGAGTGACCTACTGCGTTGGCTTGCTGCTCGACCAGGGCCTGGTGGTGTTGGGCGATACCGACAGCATCGACGGCGTCGTGGAGCAGCGCATGGACGAAGGCGACGAGTACTTCGCCATGATCCGGGAACGCTGGTCGAAGGCGCTGAGTGAGGCGCACCAGCGGATCCCGGCGCCGGACTGGTTGTCGCCGTAGGACAGGGTGCCGCGCCAACGAACCTGGCCCGATTTCCGCGACAATGGGCCTCCTGTCGAGGCCTTCGCACCCCCATGCTCCGATTGCGCGTGACGCTGATGTCCCTGCTGCTTGCGGCCAACACCGTGCTGCACGTCGTGCCGCTGCTGGTGGTGGCGTTGGTCAAGGCGGCGCTGCCGCTCGATCGCCTGCGCAAGGCCAGCAATCCCGTGCTCACCGGGTTGGCGGAAAGCTGGATCGGGGCGAACAGCTGGATGGTGGACCGCTTCTTCCGCACGCGTGTCCATGTGCAGGAGGATGTGGCGCTGCAGAAGGATGGCCACTACCTCGTGCTGGCCAACCACCAGAGCTGGGTGGATATCGTGGTGTTGCAGAAGGTCTTCAACCGGCGCATCCCGCTGCTGCGCTTCTTCCTGAAGCGGCAGCTGTTCTGGGTGCCGCTGCTTGGGCTGGCATGGTGGGCGCTGGACTTTCCTTTCATGGGCCGCCACACGCCCAAGCAGATCGCGCGCCGTCCCGAACTGGCCGGACGCGATATCGAAGCCACCCGCCGTGCCTGCGAGAAATTCCGCGAGATCCCGGTGGCGATCATGAACTTCGTCGAGGGCACGCGGTTCACGCCGGCCAAGCACGCGAGGCAGGGCGCGCCGTACCGGCATCTGCTCAAGCCCAAGTCGGGCGGCGTGGCGTTCGTGCTGGATGCGATGGGCGAGGGCCTGCACGCGATCCTCGACGTCACCATCGCCTATCCCGGCGGGCGGCCGTCGCTGGTGGACCTGCTGGCGGACCGCGTCCCCGGGGTTCACGTGCACGTGCGCCAGCGCCCGATACCCGATGCGTTGCTGCACGGCGACTACCAGAACGACCGCGCCTTCCGCATCCGGTTCCAGCAATGGATGAACGGGTTGTGGCAGGAAAAGGATGCGGACATGGCGCGCCTGTTGGGGGACTGAGGCAGGCTCGATCGAGCGCGGGAAAAAGGTGTCAGGGACGAATGGCGCTTGCTTAAGGTTCTTTTGCCTGTTTGCGTGGACATGCAAGGCATCAGCCGGGCGGCCCAGGCACACGGCCGGAGTTCCGTAGGAGCGCGCCATGCGCGCGATGCCGCGGGCATTGTGCCGCCATGTGATTCCGTCTACCGGCGCGCCTTCCGGTTCGCGGCGGGACCGCCGATGACCAGGACCGGAAACGTCGCCGGTATCGCGCGCATGGCGCGCTCCTACGAAGCAGCGGCGTAGGGCTGTGGTATCGCAATAGGGCGGAGCACCTTAAGTAAGCGCCATTCGTCTCTGACATCTTCTTGCGATTCCGGTTTTACCTGTTGTCCTCGATCACCGAAAAAGGTGTCGAAAAAGGGAAACGAAAAAGGTGTCAGGGACAATTTCCGACGGAGGGCTGGGGGAAAAGGTGTCAGGGACAGTTTCCGACCTTGTGCCGAGGATCTATCCGCCGGCCGGTTCCAAGGCAAATTGTCCCTGACACCTTTCTTTCCTTTCTTTCTTTCCGGATGTCGTACTATTCGCCCGATCGATATCGATCCCCGCGCAGGGTGACCTCCCAGCATGAGCGTTGTCTCTTGGCGTGAAGAGTCCGAGCTGGGCACGTGGACGCAACTCGTCTGGCGGCCGAGCCCGCTCGCCGGGCTGGTCGAGTCCATCTCACTATTCGAAGGGAAGCTCAGGCGGCGGCGAGAGCGTTACTACCCGACGGGCGAGCTCGACCTGATCGTGCAGTTTGACGCGTCGTCCGAGCCGTACCGCATAGTTGAGGGCCAGCCGGCGGCCCCGTTCCCGCCATTGAGCCTCGCAGGGCTCATCGTGGCTCCGGTTGTGGTTGAGGCTCCCGTCGCGACGTCTCGCGTGCTCGGTGTACGTCTTCGGCCCGCAGGTGCTTTCTCGCTCTTCGGCGTTCCGCTGCGCGCGCTGACGGGGAACACTTTGGACCTGCACGACGTCATCGGCAGCGAGGCGCGTCGCCTCGGTGAGCGCCTCGAAGAGGCGGGCACTGACGAAGCGCGCCTACGGCTCATGGGGCGGTGGATCGCGGATCGGCTCGCAGGACGTCCTCGCACAGATCCGTGCGTCGCCTACGCGGTCTCCGAGATTGAGCGCGCGGGCGGGAGGGTACCCATCGCGGACATCCTCGGGCGGCTCGGCGCGTCCCCGAAGCGCTTCACCCGCTTGTTCGAGGAGCAGGTCGGCGTGAAACCCAAGCTCTTCTCCCGCATCGTCCGGTTCCGTGAGCTGGCGGGGGCGCTTCGTGCTGGGGCCGATTCCCTCAGACACACGGCGCTCGCCCACGGCTACTACGACCAGTCGCACATGAACGCGGAGTTTAGGGAGTTCGCGGGCATGTCCCCCGGCCAGTTCCTGGCCGCCACACCATTTCCGGAGTCCCTGAGCCTGGCCGACTGAGTGCGGCGGTTTTTTCCAAGACTCCAGCCCTGTTGTCTCTTACAGTGTAAGCACCGAGTCGAAAGGAATACCGTTCAATGTCTGGATCGAACCTTGTAAGTGTGGTGGGCGTGCTGCCTGTCACTGATTACGCAAAGGGCGTGAAGTGGTATCAGAAATGGATCGGGCGTGCCCCCGACGTCGAGCCCATGGAAGGCATCGCCGAGTGGCAGCTCGCCGAGAACGCTTGGATTCAGGTGTCCGCTGATCCCGAGTCCGCGGGCCATACCACCGTTGTCGTGGGCGTCAAGGACATCGACGCGCAGCGCTCTGAATGCGCAGCCGTCGACGTCGCTGTGGGCGATGTCAGGGACTACGGATTCATCAAGGTCGCGGAAGCGGTCGATCCGGCAGGCAACAAGATCATGTTCGTGCAGGAAGTTCGCAGGGCTAGTAGGTTGTTGAAAAGCGACGACGGATGAGGAGACGGAGGTGCTTAGGAATTCCTACTTGCCCCGATAGACGCGTACCAGCCAAGAGACGGTGGAAGGTGGAAGTCAGTGCGGGTCGGCTCGCAGTCGTGCGACCGGTTGGACGACTATCGCATCGTTCAAATTGTCCCTGGCACCTTTTTGACAGACACCTTTTTGACATCGTTCAGGCATCCGTCTTGTCGAACACTTCCTCGACACTGAGGCCGAAGGCGTCGGCGATGCGGAAGGCAAGCGGCAGTGACGGATCGAACCGGCCGTTCTCGATGGCGTTGATGGAATTGCGCGAGACACGCACGCGGTCGGCCAGTTCGGCCTGGCTCCAACTCTTCTCGGCACGCAGCACGCGGATGCGGTTTTTCATGTTGACACTGGCCTGCACGTCATGACTGTTCTCGCATTCCTCCCATGCGCCGCTGCCAGATCGCGGATGCGAGAATGACGGCAACGAACTGTATGAGGACGACCAGGATGAGGCCAAAGAAGAGCGCCAGCTGCACGGCGCCGCGATCGGACATGTCCGGCGACCCGGTGCTCAGCATGTTCGCCAGGTCGATCAGCCAGTTCGTCACCGGCGACAGCAACAGCAGCAGTATCGTGGCCATCGCGCCCCAGATCCAACCACGGGAGCTGGCGAATCCTTGGCTGGCGATCTGCACCTCGTCCAGGTGCCGCTGCAGCCTGTGCGAAATGAGAAGGGCGTAGCCCATCACGAAGATCGACACCGCGGCAGTCAGAGCCAGGACGAACGTATCATTCTGCTGCTTCAACCACGGGATCGCGGCAAAGAAACCGACGACTACGATGACGACCGGCGAAAACAACAGCGCGTACCGGCCGATCTTTCCGAGAGGGTTGGTTGTCATGAGAGTCTTCCTTTGCAAAAGGGAACGCGGACGACGATTCCGAGGAAACACAGCGCGACTGCGACCCCATCAAGGCCGCGAGCGGAGGCAGGTGGACCGAAGAGGGACGAAACAGTGAGCGCGCAGTGCATGCACTGTGTGCTTCCCAAAAAGAAAAGCAAGCTTGTCATACTCCCGCGCTGATGACAAGTGTTATTTGCAAATGAGTCGAGGAGAGCCTTCCCCGGAGCCCGGCCCGCTGCGAAAAATGTGTCAGGGACGAATGGCGCTTACTTAAGGTGCTTCGCCCTATTGCGATACCACAGCCCTACGCCGCTGCTTCGTAGGAGCGCGCCATGCGCGCGATACCGGCGACGTTTCCGGTCCTGGTCATCGGCGGTCCCGCCGCGAACCGGAAGGCGCGCCGGTGGACGGAATCGCATGGCGGCACAATGCCCGCGGCATCGCGCGCATGGCGCGCTCCTACGGAACTCCGGCCGTGTGCCTGTGCCGCCCGGCTGACGCCTTGCATGTCCACGCAAACAGGCGCAAGAACCTTAAGTAAGCGCCATCCGTCCCTGGCACCTTTTCCCCGCGACACGCGAGCAACCGATGGCGGATGCATCGAGCGCGCTATCGCTGGTCCAGTTCGTAGTGGATCAGCACCACGCATTGCGATGCGAACAGCATTCTGGGTCCCAGCGCGATCTTCTTCGCGCCCAGGCGCTCCAGGCTGTGGAACGTCTTTTTCGGCATCGGGATGTGGTCGGTCAGCAGGAAGCACGGATTGCCGTCGAACACCTGCTCACGGATCGATGTGCCTTTCCGGTCCATGACGAACAGCTGGTGATCTTCGGCCAGTGCCTGCACCAGCCGCTCGAAACTCGTGGTGCGCACGGTGACGCCCGGTTCCACCGGCCGCATCTCGTCCTTGCCCATGCCCCTGGACGCATCCAGCGCCTTCGCGATCCTGCCCAGCAGGGCCTGTTCGTCGAAGCCGCCGATGTCCTGCATGGCGTTGGCGTCGAAGCAGATCGTGCGGCTGAAGTCCCGGGTGCTTTCCAGCACCAGATGGACCGTGACGTCCGGGCGATGCGACTGGGCCACGAACACCGCGTTCATCAGCGTGTGCGCCAAAATCTCGGGATGCGCCTCCTTGCCCACGGACGCCAGCAGGGCCTGGCTGTCGGTGGGGGCGGCGCGCGCCCTGAGGACGAAGGTTCGCATGGGTGTCCTGGCCGGTGGGGCGTGCGCACGCCGCGGGACGTGCGGCGCGCGCATTGTCCCTGTAAATCGGGGCCGGGGTCGACGCGGCGCCTCCTTCTGCCTATCGGAGCTCCGCGCCCGGGCCTTGCCGGTCGGCCATGCGCCCGATGAGCCAGACGAACGGTTCGACCTGGCCACTCAGCACGCAGCTGCCCTGGATGGCGCTGTCCAGCAGGCCCTGCACGTCGGACGCGCACAGGGCGGAAATCGCGCGGTCGTCGGCGAGTCGCAGCGAACAGGACGGTGTGTGCGTGGTGGCCGGGGCTGCCAATGTGACGTCTCGCCCATCGATCCGCATCGTGACCGGTGCTTCATCGTCTGGGAGCCCGATCGACACCGCCAGGCTCGGCGTCGGGCCTGCCACCGTGGCCAGCGCCCCTTGCAGGTAGTCGCCGAAGGCCAAGGCCCAGGCCTCCACGCCGGGTCGTCCCGGATGTGCGCCACGCGAACCCTCTCGGGTCCGCTGGCCCGGCGTGTCAGGGGCGTCACTGCGTGCAACCGATCGGTCCGCTTGCGATCCGCTGTCGCCGGGCACGTGACCGTCCGGGGCCTGCAGCGCCGCTTTGGCTTCGCGTTCCACGTCGATCAGCGTCTCGAGCGTTCTGTCCACGTCATCGCGCGTGTGCGATGCCGAGCAGATGAACCGCAGGCGGCCGCGTCCACGCTCCACGATCGGATACGTGACGGCAGTCGTGTGGATGCCACGCGCATGCAGGCCGCGCGCGATCGCATAGAGCGTGTCGCTGTCGGAAAAATGCGGGGTGACGATGGGGCCATCGCCCGTGCCCAGGTCGTAGCCAGCTTCGGAGAAGCGTTGCCGCATGTAGTGGGTGGTGTCCCAGAGCCGCTCCCGCAGCGTGTCGTCCACGCGCAGCCGCCGCAAGGCGGCAAGCGCAGCGGCAATATCGGCAGGCGTGGTGGTCGCCTGAAAGACATAGGCCCTGGCGGATGTCTTGAGCAGGGCGATGTGCTCCTCACGGGCGGCAATCACGCCCCCAAGGCTGCCGAGCGCCTTGCTGAGTGTGGTCATGATGAAATCGACCTGGTCGGTGATGCCCTCGGCCGCGCAGATGCCGGCGCCCCGGGGGCCGTAGAAGCCGAACGAATGCGCTTCGTCCACGAGAACGAGCGCGCCGTACCGTTTCGCCGTGCGCACGATGTCGCGCACCGGTGCGGTCCCCTCTCCCATGCTGTAGACGCCTTCGAGCACTACGAGGGTCGTGCGGTAGGGCGACGCTTCTGCTTCAAGGACCGATTGCAGGTCGGACGCATCGTTGTGTTGGAACGTTCGGATCTTGGCGCCGCTCAAGCGAGCGCCGTCCACGATGGACGCGTGACAGAGCTGGTCCATCACGACCACGTCCTTGTCGCCCAGCATGCCCGCGATCACCCCGAGATTCGCGGTGAACCCCGTGGAAAACAGGCATCCGGCTGGCTTGCCCACCAGCTCTGCAAACTCCTTTTCGAACGCCAGGTGGAGATCGGTCATGCCGGATGCGGTTGGGGACGTTCCCATTCCGGTGCCGAAGCGTTCCAGGGCGGATCTGGCTTCCTGGATGACGTCCTTGTCGCGGTTCAGGCCGAGGTACAGGTTGGTGCTCCAGATGATGGCCTCGTGCTCTTCACCGGTGTGCACGTCGGCGACAGTGCCTTTGTGGCCACTCCCGGTGCGGACCAGCTTGCTGTAAGGCTCCCGCCCTGAACGCGTGAGCAGGCTTTTGAGCTCCCGGATGAGCGTGCCCTTGTCGGTCGCGGACCAGGCGGACGCCTTCGCCGCCAGGAATGGAGGGTGGCCGGACCGGATCTGCGCCTGGAAATGACCCAGCGTGTCCGACGCTCCGCCGTTCGCATGGTCGTTCGAGTGATCTGTGGCGCCGCTCCCCAATACGTCGAGCAGATGATCGGTAACGGCGGTGGGCGTGGGGTGCTCGACAAGCGTCGATGCGGGCAGCTTCCGGCCCAGCACCGTGGACAGCCGATGGCTCAGCTCGACCGAGTCCAGCGAGTCGAGGCCGAGGGCTTCCAACGCCTGGTGCGGCGGAACCTGTTCGGGATCGCGAAGGCGAAGGAAGCGGGCGATTTCAACTCGGATGACCGACAGCAGGGCCGCATGCCGCTCGCCCTTCGACAGGCCCGCCAAGCGGTGCAACAGGCCCCCGGCATCGCCGGAGGCCATGGTGTCGGAATGCGGGCCAGGTGTGTCGGATGCACCGTAATCGCGACCCAGCTCCGGGCGCGGGAGCCGCTTGCGGTCGAGCTTGCCGTTGGGCAATCGGGGCATGTCGGCGAGGTGCATCACGACCTGGGGCACCATGTACTTGGGCAGCCGCTCTGCCACGTAAGCGCGCGACGCCTCGTTCGTCACCGCCTCACTCGTCACCTCCTTGTTCGGGCTCACCACATACCCGACGAGCATGGTCTTGCCACCGCCTACGTCGACGACCGCCGCCGCTGCGTCGTCCACGCCCTGCATCGACTCCAGCGTCGACTCGATCTCTTCCAGTTCGATCCGGAAGCCGCGGATCTTGACCTGCTGGTCGATCCGCCCCAGGAACTCGATCTCGCCGTCTTCCGTCCACCGGCATCGATCTCCGGTCCGGTACAGCCGTTCGTCCGGGATACGCCCGTTTATCGGCCCGTTCGGATCCACCTCGACGAACTGCTCCTTCGTGCGTGCGTCATCGTGGAGGTAGCCCCGTGCGAGCTGGTCTCCCGCAAGGTGCAGTTCCCCCGGGACGCCCACCGGAACCGGTTGCATGGCGTCGTCCAGGATGTACGCACGGGAATTCAACACCGGCTTGCCGATCGTGATCGTCTTCACGCCTGCCGGAACCTCGGTGGCCGTGCAATAGACCGTGTGCTCGGTCGGCCCGTACACGTTGAGCACGCGCGGCCGTTGCGCCAGCGCGTGCAGTTGCTCCACCAGCGGGCGTTTCAGCACGTCGCCCCCGAGCACGACGCAGCGCACGCCTTCCGGCAGCCCGCCGGCCGCGAGCAGCCCCTGCATCGCCGACGGCACCATGATGGTCGTCCGCACCCGGTCTGCCGACGGCAGGTCCGGCAGCGCCAATGCGTTCTCCGACAGCACCACCGTACCGCCAAGCGACAACGTCCCCAGGATTTCCATGACGGAGGTGTCGAAACAGACAGAGGCCGCCGCCAGCACGCCTGCGAGCTCCTCGTCATCCAGCAGCTTGCGCATCGATCGGGTCATCGCAACGACGCTTCGATGCTCGACGGCAACGCCCTTGGGCTGTCCTGTCGAGCCCGATGTGTAGATGACATAGGCGAGGTCTCTCGCCGAGGGCCCGGCCATCGTGTCCGGCGTCCGTTCGCTCACCGCATCGAGCCGTACCAGCTCGGCTGCCCCGGCGCAGAGCTCCGCCGGCTTATCGCCGTCCACGATGACAGCCGCCGCCCGGGCGTGCTCCAGCATGTAGCGCACCCGTTCCCGTGGGTACTCCGGATCCAGCGGCACGTACGCACACCCCGCTCGCAAGACTCCCAGCAGAGTCGCCACCAGTTCCCACTTGCGGCCCAGGCACACGCCGACCAACGCCCCCGGCCGCACGCCCCGCGCCACGAGCTCGCCCGCGATCGCGTTCGCCCGTGCGGCCAGGTGCGCGTAGTCGATCTCCGCGTGTCCATCGATGATGGCCGTGCGTCGCGGATGTGCCTGCGCCTGTTTCTCGACGAGCCCCCAGATCGTTTCCGTCTGGTCGTACGCCTGCGCGGTCCGGTTCCACTCGACGAGCACGCGGTGCGCCGCGTCCCCGTCCAGGGAGGAAGTGCTCTCGGTAGGCGCGATTGTGTCCTGCGTCACATCCTCCGGCACGTGATGTCGTCCAGGCCGCTGCATCGAGCACTCCTTGGGGAAGAAATCGGCTTGGCAGTCTAGTGCCTGCGTCGCCGAAAGGGCACGGAGGTGATGGATATGCAGTGACGCGGTTATTTGCTGCTCAGGACGATCTCACGCATGCCCACTGGTCGCGGCGCTGGCGGTAAACACCGCCCGTTGCGCGGCGAATGCGCGCCGGTAGGCGGGTCGCGCTTCGCCGCGGGCGACGTAGGCGGCGAGGTTGGGGAAGTCTTCCAGAACGCCCATGCCGTCGGTCCGGCGGAGCACCATCACCATCATCAGGTCGCCGGCACTGAACGCGCCGTCGAGCCAGTCGGCATCGCCGAGGCGATTGGAGAGCTGGCCCAGTCGCTCGCGAATCCGGCTTTCGAGCAGGGGCTGGCGTTCCTTGTGCCAAGGCTTGTCGCCTTCCACGTACGGCGCCTGTTCGCGCTCGACGATCGGCGGTTCCACCGTGTTGAGCGCGGCGAACATCCATGCGATCGCGCGCGCGCGGGCGTTGGCGTCCTTCGGCAGCAGGCCCTCATGGCGCTCGGCGAGGTGCAGCACGATTGCCCCCGACTCGAACAGGACGAGATCGCCCGCTTCGAAGGTGGGGATCTGCCCGAAGGGATGAAGCGCCAGGTGCGCGGGTTGCTTCATCCCGCCGAACGACACCAGGCGCACGTCGTAGGGCTGGCCCACTTCCTCGAGCGCCCAGCGCACGCGCATGTCGCGCGCCAGTCCCTGGCCGCCATCGGGCGAGCGTTCGAATGCGGTAATGGTGGTTGTCATGGAGGCTCCTGTGGTGTGGACGACGCGTCCGCCTGGGTGGAATCAGCCGCTGGGTTCCTGCTTGAACAGCCGGACGGGCCGGGTCGGCCCGCGCACGATCACTCCCTTGGCTTCGAGGTCCAACTGGACGGCTTTCAGCCACCAACCGGCCTTGTCGCCGCCAGGAAAGAACTCGTCGGGCAGGGCGGCCAGCAACGCTGCCTTGGCCTCCGCGACCGTGATTCCCGGCGCTGCTTCCGGCAGCACGCCGAGCAGTGCCTTCCGCATGGCCAGGTACTTGGCACGATCTACCCGCTGGACGTGTCCTGGCGAGGTGATGCTCTCGATCTCGATCTTCTCGTCTGCCCGACGGACCAGGGACATGTCGTGCCTCCTCATGGATTTACATCCACGACGGATGGCAGGGTGGGTTTTCGACAGGCGCTGCGACGGGTTGGTGGTGTCGTACGCAGGCCCCCGATGGGGTCTGGATTCCCTAGCCAATTGTCCCTGACACGAATGGCGCTTACTTAAGGTGCTTCGCCCGATTGCGGGATACCACAGCCGTGCGCCGCTGCTGCGTAGGAGCGCGCCATGCGCGCGATGCCGCGCCAGGCAGCCTTCTCCGCTGCAGTATGGCCCGGCCCGTCGCCACGGGCGGTGTAAATAGGCAGCCGAGCCCTTCGCAATGGGCTAGCAAACAAAGGCTTGAAGCGCGGGCTATTCATTGGCGACACCCGTGGCGACGGCCCATCTCCCACCGCGGCGGTAAGGATTGCCTGGCGCGGTATCGCGCGCATGGCGCGCTCCTACGGATATCCGGCCGTGTACCTGGGCCGCCCGGCCGATGCCTTGCATGTCCACGCAGACAGGCGAAGCACCTTAAGTAAGCGCCATTCGTCCCTGACACTTTTTTTGCAGGATCTCTGTAAAGAGCTCTTGACAGGCGTGGAGCGAACCTGTAAAGAGTTCTTTACAGACAGGAGGATCGACTTGGAGAATCGCTTGAAGACGCTGCGCGAAGCGAAGGGGTGGAGCCAGGGCGAGCTTGCCCGGCGGCTCGGCGTCTCTCGGCAGACGATCAACGCGGTCGAAACCGACAAGTACGATCCCAGCCTGCCGCTGGCTCTGCGCATGGCGAAGCTGTTCGGCGTTGCCGTGCCGGAGCTGTTCATCGACCACTGGGAACCGGGAGAGGAATGATGGCCATGGCGACTGACAAGCCCACGCCCAAATGGCGCAGTTTCGCAGCCTGGAGCGGTGTAGGAGCCCTCTTCTACATCCTCGTCGTATGGGGCATCTCCTCGTTCCTGCACGAGGACGGCATGGGCGCGATGCTGCGATCGAAGGAGGTCGCTGCGATGCTGGGCCTAGGCTTGATATTCTCGATGGCGGTGACCGGCTTCACCAGCCGGAAGCGGCCCGTCAGCCTCCGGACTCTCCGCAATTTCGTGATCCGGGACGGAGCGGCCGTCGTCGCCTGCTTGCTCGTCGTGTGGGGCTTCAGCGCGCTCGCCCGCGCAGGCGCCCTGGGCGCGATGGGCGCCTCGGAGTGGGTCGCCGCTGTGGCAGGCTCGGCCCTTGTCGTCTTCGCTGTCCTCGGCACCCTCGCCACCGCGAGCGCTCACACGGGCGCCGATCTCATCGACGACGAGGCTGCCGAGGAGATGCGCGAACGCGGCCGGTTGCTCATTTGCAGCTTCGTCTGGATGGCCGCTTGCGGCCTGTTGCTGATCGTGCTGGGCCTTGCCGGGCCCAGAGGCGTGCTGTCCCCGGCGGCCGCCCTGGCAGGCACGCTGGTCCTGATCGCCGCGCTTACCGTGCTGGGGATTGCTGTTTGGCGGCTGATGGACGAGTTGGATCGCACCCTGTCGTACGAGGCCGGCGATATGGCCTTTCACCTGATCCTGGTGCTCGGCGGCGGTTGGGCGATGCTGGCCCATCTCGGCTTCGTGGCCGGGCCTGCACCGCTCGACTGGCTGACGCTGTTCACCGTGCTGATGTTCGTGGCGAGCGTCATTGCGGTGGGACGCAGGAGACTGCTCGCGCGCTGAGCGCCTCGCGCGCTTCCAGGCAAAAATGGGTGCCCGCCTGACGGAAACGAGAACCAGTGCTCGCTGTAACCCACGCGCTATCTGTTTTTAACGTTACTTTCTCGGAAAGCCGGCAGGGTGCGGGTTCAACCCGACAACATGGAGTGTGCGATGAACAAGTGGCGTCTTTCCGCCTCTGTATTCCTGATGACAGTCGCCTACAGCGCTGCCGCGCTCGCCGACGTTCATCATTTCGAGGTCATCGGGGAAGCTTACGGGCACACCAGCGAAGAGGCGATCGACAACGCGTTGCGCGTGGCAAGCACCAAGTGCTACCAAAGCTGGGGTCGTTCTTCGCAGGAGTACACGGTTCTGGCCGAGTGGGTCGACCCGGGCACGGGGTATCCGTACGCCAGAGTGTCCGTGGGATGCGCGGTCGAGGATTGACCCAGGTTCGAGAGCAGGGAAAACAGGGGTCAGAGTCGACTTTCTCACGCCCCCGTGAGTCGGCAGGCCGCCTTGCGCGGCCTGCCGACCTTTGCAGGGCCGACCGTCGACCCGACCGGGCCTCGATCGCACGGTGGAACCGGCCCGGTCCGTAGAGGTGCCGTCGCTGCAGGTGCAGGCGGGTGCCCCAGCAAGTCTCAACCTCGCCGCGCAGCCTCGATCGCCGCGATGTCGATCTTCCGCATCTCCATCATGGCGTCGAACGCACGCTTGGCCGCCGCCCGGTCCGGATCGTTGACGGCGTCTGTCAGTGCGCGCGGCGTGATCTGCCACGAGAGGCCCCACTTGTCCTTGCACCAGCCGCAGGCGCTTTCCTGGCCGCCGTTGCCGACGATCGCGTCCCACAGGCGGTCGGTCTCGGCCTGGTCGTCGGTGGCCACCTGGAACGAGAACGCCTCGTTGTGCTTGAACGTGGCGCCACCGTTCAAGCCGAGGCAGGGGATGCCGAGCACGGTGAACTCGACCGTCAGCACGTCGCCCTGCTTGCCGTCCGGATAGTCGCCGGGTGCGTGATGGACGGCCGTCACGGCGCTGTCCGGGAAGGTTTCGGCATAGAACGTCGCGGCGTCGAGGGCGGTGCCGTCGTACCAGAGGCAGATCGTGTTCTTGCTGGTCATGTTCGTTCTCCCAGAGGCGCGGGACGGGATGTGCCTGGACGACGAGCGGGGCGGCCGCGATTCGACAGGCCGGGTGGGACGAAGCTGGAATAAGGTGTCAGGGACGAACCTGTCGCGAAAATGTGATGCTTAGACATCGTCATCCTCCGGTGTGTCGAGGTCCAGGCACTGAAGGTCCGACGGCACGAGTATCGGCGCTTGGTAGTAGGTACGGAGACCCTCGATGACGGCTGGCATCGATGAGAGCGACCACACGTGAGCCTCGTCCTGATCGGGTGCGCCAGCCATGAGATGACCGAGCACGACACGCTTTGCCTTCGCTTCCGCGGCTCGTCTGCCAAGAGTCTCGGGTAACGCAACGACCTGAGCGAGTGTATGGCCTGCTGCACGGGGCGACAGCATCGCGTGCAGGACCAGGTAGTCGGCGCCCTGCGCGAACTTCGAGAATCCCGGATCGAGCCCGGTCTGGTCGCCGCCGAACACCACGCTGAAGTCCGGGCCTTCGATGCGATAGGCCAGCGTGGGCGCGCGGCCGTGAGGAACGGGATACGCGCTCACTCGAAGCCCGTTGTGCTCGAATACGCGGCTTGCCCGGGCCTTCACCGTCTCGATGGCGGCGAGTTCGAGCTGGAACGGCTCGCCGCTCAACAGTCCTTTCATGTCGGGGAACGCGCCCTCCGCTCCGAACTGCTTCTCGAGGAAGGCATCCAGCGACCGGAAGTCCTTCGCCCCGGTGGGTCCTGCGATTGCCAGCGGGCGACGTCGACGCGTCACCATCTCGCCCCACAGGAACGCTGGCAGATCGGACACGTGATCCGGATGGAAATGACTGATGAGGACCGCATCCAGTTGTGCTGCCTCGACGCCGGCGCGGGCCAGCGCTACCGTCGTGCCGCCACCGACGTCTATGAGGATGGACGGACGGCCCATCGACCAGAGGAGATAGGCCGCAGATCCGCGTCCCTGCCCATGCATCGGTCCGCCGGAGCCGAGAACCTGAAGTGCGGAGCCGCCATTCCTCCCACAGGTGTCTGCGGGACGCTCCGGAGCGGTTGCATCAAGGACTGCGCTCATCGCAACGACACACAGGAGAGATGGGACGACGACCGCCAGCCGAATCACGAACATCCCACGAGCTTGGGCGTGGCAGGCGGCGAATGCTGCGTGTCGGCACAAGGATCGTCGGCTTGCGGGATGCCCGCATGGAGGGTCAGCGGAATCACGCCGGCCCAAACCGGCCAGTCGACATCGCGCCTGTCCTCGACGTTCTGCCCCTCGCGGACTTTCGCGGAGAACTCCGAGATTTCCAGGTAGAGAATGCGGGTTGCCGCGAGTTCCTGGGGTTTGACCGGACGCAGCGCCGTCCAGCGGCCCGGGTAAAGGGACTCCACCAGGTATTCGAGTTGCGCGAGCCGTTCGGCTCGATCGGTGAGCTCGGCGGCACGGCCGAACAGCACGGCGGACCTGTAGTTGGCGGAGTGATGAAAGGCGGAGCGCGCCAGCACGAGGCCATCCAGATGAGTGACCGTGAGGCAGATCCGAGCGCCGGCGATCGAGCGCAGCATCCGGCTCGCTCTGGAACCGTGCCAGTAGACGCGCGAGCCATTCCGCCAATAGAGCGTCGGGATGACGACGGGAGCGTCCTCGTGCACGAAGCCAATGTGGCAGACGAGCCCGGCATCGAGGATTGCGTCCAAGGTAGCCCGATCATAGCGGCCGCGCTTGGCGAGTCTGCGCACGCGCGGCGCGGCAGCTTGGGATTTCTGCGGGTGCGATGCTGTCACGCGGCGGTCGATCTCTCGGCGAATCATGCCAGTATACTGACGAGGTGGTTACTCGAAAGATCCAATTTTAACCAGCTGGAGATAGCCAATTGCAGGGGCGTGACATCACCGGAAATGCGCTGCTGCATCTGTGCCTGGAGCGCAACGGGCGCGAGTCGATGTCGCGACAACTCTACTTGCAGATCCGCGAGCGGATTCTCTCGCCGCGATGTCGATCTTCCGCATCTCCATCATGGTGTCGAACGCACGCTTGGCCGCCGCCCGGTCGGGGTCGTTGACGGCCTTGGTCAGCGCGCGAGGCGTGATCTGCCACGAGAGGCCCCACTTGTCCTTGCACCAGCCGCAGGCGCTTTCCTGGCCGCCGTTGCCGACGATCGCGTCCCACAGGCGGTCGGTCTCGGCCTGGTCGTCGGTGGCTACCTGGAACGAGAACGCCTCGTTGTGCTTGAACGTGGGGCCGCCGTTCAAGCCGAGGCAGGGGATGCCGAGCACGGTGAACTCAACCGTCAGCACGTCGCCCTGCTTGCCGTCCGGATAGTCGCCGGGTGCGTGATGGACGGCCGTCACGGCGCTGTCCGGGAAGGTTTCGGCATAGAACGTCGCGGCGTCGAGGGCGGTGCCGTCGTACCAGAGGCAGATCGTGTTCTTGCTCGTTGAGATCTCGAACACCGCCGACACCCGCTCGGTGAAGTCGATCGTTGGCTGCAGGTAGCGGCCGCTGTCCATGCGGCTCCCGGTGACCTGGGAGCGGGCATCCGCAGTCGGGGTTCCTGGCTGGAATTGTCCCTCTACAAGCACCGCTACAAGCACGACGAGGGCGCTTGGGTGTACTTGTTTGCATTCAAGGTTGGCAAGGTCGCGGGGCCGACCAAGAAAGCGGGAGACGACTTAATTGCCTCCGTCCCCTTTGTTGCAGTCATTTCCTATCTAAAGACCAGATCGCGCGCGCGGCGAGCAATCCCGCCCAGACGGCCCCCACGAAAACGGTCCCGAAGCGGAACTGCAGGTTTCGGAAGGAGGTCGCCGCCTATGACCTGAAAGAGCGGGCGTTTGTCGATTCTCGTTCCCCAGCCGCTTGGTTCTCGTAAAAACTCAGCGATTCTGACTGTGCGAAGACCAGTCTCGTGTGACCAATCTTCAAAGGCGCGTTTCTCGGATTCCTTTTCCCCGAGAAACTCATCGAAGAGCAGGAGGCTTCCTGATCCCAGCAGAGGCGTCAGCCACCTCAGGGCACACGATGTGGACGAGTACAGATCCGCATCGAGTGAAGCAAATGCAACTCGGCCCACCCTCGCAGCCAACTCTGGGGTGAGGGAGTCCTCGAAATAGCCTTTTACTATTTCTACGCCACGGATTCGCGGCGGGTTACATGCAAAAGTACCTATCTCCGCATTCTCGAACTTCTCTCTGAGCCCTTCGAAGGAATCGCAGGCATAGATGCGCTTCTCCGAACGCCCCAAAGCACGTCGCAGGATTCTGGTTGAATCACCATTCGCGACGCCGAACTCGACGATATTTCCAGGCACGCGCCGAGACAACGCAACACAAAGCTCAAGCACAGACTTCTTGGGAGCGACGGTGATGCGCCTGTTCAGGTATCCCCACTCGAGGCTTTCGGGAGCGACATCCTCATGCATCAGATTCCTCCTGTGCCATCGTGATTCAACGCCGAGCGTGACCAGGTTGTCATCCTGGGTCGTCCCGACCAGACTGCCTACCTTGGCCGGCCACATCTCCTGAGGCCGGCGCGACAAGCCGGCACACTAGGGCAGCGAGAATATCACCACCTTGATAAAGGCGCCCCTCACTGCCGACGACAACGACTTCGCGCCGATCTTGCCCAGTTGGTGCGCCGCAACGATGGTGATGGGGTCGTCACATCACCCCGCTGTCACGTGATTCGAAAAACAATGTCGTCCCGCAATACGCGGGTCGCGTGGCTGAATAGGCGGTCCAGCCCACGCCGCGCTTCGAAGCCGTCTTAACATGCATGAAGCGCGCCAAGTGGCATGGCCTGATCTGGCAAACCCCGCCGTTTGCCTGTTTAGTGCTCCAAGGAGGTCAACTTGATGAACGCGCATCGAGTTCGTTCCGGAGGCCGGCCCCTCGCTCAAGGGATCGACGATTGCCGCAACGCCGGCCCCGACGCCACGCATCCGAACACCAACCCCTTCGTCGGCGCTGATGTTTCGTGCACCCGATCGCGCCAAGGCGCGCGGTTGCACGCAGCGCAGCCCTGGGCTCCCTCACACGCCTGCAGCAAACACATTCCGCAGCGCGGCGCTCCTGGCTTGACCGACCTTGACGGGTGGGGCGGCGCGTAGCCCAGACGCCGACGTCGCGCAGCGGCGACGACGTGCTGATTGCTCGTTCGCGGCATTCGATGGCCGGCATCTCGTTGAAAAGGTGAAAACAATGTCCTTCGAATACCTGCTAGAGAAGATCAACGCGGCCGAATTCGGACATGAGCCGTTTTCGCATCTCTACATCAAGGATTTCTTCAACGACCAGCACCTTTCGCAGATCACGGCTGCGCCGGAAATTGCGCTTCGTGCCCGGGATTCGGACGACCAGCTCTTCGATGAGTTGTTCGAGGCCGGCTACAAGATCATCGATTTCCCAGGCTGCATCACTAACAAGGACACTTATATAAGCTGGCACAGGGTCAAGGGCGCAAAGCAGACGCATAACAATTCGTCGTGTGAAGGCTTCGGGGTGACGCTGCGCCTGATGTCGGCGGGAACACCGTTCATATCCGAGTTGATGCAGTTCATCAACGGCCAACGGCTCCAGGATGTACTCGCTGCGAAATTCGGTATCGACCTGGATGACGTTTTCTACGACACGGGGATCCAGAAGTATCTGGACGGCTATGAAATAAGCCCACACCCGGACATCCGGAAAAAGGCGCTGACGTTCATGGTGAACATCAATCCTGGGCCCGGGTCGGAGGAAAAGGAACACCACACGCACTACCTCGTGTTCCGCGACGCATACAAATATGTCCAGGCCTATTGGGAAGGTCATCCCGAGGCAGAGAGGTGCTGGGTCCCATGGAGCTGGTGCGACACCAGGAAAATGCAGCGGGAAAACAACAGCATCGTGATCTTCTCGCCCACCAACTTCACCATGCACGGCGTCAAAGCGCGCTACGACCACCTCGGCAGTCAGCGCACTCAGCTCTATGGAAACCTCTGGTATCACGCGCAAACCGTGACAAGCCATCCCGAGTGGGAAGACTTTGTCATCACCCAGGCAAAGCCGAAACTGGCGGCCTCCATCAAGAGCAAGGTGAAATCGGTCGTGCCGGCCTCGATGAAGGCTTTCATCAAGAGCCGCATCACCGGCGGCAAGCATGTGGCCAGGAAGTTCTAACGCACCCGCCTTGCGTCCGGGCGATCGGCGGGTGCGGGCAGGCCGGCAGCCATGCCGGATTGCGTCATACGGATTTATGGTCGTGGCGTGATCAGGAATCCATGCGGATCCTCGAGCAACGACGCCGGAGATGTAGCAGGGCCATTCACCTGGCCCCTTTTTCGGGCAGCGGCGGGATTTTCGCACCTGTTGCCCCGACATGCCGCAGGCTGACAATGGAGATCAGCGCCAGCACCAGGGCGACGATGCCGCTCACCGTGGCAGTCACGTTCAGCCCGGCCGTGAAGGCCTGCTGGGCTTGCTGCAACACGCCTTCGGGAAGACGTTCGCCAACCAGGACGGTGGCCCAGAGACTGTCTTCCACGGCACCGGAAAGATTGGCTGCCAGGCCATCGGCCAGGATCCCGCTCATCTGCGTGCGATAGACGAAGGTGGCCAGGCTGCCCAGCAGGGCCACGCCCAGCGCAACACCCAACTCCTGGACCATCTCCGACATGGCCGAGGCCGAACCGGCCTTCTCCGCCGGCGCGGCGCCCACCACTAGGTCCGTGCCCAGCGCGGCAATGGTGCCCAGGCCAAGATAGACCAGCGAGAACCCTGCTATCGCCATGCCCACTCCGCGGGAATCGACCCCAACGCCTGCCAGCAGCCAGTAGCCAATCGTCGACAACGCCAGGGCAGCACCCACGACATGGCCCGGCCGGATGCGGCGCGCGAGCAACGGCGCCCCGATGCCCGCCAGCACCATCGCCAGCGCCGGCAGTCCCATCCATAGCCCCGCCGCCAGCGGTGTGAGCCCCGCCACCAGCTGCAGGTACTGGGTGACCAGCAGCATCACGCCGGAAACGCCAACCAGCCCCACCAGCAATACGACCAGGGCGGCGCTGAACGTGCGGCACGCGAACAGCCGCATATCGAGCAGGGGATCAGCCAGTCGCCGCTGGCGACGCACGAAAGCGGCCGCCAGCAGTCCTCCCGTCACCATGGCCAGTGCAGCGACGGGTTCGAGCCCCGCCCGGGCGATCTCCTTCACGCCATAGATGGCCGGCAACACCGCCGCCAGCGAGAGCAGCACGCTGACCAGGTCCAGTCGCCCGTTGCGTGGCGCGCGATATTCGGGCAACAGCACCGGGGCCGCGATCAGCAGCGCGGCCACCACGGGCACCGCCACCAGGAAGGCCGAGCCCCACCAGAAGCGCTCCAGCAACAGGCCACCCACCACCGGTCCCGCCGCCATGCCCAAGGCGAACATGGTGGCCCAGATGCCGATGGCCAGGGCACGCTGGCGCACGTCGCCGAACATGTTGCTGATCAACGCCAGGGTCGACGGCATCAGTGTGGCGCCGGCAACCCCCAGCACTGCACGCGCGGCGATCAGCATGGCCGCGCTGGTGGCGTGGGCCGCGATCACCGAGGTGATGCCGAAGGCGGCGGCGCCGATCATCAACAGCCGCTGGCGGCCGATGCGGTCGCCCAGCGTGCCCATCGTGATGAGGAAGCCGGCGATCAGGAAGCCGTAGGCATCCATGATCCACAGCGCCTGGGTGCTGCTGGGTTGCAGGTCCGCCGCCAGTGCGGGCAGCGCCAGGTAGAGAATGGTGACATCGAGGCCAAGCAATAAGGTGGGCAGCGCCAACACCCCCAGGCCGGCCCATTCCTTGAGGCCCGCCCGCTGCCTGGCCGAACGTGAAATCGCCTCCTGCCCAGCGTGAGAAGCCATGCCGCCTCCTGTTCGTACCTAATGGGCAGGCATTCTTGGCAAGAAGTTATAGGGTTACAATGTAGCTGGTTATCCTATTACTCCTGGCGACCACCCAGCAGCCCATGGCCGGACACAACCTCGCCAGAACCCGTAGCGACCTCACCGATTTCCTGGTGCGCCACCGGAACAGGCTGACGCCGGCCGACGTCGGTCTGCCCGGTACCGGCCGCCGGCGCACACCGGGGCTGCGGCGCGAGGAGGTGGCCACCCTCGCCGGCGTCGGGCTGACCTGGTACACGTGGTTCGAACAGGGCCGCGACATCAATGTCTCTGAGAGCTTCCTGCTCGGCGTCTCCAAGGCCCTCAGGCTCGACGACGCCGAATGCTGCCATCTTTTCCTGCTCGCGCATCGCCGCCCGCCGCCGGTCGAGGCCTATCAGTGGCAGGCGATTCCGGCACTGGTGCAGACGCTGATGGACGAGATGGCCCGGCCCGCGTACGTGATGAACCTGCGCTGGGACGTCGTCGCCTGGAACGCCGCCGCCGATGCCTTGTTCGACTTCAGCGCCAGGAAGCCCGACGAGCGCAACATGATGCGCCTGCTGTTCGCCGACCCAACGCTGCGCAGGCGTCTTCCCGACTGGCGGCAGGACGCCTCCCGCCTGCTGGCCCAGTTCCGCTGCGGCCTGGCGGCCGCTCCGGATGATCCAGCGATGCTGAAGCTGATCGACGCGCTCAGCAAGTTGTCGCCCGACTTTCGCCGTTGGTGGGAGCAGCCCGACCTGGAGGCCTACGGTTACGGCATCGGCACGATCGTCGATGCCGATTCGAACCACGGGAGATACCAACACGCCATGCTGCTGGTCGACGAGCACCGGCATCTCAGGATGGTGGTGTATGTCGGCGAAGAATAGCGGGGGCAGTTTCGTTTGCCTTGCGTCGCGTTCGTCGACCGGTGCAACAGTCGAAAGCAATCGAGTACACGGCGGGAGCGACCGCAGGTCCGACCACGGCTCAGGCGCGCCATCAATCCCCCGACAGGTCGATCAACGTGTTGTTGCTCAGGTCCAGGCGCACATGCTCCGACGGCGCGCCCGCCGCGAGCTTGCGCATGATGGCCAACAGCGGCTTCAGGCGTGCCTGGAAGAAGTCGCCGGCCGTGTTGTCGCTGCCGACGCGCGCACCGTCCATCCGCAGGCGCGCGTCCGTCCGCTGCAGGGCCCGGGCCAGCAGCCTGTACTGGGCCGCGCGCCCGGCGGGGATGTCGGCGAAGGCCAGGTCCCCGGCGTTGGCCAGGCGGACGAAATCCCCCGCCAGGTCGAGCGCCTGCCAGCGGGCGAAATCCTCCAGCTGCAGTCCGTTGGCCTGCGCCAGCGCGCGGGCCCTGGCCCGGGCGGCGGCCAGGTCGGCCGCAAACGCGGGGTTGCCGGCGCCGCTGCCGCGTGGTCCGGACAGGCAGCCGAAGAAGGCCGTGGACAGCCCGCCATGCGTGCCGGTGTGGGCGAGTTGCTCGAGCGTCACTGCCGTCCGCAGCTGCGACGCCACGAGCAGGTCGGCGCCCGACAGCGGGCTCTTCACCAGTTCGCGCATGTCGCAGGGCCAGTGGTCGTCCAGCAGGCGCAGGCGGACCAGTTCGGTCATGTAGCGATGATTGAAGTCGCCGTAGTCGGACGCCTCCAGGATGGACAGGTCCCACCGCGCCGGCGATGCGTAGGCGTGCTCCGCGCGGTAGAGGTCGAACAGCTCGTCGAAGCGCGGCACGTCGTCCAGGCGCACCGTGCGCACCTCGATCCGGTCGGTGCCGTCCAGCGTCATCAGCTTGTAGGCCGGCACGTAGGCGGCCATGGAGGGGGCCTGGATGTTGAACAGCGCGGTGTCGCCCCCGTAGCGGCGCACGGCCATGTCGTTGAAATGCATGTGGCCGCCCACGTGCACCTTCAGGCCGGTCCCGGCCAGCGCGCGCGTGGTGTCCTCGCCGGGGCGGCGGGCCATCTGCATCGCGCCGGCGCCGAGCAGCGCCTCGATGTCGCCCGACGCGCCGTTGTAGAACCCGGCCATCGGAAAGTGGCTGAACGCGATCACCTGCTTGCCCTGCGCCTCGCCGCGCGCCACCACGTCGCGCAGCCACGCGATCACATGCGGCTTGTGCGTGAGCATCGCGTTGTAGCCCTGGTCGCCCGAACCGGTGAAGTCGTTGGCGCCGGGGCCGGTGGGCACGTAGACGTTGGCGTCCAGGCCGACCAGCCAGACGCCTTCGACCGGTTCGACCAGGTAGGACGTATCGATGACCTGCCGGCAGAAGGTGTGGCCGGCGGGCCTGCCGGGGCCGCCGGCGCCTTCCCGGCAGATCTCGTAGCGGCGGTTGCTCCAGGCGGCCTGGCCCAGCGCCGTCCGGTAGCCGTAGTCGTCGTAGGCGTAGGTGCTGTAGGGCGTTTCGTAGTAGCGGTACTGCGGCCTGGGCATGAGGCCGTGCTGCGCCAGCGCCCGGGTGATGCCCGCGTAGCCCATGTGCAGGACTTCCTGCGTGCAGTAGCTCGCGCCGCTCCTGGCCCAGTCGCCCGCGTACGGGGCGCTGCAGTCGGCGTTGCCGCCGCGGCTGTAGACGGGTTGCGGGGATCCGATCTCGCCGGTGACGGGGTCGCGGCCCAGGTAGTCGCGCTTGCCGTTGGCCTGGTCGAACGGACGCACCGGGTCGTGGTTGCCCGGCGCGGCGAAGAACAGGATGCCGTGCCTGGCCGCGTAGTCGTCCATGATCCTGACCAGCCCGCGCACGTGCACGGGCTGGCCGTCGTCCGAGAAGTCGCCGGGCAGCGCGATGAACTTCACCCCGCGCGCGACCGCATCGTCCAGCGCGGCCAGGAAGGCGAAGTAGTTCTCGTTGAACAGGCGCGTGGACGTCAGCTGCGCCTGCATCGTGCGGATGGTCGCGTTGCGGCCGTTGCGGGGGTTGGGGACGCCCGGGAACGAGCCGTCCCGGAACTCGGCGTAGACATCGTGGAAATGGATGTCGGGCATGAACGCGATCCGGACCGGCCGCGACGGCGACACGGACCGCTCCGCGGCCGCGGCGGCGGTCGGCCTGGTGTGGTCGCTGCCGGCGCAGGCGGCCAGCAGCAACGCACACGACAGCGCCCACGCCGCGCGGGCAGCCGGCCGGATCACAGGTCGAACCGGATCCCCAGGCTGATGCGGCGGCCCGACAGCTCGTACATGGTCGGGAACGACGGATCCATGGTGTAGCCGGTGGTCGCCCGGTCGGTCAGGTTGATGCCCTTCAGGCTGAGCTTGACGCTGTCGGTGAGGCGGTAGCCGATGGAGAGGTCCAGCTGGCCGTAGGCGTCGCGCCAGATCGGGTACAGGTTGTAGCCGATCGACTCCACGTACTCGTCGGTGTGGTTGTAGGACACGCGGGTGTCGAAGCGCTCGTTCTCGTAGTACGCGGTGACGTTGTAGGTCTTCTCCGCCAGGCCGGGCATCGGGGTGCTGATGCCCAGGTCCGACTCGCCGGCCAGCGAGCTTTCCAGCATCGTGTAGTTGGCGTTGATGCCGAAGCCCTCGAGCGCGCTGTGCAGGCCGCCCAGCGGCAGCTGCGCGATCAGCTCGATGCCGTCGACATCGTAGGAGCCACTGGCGTTGACCGGCTGGTACACGTCGAAGTCGTAGTGGCCGGCGAGCGTGCCGTTGGCGTTGTACACCGCCACGTCCTCGACCACGCCGGTCAGCGAGCTGATCACCACGCCGTCGATCCTCTTGCGGAAGTACGACGCCGCCAGCAGGCCGCCGTTGTCGAGGTACTTCTCCAGGCCCACTTCCCACTGTTTGGCGTAGGTGGGCTGCAGGTCCGGATTGCCGTCGGTGAAGCGGTACGAGCTCCAGCTGGCGGTGCGCTTGTAGGCCAGGTCGGTCAGCGCCGGACGAATCAGGGTCTCGGAGGCCGCCGCGCGCAGCAGCAGGCCGCCGGAGAGTTCGGCGGACAGGTTCAGGCTGGGCAGCACATCGGTGTTGCCGCCGGCCTGGGACACCGGCGTATCGGTGTAGCCGGTGCTGCCGTCCGGATTCTGGACGGGGTGGTAGCCGAAGGACTGGACCGAGGTGTCCACGTAGCGCGCGCCGGCATTCACCGCGACCGGCACGCTGCCCACGTCGAAGGCGAAATCGGCCATCGCGTACAGGCTGGTCGTCTCCTCGTCCACGCGGTAGAACTGGCTGTCGTCGAACGGGGTGGAAAAGCCGGGGTAGCGGAAGAAGCCGCGCGCATAGCCGTTGTCGACCTGCTGCCACCGCAGGTCCTTCATGCCGTAGTCGCCGCCCGGCACGATGTCGCCGATCCACTGCAGCGGGCTGTCGGCCAGGGTGCGGGAATCGACCCAGGAGTTGTCGTCGGCGCTCGGGCCGCCGATCTTGCGCTCGCCGTAGCTGCGTTCCTTGGACTTGTCGGTGTAGCGGCCGCCGAACTGCGCGCTGCGCAGGGCCGGCAGGAAGGCCAGGTCGAACGACCTGGCTGCGTTCACCTGCGCGGCGTACTTGTCGTCGCTGGTCTTTTCCAGGGTGGTTTCGTAGGCCTCGAACAGGTAGCGGTCGGCCGCGTCGTACATGTCGATGGTGTCGGGATCCGCGCTGGGCACGGTCTCGCCGCTGCGGCCGGTCCAGCGCGTGCGCGATGGCGCGTAGGCCACGTGCTTGAGGTTGGAGTAGTCCAGGGTCTTCTCCGCGCCGGAGTAGCCGATCAGCGCGTCGAGGTCCCATGCGCCCCCGTTCCAGTCCATGGCCAGGCTGTACTGGGCGAAGTCGGTCTCGTTGATCCGCTCCTTGCTCAGGAACTCGTGCTGGGTGGCGGTGTAGGACACGTCGCGCAGCACGACCATCCCGTACCGCGACAGCGTGTCGGCGTCGTATTCGTGGATGGTGTCCAGGGTGCTGCGGCTGGAGGCGGAGTAGGCGGCTGCGTCGTACTCGTCCTCGGTGGTGTCGTAGCCGCCCACCATCGCGTCGAACGTCAGGCTGAAGTGGTTGCCTGGCCGGTACTGCAGCGACGTGGTGGCGCCCCACTTGTCCTGCTCGTTGAGGAAGACGCGGTCGCCCACCTTGTCCTGGAACACGATCAAATTGGTCTCGTCGGTATCGGTACGGTCGCCGATGACCAGGCCGGCGTCGCGCTCGAGCACCGCCTCCGCCTGCTCTCCGCGGCCGTCCGAGGCGCCGAGGAAACGCGACATCGGCCGGAAGTTGATGCCCGAGGTCGCGTCGGTGCGGTTGGTGCGCCTGGCCTTGGAGAACGACACCAGCGCGCCCCAGTCGCCCCAGGTGTCGGCGGCCAGGAACGAGAACTTGGGGTCGTTCTCTTCCGAGATGGAGTTGTGCGCGCCTTCCAGCGTGGCCACCAGCTTGCGGTCGCTGTAGTCGAACGGGCGCGCGGTCGAGATCTTGACCGAGCCGGCGATGCCGCCTTCCTCGTCGGCGGCCGTGGGCGACTTCACCACGGTCACCTGCTGGATGATCTCGGAGGCGAAGATGTCGAACTCCACGTCGCGGCCGCCGCTGCCCGAGGCCGTGGCGAGATCGTTGATCGAGACGTGGGTGTAGTCGGACGGCAGCCCGCGCACGTTGACCGTGCTGCCCAGCCCCTTGTTGCGCTGGATGGTCACGCCCGGCATGCGCTGCAGCGCCTCGGCCAGGTTCTGTTCGGGAAAGTCCGCCACATCGGTGGCGACGATGGAGTCCGAAAAGCCGATGCTGTAGCGCTTGATGTCGACCGCCTGCTCGAGGCTGCGGCTGTAGCTTCCGGTCACTTCCACTGCGTCCAGTTCCGTCGGCGTTGCTTCGGCATCCGTTTCGCTCTGGGCCAGCGCCGGCAACGACACCGACGTCATGCCGGCGGCCAGCAGGCAGTGGATGGTGCGGCTGAGCAGCCTGGACCGCGGGGTTGGGACACGGGGAAACCGACGGCAATTCGACATGCTGCTCTCTGGGTTGGGTCGCGGGGGGCCCTGCGGCGGAGAAGCGATCGGTCCGAACGGTCCGGAGCCGGTTCCCCGCCGGGGATCCGGACAAGGCTAGGCAGGCAATGTGACGCCGTGATTTCCATCGTGCCGCCATGGAGACTGCTTGGCGCGCACGGCGCGCAGGCGCATGCCCTACGACAACGCGGCGATGGAGCGTCTACCGCGGCATCACGCGCGAAGCTGGCCGGTCGCTCCCAAGGGCGCAGAGATCGTCGACGCGGCGCGGGAACTCGAGCGATCCGTCGCCCTGCGGTCGGCAGCGCTGAGCCCTCCATTTTTCCATTTTCTGACACCATTTTTCGTCGGATTCCTGGTCTCGAAGACCAGCCCTTGCAGGCTTGATCGGCGGCAATGGACAGGTGGCACGCGGCCGGGCTCGTTCGCGACATCAACGCCTGGTCTGGCGAACGACGGTCGATCCCGGCATTGTGGATCGTTCACTAGACGATCCTTTCGACGTTCTGGATGAGGGAAGCCTGCTGGCCCTCGATGCGACGCTGTGCGGGAAGGGCACGGGGCGATCGAGAAGGCAATGCCATGGCATCCCTGAAATCTGCCGGGTCCGGCAGATCGAACGAAGAGGAGAGACGCATGAACATCGTGATACGCAAGCTGTCGGTGAAGAATCCGGGCGTGTTCGTCAAGGCCGCGTCCCTGGTGGTTCCGCTGGAGGATCGCGAGTACCTGGTGGACGATTCGATGTCCGAGTCCGGCCTGGAGGACTATGTGTTCATCGCGCAGCTGTGCTCGGTGATGTCGGTCTTCTGGCTGCTCGGCGAAGTCGGCGTGGAGTACGCGAGGCTGTCGCTGAACAAGCAGCGCGAGATCGCCGAGGTCGTCATCCGCAACGCCACGCCCGCCGATCAGTTCGAGTGGGCCAGGGAGAAGCTCGGATACCGGCTATGCAACAGTTTCGGCGAGGTCAGCAATGCCAATCCGAACGCAGACTTCGCGTTCTATACGGCCCGCCACGTTTGCGCAGGCAGGATTCTGGGGCCTGACCGGGTGGAGATCTACGACCCGGAGACCGCCGAAGCCGAGGAGTACTCCCTCGACGACGCCCGCATTCTCTATTTCAACCACTCCAGCAGCTATCTGTACGAGTGGAACGGCTAGGACGGGCGTTTTTGCCGCCGGTGCTGTCGACTATGCGATCGAGCGCGCCGCTGGCCACGGATGCTCCAGTCACATCGGGATCGCGGCCGGGCAGTGAGCAGGGGCGCGCCATTCCCGTGCGAATCCAATGACCATCAACGAGAAGGAGGGCGCAATGAGTGCTAAAACAGGTTACTTCTGGCTGGCCTACGACCTGAACCAGACGCACAGGGTCGTCACCAGCGAGGAGGTCTTCAGCAAGAAGCATGTCCACGGAATACAGCCTTCCGAGAAGCAGATCCGCGGGAAGCTGCCGGAACTGCGGGACAACGTCAGGGCGAAATGCGAGGAGTTGGGCATCGCCTATCCCGGTGATGCAGTCGTCGACGTTGAAGGGGAAGTTTGCACCCGGAGCGCCCGCTGAACTGGTGCAGGTATCAGTGAAGCGTGCGATGAGCAGAACAGGGTCGCCATTTCGCCGTCCGGGTCAACAGGCGCACAGAAGCTTCTCCCGCTCCCGGGTTGGAGTGACACCTTTCTTACCTTCTGACACCTTTTCTTACCTTTCTTGCCGGACCGCTATCCGTTCGGCGCGCAGTGCATCGAGCAGGAAATGCACGGCCCTGTCGCCCTCTCCGCGCGCGACCAGCTGACGGGCGGTGGCGCCGCCGAGCGCGGCGATGGGAAAAGGTGTCAGGGACAATCTTCGACCTCGTGCTGAGGATCTATCCGCCGGCCGGTTCCAAGCATGGATGGAGGCGCCTGTAAGCAAGTTTACTTGGCCGGCCGGCCAGGGCGTCCCCGGCCGAGGCAAATTGTCCCTGACACCTTTCTTGAGGCCGCTATCGGCGACGCGTACTATTTCGAGCACGACTGACCTGCGAGCTCCTTCACCTGCGGCTGGGACAGTGCGCCCTCGAACTCGCAGACGAGGACCGGGCGAAGGACGAACTCATGCGTGCCTACATGGGCGGCGGCGCGGAGATTTTCGAAGAGGGCGATCCGAAGTGCCTGCAATTCCTCAGACGGCACGCCATCCTCGATTGATGCATACACCCTACCTTGTTCGATCCATGAGACCGCCATGGCCGCCCGCTTCCACCGCCTGTTCGAGATCGAAACCGACAAGTTCCCCGGCGTTGCGCCGCGCCCCGACGCGATCAACGAGATGATCGGCGGCGACGAACTGGCGGCGTGGCTGCACGACCGCCTGATCGCGCAAGGCTACGCCTGCCGCGACATCTACACCGAGGACCACGGCTGGGACTTCGAGGTGACACGGGACCGGCGCCGCTATCGCGTGGTCTGCTCCTGCGATTTCGAGAAGGAAGGCGTACCGGCGAGATGGCATTTCGTGCAGGTTGCGCAGATCAAGGGCGAGCCGGTGGAGCCGGACCCGCTGCTGGCGGAGGTGCGCGTCATCCTCGTCGCCGGCGACGACATCCAGATCGTCGCCGACGAGGCGAAATAGCCGTCTGCCTCAGCTGCAAACCGAAATCCCGCTTATACAGAATTCTGCGCACCCTAGAGCCGAGGAGGAGCAGGTAGATTTACCTGACGCCATTTTCCCGGCCCACGCCCACCGACCGCCGCCTGCGCCACCACAGCCACACCCCGGTGATGCACAGCAGCGCGGTGGCCAGCCCGGCGACGAACACCGTGATCCGCCCGGCCAGCCCGAAGGCCTTGCCGGAGTGCAGGGCGTATTGCCAGACGAAGAACAGGTCGCCGGCGCTGGTGCCGCGGTCGTGGCGCTGGCCCAGCGGGCGGCCGTCGTCCATCGCCACGTAGGTCCACAGCCGGCCCTGGTCGTCGACATCGCGGGGGTCGAAGGTGCGGACGGCATAGGCGCCTGCGCGCGGCAGGATGCGCAGGCTGTCCACGCGCGCCGCGGGCATCCGCTCCCGCACCAGGGCGATGGCCCGGTCGGCGTCGATCGTGCGCGTGGCGTCGGCGACTTCGGGCAGGGAGAAGTCCAGGCGCTCGGAGACGGGCGACACCAGGCGCACCGCGTCGCGGCTGGCCTCGGGCCAGGCCAGGGTGACACCGGTCAGGGACAGCACGAACGTGGGGACCAGCAACCACATGCCCGGCGCGCGATGCCGGTCCAGGCGACGGCGGCCGCTGCCCGGCCGGCCGGACAGGCGGAACGCATCCCGCCATGCGGCCATGCGCGGCACGGACAGCAGCGCGGCGGCCACGTGGTCCAGCAGCCAGAGCAATGACACCAGGCCGAACAGCCAGGTCGCCACCGGGCCCAGCATCAGGTCGACGTGCAGGCCATAGACCACGTCCATCAGGTGGCGGCGATCCAGCGCAAGGCGCCCCTGCTCGCGCCAGCCCAGCACGCGGCCGTCGGCCGGGTGGGCGAACAGTTGAACGCCGTGACCGTCCGGATCTTGGCGCCCCAGCATCCACAGCGTCCGCCCCGGCGTGTTGGGCAGGTCGATCATCCAGGGCCGGAAACCGGGCAGCGCCCGTTGCGCCTGCTCGATGGCGCGCTCCACCGGGATCGGCTGCGCCCCGCCGGGCACGGCCTCGCCGGTCGTGCGCAGGTCGGGGTTGAGCCAGGTGTCGAGCTCGTCGTAGAACGTGATGGCGCTGCCGGTCAGCGCCAGCAGCAGCAACCACAGCGATGCACCCAGGCCGAACCACCGGTGCCAGGCGAGCAGGGCCTGGCGCCAGCGCGTGCGCCGGCGGCGTTGCGGCGGCGCGTGCAAGGCGCTGCTCAGAACCGCAGCGAGGCGCCGAGGCGGATGTTGCGGCCCGGCTCGTTGAGGCCGACCACGTTGCCGTAGTCGGGGATGGCGGTGTAGTCGCCGACGCTGGCATGCGCGCGGTAGGTGCGGTCGAACAGGTTGTAGACGCCGGCGAACACCTCGAAGCGGCCGGTCCGCAGGGGCTGCCAGCGGGCGAACAGGTCCACCACGGTGTAGCCCGGCTTGTCGATGAAGCGGGTCTCGGGCACGAAGCCGAGTTCGACGTCGCGGAACAGCACCTCGATGTCGTCCAGGTCCTCGACGTGGCTCACGCCCAGCTGCATGCTGAAGCGCACGCTCGGGTCCCAGCCGAGGGTGAGCTGCCAGCTGTCGCCCATGGAGTTGCCCAGCGCGATGTGCTCGTAGCCCTCGATGCGGCGGTCGTTCAAGCGCGAGTCGTAGCGGTTGTAGTACGCATCGGCCGAGAACGCGCCACGCACGTAGCCGGCGCGCAGCTCAACGCCGTCCGAGCGGAACGTGCCGACGTTCTCGTAGTACACGGCGCCCTGCGGGGGCGGCCCGGCGTAGAGCTGGTCGAGCATCACGTCGTCGATGGTCATCCGGTAGTAGACGGCCGAGGCGCTGACGCCGTCGCGTGCGTAAGACAGGCCGATCTCGGCGTTGTCCACCTTTTCCGGCCGCAGGGTGGGCGAGAGCGTCAGGCGGCCGGGGCGTTGTTCGAGGGTGAACGCATCGCCGATCTCCTTCCCGCGGAACGCCTCGGCGTAGCCGGCGTTGAGGGTCAGGCCGGGCGCGAGCCGGTAGCTGCCGCCGGCGTTGAGGCTGACGCCGTCGCTGTCGGTGCCATCGCCGTAGGTCACCAGGTCCAGGTCGTAGTGGTCGTAGCGGGCGCCGAAGCTCAGCAGCAGGGGATCGGCGACCTGCCACTGGTCCTGGATGTACAGGCCGTAGAGCGTGCCCTGTTCCTCGAAGTAGCCGACGGCCGGGTCCCACGCCCACGGCTGCCAGGTGGCCGGGTCCGCCATGAACTGGCTGGACACGGTGTCGTCGCGGTGTTCGACGCCGACGACGAGGGCATGGTTGCCACCGGTCCAGCGGCCGCGCAGGTCGAAGCCGAAGGTGTCGATGTCGGCGCCGTAGCGGCCCCAGCGATCGGAACGGTCCTGGATGAAGGAGGAGGTCGTCCAGTAGCCGGTCGTCTCGAGGTCCAGCGAATCGCTGGCCAGGAAACCGTAGTTCAGCACGGCGGTGCGCCGCTCGCCCTCCACCGGGAACAGCGGCTCGCCCTCCAGGACCGGCCAGTTGGGGCGGGCGCCGAAGCGGCCTTCCTCGCGCCGGGCCTCGTAGCTGCCGGTGAAACGGTGGCCGCCGCCAAGGTCGCCGCCGATCTTCAGGAAGCCCAGGCGCTGGTCGGCGCCGGTGCCGCGCAGGGCGGTGCCGTCGCCATCTTCGTAGTCGTCGCGGTCGACCTTCACGAAAGAACCGAGGATGCCGACGTCGCCGGTGAGGCGGCCGAACGCGGTCGTGCTGACCTTGTGCCCATCGTTGCTGAACCAGCCGGCCTTGAACAGCGCGCCGGCGTCGCGGCCGGGCTGCAGCAGGTCCACCGCGTCGCGGGTGCGGAACCGGATGGCGCCACCGATGGCGCCGAAGCCCGAGGTGGCTTCGCCCGGGCCGGCCTGGACCGCCACGGTCTCGAGCAGCTCCGGCTCGATCGCGACCCGGCCGATGTGGTGGAACAGGGTGCCGCGCTGCGGGGCGCCGTCCACGGTGACATTGAGCAGCGAGTCCTCCAGGCCGCGGACGTAGATCTTCTGCGCCAGGCCGACGCCGCCGCCCACCGTCACCGATGGAATGGCCCGGAACAGGTCCGCCAGGTCGTTGGCCTGGGTGCGCTCGATCTGCTCGCGGTCGAGCACTTCGTCGGTCATCGCGCCAACGACGACGACCCGGTCGAGCTCGACGGGGGACAGGGCACCGTCAGGGTCGCCTTGGGCCACCGCCACGGCCGGCATGGCCATCAGGATGCCGGCAGCCACGCGGGTGAGGGGCAGGTTCGAGGTCGCCTGGCGGCGGGAAGCGCTACGTGCGTTCAATGTCGGAGCCCCGGATGCAAGGGCTCGAATTCTGGATGAGAATGAGAATGATTGTCAAAAGATGCCGCCCGTTCTTCGTCCGCCGCTTCGCCGGCATGTGTCGGTCTATCCTCATCCCGACCCGCCGTGCCCACTGGATGGCGTCACCAAAAACAGATGCGCCGCGCGCCAGGCCCGCCACTACGCATGGCTTGATCATCGCCTGCAGGTGATGCCGGCGGATTGAAACGGGCCAACTTCGATCCCGTCATCAGCCCTCGGCTTCGCCTCACAAAAATGCGGTCAGACGCCGCAGCACCAGGTCCGGAGCTTCAAGCTGAGGCAGGTGGCCAATACCAGGGAGCGTTTCGAACGATGCTTGCGGGATAAGCGCATGGAGTGCTTTGCCTCGCTCCAGCGGAATCCATGGATCGCCCTCGCCCCAGATTATCTTTACCGGACAGCGTGTGTCGCCAAACATTGGCTCGACTTCGGCGGTATATCTTTCATTGGCTTGCGCAAACTGCCGATAAAAGCTCCCTAGTCCTTCCTCCGATAGCCATGGCTCGACAAGATTCTTGAAATCCACTGAATCGATGTCGTTGACGATCGCCCCCTTGATGTAAGCCTCCACGACTGCTTTGTGGATATGCGGCGGCAAACCCAAAAACGCTTCCACATGGCGACCGACATGATCAAAGAACTCCGATCCCCACGGGCGCATCGCAACAACATTCATCAGGACGTATCGATGGAAGTTGCAGCCGTGCAGCAGATGCGCGCGTAAAGTCGTTGCTCCGCCCATGTCATGGGCAACGACGGTCGGCTGCTCCAGGCTCCAATGCGCGAGCATCTCGGCGAAGACCAGTCCTTGTACATCGAGCGACGTGCGATACTCCGCGCTCTTTTCAGACTGCCCGTATCCGGGCATGTCGTACCAATGGACGCGATACCGCCTTGCGAGCTCCGGAATGAGCCGATGCCATGAGAACGAGGACCACGGCCATCCGTGGGCCAGCACGAGTGCAGGACCGCTACCGAGTCGACCCGTTGCAACCGTCCCCGCAGATGTTCGCACGGTCTCGTCAAGTTTCCACGACATGCAATACGCTCCGTCTGGCTCTTCGGACAGCGCCGTCCATACAAGTTTGGTCCGCAACCTTATTAGTCGGAGACCGCTTCCGCAAATCTGCGGGAAATGGTGTCGGGGACAATTGCAGATCGAGGAACGTCCAGCAGTTGGCTTCTGGGGGCGTCAGCGGGAGGCTGTAGTAACGTGGCAGCCCGACCCAGGGGAGCTTTGCAGAATGGCCACCTTCGTACTGATCCATGGCGCCGGCGACGTCGGCTGGTCCTGGCATCTGGTGGAGGCCGAACTGCGTGCCCGCGGGCATGACGTGGTCGCCCCCGATCTACCTTGCGAGGACGAGACCAAGGGCCTGGAAGAGACCGCCGACATGGTGGTCCGGGAGATCGGCGGCCGCCGGGACCTGGTGGTCGTCGGCCATTCGTTCGGCGGTTTCATCGCGCCGCTGATCGCCGACCGGCGACCGGTCGAGGTGCTGGTCTACCTGGCGGGGATGATCCCGGCTCCCGGCGAGCGGCCCGCGGACTGGTGGGACAACACCGGCTACGCCGAGGCGGCCAAGAAGCAAGCGGCCAGGGACGGCGGGCTGACCGGCAACGACGACCCGTTCATCAGCTTCTACAACGGCGTTCCACGCGAGCTGGCCGAGGAGGCGCTGAGCCGGGAACGTGGCCAGTCGAACGCCTCCTACCACAAGCCGTGGCCGCTGCGGGCGCACCCGGACGTGCCGACGAAGATCATCCTGTGCAAGGACGACCACTTGTTCCCCGCCGCCTTCTTCCGCCGGCTCGGGCCCGAGCGGCTGGGGGTCGTCCCGGACGAGGTCCCCGGCTGCCACTGCGTCGCGCTTAGCCACCCCAGGGAGCTGGCCGATCAGCTGGAGAGCTATCTCGGCAAATGAAACCGTAGGCGTCCGAAAATGGTCTGGGATCCTTGCGCCCATGGACGGCTTTCAAAAGGAGTCGGGTTCAACGCCTTCGTGCGGTTCGTGCGACCTATTCTTCGAAGCGACTCGTGGCGTCACGATCGCGGTCGTATCGCCTCGTGAGCGGAAACGGCGGCAACCAGGACTCGCGACGGATGGTCCAGAGTTCGTAGGTGGGCATCAGTTGGTCGGGGGCGTCCAGGGATCCCAGGTTCACTTCGATTTCGTCCGCGCTGCGGCCGAAAACGGACGAGCCGCAGCGGGGACAGAAAAACCGCCCGGCGTAGTCGCGTGTTTCGCCCTCGATCGTCACCACATCCTGGGGGAACACCGCGGAAGCGTGAAACAGGGCCCCATGATGCTTGCGGCAGTCGAGGCAGTGACAAAGGCCGACCCGGTATGGGAGCCCAGACGCCACGATGCGCACGTTGCCGCACAGGCAGCCGCCCGTGAATCGGTCCATGCTGCGTCTTCTCCAGCATCAAGCAGGCCGAACGTTTACAACGAACAGCGCGGTCATTGCAATTGTTGGCTGCGGGCGGGGCCGCGTGCCGCCGTAAACGGTGTCAGCACAGTAAAAGGTGTCAGGGACAATTATCGACGCTCTCCATCACCAGCTCTTGCCAGCGCCCGCAATCGGGCAGGGTCTAGCCCGCTGCCGTGGCTTGCCGATTGTTGGGTGCAGGGTCGGTTGCTAGTCTAGTCCGGGCACCCCGAATCGGCAGGCGGCAACATGGACAGGCGACAATTCATCGGAAGCGCTGCGCTGGCGGCCGCGTTGATGCCGCTCGCCGGCGGGCGCGGTGCGATGGCGGCCCCGCGCGGGCGATTGCTGCCGGTGGCCCTTAACAAGGGCGACACCGTCGCACTGGTCAGTCCGTCATCGGCCGTGCATGACACGTTCGACCTGCAGCTTGCCCAGGAGGTCATGGAGGCGCTGGGCTTCGAGGTCAGGACCGGGGCGCATTACGCGGCGAGGCGAGGGCACCTCGCGGGCACCGACGCCGAGCGCGCCGGCGACATCAATGCGATGTTCGCCGACAAGGCGGTCAAGGCCATCATCTGCACGCGCGGAGGCTCCGGCGCCGCGCGCCTGTTGCCGCTGCTCGATTACGACGTCATCCGCGCCAACCCCAAGGTGCTGCTCGGTTATTCCGACGTCACCGCCCTGCACAGCGCGATCCACGCGAAGACCGGCCTGGTCACCTTCCATGGACCCATCGGTGCGGGCAGCTGGAACCGCTTCAATGTCGACCAGTTCCGGCGCGTGTTCTTCGACCGCGAGCTGATGGAGTACCGGAACGTGGTCGATGCCGGAGACGAACTGGTGCCGCGCAAGAACCGCACCATCACCATCACCGGCGGAAAGGCCCGCGGCGAACTGGTGGGCGGCAATCTGACCGTGTTGACGGCCGTGGCCGGCTCGCCGTACCTGCCCGACTTCACCGGCAAGATCCTGTTCCTGGAGGACGTGTCGGAGGCGCCGTACCGCGTCGACCGCATGTTCAGCACGTTGAAGCTGATGGGCGCGCTGGACAGGATCGCCGGCTTCGTCTTCGGCGAGTGCACCGATTGCGACCCCGGCGAAGGGTATGGCTCGCTGACGCTGGAGCAGATCCTCGACGACCACATCAAGCCGTTGAACATCCCCGCCTACCGCGGCGCGATGATCGGGCACATCCGGCAGCAGTTCATCGTGCCCGTGGGCGGCAGGGTGGAAATGGATGCCGATGCCGGGAGCTTCCGCTTGCTGGAGCCGGTGTTCCAGGGCTGATCCGCCAAAAGGCGAGGGCAGAGCAGGCCGGCCCGGGACGCGACGGAGCCGAACATTCCTATGCTAATGTCCGCGCGGGGGTCGGCCCAGGGGGAGACATGTCGAATTTGCTCGATCTGATGAGGAAGCTCAGCAGCGATGCCGCGCTGGCTGCGGAGTACGAAAAGGACCCGGAGGCGGTGACGCGGCGTGTCGGGCTGTCGGACGATGAGCGCAAGGCGATGCTGGGCAAGGACTACGCGGCGATCAAGCGGCTCACCGGGCTGACGGACGGAAAGTTCGCCACCAACCACATCATCAAGGCTTACGAAGAATAGCCTTCGCCCCTGCCGTCAGGCGCCAGTCCATGTACAGGCTGATCCAGATCGCGTTGTTGTCGCTCGCTTTTGCCAGCGCGCCGGTGCTCGCCACCGACGCGCTGGAGGCGCAGGTCCAGGAGATCGAGCGGCTGGCGGTGACCGCGCACTGGCGAGAATCGAACGCGAAGATCGAAGACTTGTCGTCGCGGCTGGATGCGCTCACGCCAGAGCAGCGCCACCGCGTCGCGTTCGTGCGCCTGCGTAACCTCGGACTCGCCGGCGACGAACGTGCCGCGCTGAAAGGCTTGGCCGATCTGCTGCAGCAGGATATGCCCACGGCGCTGCGTATTCGCGTCTATGTCACTGCCATCAGCATCGCGGCCAACGTCGAGGACTGGCCGCTGGCATTCACCTGGCTCGGCGAGGGGCTGTCGTACCTGCCCGAGGCCCCCGCCGAATCGGCCAAGCTGCTCGGTGTCGCCAGCTACCTGCACACGCTCGTCGGCGAGACCGGGAAGGCGCGGGAACTGGCACTGCGGGCGCTCGACCTGGTGGAGTCCGGAAACGACCCCAGGGCGCTGTGCCTGGCCTTGGGCGACGTGGCGCTGGCCGAAGACCACGCGCGCAACTTCCGCGAGGCGGAAGCCTGGCGACATCGCCAGATCGACGCGTGCACGCGCGCCGGCGACCTCGTCTTCGTTGCCAACGGCAAGTACGGCGTCGGCAAGATGGCGGCCAGCCAGCGCCGCCATGCCGAGGCGCTGGAGTGGGCCCGCCAGGCGCTCGCGGAGTTCGAGGCCGCGGGCTTCGCCGCCGGCGCATGGAGCGCGAGGCTCGTCGTTGCCGAAAGCCTGATCGAGTCGAACCGCGGGCTCGACGAGGCGCACGCGCTGCTGACCGATACGCTGCAGTACTACCGTGCGCAGGAATCCGACCTGGCCGTTGCCGAGACCGAGCGCCTGCTCGCCCGGCTGGCGGAACGGCGCGGCGACCTCGCCGCGGCGCTCGCCCACTTCAAGGAGGCCATGTCGGCCTCGGAAGCGGGCGGGCGCGTCGCGCACGAGCGTCGCCTGGCCTACCTGCAGGTCGAGTTCGACACCCGGCTGAAGGAACAGCAGATCGCCCTGCTCGAGGCCGAAAACGAACTGGCCGCGCTGCAGGCCACCGCGACGCAGCGCCGGCAACTGCTGCTCGGCGTGGGCATGCTCGGGTTGCTGGTCACCGCCCTCCTGCTGTCGGGGCTGCTGCGCCACTCGTTCCGCGAGCGCCGCCGCTACCGCTGGCAGTCCGAGCACGACAGCCTGACCCGCCTGTACAACTACCAGCAGGTGCGCAAGCTCGGCGAAGCGGCGTTCGCGCGCGCGCGCGATACCGGGCCGTTCACCGCGATCGTCGCCGACATCGACCTGTTCAAGCAGGTCAACGACCGCCATGGCCACGCCGCCGGCGACGAGGCGCTGCGTTCGCTCGGCACCTGGATCAGCGAAGCCGTCGACGGGCGCGGCATCGCCGGGCGCAGCGGCGGCGACGAGTTCACGATGCTGCTCGAGACCGACGCGGCCGAAGCCGAGGCGCTGCTGCAGCGCCTGCGCGGTCGGATCGAGCCGATCACCGTGTTCGGGCGCACCTTCAGCTTCAACATCAGCTCCGGCGTATGCCAGGCCGACGGTCACACCGCCACGCTGGAACAGCTGATCCACGAGGCCGACCAGGCCTTGTACCGCGCCAAGCACGAAGGCCGCGACCGAGTGGTCTGCGCGAACGACCATGCCGCCGTTGCGCCCGAGCCGGCCGCGGGCCTGGTGGTGGTCGGCAGCGGCATCGAGTTCGGCCGCCACGTCAGCGAGCGCGCCCTGTCGGAAATCCGCGAGGCCCAGGTGGTGTTCTGCCTGGCCGATCCGTTCGCGCTGGCGATGATCAGCAGCTTCCGCCCCGATGCGGTCAACCTCGGCGTCCATTACGCCGTCGGCAAGGACCGGCGCCAGACCTACCGCGAGATCGACGCGGCGATCATGGCCGAGGTGCGTGCCGGCAAGCGGGTGTGCGCGGTGTTCTACGGCCACCCGGGCGTGTTCGCCGACGTGCCGCACCGGGTGGTGCGCAAGGCGCGGGAAGAAGGCATCCAGGCGCGCATGGAACCGGGGATTTCCGCCGAGGCCTGCCTGTACGCCGACCTCGGCATCGACCCGGGACAGCACGGCGTGCAGTCGATGGAGACGACCCATTTTCTGGTACACGATCGCCGCCCGGATACCGCCGGCCTGGTGCTGCTGTGGCAGGTGGCCCTCGCGGGGGACCTGTCGTGTACTCGGTTCCATGCCGAGCATGAAGGGCTGCAGGCCCTGGTCGACAAGCTGCTGCGCTGGTACCCGCCGGAACACGAGGTGATCCTCTACGAGGCGGCAAGGCTTCCGATCGAAACCCCGCGTGCCGAGCGGCTGCCCCTGCGCGACCTGCCGACGGCGCACTACGAGGAATACACAACGCTCGTCATCCCGCCGCTCGACAGCCCCACGGAGGAGCGGCTCGGGGGAAAAATGAGCGGCTCAACCTGACCTCATTTTCGGCGCGCATGGCCGTCAGTCCTTCTTTGGCTTATGCCTTCGAAGGCTGCGCCATGCGCGCACTCGTTTCCACTCAGATCACCGCTAACAGGCTGATCTCACACAGGAAAGCTCGGGGAAAAGCTCAGAGCCTGATCCTTGTTTCCTGTCCATCCACGTGCTCAGCCAACGTTGGAAGGCGATCCATCACTGGCGACCGGCGCTGGAAGAATTCCAGATCGTGTTCGGCGACGAGCGGGTTCCACTCTCGCCGCATGAGCATCAACCGCAGTTACACAGTTGGTTTGACAGATCCTCGCGGGGAGCTTGACTGACGACAGGATTAGGCGGATAAGAACTTCTGTTGTGCTGCCGTGACATGATGTGGGGAATCACGGCATTGGCCCAATCGAGAAGTGGACGCGAAGAAGCGAGGCCGGATTCACTTGCCGCCTGCTGAAAGGGCAGGGCGCTTGCGTCATTCAACAAGGGAAAAGAATGATGAGAATATGGACGTACCTCCTTCTCCTGATCCTGTGCGTTCCGCCAAGCGCCAGTGCCGCCATCTTGAAGCTGTATATGGCACCGAATGGTGCCGACACGCGCAGCGGTTTGTCTGAAGCGCAAGCGGTCAAGACGCTCGGTCGAGTACAGGCGATCCTGCAGCAGACGCAGCCGGTCGATGAAGTAGAGGTCCACATTGCGCCAGGAACGTACCTGGGGCAGGAGGTGGCCTGGACTTACTACAACGGCAAGCCCATCACCTTTACTCCTAAGGGGTTCTCGGACGAGGTGCCGGTCTTCGACGGACAGAATGGTGCGACTTGGTTTGCACTAAGGGCGTCCGGTGGCCGGATGACCAATCTTCGCTTCCGCCATCTCAGAATCCAGAACTACGGAACGGCGGTGTCCTTCAACGGTAATCGCAACGATCTAGATGGATGGAACGGCGGCAACGAGTTGCTGGAGATGTACTTCTACAACATCGGGGGATCTTTCAGTGCCAGTCGATCGACCGCAGCGGTAAGGCTGGTGAACTCGCGTAACAACGTCATCGTCGATTCAATGTTTCAGAACGTCCTCGATCCTCCACCAGCAACGACGGCGGCGCACCTGCATCCAATCTATGCAGCGCATTACGCCCACGATAATCTCATCTATGGCAACGTTTTCATCAACGCGGTCGGTGATCCGGTCAAGTTCAGGGATGCTTCCAACAACAATCGCGTCCTCAACAACAGTTTCGTTAAAACCGGTTATTTCTCGTTCTACCAGGAATCGTACTGCGAGCCGTCCCGTCCGGATTGCACGAAACCTGCGCCTGAGTGTCCTTCGCAAGGCAACGAGTTCCGGAACAACACGCTTTACGGCGGATACTATGGTGCGGTCGTTCCTTGGATGGTTCACGGTGCAGAACAACCTCCGGAATGTGCGCCCCCGACCCTGCCGCGTTTACAGGCGTCGGCGAACCTCAGCCCGAGCGCGACGTTCGTGAGCCAGTCCGTTCCGTCCACCATGATTGCTGGACAGACGTACTCGGTCAGCGTGACGATGAGGAACGACAGCGGCGACCACAGCTGGAAATCGTCGGAGGGATTCTATCTGCGCACCTCCAATCCGCCGCACCAGAACGTTTGGGGGCTGGGAAAGGTTGCCGTACCGGGTACGGTTGCGCCGGGTGCTGCTGCCACGTTCAACTTCACTGTCAGGGCGCCCAGTACCCCCGGTAGCTATCCCTTCCGGTGGCGATTGCACGATTATGGCGTCACCTGGGTAGGTCAGCCCAGTGCGAACCTGACGATCCAGGTGACGGCAGCACCGCAGATTCCACCTCCTTGCAATCCGGGTCCCGAGCTTTGCCCGTGATGGCTTGGTGTCCCGTGCATCGAACACCTCCATGCGAGGACTGTCCTCGCTTTGTGGTGTCCGAGAAATCAGGGGCGGCTGAACCTGACCCCATTTTCGCGGCGGACTTGACACGCAAGTAACAGTCGAAGGCGTAGGGTGTGCCTGCACTACGACGCAACGTCGTAGCGGCCACTCAGCCGCGCCGTACTCCCACTCACTCTCCGCACTGGGCATCGCACTCCTGCAGTCTGCAGGAGGCTTGGCTTCGGCCATCCTGGATTCGCAATTGGCGAGTCTTCTCTACAGGCGATCAGTATCATGAACATTCAGACCAGTCCTTCAACCCTCAACGTGCTTGACACCGCCGCTGCGAGCGGCACGTTCAAGACCTTCAGCACCGCCGTGGAAAAAGCGGGCATGGCCGAGACCCTCCGCGGCCCCGGGCCGTTCACCGTCTTCGCTCCGACCGATGCGGCGTTCGAACAGCTGCCGGCAGGCCGGCTCGAAACGCTGTTCAAGCCGGAAAACAAGGCGGAACTGACCTCGATCCTCAACTACCACGTCCTCAGCGGCCGCAAGAGCGCGGAAGACATCGGCAAGTGGGACAAGGCCAGGACTGTCAACGGCCAGTCCGCTCCGGTCAAGCTGACCGATGGCAAGGTCAGCATCGACGGCGCCCAGGTCACGTCGGCCGACATCGAATCAAGCAACGGCGTCATCCATGGCATCGACAAGGTCAACATGCCCAGCAAGGTGAATTAACCGTTCCTCTTGTCTGCAGTGCAATGGCGGGGAGAGATCCCCGCCATTTTTTTTTGAGAGAAGAAGGGAGTTGTCGGATGTGGGTGCGGAGGTCCCGGTGCCGTCACCATGGATGCCGGACGGGGTCGAGTTCGATTTTCACCGCGGCACCGCCAGCCGCAGATCGCTTTCCCGCATCATCAGCTCCGAGAAGATCACCTGCGTATGGTCCGGAGACAGGTCGAGCCCCCATCCCTCGAACGACGGCGGCAGCGCGACGATGTCGGTCACGGACGAACTCGCATAGTCGAACAGCGACAGGGCGGGCGCGCCTTCCGCCGGACGCCGCACGAAGTAGACGCCGTCGCGTGCCGGCACCCAGTTGGCGCCGTCCTGGGGCTCGACGCCGGCAATCAGCAGCGCTTCCGATTCCGCCGCGGCGCCGGCACCCCAGTCTTCCCTCGGCCGCTGCCACAGTCCCCGCGCATCGGGCTTGCTGTAGAGGAGCCGGCTGCCGTCGGCGGATTCCCGGGGATGGGCGCCTGTGCCGGCCGTGATCGCGACCGGCGGCCCGCCGGCGGCCGGTTGGGCATGGATCCGCCACTCGCCGCTGCGATTGGATTCGAAATAGATCCACGCCCCGTCCCGCGACCACGCCGGATTGCGGTTGTCGCCCGGCCCGTCGACGATCCGTCGCGGCGCTCCCCCTTCCGGCGAGACGGTGAAGATCGCGGTCTTTCCTTCCGGGCTGCCGTCGAATGCGATCAGCGCGCCGTCGGGCGACCATGCGGGGTTGTCGACGAAGGCGCCGTCGAAATCCGCGATCTGCACGGCGTTTCGTCCATCGCGGCCGCTGACCCAGATGCCGTAGGGGCCGCTGCGGTTGGAGGCGAATGCGATCCGCGCGCCGTCGGGCGAGTAGGCTGGGTTCGAGTCCCAGCGGGTCGAGCGGATGTATCGGCCAGTTTCGAGTTCCGTCCGGCCGGCGAGGTCGACCTGCCGCAGTTGCGACCGATGCATCCACTGCTCGAAGGCGATGGCGTCGACGCCCGCCGCCGTCGATGGCTGTTGGACATTCTCGTTGCCCAAGGGCACCGGTCGCAGATCGCCGCCGTCCGGATCCGCCGACCAGAGGCCATACGTGCCAGACCGGGTCGAGGTGAACAGGAGCCGCTCGCCGCGGGGCGACCAGGCCAGTCCGTTGATCTTGCGATTGTCGAAGGTCAGGCGGGTCGGCTCGCCGCCGTCCAGGGTGAGCCGGTAAAGATCCTTGGTGACCTCATTGACGGCGCGGACGAAAACGATCGACTGGCCATCGCGCGCGAATCGCGGGTCCATGTCGCCGAGCGAGCCGGGCTCCGGACTCGAGACGATCCGCCTTTCTCCGCTCTCGAGCGTGGCCAGGACGATCCGGTAGGGGGCGGTGGAGTTTTCCCGGCCGGCGTAGGCGGCCTGCGCGCCGTCCGGCGACAGGCTCATGCCGCGGATGTCGGTGGCCGCATCGTCATCGAACACGCGGGTGAAGCCGCCGCCCAGCGCCGAGATGCGCATGATCGAGATCCCGGCGCCGCCGGGACGCGCGAACAGCAGTGTCCGCCCGTCCGCGGACCAGACGGGATGGCGCTCGCCGGCGTCGCTGTTGGTCAGGTTGAGGACGTCTTCGCTTCCGATCGTTTTCACGTAGACGTCGAAGGCGCCGTCGCCGCCGTCCCAGATGAAGGCGACGCGGCTGCCATCCGGCGACAGGGCGGGTTCGAGTTCGCGGCCGACGAAGCTCGTCAGCGGACGCACCTCATAGCCTTCGGCGACGCCGGAAGCATTTCCCGCCGGCCGCGAGCCGAACAGGAAAATGGCGGCCGCGGCGGCGGCGATGCAGGCGGCGGCCAATCCGTACAGGGCGGGCCTGCTCCGGAACGCCCGGAATGTCCCGGAAAGTGGCGCTCGCCCGGCGGGCTGCGCATCGGGCTCCGGCGGGTCCGCCGCAGGCGGGTCGGGGACATGCGCGGCGACCGCTGCGGCGACCTTGGCAGGCGCAATGGGAGCGATGAGGCGATAGCCGGTTTTTCGGATCGTTTCGATGTAGCGCGGGGCCTGCGCATCGTCGCCGAAGATCTTCCGGAGTTCCGAGACCGCCCGATTGAGGAGATAGTCGTCGGCGACGGTGCCGGCCCACACGGTGTCGAGAAACGTCTCCCTGGCAATCACGGTGCCCGGACGCTCCGCCATCAGGACCAGCACCTGCATGACCTTCGGCTCGACCTGCGCGACGTGCCCGTGGATCGAGATCCGGTTGAGCGAGGGCTGGATCAGCGCTTCGCCCGCGGTGAAGCCCGGAGCTCCTCCCCGGGCCGCCCGGTCTCCACGCTCTGCATCGATCTTCCCGATTGTCGTCCGTTCGCTCACCCGCGCCCACCGCCCGGAGCTGCGCTCTTCGGCGACGCCCACCAGCGCCTACATGGAATCTATCGCAAAACCATAGCGTTCCTCCATTCAGGCAGGGGGCCATTCGTCCTCTCCTTGCATCGTTCCGGTCCAGGTGACCGCTTCTTGAACGTTCGCAGCCAGGAGGAAGTGTTCCATGCCCGGTTTTCGTGCCCGAACGACCGCCCGCGCGGCGGCAGTGCTGGCCCTGGCGGTCGCCGCAGGCGCGCCGGCGGCCGCCCAGACCGACGCGTCGGTGCTGTACCAGAGGAATTGCGCGTCCTGTCATGGCGCCGATCGACAGGGCACGGGGCTGGGCCCGCCGCTCTCGGCCCGGACGTATCGCTATGGCGGCAGCCGCGACGACCTGGCCCGCATCATCCGAAACGGGATCGCGTCGCAGGGCATGCCGGCCTTCGGCGGGACCCTCGCGCCGGAGGAGATCGCCGCGCTCGCCGAGTTCCTGCCCGCCCGCCAGGGCGAGCCGGAGCCCGATCCGGAAGAGGTGCAGGCCGCGGCGGAGGCCGAGCCGCGCGAGTTCGATGCCGTCCCGGGCGTTGTCGACACGCTCGACTATGCGGTCCGCGCCGAGCTGTTCGCCGACGGGCTGGAAACGGTCTGGGCGTTGGCGTTCGTGGATGCGGAGACGGCGCTGGTCAGCGAGCGGCCCGGCCGGCTCAGGATCGTCAGGAACGGCGTCCTGGCGCCGCAACCCGTGAGCGGCACGCCGCAGGTCTACGTCCACGACCATATCTGGAACCAGGGCGGCCTTCTGGATATCGCGATCGACCCGGATTACCAGGAAAACGGCTGGATCTATCTCTCCTACAGCCATCGCCTGGACGAGACCGGGCCCGAAGGCGATCCGCTGGCCATGACGCGCGTCCTGCGCGGCCGCATCCGCGGCAACGCCTGGGTCGACCAGGAGGTCCTGTTCGAAGCCGATCCGGCCGCCTATGGCGAGCCGTTCTGGCACTACGGTGGACGGATGGCGATCGACGGCGAAGGACGGCTCCACTTCTCCGTCGGCGACCGCGGCGCGCGGGAACTGGCGCGGGAGCCCGGAAGGCCCAGCGGCAAGGTCCACCGCATCATGACGGACGGGTCGATCCCGCCGGACAACCCGTTCCGCGGCCGCGGCGATGCGCTTGCGTCGATCTACACCCTCGGCCACAGGAATCCGCAGGGCATGGCGATCGAACCGTCGACCGGACGCCTGTGGGCGACGGAGCACGGTCCGCGCGGCGGCGACGAGCTGAACATCATCGAGCGCGGCGGCGACTATGGCTGGCCGGTCGTCTCCCACGGCATCAACTACGACGGCACGGTCCTGACGCCGGACACGCGGGCCGAAGGCGTGGAGCAGCCCGCCTATTACTGGCGGCCCTCCACCGGGGTCTCGGGCCTGGCCTTCTACCACGGCGACGAATTCCCCCTCTGGCAAGGCAAGCTCCTGGTCACCGGCCTCTCGCCGCGCGACCTGCGCCTGCTCACCCTCGACGACGACCGCGTCCAGCACGAGGAAATCATCTTCAAGGCCGAGGGCCGTCCCTATGAGCCGGTGGTCGGGCCCGACGGCGCCATCTACCTGGTCACCGACGATCCGGGACAGATCCTGCGGCTGACGGCGCAGGAGGAGCGCCGGCAGTAGCGGGCCGGCCCGAAGCGTTCTTGTGCGTGTCATTCCTACAGAGGAGAGCAGGATGAAATCGATCGTTTCCGCCAGTCTTGTCGCGTCGGCTGCCTTGTTCTGGAGCATGGGATCGCAGGCGCAGACCGCGCGGCCCGTCCTCGACTTCGAGACGGCGGACGCCATCCGCGACCATTGCCTGGCCCATGCCGGACAGGCCGGCCATGCGGTCGCAGTCGCGATCTTCGACGATGGTGGGGACCTGGTGAGTTTCGCCAACCATGGGGCTTCGCCGGCCGCCGCCGCCGTGGCGCAGTGGAAGGGACGCTCCGCGGCGATCTATCGCAGGTCGACGCGCGAAACGGCCGCATGGAACGTGCCGACCGCGCCGATGATCGCCGCCATGGAAGGCGGCGTGCCGCTCTTTGCCCGGGACGGCACGGCGATCGGCGGCGTCGGCGTCTCCGGCGCACCGTCCGAGTTCGATGCCGAATGCGGTACCCGGGCGGCCGAGGCGGCGAGCCTGGTGGTATCGCGCACGGAAGAATAAGAACAAAGGTCTAAACAAGGGTCAGAGTCTGCGGCTTCCCCCCATTTCTTGGTGTTCCCGCGCGCTGCGGGGGCCGGGAATAGCGCAGCGATTTGCTTCGGCCGTGGCTCTGTTGGGCGCCCGACAAAGCCACTGCAAAAGCAAATCCCCCTCAATCCCCCTTTTTCAAAGGGGGAAGACAAGCGCTAGGAGATGTGGGAAACATTAGACTCTGACCGCGGTTTTGGCATGTGGCATGCTTGCCATGGAACCTCGGGACCTGTCATCCGCGTTCGAAAAGGCCGGGGCATCGCATCGAATGGAGGCACCAGCCCATGTCTCGCCTGGCGTTGCTTGTCATCCTGCTGCTTCCGCTTGCCGCCTGCAGCCTGGACATGTCGCGGACATCAGTGGATGACGTTGGCGCGCGCCGCAACGCCAGCATTCCGCTCGATCACTTGCCCGCGCTGGCGGGCGACTACCTCCCGATCACCTCCACGCACTCCGGGCGCACCTACCACGTGTACGTCCGGTTGCCGGAGGGCTACGACCCGCAGGAGGCACGCCGTTATCCGGTGGTCTACCTGCTCGACGGCGACAGCCTGTTCCCGCTTCTGGCGCCCACGCACCTGCTCCTGACCTATGACGAGGATCTTCCCGAAGCCATCCTCGTGGGGATCGTCTACGGCGGCTTCGACCCCTCCGTCAACAAGCGCGACATGGATTTCTCGGCCCCGGCGCCCGATGCGGCCGCGGGCGAGGGCGGTGCGCCCGCGTTCCTGCAGTTCCTGGCGCGCGAGCTGATCCCGGAAGTCGAGAAACGCTATCGCGCGGATGCATCCAGGCGCGTACTGCTGGGACAGTCCCGCGGCGGGACGTTCGTGCTCTGGTCCGCGCTCGAAGCTCCCGACCTTTTCTGGGGCCGCATTGCAAGCAATCCGACCCTTCTTCCGGGCCGGGAGCGGTTCTTCATCGACGCGGCCCCGCATGCGCGTGGCGACCTGCAGGTGGCGGTTGCCAGCGGTTCGCGCGATACGGAGCGGCGCCAGCGCAACGCGGTCGAATGGACGCAGGCCTGGTCCGGCCGCAGCGATGCGCCCTGGCAGGTGGCGCTGCTGCCGATCGAAGGCGGCACGCATGCGGCGTCGATTGGCGAGGCATACCGCCAAGCCATGTTGTGGTTGTTTCGCGACGAGTAGCGTCGGACAGCGAAGTGTGGCTCGTTGGCAACGAGGAGGCCGACGTCTTTGAAAGAGGTTGCAATGCGGTTCGAACCGAACGCCGGCGGAAGAAGGTGTCAGGGCGGAAAGGGGAGCGGAAAAGGTGTCAGGGAAAAGGTGTCAGGGACAATTCTTGTACCGATTGACGCGTACCAGCCACGAGACGGTAGAAGTGGAAGCCAGCACGAGTGGCTCGCCGTCATGGAACCGGCCGGACGACCGCCGCAGCGTTCAAATTGTCCCTGACACTGTTTTTCCTCAGCGATCTGGCCCCAGCCCGAACTGAGTTGGTAATCACGAAACGAGCGCGCCAAGCTCCTTACCATTGCACCTCGGTCATCAACGAAGGGGAAAGGATGATGGGAAGAAAGTTGCTGTTCTGCGCGCTGCTGTTCTGCGTGCTGCTGTTTGCGGCCGGGCTTGCCCAGGCCGCACCCTACAAGTTATTTCTCTCGGCAAGCGGCCAGGACAGCAACAGCGGTCTCACGCCGGCCGCGCCTATTAAGACCCTCCAGCGGGCGAACCAGCTGCTGGAAGCCGCTTCTCCAGCTTCACCCGTCGAGATCCATATCGCGCAGGGGGTCTATTACAACCAGCAGGTCAACTGGACGTTCATCAACGGACAACAGATCACCTTCACTCCGATCAACTTCACGAACGACCGCCCGGTCTTCGAGGGCAATGGCGAGGCCCTGTGGTTCAATTATCGGGGGACGAACGGAGCCAGCAAGCTCAATTTTCGCTATTTGCGGGTCCAGAACTACAACACGGCGATGTCTTTCAGCGGCAACCGGAATGACATCAATGCTTGGAACGGCGGCAACAAGATCCAGGGCATGTACTTCTACAATATCGGCGGGGTCTACAGCATCACTGGATACTCCACAGCTGCGCTACACCTGGTAAATTCCAGAAACAACCACATCGCCAACAATCACTTCGTCAACGTGCTGAACCAGGTAGGAGATGGCGCGCACATCCATGCCATCTATGCCGCGCATCATTCCAGCTCCAATGTTATCGAGCGCAACAAGTTCGTGAATTCCAACGGTGATCCGATCAGGATTCGGGATGCTTCGGATTTCAACAAGATTCTCGAAAACCGCTTCTTCGATACCGGCCTGGGGTCTTTCTATTCGGACTGGTACTGCACCCATGACCGGACCGATTGCACGAAGCCGACACCGGAGTGCCCCTCCATCGGCAACGAGTTTCGCTACAACGAACTGAACGACGGATACGATGGGTGGATCAGCGTTTTCAAGCTGTACGGGCCCGACAACGCCTGCGGCGTTCTCCCCCAGCCCCGCCTGAGAACCTCTGGTAACTATCGGCCAGAGCCTACTCCTCCCGTGCCCCCGGCCGAACCCTGCCCGCCACCTGATCCCGATACGCTCTGCCACTAGCTTGGATTCCGCCAGTCGTTTTTTGAGGCGGAGCGAGCGATAGGTCGGCACCACCCTGGATTTCGTGTGTTGGCCGGCACGTTCCCTGCCAGCCAGCTATCGTCTCGAGGTCGAAGCACCTGCTGGTGCGCCGGCAGGGCTTCAAGTCAGGGTAAAAAACGGGGTCACCATTTCGCCGTCTAGGTCAACAGGCACGAAGGAGCTTCTCCCGTTTCCGAGCTGGAGCAACGCTTAGAGAAACATCCCGCCCGAAGCCTCGATCCTCTGCGCGTTCACCCACCGGTTCGCCGGCGACAGCAGCGATGCGATCATGCCGCCGATGTCGTCGGGCACGCCGACGCGGCCCAGCGCGGTGTTCGCTGCCACGTAGGCATTGAGCTCGGCGTTGTCGCGCACCGCGCCGCCGCCGAAGGCGGTCTCGATCGCGCCGGGGGCGACGGTGTTCACCGCGATGCCGCGGGCGCCGAGTTCCTTGGCCAGGTAGCGGGTCAGCACTTCGATCGCGCCCTTCATCGCGGCATAGGCGCTGTAGCCGGGCAGGGCGAAGCGCGCGAGGCCGCTGGAGATGTTGACGATGCGTCCGCCGTCGGCGATCAGGGGCAGCAGGGCCTGGGTCAGGAAATACGCGTCCTTGAGGTGCACGTCGACCAGCTGGTCGAACTGCTCGGGCGTGGTCTCGGCAAAGGGCGCACGCACGCCGTGGCCGGCGTTGTTGACGAGCTGGGGGGCTTCGCCGGCCGCCGCCGCCGTGGCGCAGTGGAAGGGACGCTCCGCGGCGATCTATCGCAGGTCGACGCGCGAAACGGCCGCATGGAACGTGCCGACCGCGCCGATGATCGCCGCCATGGAAGGCGGCGTGCCGCTCTTTGCCCGGGACGGCACGGCGATCGGCGGCGTCGGCGTCTCCGGCGCACCGTCCGAGTTCGATGCCGAATGCGGTACCCGGGCGGCCGAGGCGGCGAGCCTGGCGGTTTCGCGCCAAAAACCGGGCTCAGAGTAGACTTTCTGCCGGCTCGGATTATGCGGGCGCTTTGCGCGGTCGTCCGATCCTGGCGGGCCCGAGGGTGCGCCCAGCTGTGCTTCGATCGCATGTCGGAAGCAGTCGGGTCTATGGGGGGCTGACGCTGCAAATGCAGGCGGATGGCGTCGGTTTCCCGTGGATCGACGGTGTCCATGACCAGCGTCCGCCATGCCGCCTGGTGCGTCGGCTGGTCCGCCTCGAGCGACAGCCAGGCCCGGTGCGGCGCGAGCAGATCGTCCGGCTCCCCGAAGCCGTTGCCGGGAAAAGTCCACTCTGACCCCGGTTTTGATATTCCTCCCTCCGGACGGTTCACGCCGGCGCAGTTGCGACGTTCAACAAGGGCAGAGCGGGACGACCTGTCCTCTCGTCCATCGGCAACGCAAGGGGAGAACGACATGATCGGTGTAAACCACGCCGCGCTGCGATCGCTGTGGTGGCTGGGGGTGTGGGTGTGTGCCCTGGGCTGGAGCAGCCCCGCCGAGGCGCAGTGTCCCGGCGGCGATCCCTGCGAAACCATCCATGTCTATCGGCTGCAGTCGAGGATGCCGATTGCCGCAGATGCCGACGGCCGTCCGTTCGTATCGCTGCAGGAAGCCAACGCCAGCGACGCGACCGCGTTCCGCGGCCTCCTGAATGCAACGGCCTCCACGAAGTTGGCGATCCGCTTCCAGGTGACCCGCATCGCGATCCCGCCCAACGACTACTGCAACTGCAATCTCGAGTACGCGGGCAAGGGGTGTCACGAGGGGACGCCACCGACGACGCTGCAACAGTGCGTGCGCGTCTGCCGCTACAACAACGCCGCCTGCAAGGTGGCCGGTGTCGACCAGAAGTCCGACAGCGGCGGCCGCTGGTACGCATTTCCGGCGGCGACCCAGTGCGTCGGTGCCCGCAACAACTGGCAGAAGCAGGCCTTCCGTTTCAGCCCCGCGGACTGCGACTGGCGCGAAGAGGCGCGCGTCATCAAGGGGGCCGGGTGCCTGGCGCGTGTGCTGAGCCAGGCACCGCAGACCTCGCTCGACGTGCTGTTCGGCCCCGACTCCCCATGTCCCGACGAGCAGCCGTAGGCGCGGCCCGCACGCGCGGAGGCCAGCGCCGCGAGCAGTTGCGGCTCGGGGCGCTTGCAGCGTTCTAACAAGGACGTGCAGCACAAGTCCGTTCCCCGCCTGCCCGGCACCACCGGAGCAGCGCCCATCCAATCCATCGGCAAGGCACCACCACACTCGGGAGCACGACATGATCCATTGGAATGCACAGTTCACTCAGATGATCCGCAAGACCAACCAGGCCTACTGGGGCAACTGGTCGCTGAGCAGCGAGATCGCGCCCGGCGCGGTCGGAATCGTCGATCCGGCCACCGGCCTGTTCAAGCTGATCGCATCCGCGATTCCGGGCGTTAGCGAGGACAACTTCCTGCGCAACAAGGTCAGTTCGGATTGGAACGCGATGACCAGCGATGTCTCGCGCACCGAGACCGAGGTCGACCTGAAGGGCGAGGTCACGGACCCGGATACCGGGGTCACGGCCAAGGCCGGCTTGAAGGTCGAGTGGAAGTTCGGCCGCGAGGGCTCGATGATCTCGAAGTGCGCGCTGGACTCGGAGAGCGTGCTCAACAATCCGGATGCCGTCCTCGGCGGCAACCTCGACTGGCTGGCCGAGCGCGCGGCCCAGTCCGGCATGGGCTCGGACGGTCGCATCGCGCAGGGGTTCGGTGTCGTCACCGGCGTGCTGTACGCGCGCAGCGGGCTCAACGTCGGTTCGATGGCGGCCGACAACACGTTCTCGTTGACCGGCACCGCTTCGGGCGTGCAGAAGCTGCTCGGCGAGGCCAGCGGCAAGGGTTCGTTCACTTCCACGAGCGCGAGCAAGAGCGTCGACAAGCACCTGTGGCCGAGCGAGGCCGGGGTGTTGCCCAGCGGCTCGGTGCCGCTGGCGTTCACCTTCGCCTCGTTCGACGGCCGCTTGTTGCTGCCGCGTTGGATCAACCACATCAGCGCCTACCAGCTGGTGATCCGCAACACCAACGGCGGCACCTACATCGTCGATGCCAGGCTCCAGTACGACACGCCGCGCGGCCGCAAGTCGACCGAGGTCCGCGTGTCCGGCGCCCTGACCGCCACGATCGCCGACATCCCGCTGGACGCGAGCAACCTCGAGCTCGCGCTCGTCTTCCGCGGCGTGAGGACGGACGAGACCCATCACCTGCGGTGGAGCAGCCCGCGCGGGCAATGGGTCAACGGCGTGCGCCACGTCGACCTGTACGGCGTGTGGCCGGGCCAGACGCGCGCGGTCGATGTCGAGGCCGGACTGGCGTAGGACGTCCGTGGACCTGGAAGGCCGATGCCGATCCGCCCCGCAGCCCGTCAACAAGGAGATCACCATGCCAGAGATCCACATCGCCCAGAGCTGGCCGGAGTTCAAGATAGCCTATGAAACGTTCGTTGATTCCATCCAGCCCGACAAGGACAACGGCCGTACGGCAATTGCCAAACAGTGCATCAACGGTCTGGCGATGTTCTGGGAACAGAACGTGCGCAGGGGAGAGCGTTATCTCTACGTCACGAACGGCGACGCGGTCGAAGCGCTTGCACGGATCCAGGTCGAGCCCGAGTCCGTGAAGCTGCAAGACGTGGTGGGCTATGCCGGCTCGGGCGCACTCCTCGTCGACAAGACGATCGAGATCGCGAGGGAAGAAGGCAAGCCTCGTGTGTGGCTCGAGGCGGCCGACGCCCGGGTAGGCGAGTACTACGCGAAATATTTCCAGTTCGTGTTCGTCAACCCACGCGCAACGTCAGGCAGGATGGAGCGCGACGTCTAGCCAGGCATGCATGCGGGCTGCGCTCGTGCTACCGCGCCGTGCCGGTGACGCAGGCACGGCCGGTGGCGAGCGACGGATCGCCGACGCCTGCTCGATGCTGGCGTTCGGGAAGCCGCATCTGTTGCTTCGACCGGTCCGGGATCTACAGCAAGAGTTTCGGCGCTCCCGAACCGGCGGGGTAGGAAAGCGACGGCGGAGAAGGCAATCGGCTGCCGTGCTTCCTGGGCTTTGTACAAGTCCGCGAGTGACTGTCGGTCATCGTGCTGGCGTCACCCGCCAGACGGTGTTCGAAAGATCGTCGGCGACGATGAGGGCGCCGCGCGCATCAACGGTCACCCGACCGGCCGGCGGGAAAAGGTGTCAGGGACGAATGGCGCTTACTTAAGGTGCTTCGCCCGATTGCGGCATACCACAGCCGTGCGCCGCTGCTTCGTAGGAGCGCGCCATGCGCGCGATGCCGCGGGCATTGCGCCGCCATGCGATTCCGTCCACCGGCGCGCCTTCCGGTTCGCGGCGGGCCGCCGATCGCCGAAGTCCGACACATTGCCGGTATCGCGCGCATGGCGCGCTCCTACGGATCTCCGGCTGTGTACCTGGGCCGCCCGGCCGATGCCTTGCGTGTCCACGCAAACAGGCGAAGCACCTTAAGTAAGCGCCATTCGTCCCTGACACCATTTTCTTTTTCCTCAGTGGGGCCGAGATGCCTATTCGGTCACGAAATCCGGCGCGCGCATGCTTTCGATGCAGGCGGCGTCGAGATGGGCCGCGTCCGCCGAGTCCAGGAACGCAACGATGGTCGGGTCATAGCAAGTGTCGAGGTCCGACATCCCGTCCACGATGTGGCCCGCGCCCGGCAACACGATATGGCGCCCATTGGGAAACAGAGGGAGCAGGTCGTCCACCCATTCAGGCGGCGTCACCGGATCGTACTCCCCGGAAACGAACAACACCGGTGTCTGCACCGGTTGGGTCGGAGATGGCGGCATGCTTGGTGCAACAGGCCACGCAGCACATGCGGCGCTCTGCCGGCGCAGGCGATAGTCGCCAGGGAAAAGGCACCAGGGACAATTTCCGGCGCGCAGGCGATGGGAAAATGGTTTCCGGGACAACCCAATTCAAATCGCGCCGCGCCAGTGACGCAGGCACATGCCAGTGATATCGTGCCGCCATGAGCAAGCTCGCTGCGAAGATCCGGTTCACGGCAAAGTTGCTGCGGCCGGCGAGTCCGAAAGGGGCGTCCTGGGCCTTTCTCGTGCTGCCCGCAAACGCCAGCGCGAAGCTGCCGACGCGGAGCATGACGACCGTTGACGGCACCCTCGACGGCCACCCCTTCCAGGCCACGCTCGAACCGGATGGTCAGGGAAGCCATTGGCTCAAGCTGACCAGGGCGATGCGGGAAGCCGCCGGAGCCGTCGTGGGCGACACCGTTACGCTCGAGATCACGCCGGTGGCAGAGGAACCGGAGCCCCGCGTTCCAGGCGATCTTCGGAAGGCGCTCGCGGCGACCCCGGAGGCGCGGACGCAGTGGTCCGGCCTCACACCCGTGGCGCGAAGAGACTGGATCCACTGGATCACCTCGGGAAAGAAGGCGGAGACGCGCGAGCGCCGGATCGCCAACGCCTGCTCGATGCTAGCGTCCGGCAAGCGCCGTGCCTGTTGCTTCGACCGGTCCGGGGTCTACAGCAAGAGTCTCGGTGCTCCCAAACCGGTGGAGTAGCGGAAAAGGCGAAAATTGTCGCTGACGCGATTTCGGGGCCTGCTGCCCTTCATGGCCTCGGTCTACCTGGCAGCGGGCGAGGTCATGGGCGCGGCCGTGTCCGTGGCCAGTGCGCCAGCACGTTGTGAACGGAACGATCGTCGACCAGTGGGATATACAGGTCGGACTGTTCGACGCCATCCAGCGTCATCGTGGCCGGCCCATCCGCGGTCTGCACCACTTCGATCATGTACAGGCTTTCGCCATGGCGGTATTGCAGGCGATAGCCCGGCCAGTGCGCCGGGATGCAGGGCTTCACGCGCAACCGGTCGCCGTTGCGCTGCAGGCCCAGCAGCGATTCGGTCAGCAGCCGGTACATCCAGCCCGCCGAGCCGGTGTACCAGGTCCAACCGCCACGCCCGACGTGCGGTTCGACACCGTAGACGTCGGCCGCCAGCACGTAGGGTTCGACCTTGTAGCGGCCGACGCTGTCGGCATCCTGGGTGTGGTTGATGGGATTGATCATCCGCGCCAGTTCCCACGCGCGTTCGTCGTCGCCCAACTGCGCGAACGCCATCGCCGCCCACACCGCAGCATGCGTGTACTGGCCGCCGTTCTCACGCACGCCGGGGACATAGCCGCGGATGTAGCCGGGGTCCTTGCCGGTCTTGTCGAACGGCGGGTCGAGCAGTTGGATCAGTCCGGCGTCGCGGCGCACCAGATAGCGATCCAGCGATGCCATCGCTTGCCGCGCCCGCTGCGGGTCCGCGGCGCCGGACAAGACCGACCAGCTTTGCGAGATCGAGTCGATCCTGCACTCGTCGCTCAGTTTCGACCCCAGCGGAGTGCCGTCGTCGAACCAGGCGCGCCGATACCATTGCCCATCCCAGGCGTGCGCATCCAAGCTTTCCTGCAGCAGTTGCGACGCATCGCCGCAATAGCGGACGAAATCGTCGTCGCCGCGCGCCTGCGCGATGCGCCGGAACCGTTGTAGCGCGGCGAACAGGAAGAAGCCCAACCAGACGCTTTCGCCTTTGCCGCCTTCGCCGACGCGGTTCATGCCGTCGTTCCAGTCGCCGGTACCGATCAGCGGCAGGCCGTGCTCGCCCAGCAGGCCGTAGCCGCGCTTGAGCGCACGCACGCAGTGGTCGTAGAACGACGAGCGCACTCCGGATGCCGTCGGCAGATCGTAATAGGATTCTTCGTCGGCACCGACCGGCCGTCCTTCGATGAAGCGAATCCGTTCGTCCAGCACGCTGGTGTCGCCGGTGACGTCCAGATAGCGGCAAGCGGCCAGCGGCAGCCACAGGTAGTCGTCGGAACAGCGCGTGCGCACGCCGCGCCCCTGCGGCGGGTGCCACCAGTGCAGCACATCGCCCTGCGGAAACTGATGGGCGGCGCTGAGCAGCAGATGCGCGCGGGTCAGCGCCGGCTTCGCATGCACCGTCGCCATCGTGTCCTGCAACTGGTCGCGGAAGCCGAACGCGCCGCCGGACTGGTAGTAGCCACTGCGGGCGACATACCTGCAGGCCAGCGTCTGGTACAGCAGCCAGCCATTGGCCAACACATCCATGGCCGGTTCCGGCGTGGCGACCCGCACCGCGCCCAATGTGTCCAGCCAATGCATGCGGACGGCGTCCAGCGTGTCGTACGCGATCGCCGGGCCTTGCGCCCGCATCGCCAGCGCGGTTGCGGCGGGACGGTCGGCGGCGGCGCCCAGGCGGAAGACGGTCTCGCGGTGTTCCCCCGTCGCCAGTTCGATCCCGACCTGGATCGCGGCGCAGGGATCCAGCCCGACACCGAGCTTTCCGGAAAGCCGCTCACGCTGCAGCGCCGCCGGTGCGGCCAGGCTGCCGTTGCGGCCGATGAATTCGGCGCGATCGGCGGTGAAGCTGCGACTCTGCGCATCGGTATCGAAGAATGCCACGCGCCCGTTGAACTCGGTGTTGTAGGGATTGCGTGCGGTCAGCGCGCCGCTGCTGCCGTCGATTTCGCTGACCACGTGCATCTGCGACTTGGCGCGGATATCTCCCAGCACCCATTCCACATAGCCGGTGGCGGACAGGCGCCGCGCGCGCCCGGACAGGTTGCGCAGCCTGAGCACCGAGAACTTGACCGCGTCCTCCAGCGCCACGTACACCCACAATTCGCTGGCGATGCCGTCCTCGATGTGCTCGTACACGCTGTAGCCGAAGCCATGGCGGGTGCGGTACGCGCCTTTGCCGGGGCAGGGCAATGGCATCGGCGACCAGACCCGGCCGGTTTCCTCGTCGCGCAGGTAGAACGCTTCGCCGCCGGTGTCGGAAACCGGATCGTTATGCCAGGGCGTCAGCCGGAATTCGTGCGCATTCTCGAACCAGGTATAGCCGGGCGAACTTTCGCTGACCACGGTGCCCAGGTGCGGGTTGGCCATCACGTTGGACCACGGTGCCGGCGTCGGCGCACCTTCGCGCAGCACGCACAGGTATTCGCGGCCATTGTCGGAGAACGCGCCGGTGCCATTGTCGAACAGGACCGCATCGGCGGCTGGCTCGAACGGCCACGGATCCTCGTCCTCGCCCAGCACCTGCTGCGGCGGCAGTCCCGGCACCGAGTCCGCATCCGGCGGCGGCGGTTGCGGTTGCTCCGGCGCGGCCGGTGCCCCGTCGGGAAACAGCAAGGCCACGCTGCGTTCGGGCGGCACATGATGGCCGACCTGCGTGGCCAGCGTGCCGTGCCGGTCGCTGACGATCACGCGCGCGATCGATTGCAGCAAAATCCGGTCTTCCTGCGAAATCTGCTGCGCCGGGCGCACGAAGATGCCGCCCGGGCGCTCGAGAACGTTGAATTCGGGGTCGGCCGAGACCAGGCCGAGGATCTGTTCCTGCAGCTGCTGCCGGTAGCTGGCCTGGCTCTCGTTCCAGATCACCAGATCGGCATGCAGGCCCTTGAGTCGCCAGTAGGCGTGCGCCTGCACCATCTGGCGCACCAGCTCGATATTGTCGGCATCGGCGACCTGCAGCAGCACGATCGGCAGGTCGCCGGAAATCGCATGTCCCCATAGCCCGGACTGGCCGCGGCGATTCTGCAGCAGGATTTCACTGTCCGCACGCAGGAACGGGTGCGCATAGATCATCAGCCCGGCCAACCTTTCGTAAAGCTGCGCATCGGCCTGCGAGGCGTTGATCTGACGCCTGACCACCTGGCTATGGGTCCAGGCCAGGTCGAACACGCGGTCGGCCAGATGGCGATCGCGATACTTGTCGACCAGCGACGCGCAGGCGTCGCGATCGCCGCCGACGCCGGTGACCATGTCGATGATCGCGGTCTGTTCCGGCGCCAATACGATCCGGCAGCGGATCGCCACGATCGGATCCAGCACCGAACCGGCCGAATCCGACAGCGGCTCGCGCCGGGCCAGCGCATCGGGTCGGTGCGGTGTGTTGCCGCGGCCGAGGAAGCGCGCGCGGTCGGTCTCGTAGGAGATTTCGCTGATGTCGGCATCATGCACGGCGACCAGGTGGAACATCCATGGCGGCGTTTCGCCGTGCGAACGCGCCCGCCGCGTGCACAGCAGCGCTTGTTTCTCGCGCACGATCTCGGTCTGCACGAACAGGTTGCTGAAAGCCGGGTGCATTTCGTCGGCGATGGCCGGCGCCAGCACGACTTCGGCATAGGTGGTGATTTCGATCACGCGTGGCTGGCGCGAACGGTTGCTCAATCGCAGCCGGCGCAGCTCGATGTCGTCCTCGGACGAGATTGCGACCTCCAGATGGGTCTCGTAGCCGCGCTTGCGGCCACGGAACTCGGCCTTGGCGTCGGAGAAGATCGCCTCGTACTGATCCACCGCCACGCAGGTCGGCTGATAGGCAGTGGACCAGAACTCGCCGCTTTCCACATCGCGCAGATAGCAGAAGTTTCCCCAGTGGTCGCAGGTACCGTCCTCGCGCCAGCGGGTGACGGCCATGTCGCGCAACCGGCTGTAGCCGCCGCCGGTATGGGTCAGCATGCCGTGGTAGCGGCCGTTGGACAGCATCTGCACGGCGGGCCGCGGGGCGTCAGGGCTGCAGAAGACGCGCAGCTGCATTTCGTTCTCGGAATCGGCCGGTGCGGCGCGCGCGATATCGGCTTCGTGCGGGTGGAACACGCCCGTGCGCGGAATGCGCTCCTGCAGCAGCAGCAGCGTGGCCTGGAATTCGGCATCGGCGACGAACCGCTTCTGCATCGGCTGGTCGCGCAACAGATAGTCCAGCGCCAGCAATCCCATGCCCTGGTGATGGGCCATGAACGAGTGCACGAGCGCATGGTCCTGTCCGGGCGGCACCCGCGACGGGGTGAAATCGATCGCCTCGTGCAGACCGTAGTGCCCACCGAAACCCATGTCCGTCATACGCTGAAGATTCGTGCAGGCTGCCTCCGGCGCCACCATCAGCGCCATCGTGCTGGCGTACGGCGCCACCACCAACTCCTGGCCAAGACCGCGCTTGAGCCCCAATCCGGGTACTCCGAACGCGCGATATTGATAGTTCGTCCGCGAATCGACGGTGTTGTAGCCGGATTCGGAGATTCCCCAGGGCACATCGCGTTGCGCCCCGTAGATGATCTGCGCCTCGACCACATGCCGCATCGTCTGATCCAGCAGCGTGTCGGGGTAGCTGGGCATCACCAGCTGGGGCATCAGGTACTCGAACATCGAGCCGCTCCACGACAGCAGCGTGGCGGCGCCATTGACTTCGGTCATCAGGCGGCCGAGCGCGAACCAGCTTTCCTGCGGAAGCTGTCCCTGCGCAATGGCGACGAAACTGCCGAGCCTGGCTTCGGATGCCAGCAGGTCGTAGTAGCTGGCATCGATCCGGCGTTCGTCGACGTTGTAGCCGATCGACAGCAGATGGCGGGCATGATCGTAGAGGAAGTCGTACTCCATCAGCGAGTACTGGCCGGCCTGGTGCGCCAGCCGTTCGAGCTGATGGATGCGTTCGCACGCACGCTGCTGCGCCGGCGCGCCCAGCGATCCTTTCGCCAGCTCGCGCAGGCTGGGGATGCCCTCCGCGCCCTCCGCGCCCGCTGCACCGGCAGGTTCGTTTTGCGCGCCCTGCGGCGGCGACAGCCAGGGTGCGAAGTGCAGCAGCTCCGCGTGCGCCGCCAGGCAGGCGTCGACCAGTATCGTCGGCCAGTGCGGCGCCGGCTCCTGTTCGGCCGCGTCGTCGGCGGCGGGCCACGCCGTGGCGATCGCTTGCGCTTGCGCCAACAGCCAGGCAAGCACGCTTTCGGCATCGGCCAGGGTAGCGGGCGGTTGCGCCAGGACGGCGTCGAGCCGGTGACGGAACACGACCAGCGCCTGTTCCAGTCCTTCATCGTCGCCGGTCGCGGCCCGACGGGTTTCCTCCAGTATGCCCAGGGTGTCGGACATTCCACAGAAGGTGCAAGGCGCCAGCACCGGTGCGTTCGCCAGCGCCAGCAATCCCTGGCGCAGGGTCAGCAGGTGTCCGGCCAGGTTGCCGCTGTCGACCGTCGAAACGTAGTGCGGGGGCAGCGGCTGCAGCGTCTCTGTGTCGTACCAATTGTAGAAATGCCCGCGATAGCGCGGCAACAGTTCCATCGTCGCCAATGTCAGGCGAGTGCGTTCGATGACGCCGCCGGTCTGCAGGTAGCCGAGGTCATGGGCGGCCAGGTTGGCCAGCAGCGAAAGCCCGATGTTGGTCGGTGACGTGCGGTGCGCAATCAGGAACGTCGGGTGCTTCTGGATATTGTCCGGTGGCAGCCAATGGTCTTCGGCGCGGAGATGGGTTTCGAAGAATGACCAGGTGCGGCGCGCCAACCGGCCCAGGAACGCCAGCTGCGCAGGCGACAGGTACGGGCGTCGCTGCCTGAGCGGGCGGCCCAGCCACGCCATCAGCGCCGGCGCCGACAACCAGAGCGCCAGGACCGGGGCAGCCACCCACAGCGCCAGCGGATTGGTCCACCACAGCAATGCGGCCACGGCGATGGCGAACAGCGGCGCAAAGGCCATGCTGCGCAGATCCGCACCGCTGCCGCTGCCGAGGTTGCGTTCCACTTCGCTGGACGGGTTCCATTGCAGCAGCCGGCGACGGCTGATTGCCATCCGCCATAGCGTGCGCGCAATCGCGCCCAGGCTGTAAAAGGCCTCGTAAGGCAGGCAGGCCAGATTGACCGCCGCGCGCCACGACTGACGCAAGACATCCTTGCCGACCTGCAGCCAATGGGCTTCCAGCGTCATGTCCAGGGGTTTGACCGCGGCGTCCCGCACCGCAGGCACCAGCACCGGAAGCAGCCACAGGCACAACAACCATAGCGTCCATGCCAACGGCTGCGGCAGCAGCGCCCAGCCCAGCACCAGCAGCGCCGCCGCGGCAGCGGGCACCAGGCTGCGACGCAGATTGTCGAGCAGCTTGCCGCGCGACAGCCACGACAACGTATTGCGTTCGTAGCCGCCGTGCATGCGCGGAGCCCATGGCAGCAGCCACGGTAACAGCTGCCAGTCGCCGCGTATCCAGCGATAGCGCCGCTTCACATCGATGGCATAGCGCGACGGATAATCCTCGAACAGGCGGACATCGCTGACCAGCCCGGCCCGCGCATAACAGCCCTCCAGCAGATCGTGGCTGAGAATACGGTTCTCCGGGAACCGGTCTTCCAGCGCATGCTCGAACGCATCCACGTCGTAGATGCCCTTGCCGACGAACGAGCCTTCGCCGAACAGATCCTGGTACACGTCCGACACTGTGCGCGTATACGGATCTATTCCCGGTTCGCTGCCGAACATGCGCGCGTAGCGCGAGATGGGGCTTCCGCCCATGCTGCTGCCGATGCTGGGCTGCAGGATGCCGTAGCCGCGGGTGACGCGCCGGCAGCGCGGGTCGAACCGCGCCTGGTTCAACGGATGCGCCAGCGTACCGATGAACTCGCGTGCCGCATCGCGCGGCAGGCGGGTGTCGGAGTCCAGCGTGATCACATAGCGCACATTGGCCAGTGGTTCGGTATTGCCGATCACGCGGATGAAATCGTCTTCAAGGCTTTTTCCGCGCAGCAGCCGGTTCAGCGCGGCCAGTTTCCCGCGCTTGCGCTCGTAGCCCATCCATGTGCGTTCGCTCCGGTTCCAGCGGCGCGCGCGATGGAACAGGAAGAAGCGGTCGCCGCTTTCCGGCGCATAGCGTGTGTTGAGGCGTTCGATCTGTTGCGCCGCGTGCGCAAGCAATGCCTCGTCGCCGGGAAGATGCTGCTGTCCGGCGTCCAGAAAGTCGGTCAGCAACGCAAAATGCAGATGCCGATCGCGATTGGCCAGGAAACGGATCTCCAGCCCATCGACCAATCCGTCCACCGCATCAAGGCTGCCCAGCATGCTGGGCACCGCCACCAGCGTTCGCGATTGCGCGGGTATGCCAGTGGAAAAATCCATCCGTGGCAATGGCCGCGGCGGGATCAACACGGTCACCATCCAGTTGACCAGGGAGATGCCGAGTTCGCTGAAAGCGAGCAGGGCCAGCACCGCCAGCAGCCACAGCACCGCCTGGTGAATCTGCGCCACCACTGCGCTGAAAAGCAGCGCGGTGGTGAACAGCGCGGCAATCAGCACGATGGGCGCCTGATACGCCGGCAACGGAATCCTGCGTGGAAGCAGCCATACCTGCCGGTTGGCGGAAGCCGCCACCGCTGCCTGGGTCTGCGCCAGGCCGTCATCGACCAGGTAGTAGCCCACATGCGTCTGGGGGTCGCCTGGTGCCGGATGCGCCTGTGCCATTCGCAGCGCGATGCATGACACTTCGATCTCGCTGGCGCCGCTGCGCCTTGCGAGCTTCTCCACCACATGCCGGTACGCATCGCGCGTGCTGAAGTCCATCGACGCGTAGGTACCGGCGGGGTCCTCGCGCAGGGTCTGGTCGACGACGCTCATCGTCTCGACGAAAACGCGCCAGTCCATGTTGGCCAGGAAGCGCAGGCTGCCGATGCTGTTGCTGATCGATACCTGGTCGGCGGCCTGCTGCTGGCCCTCGGCGTGCACCAGTTCCTCGATGCTGTGGCCACCGTCGGCCACCCATTGCTCGACCCAGATGGCCGCCATCGACAGCAGCGCTCCGCGGCCGTGCAGTCCTCGCGCCAGCTCGGCCACGAAGGCACCGGATAACGGCGGCTTCGAACGCGCCATGTCGGCAATCACCAGCACCACGTCCTTGGGACGATGGGCCGCGGTCTCGTTGAGCAGATCCGCCCAATCGGCTGCCAGCCGATGGGCGGTGCCGTCGCGCATTACCCGCACGGCGACCCGTCTCAGGTTCTCGATCAGGGCCAGTCGCAGCATGATCGGGATCGCCCACAGCTCGCCTAGCTTGAGCGGACTGAGCGACTGGTAGGCGACGACGAAGCGGCTGATGGTCTCGGCGTCGATACGACCATCGCCGTGAGCGATGACCTGGATCGACATGTCGTATACCCGCGGCAGATCCGCCGACGGGCCTTCGCTCAGCGACGGCAGCTGGCGGCTGTAGCCCTTGGGCAGATGCCGCCGCGCGGTACGGATCTGCTCTTCGACCAGGTAGTAGTTGTCCAGCAGCCATTCGCCGGCCGGGCTGATCCGCACCTCATCCTGCACCATGCGCGTCAGCATGGTGGCAGCATCGTCCAGCAGGCCCTCGTTCTCCTTCAGCCGCGCCAGCAGCATCTCCGGCCCCGGATGCGAACGCAGGCGGTGCGCGTGCGCCAACGCACGGCCATAGACTTTCATCTGTTCGGCGCTGAGCAACTGCGAACGCAGCGGCTCTTCCATCCGCGGGATCTTCTGGATCGCCGCACGTTGCCATCGCCACAAACGGCGGCGAAGTTGCAGCCAACGACTGAGAATCCTCCAAGCGTGCGACATCTTGGATCCTATGAGGGCAGGCGGCCGTGATCGCCAGGATCCTCAACCACCTGGGACGCCAATGTGAGTTCCGGCCGGATCGGCATGGGCGGCAACGATAACGGCGGCGACGGCACTACCGGCAGCATCCGGTCGACAGTGACAGCCATGGCGGTTTACTCCTGATGGTCGTCGGGTGAGGCACTCACGGACGAAAATTCATGTCGGTGTGAAGATCGACAGGACGAGACTACCGCTGTCATCGTCGACATCGTGCGACGAAGATGGCCGGTCAAAGGGTAGGAAGCTCTGCGCAGCCGCGGCCAGGCCGGAGTCCTGATTGGCGACTAGGAGCAGGCAGCAAAGTAAAACAGCGGAAGAGCAAAGGGGCGGAGCGCGGTTCTCCCGACCAGGGAATGCGCTCTGGCCCGCATTCGTTTAGAGATGGTGAAGTAAGCTCGTCCCTTGCCAGTGATAGGGAACGTGCGGATGGATGCTTTCCTTGCGGCGCTGCCGCGCATGCGGCTGCAGGCGCATGGCGTCACCGACCCATGCGATGACGCCGTGGCCGTCGTCCGCCGCCTGGGTGCGGTGCAGGCGCAGGACTATCGTGCATCGTTGTGGGCGGTCGGCTCGCGCACGCGCGCGGGTACCGAGGCGGATGTCGAACGGGCCATCGCCGATGCCCGCATCGTGCGCACCTGGCCGATGCGCGGCACCCTGCACCTGCTGGCGGCCGAGGACGTACGCTGGATGCAGCGATTGCTGGCGCCGCGCGCGATTGCCCGGGACGGGGCGCGTCACGAACGCGAATACGGACTGGACGCGCGCGAGTTGCGGCGTTGCCGCAGGGCGGTGGAGAACATCCTCGGCGATGGCCGGCCGATGCCGCGCCCGGCGTTGTACCGCGCGCTGGAAGCCGCGGGCATCGCGACCGCCGGCAGCCGGGGCCTGCATATCTGCGGACGCCTGGCCCACGACGGGCTGATCTGCGGTGGCCCGCGCGAAGGCGCGCAGCCGACCTTCGTGCTGTGCGACGCCTGGCTGCCGGACACGGCCGGGCCCGATGGCGATGAGGCATTGGGCCTGCTGGCGTCGCGCTACATCGCCGGTCACGGCCCGGCGACCGCGCATGACCTGGCGTGGTGGTCCGGCCTGCCGGTAAAGCAGGCACGGGCGGCGCTGGCGATGGTGTCCTCGCAACTGGACACCATCGACATCGGCGGCACGACCTACTGGCAGGCAAGGGATGCCGCTCCCGCCGCGCGTTCGCGCAGCGTCCACCTGCTGCCTGCGTTCGACGAGTACCTGCTCGGCTACAAGGACCGCACGCCGGTGCTGGAGCCGGCCCATCACCGGCGCGTGTTCACCATCAACGGCATCATTCATCCGTGCGTGCTGGTGGACGGGATGGTGGCCGGCCTGTGGCCGCGCAGCGCCGGGCAGGGCGGCGCGCCCATGACGCTGGGCCTGTTCCGGCCGTTATCGGATGCCGAGCGGCGCGGCGTACGGACGGCGGCAAAGCGTTACGCGAACTTCCTCGGCCGGACCGTCGACGTCATCGGGTAGGGCGTGAAGCCAATCCCCCCTGGCCAACATTTCGACCCGTGCCGCAAATGAGCGCGCCCGCCACGCAGGCTCCATAGCCGGCCGCTATGCTATTTACGACATCCACATCCAGGTGCACCACATGCCCGCCCTGCCGCGCAGCATCGCAGCCCTCGCCCTTGCTTCACTGACGCTGGCCACGACGCCGTCGCATCCGCAGACGCCTCCGCAAGAGCAGGCGTTGCGGGTGATGAGCTTCAACATCCGCCTGCCGGTCGAGTCCGACGGGGCGGACCGCTGGGAGCGGCGCAAGGCGCTGATCGCGCGCATGGTGCGCGCGCAGGATCCCGACGTCATCGGCGCGCAGGAGCTGCACAAGGCGCAGGCCGACGATCTCGTCCGCCGCCTGCCGCAGTACACGTGGTTCGGACGCGACCGGCGCGGCGGTCACGACGACGAGCACATGGGCGTGTTCTACCGCAGCGATCGCCTGCGCGTGGTCGAGTCGGGCGACTTCTGGCTCTCCGACACGCCCGAGGTGCCGGGCAGCATCAGCTGGGGCCATCCGCTTCCGCGCATGGCGACCTGGGTGGTGTTCGAGCGGCTGGCGGACGGGCGCCGCTTCCATCTCGTCAACACCCACCTGCCGTATCGCGGCGAGGACGAAGACGCGCGCGAACGCGGCGCGCGGCTGATCGCCTCGCGCCTGTCGATGCTGCCCGAGGGCATCCCGGTGATCGTCACCGGCGACTTCAACACCACGCCCGACCGCCGCGCGCACGCCCTGCTCACTGCGACGCTGCGCGACGCCTGGGACGCTGCGCCGCGACGCACGGGTCCGGCCGCGACCTTCCACGGCTTCACCGGCGAACCCGAGCGCCGCATCGACTGGATCCTGTACCGCGGCCTGCAGCCGCTGTGGGTGCGCACCGTCACCGAACACGAGCGGGGCCGCTATCCGTCGGATCATTTTCCGGTGGTGGCGGAGTTCGCGTTTCCGGCGCCGTAGGCAGTCAGCGGTCGGATCGCTACGCCCACCTGCTGTCGGGACCGGTGGACATCGATGCCGTCGCCGCGCGCGCCGGCGCGCACCTCGACCGAAACGCCAGTCTCGGCATTGGGGGCGCGCTTGCTGGCGCTGGAAGCCGAAACGGCTTTCGGTCCGTGGACCGTGAAAGCCCAGCGGCCGCGGTTGCCGCGGTCGCACCGAGGATCGCGATGAAGCGCCTGCGGGTGTGGTCGACCATGCTCACCAGTTCTGGTGCACGTACGGCTTGATGTCCTCGGCGTAGATCCGCGCGACGGCATCCATGGTGTCGGCGGGCAGCGGCGGTAGCGCGGCTGCGGCGATGTTGGCCAGGGCCTGCTGCGAACTGCGCGCGCCGGGGATCACCACGGTCACGGCTTCCGACATCAGAATCCAGCGCAGGGCGAGCTGCGCCATGGTCGCGCCGTCGGGCACCAGGAGGCGGAGCTTCTCCACCGCAGCCAGGCCGATTTCATAGGGCACGCCGGAAAAGGTCTCGCCGACGTCGAAGGCCTCGCCATGGCGATTGAACTGGCGGTGGTCGCTGCTTTCGAATTTCGTGTCGGGGCCGAACTTGCCGCTGAGCAGGCCGCTGGCCAGCGGTACCCGGGCGACGATCGCAACGTTCCTCGCCCGTGTTTGCCGGAAGAACAGTTCGGCCGGGCGCTGGCGGAACATGTTGTAGATCATCTGCACGCTGGCCACGCCCGGGTATTCGATCGCCTTGAGCGCTTCCTCGACGCGTTCGACGCTGACCCCGTAATGGCGGACCTTGCCTTGCTCCACCAGCCGCTCCATCCGCTCGAAGGCTTCCGGGCGGTAGTACAGATCGGTCGGCGGGCAATGCAGCTGCACCAGGTCGAGCGTGTCGACTTCGAGGTTGCGCAGGCTGCGGTCGATGAAGGCGGCCAGGTTCTCCGCGCTGTAACCCTCGACGGTCTGCTGCGGCAGGCGACGGCCGGCCTTGGTCGCCACGAACGGACGTTCGCCACCGCGTTCCTTCAGCACCCGCGCGATCAACTGCTCGGAATGGCCGTCGCCATAGACGTCGGCGGTGTCGATGAAATCCAGGCCGGCATCGAGCGCTGCGTGCAACGCGGCGATGGATGCGTCGTCGTCGACCTTGCCCCAGGCATCGCCGATGGCCCAGGCACCGAAGCCGATCTCGCCGACGGCGCGGCCGGTGCGGCCGAATGGTCTGGAGCGCATGCGTATGTCCTGTTCCCGGGAGTTGTCGAGAGCACGCCTCGCCAAGTACTTTCGATGCCGAGTCTATTGCGACCGCGCGCCAGGCGCAATTGACCGGAATGGGCTTTTTGTCACTGTCGCAGCCACCACCGCCCGCAACGCCTTCGCCAGCCGATCCACCTCGTCGACCAGGGTGAAGACCGCCGGCGTCGCACGCACGCAGGCGCCGCTGGCCAGCCCGGTGCGGTGCACGGTGAAGACACCGAACTCGTCCTGCAGCCGACGGGCGAGTGCCTGGTTGGCATCCACGCTCGTCTGGCCCTGCAGCCGGAACGAGGTGATCGCGCCATGCAGCGCCGGGTCTTCGGGCGTCAGGATTTCCAGTCCGGGAAGGTCGCGGGCTTGGTCCACCCAGCGGTCGCGCAGGTAGCGCACGCGCGCTTCCTTGTGGGCGGGCCCGATGCGCTGGTGCAGGTCCAGCGCCGTCGGCAGGGCCATGTAGGCGGCGAAGTTGGCGGTGCCGGTATGGACGCGCGCGTGGACGGAACCGTGAGGATCCGGCTCGCCCATGTAGGGGTCGATGTCCTCGATGCGCGGCTTGCGGATGTACAGGGCGCCGGTGCCGACCGGCGCGCCGATCCACTTGTGCAGGTTGATGCCCGCGAAGTCGGCGCCGAGCTCGGGCAGCTTGAAATCCAGCTGGCCCCACGAGTGCGCGGCATCGACGATGACGTCGACGTCGCTGGCACGCGCCATCTCGGTCAGCTCGCGCACCGGGAGTACGAGTCCGTTGCGATGGCTGACGTGGGTGAGCAGCATCATGCGCACGCGCGGATGGTCGCGCAGCGCCTTGGCGTAGGTGTCGAGGATCTGCTGGCGTCCCGGTCGTAAAGGCAGGTCGATCGAAACGACGTCGACGCCGCGCCGCCGGTGCAGCCAGCGCATCGCCGTGATCATGCTGTCGTAGTCGCTGTCGGCGTGCAGCACCGCGTCGCCCGGGCGCAGGCGGTTGTAGCCGCCGATGAGGGCCTGCAGCGCCTCCGTGGCGCCTCGGGTCAGGACGATTTCGTCGGCGCCGACGCCGAGCGCGGCCGCCAACGTCCCGGCGAGCTTGCGGTGGACCGCCGGATAGTCCTGCCGTGCGAAGTACGCATTGCCGTGGTTCACCTGCTGCAGCGCGTCCTGGTAGCGCGCCATGGTCGCGCGCGCCATCGACCCGAAGAAACCGTTGTCGAGCTGGGCGACATCGCGGGTGACGTCGTAAAGCCGCGCGACGCGACCCCAGTGGGCTTCGTCACGCGCCAGCCGCTCCGCCGGTCCCGCGGGCGTTGGAACTGCCAGGTCGTCGCCTGCGCGACCGGCCAGGGCAGCCGGCAGCGCCGCCGCCAGGGGCGCCAGTCCGGTGGCACGCAACAGCCGGCGCCGCGACGCCTGCATCAGAACGCCACCCGCAGCTGCGCGTAGACGTTGCGGCCGTCGGTGTCGTACGGCGCGTTGCGCGAGTAGATCAGGCCGCGGCTGGCCTGGAACGTCGCTTCGTCCGGATAGTCGTCGAGCACGTTGTCGGCACCCGCGCGCAGCGTCAGCGTGTCGTTGGCCCGCCAGCTCACGGCGAGGTCGAGGAAGGTCTCGGCACCGAAGCGCTGGAAGATGTCGCCCTCGGCATTGCCCGACGAATCCGTCCACGATCCGTAGTGGCGGACGCTGCCCAGCAGGCTCCAGTCGCCGTGCTCCCAGGTGTTGGTCCAGGTCGCCTTCCGGCGCGGGATGCGCCCCTCGAAGATCACCCGCTGGGTCTCGTTGCTCGCCACGCCGCTGTCGCCGCCGTCCACTTCGGTCTTGTTGTAGTTCCAGGCCAGGGTCGTGCCGAGGCGTCCGGCGCCGAGATCGCCCCGCCAGCTCGCGACGACGTCGATGCCCCGGGTGGTGGTGTCGAAGTCGTTGGTGAAGAAGCTGACCGATGTGTACTGGTTGGGGTTGGGGATGCCTTCGGGGATCTGGAAACTCTGCGAGGTCGAGAAGCGGTCGGTGACCTCGATGTCGTAGAGGTCGACCGAGCCCGAGAACCCGTTGCCGGATTGCCAGGCCAGGCCGGCCGTGACCGACCGCGATTCCTCCGGCGTCAACGGCTCGGCGCCGAGCATCTGCGCGATCGGGTCGCTGGGCGACAGCCGGCCGGAAGTGAAGACCTGCAGGGTGTTGGTATCCAGGCCCTGGGTGGTGCTGGTGGCGTACAGCTGGCCGGGGGTCGGGGCGCGGAAGCCGGTGGAGACCGAACCGCGAAGCGCAAGGTGGTCGTTGAACTCGAAACGGCTCGACAACTTGCCGTCGAGGGAATCGCCGAACTCGGAAAAATCTTCGTAGCGCGCGGCGGCGCCGACGTTCCAACGCTCGGTCAACGGCACTTCCACGTCGAGGTAGGCGGCGCTGGAGGTCTGGTCCCATTCGCCCGCCTGCTGCGCGCTGAAGCCGGGCGCACCGTTGGAATTGGGCGCCAGTCCCGCCACGGCGCCGGGGCCGACGGCGTAGGACTCCGGGTCTCCCGAAGTGATGCCGTAGGTCTCGGTGCGGTGTTCGGCGCCGAATGCGATGTTGACCGGCAGCGGCAGCGGATCGACCGACCACGCATAGACGAAGTCTGCGTTGAAGTTGAGCTCGTCCTGCGACAGTCGCCCCAGCCAGAATCCGGTCGGGCTTTCCGGGCCGAGCGATGCGTTGATCGAATTGTCGAGGAAGAAGTCGATGTCGTTGCTGCCGTAGGATGCGCTGACATCCCAGGTGAAGTCCGGATTGAACTCGCCGCTCAGGCCGACGACGGTCTGCAGGTCCTCCTGTTCCATGCCGTAGCGCGGCGAGAATCCGACCGGATAGATCTCGGAGGCGTTCCAGCCCGGGAATACGTCGGTATCGCCGTAGACCGAGGCGGTGCCATCGGGATTGCGCCAGTTGAAATCGCTGACGCCCTCGCTCGTGCCGAGCAGGGCGTAGCCGTACAGGGCGATGGTCTGCGTCAGCGGGATACTGGCATCGAAGCCGCCGCGAACGCTCTCCAGGTCCGGCTGGCCCCAGCGCTGCACCGGATCGGGCACGTCCAGTTCCGGATGCGCCTGCTGGAAGGCGATCGCGTCCGGGCGTTGGCGCGTGCGCGAGGTGGCGTCGGATCTCGCCATCTCGGCGAACATCGACAGGTGGCCGTAGTCGCCCAGCGCAAAGCCGTGGCGGGCGCCGTACTGTTGCGCGAAACCGTCGCCTTCGGAGTACTCGGACAGCTGGGCGGTCAGCTCGGTGCCGATATCGTCGCTGAGGATGATGTTGATCACGCCGGCAATGGCGTCCGACCCGTACTGCGCGGATGCGCCGTCGCGCAGGACCTCGATGCGCTCGATCGCCGCGGTCGGGATCTGCGACAGGTCAGGCGCCTGCGCGCCGCGCGAGCCGAGCAGGGCGGTGCGATGGAAACGGCGGCCGTTGACCAGCACCAACGCGTGGTCCGGCGACAGCCCGCGCAACGAAGCCGGGCGTACGAACACCAGTCCATCGGCCATCGGCAAGCGCTGCACGACGAACGACGGCACCAGCTGCGCGAGCACGTCGTTGAGGTCCGCGCTTTCGACCGCCTGGATCTCTTCGGCACTGAACACGTCCACCGGCACCAGGGTGTCGAACTGCGTGCGGCTGGATCCCCGGGATCCGGTGACGACCATCGCGTCGAGCGAGGTCACGTCGTCGGCCGCCGCGGGCACGGTCTGGGCACGGACGGAATTCGGGGCGAACGGAAACAGGGCCAGCAGCATCGCTGCGGCCAGTGCGTTGTGCTTCATCGAGACTCCGGAGGTGGACTGCGCAAAAAAAAAGGACGCACGAGCCCGAGGAGAGCCTGTGCGTCCGTGCGCGGTCATGATCCGGTCCGGACATGTCAGCGATAAGACGACGGGGCAACCAGAGCCAGAGCAATTTCGTGTCGAGCGTTTACACATGTCGCAGGAATACCTCCCTCACCCCGTAAGCGGGAGAACGGATCCGTTAACACTTGCACCAAAGCTGCTCTAGCACCGCGGCCGTACGGCGGTGGCGCCGCGTGTGCGGTCGATCGGGCGCGCGGCATGCGCGCCGACTATCCGACTGGCCGCAACTGCATGTCGGCGCGGTCGAGGGTGAAGCGCTGCGTGCGCGCCCGCGTCCGCAGCGCTTCCGGCGTGTCGTAAAGGCGGGTGCGGCAGACGTCGTCGGGCAGTTCGTGGAAGGTCGCTTCCACCTGGGCGCCGTCGATCGACAGCACGCCGACGCCGTGACGTTCGGTCTGTACGTAGCGCAACGGGGCGAAGCCGTCGGCGAACAGCTGCTCCAGCATCGCGACCATGCGCCTTCCGGCCTCGGCCTGTTCGCCGTCGCCTTCGCTGCTGCGCGCGAGGATGCCCTTGAGTGTCTCCGAGGACACCGCCGGTGCGGTGAACTCGACCGTGCCCGCGCTGTGCTGGGTGGCGAAGCCGGCATGGATGTCGCCCGAAAGTAGGATCACCCCGCCGGTCGGGTCGAACAGCTCCGCCATCAGTCGCTCGCGTTCGACCGGGAAGCCATCCCAGTGGTCGACATTGAGATAGAAGCGGCGCCGCATCGGTTCGGGCGCGGCGATCTCCGGCCGCGCCAGGTCCAGCACCAGCGAGGTGAAGGACACCGAGCTGGCCACGACCTTGAAGCGCGCGTCGCTGCCGCGCAGGCGTTCGCCCAGCCAGGCGCGCTGCGTCGCGCCGTAGGCGCTGGGCGTGTCGTCGAGCGCGCGCAGTGCGGCGAACAGATCGTAGCTGTCCTTCACCACCAGGTAGCGCGCGCCGAGCGAACTGAACAACTGCGTCTTGCCCAGCGCCAGCCAGGGCAGGCCGCGGTCCAGGTCCCCGGCCGGCGGCGGCGCGACCTGCGCCTCCGCCGGTGCGCCGGCGTTGTAGGCGGTCAGGAACTGCGCCAGTACCGGCAGAGCGATCAGGCCTGCGGTCGCGGCCGCTGTGCGCTGCTCGGCCGCGGCCGGCGCCTGTCCGGCGTCGCGGTAGGCCTGGGCGACGGCGAGGCGCGCGGCTTCCCGCAGTTTGTGATGTTCCGGCGCGGCCAGATCGACATAGGGCAGCAGCGACGGCGCCAGCGTAGCGTAGTCCATGCCGAGCTTCGGCAGGCGCGCCTCCAGCGCAGCGCGGTCGTAGACCACGGCGCCCGGGAAGGCATCCTCGGGGATGGGGTGGTCCGGACGCGCGCTGCGGTAGTCGGTCAGCACCAGGTCCAGCGCGCGGCCGAAGCGCAGGCCGCGCCACAGCTGCACGTTGGGGAACAGCCGCCCGCGCTCGACCGGCAGCGGCGCTTCGCCGAAGTCCAGGTCGACCGGCATGTATTCGAAGTACGCCTGCTCGGCGTTGCGGCGGCGCTCGCGGTCGCGCTCGTCCGCATTGCCGTCGCGGTAGGTGCCCACGTCCTGCCAGCAGTCGTCGGAGAACTCGTGGTCGTCCCAGATCGCGACCAGCGGCGCGCGTTCGAGCAGCGCCTGCAGCGCCTCGTCGCCGCGGAAGGTGCGATGCAGCTGGCGGTAGTTGGACAGGCTGCGCGCGGCCTGGAAGCCCGCCTTGGCGTCGCCCAGCTCGATGGCGCCGGTACGGTCCTCGAACGCGATGCCGCGCTCGCCGCCGCGGCTTTGGAATTGCGGATCGCCCACGGTCTCGTAGATGAAGTCGCCCAGGTGCAGGACGAAGTCAAGCTCCTGATCCAGCAGCGGCAGCAGGCTGTTGTACCAGCGCCCGCCGTAGTCCTGGCAGCTGAGAAACGCGAACCGCAGCGGCACGTCCGCATCCGCGGCCGGTGCGGTGCGGGTACGCCCATGCGGCGATGACACGAAGCCGGACTCGTCGTCGGCGATGAGGAAGCGATAGTGATAGGCGCGCGCCGCTTCCAGCCCTTCGACGCGCAGCTTGATGCAGCCGTCGCTATCGTCCGGAACCACGATCTCGCGGTCGAGCCTGAGTGCGGTGAACGCCGGATCGTCGGCCACCTGTACGCGCAACGCACGCGGCAGGCGTTCGGCCGCCACACGTGTCCACAGCAGCACGCGGTCCGGGCGCGGATCGCCGGAGGCGACCGATTGCGGAAAATGCACACGCGAGATGCGCACCGCGTCGGCGGCCATCGCCGCGAGCACGCGCCCGGCGGGCGCGACGGCGGCCGCAGCGGCGGTCACCGCGACGACCTTGAGGAAGCGGCGGCGATTCAAGTTGTGCACGGGGAGTTTCACGTTGCCGGAAAGCGCGCATTTGTACGACGTGCAGATGACCGCGCGTTGACACGCTCGACGCCGGGCCACCGAGTCACTGCGACGACGCGCCCATGTCATGCCGCTGCAATGAGCGCTGCCGACGCTACCGGGCTTTGGTTCGTCCTCGCCCGTCCGGGCATCACGTCAGGGGAAAATACGCATGCCGCACCGCCGTCATCCGCTCGCGCTCGCTTTGCATCTCGGCCTGTCGGCCGCGGTGCTGCCGTGCGCCGTCGCCGCGCAGACCGCAACGGGCGCCGACGCGTCGGGAGAGATCGCCTACCTGGACACGATGGTGGTCACCGCGCAGAAGCGCGAACAGCAGGTGAGCGAGGTGCCGATCGCGATCAGCGCGTATTCCGGCCAGTTCCTGCAGGACTACAACGTCCGGGAGTTCTCCGACATCGGCCACCTGGTGCCGGGGCTGGTGGTGCAGGAGCAGAGCCCGAACAATCCCGGCTTCGTGATCCGCGGCATCACCTCCGACAGCGGCGAGGCGAACGTGGAGCCGCGCGTGTCGGTGTTCCAGGACGGCGTGTCGATCTCCAAGTCGCGCGGCTCGATCGTGCAGCCGTTCGACCTGGAGCGGGTGGAGGTGCTGCGCGGCCCGCAGGGCACGCTGTTCGGCCGCGGCGCGCAGATCGGCGCGGTGCACCTGATCCAGAACAAGGCGTTCAACGGCACCGAGGCCGGTTTCACCGTCGGCGCCGGCAACGAATCCTCCACCCTGCTCACCGGCTACGCGAATACGCCGCTGGTGGAAGACAAGCTGTACGGCCGCGTCGCCGTGTATCACGAAAAACGCGACGGCTTCGTCGACAACCTGTCGGGCGGCGATCTCAACGGCAAGGACACCCAGGCCATTCGCGCCAGCTTTCGCCTCGACCTGCGCGAGACCGACACCCTGGACCTGATCCTCAACTGGCAGAAGGACACGCCGCCCGGCACCGCCTTCCGCAGCGGTTCGATCCCGACCCGCACCGGCAGCCTGGACGTGCTCGACCGCACCGCCGACCTCAATCGCGGCGAAGCGCTCGGCCTGGACCGCACAGTGCGCGGCGCGACCCTGCTCGGCAATTTCATGTTGAGCTCGGCGTGGTCACTGGCCACCATCACCGGCTGGCGCGACTTCGACTCCGCCGAGGAATTCGACGCCGACGGCGCCCAGATCTACGCGCTGGAGTTCGCCGAGATCGCCAGGGGCCGCCAGCTCAGCCAGGAATTACGCTTCAACTACGACGGGGGCGGCCGCTTCACCGGCTTCGCCGGCGCGTCCTGGTTCCACGAGAACGGCAGCCAGCGCGTGCCGTTCCGCACCGACGAACGCAGCTTCATCACCCTGCCGGCGGTCGGCCTGGGGATCCCGCCGCTGTTGCCCGACGGCACCCCGAACACCATGGTCGACATGCTGCCGATCGCGCCCGGCGTGGTGGTGCCGCTCAAGCCGTTCCACGAGGAGCAGTACGCGAACTTCGGCGAGACCGACGCCTGGGAGATCTTCGCCGACGGCACCTTCGCCGCCACCGATCGCCTGAACCTGACCCTGGGCCTGCGCGGCACCTACGAGGACGTGACCGCGGGCTACCGGGCCGACTACTTCGGCGTGCCGAGCTTCCTCGGCCTGGCCGGCCTGGGCGGCAGCCCCGATCCGACCAGCCCCACCAACATCCTGTTCGCGCCGACCGACGGCCGCCTGTCGCGCAGCGAATCGTTCACCAGCCTGGTCGGGCGCGCCGTGGCCGACTATCGCTTCGACGACGACCACAACGGCTACGTCTCGGTCTCGCGCGGACGCCGGCCCAACGTGATCAACGTGGACGCGTTCTCGTCGGAAGTGATCGACGACGAGGTCGTGTGGAGCTACGAGCTCGGCCTGAAAGGCGCTTTCGCGGGCGCGCACCTGCTCTACGACCTGGCCGTGTTCCATTACGACTACTCGAACTTCCAGACCGCGGTGCAGGACGACGACACCTTGCTCTTCGTGCCCGCCAACGGCGGCAACGCCACCGCCAACGGCGCCGAACTGTCGCTGCTCTGGCGCGCCGACCGCAACCTGTCTGCGTTCTTCAACTACGGCTACGTCGACGCGACCTTCGACGACACCGACGACGACGGCAATCCGCAGGAACTGGCCGGCAACCGCTTCCGGCTCACCTCCGAGCACAGCGCCTCGGCCGGGCTGGATGCCGGCTTCGAACTCGACAACGGCGCGCGGCTCTACCTGCGCCCGAGCTGGAACTGGCGTTCGCAGGCGTATTTCGAGGACGACAACACCCCGGGCATCGAGCAGGCCGGCTATGCGCTGTACAACCTGCGTGCCGGCGTACAGTTCGGCGACGGCCGCTGGGATCTGAGCGTGTACGGCAGCAACCTCGCCGACAAGGACTACCTGATCGACGCCGGCAACACCGGCCGCCTGTTCGGCACGCCCACCTTCATCCAAGGCACGCCGCGCACGTACGGCGTGACCCTGAGCGGACGCTTCTGATTCCTTCGGGACAAGTCCTGAGCGAGTTCAGTTTGCGTCCGGAAAGGCCAGCTTTTTTACAGTCCGCTTACCCGGTTTTCACAGCCGCCTTCGTGCTTCCCGACTCGAATGCATCCGTTCGGATCAACATCGGGAGAGGGACAATGAAAAAGTATTCCATCGCCGTTGCCTTGGCGCTTCTGTTGCCCGTCGGCTCGGCCATGGCCGCCGTGGTGCATGTCAGCGGTCACGGCCAGAGCCATGACTCCGGCATAGCACTGAAGGATGCCCGTGCCGATGCTATCGCCCAATGCACGGCGCAAGGAGGGACGCCTCTGGAAGAGGTGTACAACCACCTGACCAGAGCCAACCTCTGGCTTGCATCCTCGATCTGGGAATGCGAAGTGCCCTAGAGGGCTAAATTCGGCCTTCTTAGTCAGATCAGTAGCGCGCTCGCCGCGCGCCCTCAGCTCGTCGATGATCGGCTGGTTGCTATCGTGGTGCGCCCATTCGAGCGGGGTCTCGCGACCGCGCTAGGTAGCGTTGGTCGCGGGACCATGGTCGAGAACGCGACCCGCAGCAGCCAGAAAACGAGCAGGCCGACCACCAGGATTTCCGGCACCTGCAGCAGGAACGAGCCCTGCAGGGCCTCGGGAAGGTGCTGAAGGATCCGGGATCGGTCTTTCAGGCCGCCGCGCGCGAGCGCCCAGGCGTCGCTCGCGGCGCCGAAGGCGGCGATGCCGGAGAAGATGAAGTAGATTGCCGCCGGAACGGATCCGCGGACCCGGGGCGCAATTCGTGCATTCGCACTGAATCCGACCGGGACGTGACTTCCGGGGTTGTCGCGACCCGTTCCGGGCCGGCACCATCGGATCCGGTTTCTTTCGCCGACGGCTTCCGCATGTCGGCTGTTGCCCCCGTTCCGCCTTCGAGGACACGTCATGCGCCGAATGCTCGCCGCCGCCATCGCCCTGGCTCTTGCCGGCACTTCCACGATTTCCATGGCGCAGAGCCCCGTGGATGCTCCCGTGGCCGAAGTCACCACGCAGCTGCCGCGCAATGTGCGCCCGACGCACTACGAAGTGGCCGTGATTCCGGATGCGGAGTCGCTGCGCTTCGACGGCAAGGTGGCGATCGCCCTGGAGGTGCTCGAACCGACGCCGAGCATCACGCTCAACGCGGTCGACATGACGTTCGCGAACGTGCAGCTCGCGCCGGCGGCGGGCAAGGGCGGATTCGACGCGCCGCAGGTCGCGGTGGATGCCGAGGCGCAGACCGCGACGTTCACCTTCGCGCAGCCGCTGCCGGTGGGTGCGTACACGCTGTCGATGGACTACACCGGCAGGATCGGCACGCAGGCCAACGGCCTGTTCGCGATCGACTACGACACCGCGGCGGGCCAGCGGCGCGCGCTGTACACGCAGTTCGAGAATTCCGATGCGCGCAAGTTCGTGCCGTCGTGGGACGAGCCCAACCACAAGGCGACCTTCACCCTGACCGCGACGGTGCCCGCGACGCAGATGGCGGTGAGCAACATGCCGGTCGCCGAGACCACCGACCTGGGCGACGGCAGCAAGCGGGTGCGCTTCGCGCCATCGCCGAAGATGTCGACCTACCTGCTGTTCTTCGCGCTGGGCGACTTCGAGCGCGCGACGACGCAGGTGGGTGGCACCGAGGTGGGCGTCATCACCCAGAAGGGCAAGCTGTCGCAGGCGGCGTTCGCGCTGGCGTCGTCGAAGGACGTGCTGCGCGAGTACGACGACTATTTCGGCACGCCGTATCCCTTGCCCAAGCTCGACAACATCGCCTCGCCGGGGCGTAGCCAGTTCTTCGGCGCGATGGAGAACTGGGGCGCGATCTTCACCTTCGAGTACGCGATCCTGCTGGACCCGACGATCTCGACGCAGTCGGACAAGCAGCGCGCGTACTCGATCGCCGCGCACGAGATCGCGCACCAGTGGTTCGGCAACCTGGTCACGATGCAGTGGTGGGACGACCTGTGGCTCAACGAGGGCTTTGCGACCTGGATGGCTGGGCGCACCACGCAGAAGCTGCATCCGGAGTGGAACACCGGGTTGGGGGTCGTGGGCAGCCGCGATTACGCGATGTCGCGCGATGCGGTGGCCAGCACGCATCCGGTGGTGCAGCACGTGGAAACGGTGGAGCAGGCCAGCCAGGCCTTCGACGCCATCACCTATTCGAAGGGTGCGGCCGTCATCCGCATGCTCGAAGGCTACGTCGGGCCCGATGCCTGGCGCACCGGCGTGCGCAACTACATCGAGGCGCACGCCTACGGCAACACGGCCTCCGACGACCTGTGGCGCGAGATCCAGGCGGCCGCCGGCAAGCCCGTCCTCGACATCGCCCACGACTTCACCCTGCAGCCGGGCGTGCCGTTGATCCGCGTCGAGCGGGCCAGCTGCGCGAACGGCACCACCACACTGGCGCTCGAGCAGGGCGAATACACCAAGGACCGCCCGGACAAGCAGCCGCTGACGTGGCGCGTGCCGGTGATCGCGTCGGTGGCCGGCAGCGGCAAGGAGGCGCGAGCGATCGTCAGCGGCGGCAGCGGCACGCTGGACGTGCCGGGCTGCGGCACGGTCGTGGTCAATGCCGGGCAGAGCGGTTACTACCGCACGCTGTATGCGCCGGCGCAGTTCGCCCTCGTCCGCGATGCGTTCGCGAAGCTGGAGACGATCGACCAGCTCGGCGTGATGCGCGATGCCTGGGCGCTTGGCCTGGCCGGGCAGCAACCGGCATCGGATTACCTGGACCTGGTCCGGGCCACGCCGGCCGATGCCGACCCGCAGGTCTGGGGCGACATCGCCCAGCACTTCGACAGCCTCCACGACTACTACGAGGGCGATGCGGAGCGGCAGAAGGCGTTCAGCGCGTTCGCCATCGCACGGCTGGCGCCGGTGTTCGCGCGCGTCGGCTGGGAGCCGCGCGCCGGCGAAGGCGATCCGGTCGCGATCCTGCGCAGCGACCTGATCGCCACGCTGGGCGAACTGGGCGATCCGGCGGTGATCGCCGAGGCGCGGCGCCGCCATGCAGCGCAGGACAGCGATCCGAATGCGGTGCCGGCGGCGTTGCGCAAGACGGTCCTGACGATCGTCGCGCGCCATGCCGACGCCGCCACCTGGGACCGGCTGCATGCGGCCGCGAAGGCCGAGAAGACACCGCTGGTGAAGGATCAGCTGTACCTGCTGCTGTCCGCCCCCCGCGACGAGGCATTGGCGAAGCGGGCGCTGGAGCTGGCGCTCACCGACGAACCGGGTGCGACCAACAGCGCCGCCATGATCTCCGCCGTGGCGAACGAGCATCCGGAACTCGGCTTCGATTTCGCCGTCGCCCATCGCGAGCAGGTGGATACGAAGGTCGACGCGACCTCGCGCAGCCGCTGGTATCCGGGCCTGGGCGCCAACTCGCTGGATCCGGCGACGGTGGCGAAGATCAAGGCGTTCGCGCAGGCGCACATCGCGGAGGGTTCGCGGCGCGGGGCCGATACGGTGATCGCCAACATCGAGTACCGGGTGAAGGTGCGCAATGAGCGGTTGCCGGAGATCGATGCGTGGCTGCGGAAGAACGGGAGTTGAGGGCAGGACGGCATGGCGAAGCACAGTCGCGATCAAGGGCGTATCAAGCGGCGGTTCGAGCGCCTGGCGAAAGCGGCCCGGCCCCGGACATGCGGTTGCCGGAGGTGCGGACGTAATGATGTGCACGGGGATGCACGGCAGCGTTCCCGAGCCGGTCGTCCGCATCGGTGAATTGTTCTGGGCGGCGGCATTTGGAAAGTCCACTCCGGCCCCGGTTTTCCCGCCCCCCGGTTTTCTGCGCCCGCCCGCCGTTCGTCGGCAACCTCACGCCGCTCCTGGCCGCTCGCTCGCGCCCTCGGCGTTGGTCAGGATGACGCAGGGACGACTGCGCTCGTCGAGGCGGAGGAGGGAGCCATACTCGACCGTCGTCATGCGGCGTTCGCCGCTGTCTTCGGCATGTGTCGAGGGCTGTGACCCCGAGGGCGTTGTGGCTATCCGAATTCGCGGCCATTTCCAGGACATCGAGATCAAGGCGTGGCACGAGCTGCGAGCGGGCGATACGGCCCGGCCCTGCCCGGACGTGCGCGTCGCCATCGGCTTTCTGAGAGACTTTGCGCGCGACCCTTTGTCGATGGCCGCACTGCGCGAGTTCGCCAGCCGGAGACTCCATGTCTCATCCCTCTACCGATGGAGCGACCACGAGATCCTTGAGCGGATCGCCGGTCACCTGTCGGCCGGCCAGTTCCGCCTGGTGCCGCGCGACCGCTTCTCCACGCCATTCGACGCCGGCGATTTCCGTGAGCTCGAAGATCGGCCACCGACCGGGCGGGTGATCTCCCCGCACGCTCCCGATGGTGGCATTCGCCGTCCCCGTCCGCTCGACGAAGTGCGGGCGCATGCCCCTCTCGCGCCGGAGACGGCACCCCCTCCCATCGTTCGCCCATGGATCACGTTTACGGTGATCGACGACGAGACGGGAGCGCCTGCAGCGAGCGTAGAGCTCCGTCTCAAGAAGCCTGATGGCACCGTCGGCACCTACACCACCGACACCGCCGGCACCGTCCACCTCACCGATCTGCCCACCGGCACGTGCGACCTCGAGGAGGTGCTGGACGGTCAGGCGTTCGAGATCGTCGGAATCGAGATATCAAGGTCGTAAGGCAGGAGAAATGGGCATGGGGTTCGAGAAGTGGGAAGACGCCGCATCCTACATGCCTCGCGAGGGCGATACGCTTCGGGAGATTGCAAAGCGCGAGACCGACGCCGGGAATCCGCTGACGTGGCAGGAACTGGCTCTCTTCAATTGGGGAACCGACGATGAGGACGAGGTCGAGACCTACATGCGCGACGAGCTCGGAGCCCGGGCCAGGGGTGCCGACAAACGGTTCGTTCTATCCGCGGACGACCAGCCCCGAACGGTGTTGAAGATCCCGAGGCGATTCGAACGAAGGGGGCTGGTCGTCGACGCGAAATACGTCATCCGCGTTCGACGGAAGCGGAATCCGCCGCAGTTCCTCGCCTGTTGCTCGCTTCCCGCCATCACGTTCGGCTTCGCAAGCTCGTTCATTCGGTCGAGCGTCGTCGGTCACCTCCGCGAGCTCGAGCAACTGATCCGACAGCACCAGGACGTCAGGCTCATGATCTTCGGTCACACCGACGCCGTCGGCGACCAGCTCTACAACAAGAAGCTCAGCGAGCGCCGGGCGTGGTCGACCTGGGCCTTCATCGTCAACGACACCGACGTCTGGGAGACCCTCTACAATCACGGGAGCGAGAATTGGGGAATCCCGGTCGTGCAGGAGATTCTTGCCGACCTCGGCCACTATTCCGGAGCCGTCGACAATCAGCTCGGCAAGGCAACCCGCGACGCCATGTGCCGCTTCCTCGGGCTGCGTCCCGGTTCGAGCGTCGCCAACGATGCCGTGTTCCGGAAGAAGCTCTTTGGCGCCTACATGTCGGGCAAGCACGACATCAAGCTGGAACGGAACGCATTTCTCGACCCGGGGTACATGGGGTGCGGAGAGTTCAACCTGATCGAGGACTCTGATAGCGCCGCGGAGGCCAACCGGCGGGTCACCTTCTATCTCTTCCATCCCGACCGGGCGCCGAACCTCCCCTGCAAGTTCGGAGACATCGGACCCTGCAAGCGGCAGATGATCACGCGAAGCCACCGCCACATTGACGGATTCTCCTGCAGCTTCTACGACAGTTGGGCCGAGAAGTGTCCGGCCGAAGCCCCGCCGTGGCTCGAAGTCTACCTGCTCGACTACAACGGATATCCGATGCCGAACGTTCCGTACGAGGCCCGGAGCGCAGGGGCGGTCCTCCAGTCGGGAACAACCAACGAGAACGGCGTGGCGAGGCTTCCGCTCAGCTCGCCCCCGGTGGTCACCATTGACTGGGGTACCTCCCTCCCGGGCGACGCTGGCGCATTTCGCTTCAGCGCGGAGCACCACCTCGAGATACCCGGGGGCAGAGAGGGCTGCCGGCGGATGCTGGCGAACCTCGGATACCTGGACGATCCGGGCGCCGGGAACTATGTGCGCGACTTTCAGCAGGAGTGGGGTCAGAAGGCGACCGGCGAGCAGTCCCACATCCTTGACCTCATCACGAAATGGCACTCGACCGGAGTTCCCCCCGATCTCGTGCTCGACGACCTCGCCGAGGTGCCCGACCCCTGGGGCGAGGAGATCGAACCCGATGAGGAAAACCCGGACGGCGAGTGCGGGGCGGCCGAAGAAGTGGACGAACCCTGATGGGAAAGAGGACATCCGCCCGGAAGAAGCCGGTCGTCAGGATTGCATGGCGATTCCGCTTCTGGTGGCCCGACGACGAGCACAATGACAAGGACGGGATCCCTGGAAACCGCCTGAACAAGGGCGGGTTCGAGATGATGGGAGCCAACCGGGTGACGGTGGATTTCCTTCGAGACGGAGCCGTCCTCCAGAAGGATGGCGCCGGGATCAGCAAGAAGGGCGGAATGCTGATCGACATCAGCCAGCTCGTCGTCGACTGCGCGGCCGCCCATGGCACTGGAGCTTATACGATCCGGCTGACCCCTCCCGCAGACCTGTCGTCGTCGGCCGCCGCCGGTCCGCACATGGAGGAGCCGTCGGGAAAGTTGAACGGGGCGTATCGGATCCAGATGCGGCCGCTAGAGTTCAACGTCGAGCTGGATTCCGCGGGCGAGATCCTGGCGCCGGCGGAGGGGACGCGCGTGTTCATGCCGTATTCGGAGGCTGACCGGCCCGACGGCGAGCCCGCCCCTCACGGTTCGGTCATTCGCAAGCGGCACGACGGGGAGATTCATTTCGTTGTTGACTGGAAGTTCGACTGGATCAATCGTCATCAGCCGAAGTATCGGCCCCTGCGGCTGGCGCGGACGCGAAAAGACGGCAGCGACCATCCCGATGTACTGGTCCTGCACATCACGGGCGGCGCCCGCATCGAAAGCGCGTTGCAGAAATTCCTGAAGGAAGGCGGCAAGATCGGGATCCACTATATCGTCGACCTCGACGGACACGCGGTGAAGCTCGTCGAGGAACAGCACGCCCTGTCTCACGCCGGATTCAAGGATGGGAGAGGGAAGGCGCTCCTCGACAAGAAGGGGTGGGAACGGCAGGAATACAACACCAAATGGGGGATGTTCGATCGGGGCGAGAGCTCGGCGGTCTTCCTCCGGTCCATTGGCATCGAGCACCAGATCGGGGAAGACGCGCCGTTTCCAGACGGCATGGTCGCCGGATGCGTGCGGCTCGTGAAGCAGATCGTGAATCACTTCGGAATCGACCCATGGAACGTCGTTGGCCATGCCGACGTCCTGACCCTGAAGGGCAAGAATCGCCTGCCTCGGGGAGGCAGCCAGGTGGCCTTCGAGGAATTCACCAAGAACTGCCCCGGGACGTCGTTTCCGTGGAACCACCTTCAGGACTTCAAGGAAGGGGGGAAGAGCCGGCCGCTCAGCCTCGGACCCGCCGCCGGAATCGATCCGGAACCGAAGGAGACCATCTACGCGGGCGTATTCGTGCACCTCGACCGGATGGACGCGAACGCTCCGAGCGAGAGCGTCGCCGCGCTTCAGACTCTCGCAATCGAGCAGTTGCAGAAGGATCTGCGGCGCATGGGGTTCTGGTGTCCCGGCTGGAAATCGAGCCCGCGGAAGATCGTGACGAGCGTCGAGACGTTCGGCGAACTGGACTTCGGGACCTACGACCTTGCGACGCGTGGAGCCGTCCGGCTCTTTCAGCGACGGTGCATGCTTCCGCGCGGAGACAAAGTCAGCGAGGCGGGACGCGTGGATCTGCTGACCGCCCAGCGAATCCGACAGACCGTGGCCACGCCAGGGCTTCCGGAACTGGTGCTTCCCCGAACGAAGCCCTCCGAGTAGATCGGGGGATCGAACCTTCGCTATTCCGACAATGACCATGCGCGGAAGCTATGGAACGTAGTTGCGTCCGAGCCGGTGCCATCGGGCGGTACTTCGCGCGATGGTCAGGGCCTCGAGTGTTCCGCCAAGAATCCACGCACCCTGTCCGCGGCCAGCCGATGGATCCGGTCGATGCCCTGCGCGACATCCACGACGATGATGTCCGGTTCGTCCATCGCCGCTTCCAGGGCGTCGAACTGGCTGTCCAGCAGGCTGGCGGGGGCGAAGTGCCCGGCCCGGGCCCGCATGCGGCCGCGGATCACCTCCCGGTCGCCGGCCAGGTGGATGAACAGCGTCGGGTAGCCCAGTTCGCGGAAGCGCTGGCGATGGGCCCGGCGCAGGCCCGAATACGCCAGCACGCAGCTTTCGCCCTGCCGCCGCCGCTCCCGCAGCGCGTCGCACATGGCGGCGATCCACGGTTCGCGCATGGCGTCCGTCAACGGTTCGCCGCGGGCCATCCGGGCCTTGTTGGCGGGCGGGTGGAAGTCGTCGGCTTCGAGCAGGCAAAAGCCGAAATCGTCGGCAAGGCTGGCCGCGAGGGTGGATTTGCCGCAGCCGCTGACACCCATGACGACGACCAGGACCGGATTGCCGGTGGACATGGCGTTGCTCATGGCGCGGGCACCCGCACTTCGACCTGGTAGACACGGCCGGACTGGATGTTCCCGATGCAGTCTCCGCGCAGGGGCTCGCCGTCCACCCGCAGCAGCATCCCGTCCACGTCCGGCCGGCGGAGGTAATGCACGTCGAAGCGGGCACCGCGGAACGCACGTTGGGCCCGGGCCGTCTGCCAGTCGCGGGGCAGCTGCGGCGCCACCCGCAGGCCGCCGGGGCAGCCCTTCAGGCCGAACAGGTCCTCGATCAAGGCGCGGTACACCCAGGCGACGGTGCCGGTGTTGAACAACTGGCTGGAACGGCCGGCGGTGCGCGGGTATTGGTGCCAGGCGCCGCGATAGTAGTTGGGAATGAACACCGGCATCTGCCCGCGCTGCAGGTAGTCGACGTCGTCCGGGCCGCACAGCATCCGGCGCAGCAGGCGCCAGGCGCGGTCGGACTCGCCGACGGCGTAGAGGGCGTGGATGTAGAACGCCGCGGCGTGGTTGTAGACGGCGCCGTTTTCCGCCGAGCCCGGGAACTTCTGGGTCAGGCGGCCCACGTCCTCGCGCATCCCGGTATAGGCCGGCGCCAGCATCATCACGCCGTAGGGCGTTTCCAGTTGCGTTTCGACGGCCCGGATCATCAGGGCGCGCTGGCGCGTATCCGCAGTGCCGGCGAGGATCGCCCAGCTCTGCGGGTTGAGGTAGATGCGGCCCTCGGCGTCCTTCGAGACGCCGAACACCACGCCGTCGTCGGTGATGCCGCGGCCGTACCATTCGCCGTCCCACAGGTGAGTGTTCACCGCTTGGTTGATGTCGCCGGCCCCGTCGCGGAACTCACGGGCGAGATCGGTGTGTCCATGCTGCTCGCAGATGTCGGCCCACAGGTCGAGCGCATGGGCGGCGGCCACGGACAGCCAGCCGGACACGCCCTTGCCCTTGTAGCCGACCATGTTCATCGGGTCGCACCAGTCGCCCTGGGCGATGTAGCTCAGGCCGCGCGCGTCGCGGGCGCCGAGCAGCCAGCGCATCGCCTTGCAGATGCGCTCGAAGGCGGTCGGGGCGTCCTCGCCCTGCCAGTCTTTGACCGGCGCGTCGAGGATGCCGTAGTCGCCGGTTTCGTCGAGGTAGGCTCGCAGGCAGACCGGCAGCCAGACGCAATGATCGGTGTGCGGGACCTGGTTGATGTATTTCAGCTCCGCGCCCTCGACCAGCAGGATACCGTCCGGCATCGCGCCGCTGGCTTCCTGCTGCGACAGCGCGTGCAGGAACGCCGCGCGCGCCACCCCGGGCTCGATGAAGCACATGCCCATGTTGTCCTGCAGGTAGTTGCGGGTCTGCGGGTCGGTGACCAGGCGGTTGACGTCGCCGTGGTAGTACACCTGCCGCGGCAGCCAGTGGTTCATGAACCGGTCCAGGTGCCGGTCCGGGGTTTCGATCCGCAACACGCCCCGTCCGCGGGCGATGTAGGCCGCGTACTCCGATTTGGTGCGGGCGAAGCCTGGATCGGCGAAGAAGCGCTCGCGCACGCCGGCGATTTCCGCGTCGTCCCGGGCCGGGCCGAGCAGGAAGCGATAGTCCTCGGCCTGGTCCGGGGCCAACTCGATGCGGTACTGCAGCACCGCAGCGGGGGTCTCGTAGAGGGCATCGCCGTTGCCCAGGGTGTCCTGCCGCACGCCATCGGGGGCGTGCAGGCCGCCTTCGCCCTCGAAGGCCTCGCGTGCGGTTTCGAACGCGGCGGGTTCGCGGTCATAAAGGAAGAAGGTCCTGTCCTTGAAATCCCGGTTCTTGAACCAGTCCTCCACTTTCTGGTACGGCGTCACGCAGGAGGCCGCCACGCCGCCCAGGTCCGGGCGGTGGCAGGCGGACTGGTTCATCCAGCTCATGTAGCCGATCGGGACGTAGGGATAGACGCTCAACCTGCGCGGGCGGCCGGACGGATTGGCGACCCGGACCCGCCACAGCTCCACCGCCGCGTCCTCGGGCAGGCTGACTTCCACCTCGACCCGGATGCCGAGGCACTCGACGGCCCAGCGGATGTCGTTCTTGCCGACCGAGAACGCAAAGCGGTCCGGCTTCGCCCGCACCGGCTCGTAGGGTGCGGAGAAGATCCTGCCGGTCTCCTCGTCCTTGATGTAGCAGAAGCGGCCGGGATGGTGGGCGTAGTAGGGCTGCTCCGGCTGCATGAAGGTCGTGGCTTCCAGGTTCGGCGCATGGGTATAGCGCGCCGGCTCCGGCTGCATGAAGCGGGCGACGGCGAAGCCCCGGCAGTTCACCTGCATCATCATCCGCCGATTCCACAGGAAGCCCGCCGCACGGGGCATGGCGGTCGGGCTGGTCAGCACGAAACGTTCGCCGTCGTCGATGGACTGCAACAACATGTATCGGCTCCTTGGTTGTTCGAAGCAACCGCCGGCTCTGCCGGGAGCTGTCGAGAGTTTGACCTCTGCCTTCATAGGGACAGGCTTTTCCGGCGGCCGGCTTTGAAGCCCCTCTCCCTCCGGTCCAGGCGACGCACGCTTTGATCAGTTGCCGGACCGCTCCCTTGCCTCCAGATCCTGCTGGATCTGCTCGAGTTTCCCACCGCTCAGGTCATAGAATCGCAGCGCAAACATGGCGATCAGCGCGAAGACGCCGGGCACCGCCGTCTGCAGCAGCACGATGCCGGTCTGCGACGCGCCGCTCTGCGCCTGGTTGGCGGCATAGCCCATCGCCGCCAGCACCCATCCCACTCCGGCGGCGCCGAGCGCGCCCCCGAGCTTCTGCGAGAAGGTCGCGGCGGAAAACGTCATGCCGGTCGCGCGGCGGCCCGTCTTCCACTCGTTGTAGTCGGCGGCGTCGGCGTACATCGACCAGGTCAGCGGCGACTTCGGTCCCAGGGCCAGGCTGATCAGGATGTTGAGGACGAACATGACGACGATCTCCACCGGCAGGTCCGCGCTGTCGACCCGCGTGCCGTCGGCGCCGGTCCTGACCACGCTGATAACCTGGCCGTTGCCGTTCTCCAGCGCCAGCACGGGGCCGCTTTCCTCCAGTTCCACGCGCTTGCGGACGATCCAGAACGCATTCTCGTGGCGGGTCCAGCGATGGCGGTCGCCCGCCTGCGCGGGTGCATCGAGCATCTCGTCCGCATGCAGGGTGGCGGTTGCGTTGCCGGTGACCGTCACCACGCCATTGGAGGCCGGCGCGGGGACGAAGGCGTACAGGATCGACAGGGTTCCGACGATCGCCATGGTGACCATCAGCAGGCGGGCCTTGTCGAAACGGCGGACCAGGAAGGGCGTGGCGATGGCGCCCACCGCATAGGCCGCCATCTGCAGGCCGATGTACGCGCCCATCAGGTCCGGCCGCTCGACGAAATACTTGAAGTAGTAGGCCGCCGAGCTGCCGCGCAGCACGATCGTGATCATGACGATCATGGCCAGGGCGAACAGGATCACCCAGGGCCGGTTCTTCAGCAGGTCGGCGATGTCCGCCAGCGGGTGGGTCTTCTGCGCCCGTGGCGGCGCCACCCGTTCGCGAGTGGTCAGGAACGTCACCAGGAACAGCGCGGTGGCCACCGCGCTGTACAGCACCATGGTGAGCTGCCAGCCCCTGGCCGCATCGTCGCCGCCGAACCAGGCCGCCAGGTCCGGGGTGGCGGCGCCGACGATGATCCCGGTCAGATAGGCGAAGAAGAAACGGATGCCGAAGACGGTGCTGCGTTCGCGGCCGTCGGCGGTCAGCACGCCCGCCAGCGAGTTGTACGGGATGTTGACGAGGGTGTAGCACAGCATCATCGCGCTGTAGGTGACGTACACCCAGATCAGCTTGCCGGTCTCGCCCAGGTCCGGCGTGCTCATGGTCAGGATCGCCGAACCCATCAGCGGGAGCGCGCCGAACAGGATGTACGGGCGGAACTTGCCCCAGCGCGAACGGGTGCGGTCGGCGAGGGCGCCGATGGCCGGATCGGTGAACGCGTCGATGATCCGCGTCGCCGCGAACATCCACGCCGCGGCGGACGCGGAAATGCCGAAGATGTCGGTATAGAAGTAGAGCAGGTACGAGCCGATGATGACCCAGTAGAAGTTGAAGCCGGCGTCGCCCAGGCCGAAGCCGATCTTCTCGCCGAAGGCGAGCTTGGCGGTCCTGTCGCTCGCAGGACGGCGACCGTCCCCTGCCTCTTGGCTGGCTGGCACTTCTCGCTCCCCGGACCTGTTCTTCGGCTGTCGGTACCCGATTTCGGGGTAACGCTAACATAAGCGATGCGTTCCGCATCCAGCCCGCCATCCCACGTAGGAGTGCGCCATGCGCGCGATGCCCGCCCCGTGTGGCGATACGGCAATGGCTTCGGACATGCTGCGGTCGCCGGAGCCGTGCAGGCCGGGCCGACGATGTCGGCATCGCGCGCATGGCGCGCTCCTACGGAGCGGCCACCGGCAGAAACGCTTAGCGTGTGCTTTCCCAGAGGAGGACGGTGCCGTTCCTCCGGTCCGGGGCCGCGCCGGGCCAGTCGGCGGAGTAGGGCTCGCCCGTCCCGGGATCGACGCCGAGGTAGCGGTTGGTCTTCAGCGAAAGCAGCATGAACTCCCCGCGCAGCATGTCCTGCCACTGGAACAGGGCGCCGTCGCTCTCGGTCTTCATCAGCCGCACGTCCGCCGGCAAGCCCTGTCCCACCACGGTGAGGAAGCCGCTGCCGTCCATGGCTTCGAGCGCGACGCGGCCGAGCCCGCGATCATGGACGCGGAACCGGGCGCCCGGGCCGGCCGCCGCTTCCGAACCCTTCTGCGCGAAGTACAACATGCCGTGCGGATTGGCCCAGAGCGGGAGATCGTCGGCAAGGTTGCGGATGGTGACGACCCGGCCCGCCGGGATGTTGCTGGTGCGGTCGGCCAGGGGCTCGTCGACGCGAAATTCGTCGAAGTCGGCATGGCCGCCGCGCCTGCCCGTTTCGTTGTAGGCGAACAGGGCATGGCGCACGCCCTGGAACGTCTTGAGCTGGTAGGCGAGGCGCAGTTCCCCGCCGATCGGGTGAAAGGTGTTGCCATCGGTGCTGTAGCTGAACCGGGCGACTTCGGTGTCGTAGTCCCCCGCGACGCGCAGGTGGACAAGCGGGCCGGGCAGCGGTTCCTCGATCGTGCGGTCGGCGAGCTGGTCGTACAGGCGCAATCGCCAGCGCTCGCCGTCACGGACGACGCCCAGCCAGTAATAGGGAATGTTGAGCAATCCCAACCCGGCCACGTCGCCGTGCTCCAGCCCCTGCGCGTCGAGCATAGTCGTCGCGACCGATTCCGGTCCGATCGCACGCTGGGTCAGGCTGTTGCGCGCGAGCAGGAAGTGCGGCGCGCCCGTGGCGTGCAGCCGAAGCATGCCGCGACGTTCGGCAAGAGACCACTGCTCGTCGACCGGTACGTGGTTCCACTGCCATCGTCCCAGTCGTGCTCGGCCTGGGGCGTCATGCCGTTGGTGATCAGCGCCGACCCGCGCGCATCGACGAAGGGGCCGGTCGGGCTGTCGGAAACGGCGACGCCGATCGCCTTTCCCGGGTGCGCCGGGTCGTGCTCGACCGACGCGTAGAAATAGAATTTGCCGTCCTTCTCGATCGCCTCCGTGGCCCACGCGTCCTGCGTTGCCCATGCGAACTCGGTCGCCTTCATGATCGGTCCGTGCGGGGTCCAGTGCTTCATGTCGGCCGACGAGAAGACCAGCCAGTCCCGCAAGTTGAACATTTCCTCCCCGCGCGCCTCGTCGTGGCCGACGTAGAGATAGACGCGGCCCTCATGGACCAGCGGCGCCGGATCGGCGGTGAAGACCGTCGTGATGATCGGGTTTGTCCCGGGCGCGGGGTCCTGGAAGGCAGGCTGCGCGGCACAGCCGGGCGCGAGCGTGAGGGCCCAGATCGCGCAGCAAGCATGTCGTCCCTTCATGTCCCTGCCCGAATAGCTGAGTGAATGAGCCGCCATCCGTGTGACGGTGCGACCGGATCGATCAGCTGGGGAGCCATCTTTCGTCTGGGCCATCGAGACTAGGGCAGCGTACTCGCTACCGTCAACCGGGAGTGGGACGCCAGCGATCGATCTCCATGAAGTCGTCTCATCACCACGCCCAAACCAGGTGTCTGTGAAACTGGCGGCAGCCCACGAACGGCGAACTCATGACGACGGCGATCGGCACTCGAAATTGAGTACGAGCGGAGGCAAGGAATCATGACGATTACATTCCCGGGAGAATCGGCGGAATACCGCGCAGCTCGCGACCGGCTGCTCGAGCAGGAGATCGACCTGCGCAGGCGGATGGAGGCGGTGGCTGCCGCCCGCCGCAAGCTTCCGCCTGGCGGGGAGATCCCGGAAGATTATGTCTTTCAGGAGCAGGGCGCCGACGGCGGGGCGACCGACGTTCGCATGTCGGAGCTGTTCGCGCCTGGAAAGGACTCGCTCGCGATCTACACCTTCATGTTCCCGCGCTACCCGGACGACGAACGGCCGGGTCCGACGTCGAAAGCGCTGAAGGCGTTGCCGCTCGACAAGGCGCCGTGTCCGTCGTGCACCGCATTCCTGGACCAGATCGATGCAGCCATGCGACACGCCGGTCCCCTCGTCAATTTCGCTGCGGCGGCGGAAGCTCCGGTAGAACAGTTGATCGCCTTTGCCAGCGAGCGCGGCTGGCGAAACTTGCGATTGCTGTCGACTGCCGGCAACTCGTACAAGCAGGACTACAACGCGGACTACAAGGGACACGGCATGCCCATGCTCAACGTGTTCCACAGGGATGGACGGACGATTCGACACTTCTGGGGATCCGAGCTCTTCTGGGCGAAGCACGATCCGGGAGAGGACCCAAGGCACGTCGGCACCCTGGAGCCCCTATGGAATCTGCTGGACCTCACGCCGCAAGGACGGCCGGCAGACTGGCAGGAACAGATCAGCTACGAAGACGACGCGTGAATCCCGGCAGGGGCGTACAGGAAGGGTCGGCGCCGGCTCGGTCTCCGACCGACACCACCAGCTTTTCGAGGTGGCGCCCGGATTCCAGCCGCTCGTAAGCCTCGCGTGCCCGCGCGAACGGGAATACCCCGTCGACTACCAGACTGAGTGCCGCGCTGCCGCAGGCAGGCGCGGATTTTCGCGGGTATCTCGTCGGGCAGGGCGTCGTCGAGCAGTTCGCGATAGCTCGGGACAGCGGCGCTGGACGACTCCGGTGCGAGCTGGCAGGATCGCGCCGATGACCAGCAGATCCGCCGCAGCGCAGCATCTGCGCGACCTCGCGCGGCTGCGCCGCGTCCGCGACCGGATCGACCGCGAGTACGCGCAGCCGCTGGACGTCGAGGCGCTCGCCCGCGGCGTGCACATGTCGGCCGGTCACCTCAGCCGCCGGTTCCGGCTCGCCTACGGCGAGTCGCCTTACAGCTACCTGATGACGCGACGCATCGAGCGCGCGATGGCGCTGCTGCGTCGGGGCGACCGCAGCGTCACCGAGGTCTGCTTCGCGGTCGGCTGCTCGTCGCTGGGCACCTTCAGCAGTCGCTTCACCCAGCTGGTCGGCGTGCCGCCCAGCGTCTATCGGCGCCAGGCGGCGCGCGCGACGGCGGGGATGCCGTCCTGCCTGGCGAAACAGGTGACCAGACCGGTCAGGACCAAACCGATCAGGAATGGAGAAGCGCCGGCCCCCGAGCCGGACCTAGCATGACGGCCCGACCCACAACGAGCACGACCGCCATGGACATCACCATCCACGCGAGCTTCCTCCCGCACAACGATCCCGAGGCCTCCCTGGCCTTCTATCGCGACATCCTCGGCTTCGAGATCCGCAACGACGTCGGATACGAAGGAATGCGCTGGATCACCGTCGGCCCTTCCGGCCTGCCCGGCACGTCGATCGTCCTGCAGCCGCCGGCGGCCGATCCCGGCGTCACCGACGAGGAGCGCCGCGTCATCGGCGAGATGATGGCCAAGGGCACTTACGGCGGCATCCTGCTGGCCACCGCCGACCTCGACGGTACCTTCGCGCGGCTGCAGGCCAGCGAGGCCGAGATCGTCCAGGAGCCGACCGAGCAACCGTACGGCGTTCGCGACTGCGCCGTTCGCGATCCGGCTGGCAACATGATCCGCATCCAGGAGCTACGCTGAGCCGTCGGCGATCGCGGCCGTGGTCCTGCACGGGCGGCACCATGAAGGAAGCCGCGAGCGTGGGCCCGTGGCGGCCGCCGGTGGCCACCGCCATCGACCGCGATGGCATGTCTCGATCGGAGTGAACACGATGGCCGGAAAGACATCCAGCAAGCCGGCGAAGGCGGCGAAGAAGGTCGCCGCCAGGCAGGGTGCTGCGAAGGCCGCCGAACCGCGCAAGGCGGCCGACAGGCCGGCAACCCGCAAGCCCGCGAAGGCGGGGAAGGCCGCGGCGAAGAAACCATCGGCGCGCGCCGCCACCGCGGCCACGAAGCTCCTCTCGGGCGGCAACCCCCAGATCGCGAAGGGCTACGGCGATGCGCCCGTGCAGGCCTACATCGCAGCCATGCCGGGCTGGAAAAGCGAGGTCGGGCGCCGCCTCGACGCGCTCATCGAGCGCGCCGTCTCCGACGTGCACAAGGCGGTCAAGTGGAACTCGCCCTTCTACGGCATCGAGGGTCGGGGCTGGTTCCTCAGCTATCATTGCTTCGCGAAGTACATCAAGATGGCTTTCTTCCGCGGCACGTCGCTGCGTCCCGTCCCGCCCGGCGAGTCCAAGCAGAAGGAAGTGCGCTACCTCGACATCCATGAGGATGATCAACTCGATGAAGCCCAGTTCACCGCCTGGGTGAAGCAAGCCAGCCAATTGCCCGGCGAACGAATGTGAGAGCGACCGGTGCGGGATACCTGCGCGTGCCATCGACCTCCATGAGGGCGACGGGATCGATGAAAAGGCGTTGAAGGCGCTCGTTCGCGCCGCCGTGGCACTGAACACGCCCTCATCCGGCTAGGGAACCCGAGGAGGAGAGGTGATTACCTGCGTGGTGCACTACACGATCGATCCCGGACAACTTCCGGCATTCGAGCGTTTTGCGCGCGAGTGGCTGCTCTCCGGGTCGCGTGCGGAGTGCATGCATCAGGTCGCAGGGCTGGCACCCGCAGATGGCGGTAGCCGGGTCGAGAGACAGGGGAGCGATCAGCGATCGTCCTCGGCGGCCGCGATGGCCTGGCCGAAAAAATGCCGGCGAATCAATCCTTCCAGGTCGTCCGGCTGCTCGACGTGGGCCGAGCTTCCGCTGCGCTCGAGCATGACGAACTCGGCCTGCGGCGCCGCCTGCCGGAACCCGGCCTGCAGGCGGGGATAGAGCGCGCGATCGTAGCGGCCCGCCACGATCATGAGCGGCGTGGTGACCGTCGCCAAGCGACCGCGAAAATCGGGAATGCGCGCGACCTCGCCGCCCAAGGCGAAATCGATGTCCCCGCCGGTGAACACGTCATAGAGCTCCTTGTTGAAGGCGCCGGGCTCGGTGGTCGTCTGTGCCGCGTTCGATGGGTCCCGGAAACGGGCCACCGCGCTGGCGGCAATCTTGAAGAGGTCCTGGATGCGGGGATCCGAGGACGGAACTCCGGCATCGTGCAGCGCCTGGATCCGGTCCCAGATCTCGGGGAACTGGTTCGCCATTTCCCGGTTGATGTTGAGATGGTTCTCCAGCCACATCTGCGGGCTGTGCAGCGTGTTGACCAGCATCAGGCTGCGCACCAGTTCCGGCCGGTCGAGCACCAGCTGCTGCGCCACCAGGCCCCCGTAGGAGGCGGCGTAGAGATTGACGGGTCCCGTTCCGAGGGTTTCGATCAGGCCGGCGATGTCTTCGACGTCGTCCATGAAGGTGATCTCCCGCCAGTCCGTCGGGCGTCCGGAGCGCCCGCGACCGAAGTAGTCGACATAGATCACCTCGTAGGTGTCCGTGAGCCGGTCCATGAAGGGGTGAAACATGACATGGGAAGCGGCCGGTCCGCCGGCAAGCAGGACGAGCGGTTCGCCGTGGCCTTCGCGCTCGACCCAGAGCTCGCGCCCGTTGGGCAGCGCCACGCGCCCGCCCGGCGGATGGCGAACCAGTTCGGTGCCGGCATTGGCCGCGGCGTCGAGGCCGGCGGCCTCCGGCGGAGGCGCTGCCTGTGCGCAGACCATCGTGGCGAGGGCCGCGCCGAGCGTATTGGTAAATGTCATGTTTGATCATCCGGTCGATTGAACTCGCCGTAGTGTTCCCGCTCGGCCTCGATCCGGCTCTCCGATTCTTGCTCCGGAACTGCGAGGCCATTGCGGCGATGTTGCGCCGGGTCGGTAGCAGGCAGTCTTCACCAGCACGCAATACCGGTCCCGGCCCGGATGTTGGCGGTCCATCGTCGCTTTCGGGTGCTCGGTCGGCTGTTGTCCGGTTTCGTCGCATCCCGCTGGTCCCTCGTCGCGACGGCGTGCAAGCTGCTTCGGCCCGTCCGGTTGGGCGCGGCGCTACTCGATACGGGGATTTCACGACATGAAAATCTTGAAGATCGTCCTCGTGGCGGCCGCCGGTCTGCTCGCCTTGTCCGGCTTGGCGATGTTCTATCCGCTGGTGCCCGGCACGAAGGCAGCGCCGGCGCAGCCGCAGTCGATGTTCGAAGCGGACCTCACGCGGGCAATGACGGAGTTTGCCGAGTCCCGCGAAACCATCGATGCGCTGGTGGTCGCGTCTTCGGACGAAGTGCTGTTCGTGCATGGCGCGGCGCATTTGCCGATCAACACCCATTCGGTCCGGAAAAGCATCATGAGCGTGCTGATCGGGATGGCCGTTCTGGAAGGCAAGCTCGAGGTGACGGACAGTCTGGCGGACCTCCGCATCGATGATGCGCTGATGCCGTTGACCGATATCGAGGGTACGGCCACGGTCGCGGATCTGCTCAAGGCGAGGTCGGGCATCTACATCGAAGCGGCCGGCGAGACGGCCGACATGAAGGCGATGCGGCCGCGGCGCGGGCAGTACAGGCCTGGCGAGCACTACTACTACAACAACTGGGATTTCAATGTGCTGGGGACCGTGCTCGCCAAAAGCACCGGTGCGCCGCCCGAGCACCGCATGCGCACCTTGGCCGACCGTCTCGGGTTTCAGGATTTCGAGGCGGGCCACTTCTACTACCAGGCCGCCGACGCCTCGGAGCATGACCAGTACACCATCTTCATGTCGGCGCGGGATCTCGCTCGTGTCGGGCAGATGATGCTCCGGGAAGGGCGCGATCCGGCGGGAGAGGCCTTGGTGTCGGCCGAGTGGGTCGCCGAATCGATCCGGGAGTACTCCGAACTCACCGACCGCGAGCCATTGGACGGGTACGGCTACCTGTGGAGCCTCGATGCGGATACGGGAACCTACTGGGCGACCGGCTGGGGCGGGCAGTTCATGCTGGTGGACCCGCGGAACGATCTGGTGATCGTGGTGAGGAACGATACCGGCCGGCGTCTGGGGCAACTTGGCTGGCTGGTGCTGCTGGACAAGTCGAGCCAGGGCAGGCTCACCGACATGGAAGAGCTACGTGAAATGGTGGTGGACAGGTAAGCCATCGACCGTCCCCGTTTCCGCCGATTGCGGTACCCCAGTCATCAGTGACGGGCCAGGTTCACGTATCCGCGATTGCAGCGTGCGTCCACGGCGTGTTCAATACGTGCCCTGGTCAGAAGGCGCCAACGCTCATGGAATCCGATCACGTCGAACGCGCAGAAACGCCCGTGTTGTCGCCCGAGGAAGCCCGCGTGCTGGGCTGCCTGATCGAAAAGGAAGCGACCACGCCCGATCTCTACCCGCTGACCGTCAACGCCGCGCAATCGGCCGCCAACCAGAAGACCGCACGCGAGCCGGTGATGGCGCTCGACCCGGGCGCGGTGCACCACGCCCTGCGCCAGCTGGAGCAGAAGGGCCTGGCCAAGCAGGTGTTCTCCACGCGCGCCGAACGCTACGAACACCGCACCGGCGCCTGCTTCAGCCTGCCCCAGCAGCAGGTGGTGCTGCTGGGCCTGCTACTGCTGCGCGGCGCACAGACCGTCCACGAACTGCTGGCGCGCAGCGAGCGCCTGTGCAAGTTCACCGACGCCGATGACGTGCGCCATCACCTCGACCGCCTGGGCCAGCGGCAACCCGCCCTGGCCGTGCTGGTGCCGCGCGGCCCCGGCCAGCGTGAGGATCGCTACGCCCACCTGCTGTCGGGCCCGGTGGACATCGATGCCGTCGCCGCGCGCGCGCCGGCGCGCACCCCGACCGAAACGCCGGCCTCGACAGTGGAGGCGCGCTTGCTGGCGCTGGAGGCCGAAGTGGCGGAGTTGCGCGAACGGGTCACGGAATTGCGTGCAGGATCCGACGGCGGCTGAAACGCCGGTTGCCGGCGTGCCGGCGGATACCTGGGACTCACCTGTCAACACTTATGGAATATGCCGCGTCGGACTTGCGGACGGCATGGCAGGGCATTTTCCGCGTCGGATCACGAGGCGCCTGGCGCCGCCGCGGGAGGGGCGCTTTCTTTCACGCCGGCGGCCCGGCGGAACAGCCACACGGCCAATGCGCCATAGATGGCGATCGTCAAGACGAGGTAGACGTGTAGCCCGCCGGTGAACGACAGCCACGTGGCTCCTGCGTAGGCGACCAGGATACGCGCCAGGACGCGCGCCGCATTGGCGGCGAACGCAATCGCCGCCAGTCGCGACCAGCGCTCGCCGTCGCCGTTCCAGGTGGCGATGGCATAGCAGGTCCACGCGATCAGTCCTGACAGCAGCAATGGCAGATAGATGCCACGTGTCGCGGATTCCCAGCTTCGGAAGCGGTTCTCCAGGGCCTCGCGTTGCGCGGCGTCGGTGGCCGCGGCGAACTGCACGGCCCACTCCTGGCTGACGATGGCAAGGTCGAGCCCGCGGTGCAGCAGCTCGAGCAGGAGGAAGAACAGCGCGAACACCAGACCGAGCAGGGACGCCACCGGCATGCGCGCGAACCGATCGAGCGCAATCACCGCGTAGGGCACCGCCATGGCCAACAGGCCGCCGAGCACGGCCAGGCGGCGTGCGACGTCGAGGAGGTGCAGGCGGTTGCCGAGCGCCGCCGCCGCCGAGTCCGGGGGCGGCAACCACACCAGCAGGCACAGGCCCTGAAAGATCTGCGTGGCCAGGAACAGGCAGACGCACAGGCCCGCCCACTGGAAATGCATCGCCCTCATGCTGCGGACCTCGCCCGACGCTGGGCGTACAGGATAGCGTGGCGAAAACAGGGGTGGTTGCAACTGCGGGAGCGTGAACCATTCCCGCTTCCTCGCTCCGCCATGTCGAAGCTCTGCGAGGCGGGCCCGCCCGGCCTCAACTTCCTCGCTTGTGGAAGTACACCTGCTCCGCCGCCCAGCGCAACGGCGGCGAGTGCAGCAGCAGGTCGAAGGGCCAGTCGAACTGCAGGCGGTCGTACGCCCAGCGCAGGGCGCGCTTGGCGCGGAAGCGCGGGGCGGCCTCGACGGCGACCCGTTCCGGCGGCGGTCCGTCGTCGCGCAGGTGTGCGGCGATGGCGCGGCCGACGCTCCAGCCGTGCTCCCACGCGGAATGGATGCCGCCCGCGGTGACCGGCGACACGATGCCGGCGGCGTCGCCGACGAGGATGGCGCCATCGCGGGTCATGTCGAGCACGGGGCCGCTGCACGGGATCAGTCCGGCACGGGTGTGCCCGGGCCTGAGATGGCGCGGCAGCCCGCCCGCCCGGCCGACGCGCAACAGGAAGCCGTCGATGTCGGGCACGCGCGCGTTCGAAGGGTCATGACGCAACGCCAGGCCGGCCTGGACGCCGGTGGGACTCTGCGCGATCCAGCCGATGTAGCCGGGCGCGTAGCGCTTGCTGATGAAGCAGTGCAGCGCCCCGGGCCGGGCGAGGGTGGCGCCGGGAAACTCGTATTCGATCCCGTAGAGGAACTGTCGCACTTCGCCCAGGCCGCATGCCCGGGCCACGCGCGAGCGCGCGCCGTCGGCGCCGACGAGATAGCGCGTGGCGCCCGTGCCGTTCACCTGCCAGCCGTGGGTGGTGCGTTCGGCGGCGGTGAACGCGTTGCCCAGGCGCAGGTCCACGCCGTGCGCGCGCAGCTGCCCGGCGAGCCAGCGCATGACGGCGGGCGTGTCGGTGGTGAGGAAGTAGTAGCCCGGCGCGGCCAGGGCGATCTGCTTCAGGCTCGGTGCGTACAGGCGCACCTCCTCGATGCGTCGTGTCATCGAGGCGGGAATCCGGTTGAGCAGGGTCTGCTCGGCGGCTTCCTTCACGATGATCCCGGTGGTGCGCAGTTTCTCGCCGGGATCGTGCTTGCGCTCGAGCACGCACACGCGCAACCCACGCTGCGCGGCGGCGATGGCGCAGGCGGCGCCGGCGAAGCTGGCGCCCACCACGATGACATCGGGAGTGGAGGAGGGGGTCGCGTTGTCCATTGGCGCTCCGGGGAAGGAACGTCGTGGACGGTATCGGTGCGATGCGAAGCCGTGACGGAGGGAATGTGAAGCGAACTTGAAGTCACAGGGGCCGTCAGACGCGGATTCCGCACGACCTGTAGAGCCGAGCTTGCTCGGCTGCCGTCTCGGCGCGGGCTCCGGAGCCTGGGGCAGCGGAGCAAGCTCCGCTCTACGGCGGTGGAGGTTTCCGCGAGACGATCACCTGGGAGTGGTCGCTGGCTGGGTCAATCGGCTTCGGTGCCTGCTGTCCCGGCCAGCATCGATCCGGGGCAGGCCGGCCGGTCGAACCAGTCGACGACGATCGGTGCCAGCACGTCCAGCCGCATCGGCAGGCTGAGATGGTCCTCGCCCGGCATCTCGAGATAGCGCGCATGCGGGGCCGCGGCGGCCAGTGCGCGGCCATGCGCGACCGGTACGTGGCGATCGGCGTCGCCGTGCACCAGCAGCGCACAGGGCGCCTGCGCGAGCGCCGCGCCGACATCGACGGCGTCGAGCGGCAGGTCCAGCGTCGCACCGGCCTGGTCGATCGCCGCGTCCAGCACCGCATCGTCCAGTCGCCAGTGCATCCATCGCCGTGCCAGCCGCTCGTTCCATGTGGCGGGCCCGTTGTCGAGCATGTGCGGGATCATGTCGCGGATCGCGGTGCCCGCGACGGCGAACGATTCCAGCGCGACGACGCGCTCGGCCCGCAGGCGCGGATCGGCGGCGGCGAAGATCGCGGTGGCCGCGCCGTAGGACACGCCGAGCACGTGCAGCGGCCCGACGATCTCGCCGCGCGTGCGCAGCGCGGCCACCACCTCGGTCACGTCCGTCGCCTCGCGCGTGCCGTAGCCCGACGGCGCATGGCCGGAACGGCCGTGGTTGCGCAGGTCGATCGCGATCGTGCGGTATCCGGCCTCGCCGAGGCGCAGTGCCCATGGCAGCAGCGAATCGCCGTTCATCATCCACCCGTGCAGCAGCACCACAGTGCCGCGCGGCGTCGGCGCGGGCACCGTCGGCACGTCGAAGTCGAGCGTGGGGAAGGTGTTCCCGTGCGCCTCGCCGCGCGGCCACGTCGCGCGCAGTCGATAGTCGCCGGGGTCGATCGCGCGCCAGAACACCGGCACGCCGGACCGGGTGGTGACGCGGCCACTCCGGTCCGGCAGCCGCGCGAGCGCGGCGTCGATGCGCTCGGCCGGCAACAACGGGGATGTCCCGCCAGGCGCGACCAGGTGCCCGGCCAGCGCGGCGGGCAGTCCAGGCCATGACGAGAAGCCCGCGGCGAGCAGGCAGGCGGCGAGCAGTACGGCAAAGCGCAGCATCACGGATCACTCGGGAACGGCCGCGCAGGCTACCGGGTACGTCACGCGCGGCACTATCGCAGCACAATGACACTGTGATGACAGAACGCTCGCCGTTCAGGGTCGAGACCGGGGAAAATCGGGGGCCGAGTCCGATTTCCGGCGGCGCCGGCGGACGGTGGCCTGCGCGCCCGGCCGAGCGGGCGGGGCATGGCGCGACCTTAGCGTCCCTTCTCCTGGAGCCGGATCCCGGGATACCAGCCGCTCTCTGCGAGGAAGGCCTTCGGATCCTGCATCCGCAGGATTTCGCGCAGCGCCTGGCGCTTGTCCGAGGCGCGCCGGTAGTAGGCCTTGACGATCCGGTAGCCGACCCAGTAGCCGAGGTCGCCCGGTTTCTCCACGCTACTGTTGTCGAGCCACGCGCTGGTGTCGGTCTTGTCCATGTCGGCCTTGAACGCGGTTTCGATCTCCAACTCGCGGCCACGCGTCAGCGCATCGAAGTGCGAGTATGCGACCTTGCCGGACGTCAGCTCGGCCGCGAACTCGGCCGCGCCTTCGACCAGCGAGCGCTCGAGCACCGTGGGTTGTTCGAGGTTGGCCGTTTCCGGCGCCAGCTGCACATGTGCGTACTCGTGCGCGATCACGTGCACGAACCGATCCTCCACGTCGGGATTGAGCCACTCCACCGCGCACAAGGCCTCGAGGCCGATCTGCAGCCCGGTGTCGGGATAGCCAATGCCCACAGGCTTGCCGCGGCCGACCGCGATCGTCACCGGCGGCAGGTCCGCCTCGGGATAGAGTTCGCCAAGCGTGTGCAGGGCCTGGCTCAACCGTTGCCGCACTTGCGGCAACACGCGCATGCAGCGCTTGGCATCGGCATACAGGTCCGGCCGCTTGCCCAGGGTGTCGGAGATCCTGGCGCCGGTGATGTCGCGCCGCTTGGCGAACTGGTGCAGGCCTTCGGAGCCCGGATCGAGGTAGTCGCGTTGCAACTGCTCGGCGGTGGGCTTGCCGGCGGCGTCGTCGTAGATGCGATAGAAGCGTTCCACGTCCTCGATCACGACGGCCGGCGATGTCGCCGCGCCCGCGCCGGCCGCGGGCGCATCCTGCGCCAACGCCGGTCGGGTCGCACAAGCCAACACAGCGAGCGCGAGCAACGGGGTGAACTAATGAGGTCGGGTTCATTTGTGCGCAGTCACCGGTGCAGAAAGAACAGAGTCCGGCGCCGATTTTCCAAGGCCGGGTCGAAAAAGCCAACTCTGATCGCGATCGCAAGCTTGACGAGTCGTCGACGGGAAATTCTACCCGCATCCACGGATCGGATTGCCGATGGAACGGAACGAAGTTCACTTGCTGAGGAAAGGTGGTTGTTGGCTGGACCCGTCAGCTACCGCCGCGGCGGGAGGGCACCATGTCCAATGCCACGGGCATACTTGGCCTCGCTCTGCAAAGATCGGGCTTCGAATAGGCGTTCCGGGGAGTCGTGCATGAGCAAACGATGGGCGAAGTTGGGTTGGCTGTTGGTGCTGGCGGGTCCGGCCGTGGTCCAGGCGCAGGTCGATCTGACGGCGCTCGACCGGGACATGGCCGGGCCGCGTGCGCAGGTACTGGTGCTGGGCACGGTGCATCTGAGCGGGATGCCGCAGGGCTTCCGGCCCGAGTCGCTGGACCCGGTGCTGGACCGGCTTGCCGCGTTCAATCCGGACGTCATCACCATCGAAGCGATTTCCAGCGAGGAGTGCGATCTCGCCGCCCGGCATCCCACCGTGTACGGGAGCGATTACTGTGCCGATGCCGACGCGGCGAAGGCCGCGACCGGGCTGGACGTGCCCGCTGCCATCGCCGAAGTGAACAGGACGCTCGAGGCCTGGCCCGAGCAGCCTGCGCCCGGGCAACGGCGGCACCTCGCCGCGCTGTTCCTGGCGGGCAACGATCGGGCGTCCGCACTCGTGCAATGGCTGCAACTGCCCGAATCCGAGCGCCGTGCGGGCGATGGGCTGGACGATGCGCTGGTGGCGTCGCTGAACCAGCTGGCAGCACGCAACAACGAGAACTACCAGATGGGCGCGCGCCTGGCAGCGCGACTGGGCCTGCAGCGGGTCCATGCCGTCGACAACCACACCGGCGACAACATCGACGTCGCGGATGTGCAGGCGTTCGGCCAGGCGATCCAGCAAGCCTGGGATGCGGGAAGGGCCGAACTGAATGCCCGGGAGGAGCAGGAACAAGCCCTGTCACAAGGCCATGACCTGCTGCCGCTGTACCGCTACATCAACCACCCGGAACACCTGAGGGTGCTCGCCGACGTCAATGCCGGCGCGGCCATGCGGGCGAAGTCGCCGCAGGGTTACCCGCAGATATGGGTCGCGGGTTGGGAAACCCGAAACCTGCGCATGGTCGCCAACATCCGCGAGGCCTTCCGAGAGCACCCCCGCGCACGCGTGCTGTCGATCGTCGGCGTCTCGCACAAGCCGTGGTTCGACAGCTGGCTCGGGCAGATGCAGGGCGTGGAGATCGTCGACGCGGAGCAGGTACTGAAGTGATCGGTCTGTGCCGCCGTTGGCCGGTATCGTCGCGAGCGCGACTGTGCAGGTCAGGAAACCCCACGGATGCAGGTGCGATGAATTAACTCCGCCCCTTTTCCCGCCACGCCCGGCGTTGGCCGGCATCCAGGAACGTCCAGGCGACGAACCGGCTTTGCTTGCTGCCCTGCGCCATGGCCGCCTCGTGCACGTCCCGCGCGCCGGCTTTCCGCAGCTGCTTGTGTACGTCGGCAAGATGCTCGGACTTCGAGACGAGCGTGCTGAACCACAGCACCTGGCCCTGGATGCCGGCGCTTTCCCGGACCATGCGGCGCACGAACGACGCTTCACCGCCGGTGCACCACAGCTCGTGGGCCTGGCCGCCGAAATTCAGCGGCGACGGCGTGGATGCGTGCGTCGGGGCAGGGAGCCTGTCGAGGTTGCGCCACTTGCGCTGGCTGCCGCGCGCGGCGTCTTGCGCGGATGCATGGAACGGCGGGTTGCACAGGCTCAGGTCGAAGCGCTCGTCGTCGCGTACCACGCCTGCGAAGAGGCTCCCGCGCGCGGGCTGGTGGCGCAGCTCGATCGCCTCGCCAAGGCCATTGGCTTGCACGATGGCGGCGGCCGCGTGCACTGCCGTGGCGTCGATCTCCGTGCCGACGAAACGCCAGCCGTAGTCGGCGTGGCCCAGCAGCGGGTAGATGCAGTTGGCGCCCACGCCGATGTCGAGCACGCGGATCGCAGGCCCGCGTGGGATGGTCCCGTCGTTGTCTTCGGCCAGCAGGTCGGCCAGCCCATGCAGGTAGTCGGCGCGGCCCGGGATCGGCGGGCACAGGTAGCCATCGGGGATGTCCCAGTGCGCGATGCCGTAGTCGAGTTCGAGCAGCGCACGGTTCAATGCGCGCACCGCGTCGGGATTGCCGAAGTCGATGCTGGTGTCGCCCGCGGGCGTGGTGACGAGGAAGCCTGACAGCGCCGGGCATGCCCGCGTCAGCCGCGTGAAGTCGTACCGGCCCTGGTGGCGGTTGCGGGGGTGCAGCGGAATGCGCGTCTTGGCAGGTCTTTCGGGCGGAGGCTTCATGTGCCGATCTGGACGCGAGATGAAACGAACAGGGTCAGAATACTGCTTTCGGTGATCCGTGCAGCAGTGACTTGCGCGGCCCATCGATCTTTCGCGGTCCAGCGCTTCTTCCCGGCGGTGCTTCGGTCGTGCAGCGGTCACGGTCCGGATCGACTCCGACCCCGGTTGGCAATCCGGGTGATCTTGACGACACTGGGGGCTGCGCGAAATTGCAGCCGATACCGGCCAGCGATCGCCATCATGCAGGCATGCCGGTCCGCCGGTAGCGCTCCCCCAACCACGCTACGGGAGTACCGACCATGGCCAAGCTGTCCCGCCGCCGGTTCCTGACCGAGACCAGCGCCGCGATCGCGACGGCTCCGTTCATCAGCACCAGCGCCACCCGCGCCCGGGCGCAGGAATCGCGGAAGCTCGGGTTCGCGATCTGCGGGCTGGGACGGCTGAGCGAGAGCCAGATCGCGCCGGCGCTCGCCAGGACCAGGCATTGCCGCCTGGCCGGCCTGGTGACCGGCACGCCGGCGAAGGCCGAGGCGTACATGGCGAAGTACGGCGTTCCCGCCGGCAGCGTGTATTCCTACGACACCATGCACCGCATGGCCGACGATCCGGGCATCGACGTGGTGTACGTGGCCACGCCCAATGCGCTGCACGCCGAGCATGCGACCCGGGCCGCCGCGGCCGGCAAGCACGTGTTCTGCGAGAAACCGCTGGAGGTCTCGGTCGAGCGCTGCCGGCAGATGATCGACGCCTGCAAGGACGCCGGGCGGTTGCTCGGCACCGCCTACCGCTGCCAGTACGACCCGCACCATCTGGAGTGCATCCGCCTGGTGCGCGAGCAGGTGTTCGGCGCGCCGTTCATCATCGAGGCCGGCTTCGGCATCGATGTCGGTGGCCCGGACCAGTGGCGTCTCAAGCGCGACCTGGCCGGCGGCGGCGCCCTGATGGACGTGGGCATCTATGCGCTGCAGGCCACGCGCTACCTGACGGGCGAGGAGCCGGTGGTGGTGTCCGCCCTGGAAACGAAAACCGATCCGGCCAAGTTCGCCGAGGTGGACGAGAGCATGGTCTGGACCACCCGGTTCCCGGGCGGCGTCGTTGCCCATTGCAGCACCAGCTACAAGGCCGGTGGCATCCAGAACATGCGCGTGAACGCCGAGCGTGGCTGGTTCGAGCTCGATCCGGCGTTCTTCTATAACGGTAACCACGGCCGCCGCAGCGACGGCCAGGAGATCCGGTTCCCGGAGATCGACCTGTTCGCTGCGGAGATGGACGACTTCGCGCAGTGCATCCTCGAAGGCCGCCCGAGCAAGGTGCCGGGCGAGGAAGGCCTGCGCGACGTGCGCATCATGCAGGCGATCTACGAATCCGCCCGGACCGGGGCGGCGGTACCGCTCGCCTGAAGAAGACGAAGGAACTCGGACCAGGTTCACCTGGCCGCGGTGACCGTAGCGGTCGCTGGCGTCGGGGGACTGCGCAGCGGCCCCGCCGGGCGTAAGCTTGCCGGAGGTGTCCGCCCGGAGTTCGTCATGCCTGCCATTCACCTGTTCCTGCTGGCCGCGAGCCTGGCGCTGCTGCCTTCGGTGCCGGCGCGGGCGCAGGCGCCAGCGCCGGAACCGCCGATCCACGACGCCGCGCTCGCGCAACGCCTGGGCGCGGACGAGCTGGGCATGCGCAGCTACGTGCTGGTGATCCTCAAGACCGGGCCCACCCGGGTGCCCGACGGCGAGGCGCGCAAGGCCATGTTCGCCGGCCACTTCGCCAACCTGCAGCGGCTGTCGGACGAGGGGAAGCTGGTGCTGGCCGGCCCGTTCTCCGAGGACCCGGCCGGCTGGCGCGGGCTCTTCCTGCTGGCCGTCGACGACCTCGACGAGGCCCGCCGCCTCACCGACACCGATCCGGTCATCGTCCAGGGCGAGATGATCGCCGAGTATCACCGCTGGTACGGCTCGGCGGCCGCGGTGATGATCCCGGACATCCACGCGAAGATCGCGGCGAAGGCGCCCTGAGCGCTCGCCTGTCCTGCTTGCCGTCCTTCGCCGTCAAACGCAGGCGGCTGTAGCGGCAGATGTCGACGGCGGGTAGATCAGCGTGCGGCCGTCGCGGAACACCAGGCGGAAATCGCGCAGGCAACCGCCGTCGGCGAGTTCCACGGAGGTCGATGCGAGGCTGCCGCGCAACGGTGCGCCGAGCGCGACTTCCCGGTACGCATCACCGCCGGCCGGCGCGTCGTCACTGCGACGTTCGCGCCGGGTTCGGTAGAGCTCGAAACGCACGCCGGCCATTGGGACAGCGACTGTAGGTTCGGGTTTGGCGTCGCCGCCGCCGGTACTTTCCAGCGGGTGCGATAGGCGAAAACATCCGCCGACGGCCGATCCGGCCTTCGTCCGTCACCCGGAATACGTGCGATCCGCGGCCGCTCTGCGTGAGCAGACACGGGGATGATCGCGCAGGTTCGGCCCCAGGGCCTGAGTCGATTTTTCCGGCACGAAGCGGGCAGCCAGCCGGCCGTCCATGCCCTAGGCGCTGATCCATTCCGGCTGGTGACGACCGGCACGGTACAGCCGGCTCGCGCCGTGACCATACTCCGCGCCACGCCTTGTCACGCAACGAGCGGAAAGCCATGCGACGACGAACGAAGATTCTGGGATCGGTCCTTGTGCTAGTGGTTGCGGCGATGGGCGTGCTGGCCGTGGCGCTGCGCCATGACGCCGCCTGCCCGCCGGCATCCGCGTTGCCGGAAGGGGCGACACCGATGCAGGCAATCAGGGCCCGCTGTTACGGTTCGGTCGAGGTGTTGGCGTTCGAACAGGTCGCGCGGCCCGAACCGGCCGACGACGAGTTGCTGGTCAGGGTGCACGCCGCCGGCGTCAATCCACTCGACTGGCACTACATGCAGGGTAAGCCCTACGTCATGCGTTTTTCGTCCGGCATCGGCAGGCCGGACGATTCCCGGGTGGGCGTGGATTTTGCCGGCACCGTGGAAGCCGTTGGTCGCAGTGTGCAGCGCTTCAAGCCGGGCGATGCGGTGTTCGGCGGCCGGAATGGCGCCTTCGCCGAATATCTGGTGGTGAAGGAGAGCGGTTCGGTGGTGCACAAGCCCGCCAGCGTGAGTTTCGAGCAGGCGGCCGCGGCGCCCGTCGCGGCCGTGACCGCGCTACAGGCGGTGCGCGATGCGGGCCAGGTGCAACCCGGACAGCGGGTGCTCATCAACGGCGCTTCCGGCGGCGTGGGCACCTACGCGGTGCAGATCGCCAAGGCGCTTGGCGCGCATGTGACCGGCGTGTGCAGCACGCGCAACCTCGAGCTGGTCCGCTCGCTCGGCGCCGACCGGGTGATCGACTACACGCAGGCGGACTTCACCGAGGGCGCGCAACGCTACGACGTGATCATCGACAACGTCGGCAATCACCCGCTGCGGGCGTATCGTCGCGCGCTCGAACCCGACGGGATCCTCGTCATGGTCACCGGGCCCAAAACGGATCCGTGGCTTGGTCCCCTGACCCGGTTGTTGTGGGCGCAAGTCTCCTCGCCGTTCGTCAGCCAGATCCAGGCCTCGTTGTTCGCGGACATGAACCCGCAGGACCTGGCGGTGCTCCGCGGCATGATGGAGGCCGGCTCCCTGCGGTCGGTGATCGACCAACGCCATACGCTCGCCCAGGTTCCGGAGGCCATCGCCTACCTGGAGCAGGGGAGAACCCGGGGAAAGAACGTCATCGTTCTCGTGCCCGAGGATGGAGTCTCGGCAGGGATCGAGCCGGCGGAAGAGCCTCGGGTCGTGATCAACACGGGCTCGGGAAGTTTCCTGATGCAAGGCGGGCAAGGGCATGAGGCGGACACGATCCGCGTCTACTACCACAAGCCGAGATCCTTCGGCAGCCATTCGCCCATCCTGATCGTGCTGCCGGGTGCGGGCAGAAATGGCGACAGCTACCGGGATGCCTGGGTGGATGCATCGGAAGCGCATGGCGTCCTGATCCTGTCGCCTGCCTATGCGGAGGAGGCTTACGACGTCGCGGCCTACCACATGGGCGGCGTGATCAAGAACCTTGAATTGCGGGATGCGCAGATCGACGAGAGCGGCCAGGTCTATCGACTGAAGGACGAGGACATCCTGTTCGAGGTCAACCGCCTTTCCGGTCAGTGGTTGTTCCATGATTTCGACAGGCTGTTCGACAGCGCCGTCGCGGCCGTCGGTTCGGAACGGACCGGATACGACATGTTCGGGCACTCTGCGGGTGGCCAGATCCTGCACCGGCTTGCGATCTTTCATCCGAAGTCCAAGGCCAACAGGTTGCTGGCATCCAATGCCGGCTTCTACACCTTGCCCCGGCTTGATGTCGCGCCCATCTTCGGCATCCAGGGGACCGGATTGACGGAACAGGGCCTGAAACGGTCCTTCAGGCAGAAGCTCGTTCTGTTCCTGGGCGAGTTGGATGACGAGAACGAAACCCGAGGCATCCATTTGCATACGCCGCTGGCGGACCGGCAAGGCCTGGGCCGGCGCGCCAGGGGCGAGTACTTTTACGGCGAAAGCCGGAAGGCGGCGGCCGCGCTTGGTACCGAGTTCAACTGGACGATTGAGGTGGTCCCCGGCGTCGGACACGACCAGGCCGCGATGGCCAAGGCCGCCGCGGGATATCTCTACGGACAGTGAACGACAGAAGCGGCCGTATCACGGCTTGGTCTGCTTCATTTCCCGGCGCAGTCGTGCGCGCAGCGCCGGTGTCGCGGCGGTGTCGGGCAGTTCCTTCAGCGCCCTGCGCAGGATCCGCAGGTCCTGGTAGCGGCCGAGCCGATCGGCGAGCTTCTTCAGGGCCCTGGCCTGTTTGCCCGGTTTGCGCGCCAGGGTCGCAGACAGCGTGGGTGCGACGGCGTCCGGTGCGCGGGCGGCATCGACCTGCAGCCGCAGTTTGCGTACACGTCGCCGCCATCGATGCAGCTGTTGCGGGGTCGGTTCCCTCATCGCCTGTTTCCGTGCCTTGGCGACACGCCGTTCGCCGCGCGCCAGCGCCTTGCGCACGTCGCCAGGCCGCAGCGCATGCCAGGGCAAGGCGTCGATGGCGGCCGCGGCCCTGCGCAGCGGCTCGCGGCGGCGGTCGAAGCCCGGATCGTCCGCCAAGGCCTGCCGCAGCAGCAGGTCGCGCCTGCGTGCGAGCCGCCGTGCGAGCCGGTGCCATTGCGCCGCATCGCCGCCGCAGGCGAGCGTGTCCGCGGTGTCGGTGACGGCCTGGGCATCGCGCAGCGCGGACAGCCCGGCCGCCAGTCGCTGCAGCCTGCGATCGATCGCATCGCCGTCGGCTCCGAAACGCGCCGCACCCAGCGCGAGCACCGCCCGCAGGCGCCGGATCGTCTTGCGCGCGCGGTGGATGCCCGCGTGGCGGTCGCCGCGCGGGCCCAGCGCGCGTAGGACGATCCGGCAGTCGCGCTGCGCGAGTGCATGCAAGGCGTCACCGGGGCCGGTAGCGATGGTCTTGCTCATGTCACCGGATATTGCCATGGGGCGCGGGTCGATCCCTGCGGGGAAAAAAGCAGGGGTTAGTATGTACCTGGACCGGTTGCGATCGCAGCGATAGTCCATGCGAACCTGCACGATCAGCGAAGTGACGGCCTGACCTTCGATCGCGTTTCTCCTCCTGGCCGACGCGGGAATGACGAGCAAAAACAGGACGTTTCCGGTCAAGTAAGCATCATTCTGCTCTGACTCCAGTTCCTGCCGGTCCGCCGGGAGGCGATTTCAGTGCGGCTGCCTGGCGCTGTTCCGGCGTGAGGTACGACCACTGCAGGACGGCGCTGTCGTACTCGTAGGCGGCCAGCATCCGACTGACGAGTTCGGTGCGTGCGTCGGCGGCCATCTTCGGCCCGGCGTCGGTCAGCAGCGCCTCCGCGCGCCTGGCGGCGGTGGCCCGATCGGTGTCCAGATGCTTCTGCATGGCCTGGCCGTGTTCGACGATGCGCTTGCCGAAGGTGTCGAGCACCATCCTGGCGCCTTCCGAGCGGTCGCGCTGCTCGAGCAGTAGGGCGATTTCGTCGGGGGCAGGGATTCCACGGCAATCCGCGTGGGCGCGTAGCGGTCCAGCCGTTCGAGGGTGCTTTCTAGGTGGCGCGGCTCCATGTCCTTGAAGGCCGCGGTATGCCACGAGCCCAGCACGAGCACCTCGCTTTGCGCGCGTGGAGTCACCGCAACCGCAAGCGCGCGCGCGACGGCTTCGCCGCGGTGGTCGGCAGGAGGATTCGCGGCCGCGGCGCCTGTGGCCAGGGGCGCCAGCAGCAACGTAGCCAGCAGGTGCAGTCGTAGTCTGGACATCTCGAACTCCGGTGCTGGGTGGTCTGAGTGTGCCAACGCGCCGGGCAGCGCCTCACGTGTACATGGTGACCCTGACGGTGGTCATGGCTGGCGCGCTGAAGCTCGGCTCCAGCGACGAAAACAAGAGTAGAAAATAGGGGTCAGAAACAGGGGTCGAGGTCGACTTTCTCCGGACCATGCTGGAGAAGTCGATCCTGACCCCGGTTTCTGGACTTTGCAAAGAATGGCGCACATTTCCCGAAAGACCGGGTCCGGACGACGCGTCTGGGCGACACCATTTCCACAGCCATTATTACATGTACTACATGCACGCACCATCAGACTTCTTTCGCCTCCAGAGTATTTTCCTGCTCTGCCTTACAGAAAAAACTGCGAAGCAGACTTCGAGGAGTAAGCATTCCTGCCAACAGCGAAAGCACCGAGCTCCGGTACCACAGGGCGTGCGGTTCCAATTGGTATCCGCTTAGCCTCTCGGTCTCCCGCCGCGGGACGTCTCACGCCACCTCGTTAGATATCTCGATGAGGTTCTTCTCGTCGAATGGCAAATGGCCTGGCTTGAACAAGCGCAATCGCGGCCATGTAAAACCTGCGGTCTTGCTCTTGAAGACTGGCGGTTTTCCTTTGGGGCTGTATTCCATGACGAACCCTATCAATTCCAGACATAAGCTAGGCATCACCACGCTGTTATGATGCCAGTAAACGGCACCGGCAGATCGGCCAAGTGTGGAGTAAACATCCTGCGAATTATCGTTGAAGATTGAAACATCCTGGAATTTGACATCGATTATTTCTGATTTGCGAAGCCCGATATGGGTCAGAATTCCGTTTTCAAACGAGCAAGTTGGAGAGCCGCTATCTCGATACTCATTCTGCGTGACGCGCCCGTTAGGCAAGATTTCTTCGGTCGTCTCGTCGAGTGGCCCCATTATATTTTCGAACTCGGCAACCTCCGCATGCGTCATGCCGAATTCCAGCGGGCCCAGTCCTTCTTTAGGGCATACATTCCAGACTTCGCTCATCGCAAATCTCCTTAGTCTTTCTTCATATTTTCGCTCTCAAAGGCTCGTTCGAGCCTTCTGTTTCTCTCGGCCGAGCGGCATCTAGGCATGCCCGCCTGGCATAATAGACGCGCTCGGCAGGCGACTTCGTGGACTTCGCCAGCATGTACTGGGCCTCTTCATGTCCAGGCCTGAGTTCGAATTGCGGCCCACGGCCGCCACCATCCGGCGGTCACCGGGCTGTCGCCCGCGTCCACCAGGCGCAGCAGGACACGACGGCCGATGCCCAGCCGCGGCGCGAGCCGGTCGACACAGGCCTGCCAGCGGCTGCCGGCTTCGGCATGCGCGTCGCGGCAGAGCCGGCGCACCCAGAGCAGCCCGCAGGCCATCCGCAGCGACAGCAGGCACACGCCCGCCGCCCACAACGCGACGATCCAGGGCAGGGCGCCCACCGATGGGGCCGGCAGCACTCGCAGCGCACCGCCCTGCGTTGCCGGCATCGTGGTGTCGATGCCGCCGGCCGCCAGCGCGCCGCGTGCGACCGCTGCTGCGTCCTCGCCCGTCAGCGCTTGCGCCAGGCTCCATACAGGCAACAGCACGCAGGCCAGCAGCGCCAGGCAGGCCACGACATAGCGTGCCTGGGGCCGGGCGTTGCTGAGCAGGACCAGCGCCAGCCAGGCCAGCAGGCCGACCAGCGCGCCCTGCCACAAGAAGTGCAACAACGCGAGCGCCAACGCGGGCATCAGCATCGCCAGGGCCTCAGTCATCGCGGGTCTCCTCGAGGAAGCGTTGAATCTCTTCGCGTTCGGCGTCGTTGACGCGGCCGCTACGCAGTGCGGCCATCACCAGCGCCTTGCCGGAGCCGGCGAAGGCCTTGTGGATCAGGTCGTCGAGCAGCTTCGTCTGCAGCGAGCCCTGCGGCTGCGCGGCTGAGTACACGTGCGAGCGCTGGCTCTCGTCGCGCTTGAGCAGGCCCTTGCCGTGCATGACCTGCATCAGCCGCAGCACGGTGGCATAGGCCAGGTCGGGCCGCTCCCTCCGCTGTGCCTCATGGATCTGGCGCACCGAGGAAGGCCCCAGCTCCCACAGCGTACGCAGCAGTTCGAGTTCGGCGGGGGTGGGCCTGGGGAGGCGGGGCTTGGCCATCGATACGTGCGCGTTGCCGGTGATGGCGTCACCCTATACCTGTTAGACCATTTTGTCTAGACCTTTTTGTCTAAATTGGGCTCATGGCGTCCGGCATGGGGCCGGTGGCGGTAATTCCGACATTTTTCGCACAAGACGCTCTCTAGGGTCACCGGCCAGAAACGGCCGAGGTCCGGTCTCCGCTGACGACCGCGGCCGTTACGGCTCCCCCGCAATCGAGAGTGAAGTGATGAAGAGAGTTCTGTTGGGAACGTTGGGCGTCCTGCTCGCCTCCACCGCCACCGCCGCCGAGCCACAGGCGCACTGGGGCTACGAAGGCGGGCACGGCCCGGCGCATTGGGCCGAGATCGACGCCGGCTTCGAGCGCTGCGCGGCCGGCAGGATGCAGTCGCCGATCGACATCCAAGGCGCACATGAGGCCGACCTTCCCGGGATCGATTTCGAGTACCGGGCGGGGCCCGCCGAGGTCGTCAACAACGGCCACACGATCCAGGTGAACCTGGCGGAATCCGGCGGTATCGAGATCGGCGACGAGCGGTATCCGCTCGTGCAGTTCCATTTCCATACGCCGAGCGAGGAGAAGATCGACGGCAAGGCCTACCCGATGGAGGTGCACTTCGTGCACAAGGACGCCGAGGGCCATCTGGCGGTGGTCGCGGTGATGCTGAAGGAAGGCCGGAGCAACGAGGCGCTCGCGGACCTGTTCGACGCACTGCCTTCCGAAGGCGAGAAGCACGCGCTGGCGAAGGCGCTGGATCCGGAGGACCTCCTGCCGGAGGAGCACGGCTACTACGCCTACACGGGCTCGCTGACCACGCCGCCGTGCAGCGAAGGGGTGCGCTGGCAGGTGCTGAAGCAGCCGGTCGAGCTGTCGAAGGCGCAGATTGCGGCATTCCGCCGGTTGTTCCCGATGAACGCGCGTCCGGTGCAGGCGCTGAACGGGCGGGAGGTTCTGGAAAGCCGTTCCTGAGTCCGACGCCGGCCGCCGCAAGCGGTTGCTTGCGGCGGCCGGCGCTTCCGCCGGTATCGCACTCGGCCTCCGCTTTTGGCAGAGTACAGGCAGTTCAACCGAACAGGCGATGCCCGTGTCTCGATGGATGATCGCTGCTCTCCTCGTCGGCCTGGCCGCGAGCAATCCCTTGGTCGCGGCCCACGCCGCCGATGGCAACCGGCCCGAGGCGAAGGTGATCGGTGCCTACTTCCCCGGCGGCTCGGCAGCGCGCTACCCGATCTCGCGAATTCCGGCAGACAGGCTCACGCATCTGTTCTACGCCTTCGCCACCATCGACGAGGGCCGCTGCGCAAGCCCGGGCGCCGAAGCGGGCGCGCACTTCGCCGCCCTTGCCGAGCTCAAGCGCCGGCATCCCAGGCTGCGGACCCTGATCTCGATCGGCGGCTGGAGCGCGGGCGGATTCTCCGATGCCGCATCGACTGAACGGTCCAGGCGGCGCTTCGTCGCATCGTGCGTGGCGCTGTTCTTCGACGCGCATCGCGGCAGCTTTGACGGCGTCGACATCGATTGGGAGTATCCGGTCTACGGGGGACCGCCGGAGATCGGCGCACGTCCGCAGGACCGGCGCAACATGACCTTGCTGGCGCGCGAGTTCCGGCGGCAGCTGCGGGCACTCGGCAAGGAGCGCGGGCAATCGTTCCTGCTCACCGCCGCGCTTCCGGCAGGGCGCCTGCAGTCGACGGGTCCTTACGACCCTGCGCGCAGCTACGAGCTGGCCGAGCTCGCCGGGGTGCTCGACTTCATCAACTTGATGACCTACGACATGGGCACCGGTTTCTCTGCGGTTTCCTCGTTCAACGCGCCGTTGAACGAAGTCGCCGAGGATCCGCTGGATCAGCCGATGCGGCGCTGGAACAATGTGGCGGGCGCGATCGATTACTACCGGCAGCAGGGCGTGCCCGCGCACAAGCTGGTGCTGGGCGTTCCGTTCTATGGCCGCGGCTTCCGGGTTTCCTCCGAGGCGGATCATGGCCTGTACCAGGCCTACGCCGGGACGTTCGATCCGGGTGCCTGGCGCGACATCAAGGCCAACCTGCTGCCGGATCCGCAATGGGAGCAGCACTGGCATCCGGTCGCGCAGTCGCCGTGGCTGCTCCATCGCGGCGAGCGGAAGTTCGTCAGCTACGAGGACCCGAAATCGGTTGCGATCCGCGCGCAGCTCGCCAGGGATCGCGGCCTGCTCGGCGTCTTCATGTGGGAGCTCACCGGCGACGACGAGCAGCGCGGCTTGTTGGAAGCGATGGCGCGGCCCTTCAGGGACGGACGCAATTAGATCATCCGCGGCTTGCTACGATCCGCGGCCGGACGTGTCGCATTTCCCTGCGCGGGCGATGCCGGTGCGTGTACCGCCACCGCATCGTCCCGTTCCTTCCCGGCCTTGATCCACCGGCCCACCGCGTCGCCCAGCAGCGCCACGCCGACGATGCCGAAGATCCACAGCGTCGCTTCGCGCGCGCCGCGGCGCAGGCGTTCGCGCCAGCGGGCGAAGCGTTCGTCGGTACGGCGGCCGAGCAGTGCATGCAGGCCCAGCAGCAGCAATGGCGGCGCCACGAACACCAGGTTGTAGCCCACCAGCAGCGGCAGCCACTGCGCCGGGGACAGCTCCGCGGCGATCATCAGCGCGATGGCAGCGAAGTAGGGCAGCGCGGTCACCAGCTCCACCACCGTCACCGTCATGCCCAGCAGCGCGAAGGCCGCCAGTCGTCCGCTGGCCGGCGTGCGCGGCTCGCGCGCCTGGTGCGCGTCGGAGGGCGCGAAGATCGCATAGACCAGCAGCCCTGCGCCCAGCAGCGCCTGCAACGCCAGGGCGACGGGATGATCCAGCACGGCGGTCAGCGTGTCGCGCGCGGCGGTGATGCCCAGCATCATCGCAATGCCGAGGCCGAGATAGGCGACCAGGATGCCGGCCACGTAGGCCAGCAGGCGCGGCGCCGCCCGCGGTTGCGACAGCAGCCACAGCGCCACCACCAGGGCAGAGGGGTTCAGGCTGTCCAACAGCGCCAGTGGCAACAGGATCGGCAGCAGGTTATCCATGGGAATGCAGGCGAGGTGGGTGTGTGCGCAGCGTAGAAGAAACAGGCGGCGAGGTGCCATTGCTCACCCTCAGGCTCCCTTCGTCCGGTTGCCGGCAAAACCGACCCTCACCCGGTGCGATGTACGCGGCATGCGGCCGCCACGCCCGGCGGTGCGATCCCGTCGGCGCAGTGGATCCGGCGCTGTGGGAGGAGTCGACCGATCCCGGTTTACGCCGGAATCGGGCAGTCCGGAAGCCACGAAAGTCCCTGTCCTTCGTGTCGATTCCGGCCCTGCTGGATCGTCTGACGATCGAGACCCCTCGATACAAGGAGAATTCGCATGTCCCTCGCCAAGCCCCTCACCCCGCACCTGTGGTTCGACCAGCAGGCCCGGGAGGCGGCCGGGTTCTATTGCAACGAGGCGATCTCCTTCATGGTCCACTGCCGCGACCAGGCCGAGATCGACCGCTACTGGGAGCAGCTCTCCGCCGTGTCGGAATCCGAGCAGTGCGGCTGGTGCAAGGACCGCTTCGGCCTGTCCTGGCAGGTCACCCCGGTCGTGCTCGGCGAAGTGATGACTTCGGGCGACGAGGAGACGGTGGCGCGGGTCACGCAGGCGTTCCTCGACATGAAGAAGTTCGACGTGGCGGCGATCGAGGCGGCGGCGGGAGGGCGCTGAGATGCCTGACGGGAAAGGCGAGGTCCCGCTTTCCTTCCATCGAGAAGCCATGCGGCAAGCGCCGGTCGTCCATGAATGCACCGGCGCCTGAGCTTGCCGATAGGGCGAAACGTGACCGAAGTCCGCGCCTGGGTTTGCCCCGGCTCTCTGCATGCCATTAGCCTCGATAGTGGCGCTATCGCCATCACGAAGGAGAACGGAATGTCTCGTACCCGTGTTTTCGTCCTTGCCCTCGCAATGAGCGCGACTGCGTTCGGAGCCGCCATCGCGAAAGAGCCACCAGACGGTCCCGGCGGATCCTGGATCGAGTACACCTACTACGACGCGAATGGCGTGGCGATCGGCGGCAGATGGAAGGACTGCACCGGCCATATCGCCACCTGGGGCGTCTCGAGCGGCTCGCGCACGGAAGTGACCACCGGCCCGTGCCCCGGATAGGTGCGGTGCACGGCGGACGCCCCGGCTCCGCAGAAGCAGAAGAACAGGGGTCACTGACCCCTGTTCTGCTTGCGGGAGTGACGATTCAGTTTCCTGCGTGTCCAGCAGCCGGTCTATCGGACCCGTTGAACTGTCGCAGCCTGGGCTGAGCTTGGTCGCCAGCTCGCGGTCCAGGCAGGCCTTGTGCGAGAAGCCACCACCGCCCGCCGAGCCGCAGCCCGATTCGCAAAGGTGGATATGGCGGGAAATGAACCCGAAGGACCATTTTCCCGAAGCGGGCAGGTTCTGCTCACATTCGATAACGCGCAAAGGCGCATACTGCGTCGGCACCACGACGCAATGTCGTGACGGCCGCTCAGCCGCGCCGCACCTTCACCCACTCTCCGCACTGAGCATCCTGCTGCCTCCCTGGCGGCAGCTTCGGCGTCGGCCGCCTTCAGACCGCCGGACGGTCTCATCTCATGCAGGAACCGGGTATGCAACTGAATTCATCTTCTATCGGCATCGTCGGCACGTCGCGCAAGCCCGACGAGCGTCGCGTTCCCATCCATCCCGAGCATCTCTCGCGACTGCCGGAAGATGTCCGCCGCCAGCTGGTGTTCGAAATTGGCTACGGCGCGCCTTTCGGTATGCCGGACGCGGACATCGCGGCGCAGTCGGGCGGCATCGCCTCGCGCGCCGAGTTGCTGGCCGATGCCGGTACGGTGGTGATCGCCAAGCCGGTGCTCGCGGACCTGCAGGAACTGCGCGAGGGCGGGGTGTTGTGGGGCTACGTGCATTGCGCCCAGCAGCGCGCCATCACCCAGGCGGCGATCGACCGCAGACAGACCCTGGTCGCCTTCGAGGACATGTTCATCTGGAGTCCCGACGGCCGTATCGGGCGGCACACCTTCTACAAGAACAACGAGATGGCCGGCTACTGCGCGGTGCTGCATGCGCTGCAGCTCAAGGGCATCGATGGCCACTACGGCAACCAGCGCAAGGCGATCATCTTCAGCTTCGGCGCGGTCAGCCGCGGTGCCATCTACGCGCTCAAGGCGCACGGCTTCCGCGACATCACCATCTGCATCCAGCGCCCCGACCACGAGGTGCGCGAAGAGGTGCTGGATTGCCATTACGTCCGCATCGAGCCGGGCACGGAAGGCGAGGCCCGGATGATGGTCGTCCAGCACGACGGCAGCCGCCTGCCGCTGGGTGATCTGATCGGCGAGGCGGGCATCATCATCAACGGCACCTTCCAGAACCCTGCCAGCCCGATCGACTTCGTCACCCGGGACGAGGCCGGCTGCCTGCGGCCTGGTTGCCTGGTCATCGATGTCAGTTGCGACGAGGGCATGGGGTTCTATTTCGCCAAACCCACGACCTTCCGTGATCCGATGTTCCAGGTCGGCGGTGTCGACTACTACGCCGTCGACCACACACCCAGCTATCTGTGGGAAAGCGCCTCGCGTTCCATCTCCGCGGCGCTGGTGGTGTACGTGTCGACCATGGCGAAGGGCCGCGCCGGCTGGGAGAACGACCCGACCCTGTCCCGCGCCGTGAACATCGATGGCGGCGTGATCCAGAAGCCCGCGATCGTGTCGTTCCAGAAGCGCCAGCCCGAATACCCGCATGCCCCCATCGACAGGCTTGCGGCGTAAGTGCGGGCACCGGCCGCCTCGTGCCTCACGGAGCCTGCGTGCCGTTCTCCGCCAGCCGTTGCAGGCTCTCGGCATAAGCGTTCGCGCCCAGCGGTATGAAGCCGGTGAAATGGATCCAGCTGCGCAGCCCGCCCAGGTAGCTGCGCAGGAACGGGCGCAGCTGCGGTTTGCGCGCGAACGCGTCCAGGTTGACGTACAGGTACAGCGGCCGCGACAGCGGTTGGTACCGGCCGGCCTTGACCGTGTCCAGGGTTGGGAAGACCGGGCCCTGGCCGTTGTCGACGGCGAGCAGCTTCAGGCTGTCCCAGTGACGGTGGTAGGCGCCGATGCCGAAGAAGCCGAGGGCGTCGGGTTCGCCGGCGATGCCTTCGGCCAGCAGTTCCTCGTCCTCGCTGGCGGTGTAGTCGTGCCGGCTGCGGCGCGCGGCGCCGGTGACGCTTTCGGTGAAGTAGTCGTAGGTGCCCGAGTCCTGCCCGCGCCCGAACAGCACGATCGGCCGGTCCGGCCAATCGCTGCGCAGGTCCCGCCAGCGCCCGACCCGGCCCTCGGCTTCCGGCGCCCAGAGCCGTCCGAGTTCTTCGATGCTGATGTCGTGGGCCCAGCCGTTGTCCGGGTGCACGACAATGCTGACGGCGTCGGTGGCGATCGGAAGCCGCATGTGCTCGATGCCGTTGCGCGCGCATTCGGCTTCCTCTTCCCGGTTCATCGGGCGCGAAGCGTTGGCGATGTCGGTCTCGCCGGCGCAGAAGCGCCGGAAGCCCGCCGTGGTGCCGGAAAAGCGCACGTCGACGGCCTCCGCACCGCGCGCGCTGCGCCGGAAGCGCCGCGCGGCCTCGCGGGTCAGCGGGTACACGGTGCTGGAACCGTCGACGAGGATGGTTTCCGCGGTGATCCGCGCAGGCGTGTCGGCCTGTTCGCCGCAGGCCGCCAGCAGCACGGCCAGGCCGCAGGCGGTGATCGCCATCGGCATATGCGCACGCGCGACGGCGGACATGTTCATTGCTTCCGCCATTCCTCTTTCAACGTCTGCCAGAACAGCTTGAGGCTGCTGACCTTGGTGTCCACCGCGTTGATGTATTCGTCCAGGTGCTCCAGCACTTCGTGCTGCGCCTGCTTCTGGGTGGAGCTGCTTTCCAGCTCGCGCTCCAGCGCCTCGATGGACTGGCGCAGTTCGCGGATGCGGGTCTCGGTTTCACGGCGGTGGTCGGTGTCCATGGCGGAAGTTTCCCTGGTCAGAGCTGGCTGAAGCCGATCAGCGCCAGCGGCAGCACGAAGAACAGGCCGCCCATGTAGGCGACCACGTAGAGCTTGTTCTTCTGCGCCAGTCCGGCCAGCGTGACGGCAATCGTGGGCGGCAGCTGTCGCAGGAAAGGCAGGCCGTAGATGAGCACGATGCCCAGCACGTTGAACAGCAGGTGCACGATCGCGATCTGCAGCGCGAGCACCGCGGTCGGACCGGTGATGGCCGTGGCCGCGAGCAGGGCGGTGATGCAGGTGCCGATGTTGGTGCCGAGCGTGAACGGATAGACCTGCTTGAGGCTGAAGACGCCGGTGCCGGCAAGCGGGACGATCAGAGAGGTCGTCGTCGACGAGGACTGCACCAGCACGGTGATGACGGTGCCCGAGGCCATCCCGGACAGCGGCCCACGCCCGACGCTGGCGTGCATGATGCTCTTTGCGCGGCCGACCATGACCTTGCGCAGGAGTTTGCCGATGGCCGAGACCACGAACAGGATCAGCGCCACGCCGATCACGATCAGCGCGATGCCGGACCAGACGCCTGGTATCCAGCCCACCGCGGCGCCGAGGGTGTCGGAGGCGGGCGCCAGCAGCGTCTTCATGAAGTTCATGCCCTTCATGTCGACCGCCGCATCGCTGACCAGCAGCCCGGCCAGCGCCTCCGAGCTGCGCTGCAGCGGGCTGAACAGCAGTTCCAGCGGCAGCAGGATGGCCACGGCGAGGATGTTGAACGCGTCGTGCACGGTCGCGGCCGAGAAGGCGCGGCCGAATTCCTCGCCGTTGCGCACGTGCCCCAGGCTGACGATGGTGCTGGTGAGCGAGGTGCCGATATTGGCGCCCATGATCAGCGGAATGGCGATCTCGATGGGCAATCCACCGGCGACCATGCCGACGATGATCGAGGAGACCGTGCTGGAGCTCTGGATCAGGGCGGTGGCGACCAGGCCGATCATCAGGCCCACGAAGGGATTGGTCGCGAACGCGAACAGCTGCTTGGCGTTGTTGCCGGTCGCCGCCTTGAAGCCATCGCCGATCGCCCCGACCGCGGCCAGCAGCAGGTAGATCAGCGCGGCCACCAGCAGCCAGGACACCCACTGCGACGAGGTACTGCGTTCCCCGTCGGCGGGCAGGGCGGCGACATGTGCGGGCACGGCGAGTCTCCGCGGGTAATGCGGAGAACGTATTGCCCGGAAGTGACACGCGGATGACGTCCGTGCGACCGTGCCATCCGAGGGACAGGGCGGTGCAGGCTGGCTGGCATGAACCGGAGACGCGTCTGCGCCCGCAGGGCGGATCCGGCAGATCCGCCACTACCGCACCAGATGCGTACTGAGAGCGAATGGCTCGCGCAGCCGGTGCCGGGCGCGCGGCCTGCGTCAGTCCGGAATCTCCGGTTCCACCACCTGCGCCAGCAGCGACAGCGATTCCTGCCAGCCCAGGTGGCAGGCTTCCGCCGGGATCACGTCCGGTACGCCTTCCTGCACGATCTGCAGTTCGGTGCCGCAAGAGACGGCCTTGAGCGTGACGGTGGTGGTCATCTCGCCCGGCAGGTTGGGATCGTCGAAACGGTCCGTGTGGCGGATGCGCTCGTTCGGCACCAGTTCCAGGTATTCGCCGCCGAACGCGATGCTGTTGCCGGTGCCGAAGTTGGTGAACGACATTCGATACCGGCCGCCGACCTTCGCATCGATTTCGTGCACCGTGCCGGTGAACCCGTGCGGCGGAAGCCATTTGCACATCGCCGCCGGATCCAGGAACGCGCGGTAGACGCGCTCGGGCGGGGCTTTCAGGACGCGGTAGAGGCGGATGGTGCTGGGCATGGCGATTCTCCAAAGACAGAGGACGACCCTCTGATCCTACGACGAGTCGCACCGGCGGAAATCGACACCGGCGCAAGAGAGCAGGTAGGCCGAGGGCGTGGCGCCCTGGCGGGCAGGTGCAGGGCAGGTGCTCGCGGCGATGCCCGACGCGATCGCGCGCATCGATCCCCATTCGCCGCTGACGAACAAGTACGAGCGCTGGTACCATCAGGCACAACGACAGGCTGACGGAAACTGACCGGCGCTGCAAACTAAAGATGGTGGCCCCGTTCCGATCCGTTTCGGTTTGGATTGCCCTGGATGTCCCAGGAAAATTCACTGTGGGCCCGGTTTCAGCCCCGGCAATCCGCTTCGATGGCTTCGGCCTTCTGCCCGGCGGCGCCGGCGATTGCCTGAGATCTTGAGAGCCAGAAGGGACAGACGATCATGCGCGCCAGCCAGGCATTGCAGGAGACGGAGAAGGTGCCAGGGACCATTTCCCACCTATCAAAACCGCACCGACTCTTCGGAGGTGAACTGCCGTCGTTGGCCCGGCGCTCCAGGCCTTCGACGGTCGCCCGCGATGCCTTGGCTGCGATGGCGCTGGTCGCCGTGTTTGCTGTTGCAGGATGTACCCATGTCAACAGGGAAGAGGCTTCGGTCGAATCGGAAGCGATGCAGCCGGTTCGAGGCGACGTTGCGTTCCATCTCGCTGCCGAGCCGGGCCAGCCCGATGCGATGACGCTGCCGATGTTGCGGCAGGACGACGCCGACACCTCGGTCCTCGCGCTGCAGCCCGTCCCCGTGGTGGAAGGCACGCAGGTCGCCTCCGTCGACTTGGGCTTGGAAGACGGCGAGTTCGCGACGTTGGACCTCCGCTTGACCGGGGAGGGCGCCCGCCGTCTGCGGATGGCGACGGCGGAGAACGTCGGCAAGCGCCTCGCAGTCGTCGCCGGCGGCCGCGTCATCAGCGTCGCCACCATCATGGCCGAAATCCCGGGCGGCGAAGTGCGGATCAGCGAACTCGACGTCTCCGACGCGAAGAAGTTGTACGAGACGATGACCTTGGCTGAATAGCCGAACAAGCCAGGTCCCCTTGCGTGATCGGGGTAGGATCTGCCCTTGGAAAGGGGAAGGGAGGCAATGACGTTGACCACCATCATCGGTTTCAGCGGCAGCCTGCGCCGCGCGTCCTACAACTCCGCGCTGCTGCGCGCCGCGCAGGCGGCGATGCCGGCCGGCAGCCGGTTGGAGATCGCCTCGATCCGCGCGTTTCCTCTGTACGATGCCGACGAGGAGGCCGCCCACGGCGTGCCCGATGCAGTGTCCGGGCTGAAGGATGCGATCGCCGCGGCCGACGGGCTGCTCGTCGCCACGCCCGAGTACAACAACTCGATCCCGGGCGTGACCAAGAACGCGATCGACTGGCTCAGCCGCCCGCCGGCAGACATCGGCCGGGTGTTCGGCGGCAAGCCGGTGGCGATCATCGGCGCCTCGCCCGGCGGCTTCGGCACGATCCTGTCGCAGAACGCCTGGCTGCCGGTGCTGCGCACCCTCGGCGCGCGCTTGTGGACCGGCGGCAAGTTGCTGGTGTCGCGCGCGGGGCAGGTGTTCGACGAGAACGGCGCGATCGTCGACCCGAAATCCGAAGAGGCGCTTCGGCGTTTTCTCGAAGGCTTCGTCGCCTCCATTCGCGACTGATCGGAACGGAGTGCACGCGGCCGTTGCCGGGTCGCGACAACCTGCCGAGGAATGCCGCAGCCGGGTGCGGCCCGGCGATCGGCAGCGCGATGTGCACCGCGTCGAGGCGCCGCTTCCGGGCGATGAGCGCGACCCGTCCTGCAGGATCGCGCAGGCGATGCGGAGTTTCCAGGAGGAAAGCCCCGACTTCGTCGAGCAGCCGCGTTACCGACCGCGCTTCTTGTAGGTGATCTCCATCATCCTGGTTTCCTTGCCGTCCATGCCGGGGGCGTACATTTCGAACACCTCCGTGTTCTCGTCGGTCCAGCGGCTGGTCATGCGCGCGGTCTGCGGCTGTTTGCTCACCGCGTCGTGATAGGTCCCGGTATAGGTGCAGGCACGGTCGGCTTCGCAGGTGCCCTCGCTGACCATCAGGCCTGTGCTCATGCTGTCGTTCCAGGTCGCCCAGTACTTGCCGGTGATGTTGTCGAAGCCGTGCATGCCATGGCCGGTGAAGGGCTGTCCCATCATCTGCGAGTTCACCTCCTCGACCATCACGCGGCCGCCGAGGATCATCCTGCGGGTGGCGGTGCCGGTGTCGGTGGCGGGTTCGGCGCCGGGCGCATGCCAGCTCCTGACCGTGAGGTCGTAGGTGCCGGCCATCGAGGCCAGGTGCTGGTGTTCGGCGCCTGGCGTGCCGGCCTTCTGGTAAGCCTCCATCATCGCCTGCATCTCGGGCGTCATCTGCTGCGCGGCGCCTTCCTGTGCAACGGCGGGACCGGCCAGCAGCAGGGTGAGGACGGCCATGGAAAGAACGTGCTTGCGGTTCATGCTGGGTCTCCTGAGGCGGTAACGGGAATCGGTTGTGCGGAGAGTATGTGCGACGGGTTCCATTCGGATTTTGTGAAGGCTTGCATTTGCGCCGAAAAGCCGACCGAGGGACAGGAAAGAACGGGATCCGGCTCATGGGCGGGCGGATGAGGGTCGTTTCGGCAGCCCGGGGGCAGGCATCCGGCCGTTCTGCGCGAGCTGGACGAGCGTTTCGAGACGGGCTTCGACGCGACGCGCGGCCCTTCGGCCGATCCCGGCGAACTGGTGCCGCCGGCGGGTCTGTTCCTGGTCGCGCGCCTGGATGGCGAGCCCGTCGGCTGCGGCGCGCTGAAGGTCACGGGAAGCGACATCGGAGAGATCAAACGCATGTGGATCGCGCCTTCGGCGCGTGGGCTGGGCATTGCCCAGCGCCTGCTGGAAACGCTCGAGAATCATGCCGTCGCGCTGGGCGTGGACACGCTGCAGTTGGACACGAATCGCGCGCTTACCGAAGCCCGCGCACTGTATGCGCGCAACGGATACCGCGAGATTCCGCCGTACAACGACAATCCATACGCTCATCACTGGTTCGAGAAGCGCGGGTTGCGGCGGCGGGCGTAGCCGGAGCGGCCTGCCGTCGATGTCCAGGCGCTTGCCCCGCCGGACTGCAAAAAAGCATGCCGATTCCGGCGATTTCCGCGTCCCGTCATTTCGGCGAAAGCTGGGATCCATCCTGCACGATCGTGCAAGCGATGCGGAGTTTCCGTCTACCGTCCGATCGGCGGCGGACGCGATGCTGTGCGCAACCGGCAAGCGCCGCAAGGGAGAACGCCATGACCATTCGCGACAAGATCGTCCTCGTCACCGGTGCCAGCAGCGGCATCGGCGAGGCCATCGCCAGCCATCTCGCCGAAGCGGGCGCCACCGTCGTCGCCGGCGCGCGCCGGCTCGACCGCCTCGAGCACCTGGCCGCCCGCGCCGTCACCGGCGGCGGCAGCGTGCACGCCCGCGCCGTCGACGTGACGTCGCGCGAGGAGGTCGAGGCCTTCGCCGCCGCCGCCGTGGAGGAATTCGGACGGATCGACGTGCTGGTCAACAACGCCGGAGTGATGCCGCTGTCGCCGCTGCGTGCGCTCCAGGTGGAAGAGTGGAACCGCATGATCGACGTCAACATCCGTGGCGTGCTGCACGGGATCGCCGCCGTGCTGCCGCGCATGGAGGCGCAGGGCGCGGGGCACGTGATCAATATCGCCTCCATCGGTGCGCACGCGGTGTCGCCGACGGCGGCGGTCTACTGCGCGACCAAGTATGCGGTCTGGGCGATTTCGGACGGCCTGCGCCAGGAGACCGATCGCCTGCGCGTGACCGTGGTGTCGCCCGGCACGGTGACCTCCGAACTGGCCGACACCATCACCGACGCCACCGCGCGCGAGGCGATGGAAGCCTACCGTCGGGTGCGGATCGAGCCCGAGGCCATCGCACGCGCGGTCGCCTATGCCATCGACCAGCCCGAGGACGTCGACGTCAGCGAGATGATCGTCCGCCCCACCGCCAGCCCGCATTGAGGCGCCGCGATGAAGCCCACATCGATCGTTCTTGCCACGGCCCTGCTTGTGGCGCCGCTGGTGGCGGCTGCCGGGGCGACGCACCGGAGTGCGGAGGAGACGGCCAACCTGGCCCGGGTCGAGCGTACCTTTGCCGATTGGAGCACCGGCCGCGGCTCGCTTTTCGACCTGCTGTCGCCGGATGCGACCTGGACGATTCTCGGACCCACCCCGAGCGCCGGCACCTATGATCGCGTAGCGCTGCAGCGCGACGTGCTCACGCCGTTCAACGTGCGGCTGGCCTCGCCCCTGGTGCCGGAGGTGCGCAGGTTGTACGCCGACGGAGACACCGTGGTGGTGCTGTTCGAAGCCAGCGCGACCCTCCGCGACGGCGGACGTTACGAGAACAGCTACGCATGGTTCCTGCGACTGCGCGATGGCCTCGTCGTGGAGGTCACCGCGGTGCTCGACCTGCACGCCTACGACGCGGCAGTGGAGGCGCCGGTGCAGTAGCGGCGGTGCCTTCGCCAGGGGAATCCCGACACGCCGCCCGCGCTGTGGCGCAATGCTAGAGTGCATCGCCTTACCGGATGCCACCGCAGAGCGAGCGACGCGATGACGACCCACGCCCCCTATCCGATCGGCACGCCCGGACGCCCCTGGGGCGCCGCCGAGAAAGCGGACTGGCTGTCGCGGCAGAGCCGCAAGCGCAGCTTCGAGGCGGACGTGCTGAGCGTGATCGAGCGCCTGCGCCCGCGCTTCGACGTGCAGGAGTACGGCCGCCTGGACTATGGCCCCGACACCTACCCGCTGCTCGCCATCAGGAGCCGCGACTGGCAGGACGGGCTTCCCGGCGCGCTGGTGACCGGCGGCGTGCATGGCTACGAGACCAGTGGCGTGCACGGCGCCCTGCAGTTCGTCGAGCGGCAAATGGCGGACTACGCGGGCCGAATCAACCTCGTCGTCGCGCCGTGCGTGAGCCCATGGGCCTACGAGATGATCCAGCGCTGGAACCTGCATGCGGTGGATCCAAACCGCTCGTTCCGCGACGACAGCCCGGCGCAGGAATCGGCGGCGCTCATGCGCCTGGTGGCGCCGCTGCGCGATCGCCTGCTGGTGCACATCGACCTGCACGAGACCACCGATACCGACGAATCGGAGTTTCGCCCGGCGCTGGCCGCCCGCGATGGCGTTGCATATGTGCCCGACGAGGTCCCGGACGGTTTCTACCTGGTCGGCGACAGCGGGAATCCGCAACCGGAATTCCAGCGGGCGGTGATCGCGGCGGTGGCGCAGGTCACCCACATCGCGCCGGCCGACCGCGACGGTGCGATCATCGGCTCGCCCGTGGTCGCGCCGGGCGTCATCAACTATCCGGTCAAGCAGCTCGGCCTGTGCATGGGCATCACCGATGCCCGGTACGTGACCACCACCGAGGTTTACCCCGACAGCCCCCGGGCGACCCCCGAGCAGTGCAATGCCGCGCAGGTGGCGGCGGTATGCGCGGCGATCGACTTCGCGCTGGCGCACGGGTGCGTGGAGTAGGGCGTTCCCGGCCGGGCCGTGCACTTGACGGCCATCGGCCTCCTGCGATGATGCGCGTCCGGAGACTTCGGAGGCGAGGCGATCATGATCCGGAACGCGGTCCCTGTCCGATGCGATTTCACCGGCGGGTATGCCGATGTTGCGCAGCGCCCGTTCGGACTATGATCCGCCCAGTGCGGATGCCCGCTCCGCCGGCCGCCGCATGGCGAGGCGGCGTTCTTGCTGTTCCGATCCGGTGTGGCTTCGATTCGACGTCGCTCCGTGCCGTGGCGATCGGATGCGGCCTTGTGAAGGAACCCGGATGACACGTCGATGAAAATTTTGCTCTGGGTGTTGCTCGTTGCCTGCGCGTGTCCGGTTGCGGCTGCGGATCTGGCCATCGTCGATGCGCGCATCTATCCGGCGCCGGATGCGGATCCGGTCGAACGCGGAACGGTCCTGGTGCGCGACGGCCGTATCGCGGCGGTGGGCGCCTCGGACGAGGTGGAGGTGCCGGACGGGATCGAGGTGATCGACGGCAACGGCAAAATCATCACGGCGGGGTTCTGGAACAGCCACGTGCATTTCCTGGCGCCGGTGACGCGCGAGGCGGCCACCCGCCCGGCGCGCGAGATGGACGCGGCGCTACAGGACATGCTGACGCGCTGGGGCTTCACCACGGTGTTCGATGTTTCCTCGTTCAACGGCAATGCGGCGGCGCTGCGCAGGCGCATCGAGGCGGGCGAGATCACCGGGCCGCACATCCTCCATGTCGATACGCCGTTCTTTCCCGAAGGCGGAACGCCGGTCTACATCCGCGGGTTGCTGGAGGAGCTGGACGTGCCGAGCGCGGAAGTGGGCAGCCCCGACGAGGCAAGGGGGCGCGCCGCGCGGCAGCTGGCCGTCGGCGCCGACGGGGTCAAGCTGTTCGCGGGAGCGGTCGTCGGCGGCGAGATCGGAGTGTTGCCGATGGATGTCGGGATCGCCCGCGCCGTGGTGGAGGAGGCGCACCGCGCCGGCAAGCCGGCGTTCGCGCATCCGACCAACATGGAAGGGCTGGAGGTGTCGATCGCGAGCGGGGTCGACGTGCTGACGCACAGCACGCCGTCCTCGGGCCCATGGGACGCGGCGCTGGTGCGGCGCCTGCGCGCAGCGGAGATCGCGCTGATCCCTACCCTGACCCTGTTCGAAGTCGAACTGCGGCGGGAGAAGGCACCGGAAGAATTGGTCGAACGGTTCATCGGCCATGCCATCCAGCAGGTGCGGGCATATACGCAGGCCGGCGGCACCGTGCTGTTCGGCACCGACGTGGACTACATTCCGCACGTCGATACGCGCCGCGAGATCGAACTGCTTGCACTGGCAGGGCTGGACTGGCGCCAGGTCCTGGCCACGCTGACCACCGCGCCGGCCGACCGCTTCGGTCACGGCGGGCGCAAGGGGCGCATCGCCGCCGGAATGGAAGCCGACCTGGTGATGCTGGGCACGGATCCGGCACTGGACGTCACCGGACTGGCCGACGTGCGGGCGACGATCCGGGGTGGGCAGGTGATCTATCGCGCGGTGGACTGATTGCGATCTTGCTCGGCACCGGCGAGGTGCTGGTCAACGATCTTGCCGACAGGCAGGGCCGGTAAGCGGCGCGAGCGCGCCCGCCGAGCGCCAGCGTGTATACGCGGGGAGCCGCACCCCATGCCGGGATCGCATCGTCGTGGCTGGCGAAACGCCGAGCCGCGGGATCCGCCGTCAGGCGTCCTGCTTCAATCGTGGCAACTTGAACCGAAGGACCCGGCCGACCAGCGACATCGCGCGCATTACCTTCGCTGTCTTCGCATCGGCGGGAAAGAACGATTCGATCGCCAGTTCCGACAGCGTCACCTCGACGGGCGTGCCGAACACGGTGGTGGTGCTGAGGAAGGAAAGCTCGCCGGCTTCGGTGCGCAGGCGCATGGGCACGACGATGGCGGCCGGGTCAGGCGACTCGTCATGGTCCGGCGCCGGATAGGACAACAGCTCCTGCAGCAGGTCGTCGAGGACGGCGTCGCCGCTGGTCTCGACCTGCCTGCGCAGGCGCTGTATCAGGTGCGCGCGCCACTGGCCGAGATTGACGATACGCGGCGCCACGCCGTCCGGGTGCAGGCTCAGGCGCAGCACGTTGATCGGCGGCTCGAGCAGCGCCGGCGCCACGCCCCGGAGAAACGGGACCAGCGCGCGGTTGGCGGCGTGCATCTGCCAGTGGCGGTCGACGGCGAGCGCCGGATACGGCTCGTGGCCGCGCAGCACCAGGGCGATCGTCCGCCGTGCCGCCTCCAGGTTCGAGTCGTCCAGCGCATGTTCGCCGTAGACCGGCGCGTAACCCGCCGCGGTGAACATGCGGTTGCGCTCGCGCAACGGGACGTCGAGCCGGTCGGACAGACGCAACAGCATCGCGCGGCTGGGGACGGAACGGCCGTTCTCCAGGAAGCTCAGGTGGCGCGACGAGATGTCGGCCAGGCCGGCGAGGGCTTCCTGCGAGAGCAGCCGCCGGCGGCGCCAGCCGCGCAGCTGCTCCCCCACCGGCCGTTGCTCGGATGCGGGAATGGTCATGCGCGGACGATAGCCGATCGCGGGCCGCGATCGTCATTACCTGGCAGGTAATGGCATCGGGAACGGCCGCGGACCAGCATTGTCCCGACCCGACCACAAGGAGTTCCGCCATGTCGTTGCAACGCACCTTCGCCAGCCCGAACTTCCTGCCCCGCCTGCTGCTCGTGGACGGTCTCGCGACCGGCGCCACGGCCCTGTTGCTGCTCACCGCAGCCGACATGCTGGCGCCGCTGCTGCAGCTGCCCGCCGGCCTGCAGCGCATCGCCGGCCTGATCTGCCTGCCCTTCGTGGCATGGGTGCTCGCGCTCTCGCGCCGCGCCTCGGTGCCGCGCGGCGCGATGACCGCCGTGATTGCGATCAACTTCGCCTGGGTGGCCGGCAGCGCCTGGGTGGCCTTCGGTGGCACCTGGCAGCCGAGCCCGTTCGGGGTGGCCTTCGTCACGGCGCAGGCGCTGGTGGTGCTGGCCTTCGCTGAACTCGGCTGGTTCGGCCTGCGTGCCTCGCGCCGGGCTGCGCCCGTTTCAGCCTGAGTTCGGGCGGCCGCATAGGTCGACGCCGGCCCGGAAGTACGGGGCCGGCGCGTCTCGCAAGCGCCTGTCCTGCCATCGCGCCGAGCTGGTGCTGCCGAGCAGGAACCCGCTGGAAGATATCGGCAACTCGACGAGCATCCACGCCGTGATCGCCGGCGGTCGCTACCCCGATCGCGCTCGACCGGACGCGATGTTGCGTGCGGTCGAGGAAGCGAACGACCGAAGGAGGTCGGTCTATATCAGCGCCTTCGGACAAGAAAAGGGCGGGGAACCGTCAAACGGATTCGCACAGCGGCTCAACTTGCTCCTCGGGCGAGTCGAGCCCGCTTGCGCAGGCAGTGCGATAACGATCACACAATCGCATCGCGGCGCGCAGCTTGCGACCAACGACTTATGGATGCCACCAACATGCCGTGCTAGCTTGCGCTCGGGAGGGTATTTCAGTTGGCCGACAAGCGTTCGCGCTTGGCGGCTCTTGCATATTTCCGGGAAATCGAATGTCCTACCCAACGCAGAAGCGCGATCCGCGCTCCCGTGCACGAAGCTACGCCTACCATCCGCCGCTGCCGCCGCTCTGGCAGCAATCCATCATCGACAACGCACGTCTCGAGGCCCGGCGCGTCGAGTCGCAGCGGCGCTTGAAGATGCTCTCGCTCTCCGTCGCAACCGCCGTGATGACGGGGGCGTTCGCACGGCCCGGCGCCGTGCATGCGGTCGACTACCAGGATACGATCACCGGCGTCGCCGACAACGATCGCGATGGCGGCAGCGGCGGTTACGACCCCGGCTACGACATCGTCGAGCAGGACGGCATGCTGCATTACCGGCTCGCCGACGGCGACAGCGTGGCGCTGGAAGGCGTCGATGGCGACGTGCGGGCAATGTCGATCACAAGCGGCAACCCGCCGGTGGTGCTCGACGTGGCCGGCGGCGGCTGGCTGGAGCTGTCGGCGATCCGCGGCGAGAGCAGCACCGTGGGCAGCGCGGTCGGCATCCTCAACGACGGCAATACGGTCACCGTCAACGGCAACACCAGGATCTCCACCAACGCCGACGACCTGGATTTCGGTACGGTCCGGGGTAACGGTGCGCAAGGGGTGATCGGCCGCGGCCGCAGCACCACGATCTTCAACGGCGCCACCGACATCCACGCCCGTACGCAGGGCCATGCGCGTGCGGTCTGGGCCGATAGAACCAGCACCATCATCTTCAACGGCCCGACCACGATCCTGGCCGAGAGCCGCGGCACGCTCGATGCGGTCTACAGCTTCGATGGCCGCATCACCTTCAACGGAGACACCACCATCTCGGCGCTGTCGATCTGGCCCAGCGACAACGCCCATGCGATCTACAACGACGGCGTCGGCAGCCGGCTGACGGTGAACGGCGACCTGTCGCTGACCACGGTCTCGGCGGGTTCGACCGCATTCGGCGTGCGCAACCAGGGGAACATGGAAGTCAACGGTGACACCACGGTCAATGTCGAGGGGCCCCGCTCCACGCACGGGATCGCCAACACGCATTGGCGGGCGCGGATGACCTGGAATGGCGACGTCGACGTGCGCGTACGCAGCGAAGGGCCGGAAAATGGCTACACGCCGTTCGGCAAGCCCTCCGGGCTCAGCAACGACCGCTCGCCCGGTGCGGTGATGACGTTCAACGGCGCCGTCAATGTCGATGTCGCCTCGGAGGCGGAAACCTACGGCACCGTCAACAGCGGCATCATCGACTTCACCTCGCCCACCGCACCGGTGTCGTTCACCGTCGCCGCCGCTTGCGACCCGCCCAACACCCCGAATTGTGACCGTGACGTGTACGGCGTCCGCAACTTCGGCACTGTCAACGTTGCCGGCGGCCTGACCGTGTCGACGACCGCGGCCGGCACCGGCGCTGCGTATTCGATCTGGAGCGTGCCGATCGACATCCAGGACGCCAGCGTCACCGTCAACCAGGCCGGCGGCCGCACCGTGCAGCTCGACGGCGACATCGCGACCGCGACCGACAGCGTCAACGGCAACATCGGCTCGGTCGATCTCAATTTCGACACGTCAGATTCCTGGCTGCGCGGCCTGGTCGGTGGTCTGCAGGGCGATGCCGGCTTCAGCGTCGGCAGGACCGACCTGGCGTTCTCCGACGGCGCGGCGTGGATTCCGCAGGGCACCGGCGCGCTGACGAACGATTTCGGTTCGGGCTCGCTGACCCTGGGCAGCGATGGCGCGATCGACATGGCCGGACACTGGGGCGACTTCGAGCCGGGTGCGGTGCCCGCGCACGGTTATCGGACACTGGTCGTCGACAGCAGTTCCGGCGACGCCGGGGTTGCCCTGGGCGACGGCGCCAGGTTCCAGCTGCTCAGCGACATCACCGGCCTGTCCGGCACGGCCACCGCCGACCGGATCGTGTTCGGCAGCGGCATCGCGGCGTTCTCCGCGACCGGTACGCAGAACGTCGCCATCGTCTACGACCCGGTGCTGGACGACACCTCCTGGGTCGACGCCGCGGTCCTGCGCGACGGCACCACGATCGAGGCCGCGGTGCCGATCGACATCGTCGACGCCAGCGCCGCCGCCAGCGGCGAGGCCGCGTTCTCCTCCGTGGCGGGCCTGGACCGCGAGTGGGGCAGCACCTTCGAGAATGCGCTGGTGCGTTTCGCATACACCCCGCAGGTGGCGTTGAGCGACGACGGCAGCAAGGTCGTGCTGACCGGCATCGCCATCCGGGGAACGGATGACGGTGGCGGCGACGATCCGGGCGGCGGTGATCCGGGTGGCGGTGATCCGGGCGGCGGTGATCCGGGCGGCGGCGATCCGGGTGGCGGTGATCCGGGCGGCGGCGATCCGGGTGGCGGTGATCCGGGCGGCGGCGATCCGGGTGGCGGTGATCCGGGCGGCGGCGATCCGGGTGGCGGCGATCCGGGCGGCGGCGATCCGGGTGACGGCGATCCAGGCGGCGGTGATCCAGGCGGCGGAGAAGACGGCGGCGGCGAGACCGGCGGCGGTGACGGCGGTAGCGGTGAAGGGACCGGTGGTGGTGACGGCGGTGGCGGTAACGGCGGCGACGGTGGTTCGGATACAGGCGGCGGTACGGGCGGCGGAGCCGTCGGGATCCGGCCGTCGGAAACCGTCCTGACGGCGGCCGAGGCCGTGGACAGCGCCGTCGAGCTGTGGAAGCTCGGCGAGTCCGGCGCGCTGCGGCGCGTGCAGGGTTTGGTGCGCGGCGGCGATACCGATCGCTCCGGCGTCTGGGCGCGGGTCGACGGCGGCAGGCTGACTGCGGATTCCGCGTACTCCCGCAGTCATCGCCAGGACTACAGCGGCGTGACCGCCGGTGCCGATCGCCGCTTCGCGCTCGATGCCGGCGCCAACTTCACCGGCGTCAGCGCGGGCCGCATCCGTTCGACCGCGGACTACGCGCAGGGCAGGGGCGAGCTGACCGGGACCACGGTCGGCCTCTACAGTACCTGGATCGCCGACGGCGGCGCCTACGTTCTCGTCGGGGCCGAAACCACTTCGCTGGAGAACCGGTACACGGCGCGCGATTCCACCGGTACCGACATCGCCGGGCGCTACCGGACCCGCGCGCGGCGGCTGCACGCCGAAGGCGGGTATCCGTTCCGGTTCGCGCAGTCCTGGTACGTCGAACCGCAGCTCGGCGTGTCCGTTGGCGTCGTCGACGGCCGCGAGCATGTGACCAGCAACGGCGTGCGCGTCGCCCACGACGACTACGACATCTCGTTCGCGCGGGCCGGCATCGCCGTCGGACGGACATTGCAGGGCCCGAGGCTGGGCGGCAGCGCGTACGTCCGCGCGTCCGCGCGGCACGACTTCGGCGACGATCCGCGCATCGCGGCTTCCCGCGACGGCGGCGGCATCGTTCCGGAAACCGCCGACCGTACCGGCACCGGCGGCGAGTTCGCGGCGGGCGCCGATCTTGCCGTCGGCGCACGCACCGGCCTGTTCTTCGAGGCATCGCGGGCGACCGGCACGGGGACCGAGCGCGACTGGGGCGTCCGGGCCGGATTGCGCTACAGCTGGTAACGCGTCGGCCTCATGAAGAAGCGCGTGCCCCGCGCGAGGCGGCGACCGGATCGGGAGATCGGGCGCGCGCGTCGTCTCCGGAGTAAACCACGGAGGCGAAGCGCCATGCGTGCGACGTCCCGTTCTGCGCCCGGCTTTTCCTCCCGATGCGATCCTGGTGCGGGCAGGACCCCTCAGGCCGTCGGGATCGAATAGCTGGAGCGATGCCCGAGCGCGGGCCGGTGCGCGGCCAGCCATGCGTCGGCGCGTTCGCGGCCCAGGGCGCACAGCGTCTGCAGCATCGCCGGGCGGGCGTCGAGCTTGGCCTTGCCGCCGGCATCGGCGAGCGATTCTCCGGGTTCGATCAGGTGCAGTCGCAGCGATTGCAGCCGTCTTCCGAGTGCGGTCAACGCCAATTTCCCCCGGATCGATTGCTGGCTCGTGGCCAGGGCTTCGAGTTCGCGCAGGAAGGTCGTCGAGAACGCCATCTCCATGGCGCGCTCGGCGATTTCGCGCGCGCTGGCCGGCAGGCGCGGCCGCTCCAGGGGCTGGACCAGGATGCACAGCAGGTCGCGCGCCCGCGCCTGGTAGACGAGCGGCGCGAGCGCCGGATTGCCGGCGTAGCCGCCGTCCCAGTACGCTTCACCGTCGATCTCGACGGTCTTGAACAGCTGCGGCAGGCAGGTCGACGCGAGCACCGCGTCGCGCGTCACCCGGTCGCCGTCGAAGAGCACCAGTGCGCCGTCGCGCACGCGCGTGGCCGCCAGGTGCAGCCGGAACGGCGGCGCCGCCCGCAGGCGTTCGAAGTCGATCAGTTCGTCGAGCAGGTCGGCCAGCGGATTCAGGCCGAGCGGATTGAACTGCGCCGGCGTCATGTGGCGGGCGAGTTCGAGCAGCCAGGCGCTACCGCCGACCGAGGCGAAGCCCCACGACGCCAGCGAGCCCTGCTCGCCGATCCGTTGCCAGACGCGCGCGAGCCGGGCTCGCGCGCCTTCGCGGCCGCCGTCGATCCAGCCGTGCGCGAACGCCACGGCGTTCACGGCGCCGCTGCTGGTGGCGCTGACCGCCTCGATCGCGATGCCGGGCTCCTCCAGCAGGCGGTCGAGCACGCCCCAGGTGAAGGCGCCATGGGCGCCGCCTCCCTGGAGCGCCAGCGTGATCTCGACGATCCGCGCCACCGGCGGGCCCGCTACGTCCCGACGGACGATGGTGCGGACCGGCCGTCGTCCCGGGCGGTGCGACGGCAGGGCGTCGCCCGGAACGGCATCCGGTCCGCATCGATGGGGTCGGTCGCGTCCCCGGTCACATCACATGCGCCATGTAGAGCAGATCCGGTTGTGTCAGCCGTTCGAACTCGGCGTACGGCATCTGCACCACGTCGGTGTGCGAACCGGCGTTGAACGCGATTTCATCCGTATCCGTGGCAAGGCGCGCGTCGACATACACCGGGACCCCGTAGAGATTGCCGAACGGCGGCATCGCGCCGAGTTCGCAATCGGCGAACACGTCCTTGAACTCGTCCTCGCTGGCGAGTTCGACTTCGGGTCCGCCCAGCGCACGCGACAGCCGCGTCAGGTCGACCCGGTAGGCGGCCGGCATCACCAGCATCGCCAGATTGCCGTCGACCTTGAGCATGACGGTCTTGGCGAAACTGCGGTTACCGACGTGCGCGGCATCGGCGGTCTGGCGTGCGGTGACGGTGCGATCGTGGGGGAGCGTGGTGTACGGGGCGTGGCGTTCGTCGAGAAAGCTGTGCAGGCGTGGGGAGATCATGGTCGCCTCCGTTGCGGCGCGGCCGCCATCCCGTGCAGCGTGCCGTGTGGTGGGCTGAATGCGCGCATCTGGCGTCGCATGACTGCTGCGTGCGCGCGCTCGACGCACCCGCAAGCGCAGCATACTCCCTGTTCCGGCAGCCTGCGGTGTCGGTTGCCCCGCGGGTGAGGGGCGTTTCCGGGTGGCGCCTGTGGAGCGCTGCCGCGGCACTTGGCGCTCCTTTCACGGTGCGGGCGGTATAAGTCGTATTCCTTTACGGAGGAACGCGAAATGAAAGTCAGCGAGATGATGACACGCAACGTCCGCCTGGCCTCGCCCGACCAGACCATCCGCGACGCCGCGACGGTGATGGCCGAACAGGACATCGGCAGCCTGCCCGTCGGCGACAACGACCGCCTGGTCGGCATGATCACCGACCGCGACATCGTCGTACGTGCGATCGCGAAGGGACGCGGTGCCGACACGCACGTGCGCGACGTGATGACGGAAGATATCAAGTACTGCTACGACGACGAGGACGCCGACCGGATCACCCGCGACATGGCGGACCTGCACCTGCGCCGACTGCCGGTGATCAACCGCGACAAGCGGCTGGTCGGTATCGTGTCGTTGGCGAACGTGACACGGATCGGCGACGGCAAGGCCGCCGAAACGGTGCTGCAGGGCGTGGCGCAGCCGCATTGACGGCGACGCATCAAAGCAGCTGAAGCCGTTGCGTCGCCGGATGATCGAGTTCATCCAGCCCCCAGTGTGGGAGCGACGGAAGTCGCGACGCCGCAGAGTCGCGACTTGATTCGCCGCTGCGCGGCTCGCCCCCGTATCGAGTACGCGGCAGGCTCTTCGGGCCGGCTTCGCCGTTGGCTCGCTACGCTCGGTTCGTCGCTCCCACAAGAGCGACACGGTAAGCTCCAGTGCCGAGGCGCGTGCGTGAACGCGCCCATCCACTGGAGATCGCCGGATGCCCGTTGCACCGACCCGCCGCCGCTTCGTCAAGGCCGCCCTCCTGGCAACGCTCGCGCCCGTGCTCGCCCGGGCGGCGGACACGCCAGCCGCGGCCGGCGGGTTCGGCCCGCAGTCGACGGCCGAGGAAGTCACCCGTGGGCTGGACCTCGCCGGCCGCACCGCGGTGGTCACCGGCTGCAACTCCGGAATCGGCTTCGAGATCATGCGGGTGCTGGCGTTGCGCGGCGCGCACGTCATCGGCACCGCGCGTACCGCGGAGAAGGGGCGTGAGGCCTGCGGCCGCGTGCAGGGCAGGGCCACGCCGGCGGTGCTGGAGCTGACGGATTTCGACTCGGTCGTCGCCTGCGCGACGCGGATCGAGCGGATGGACGTACCGGTCGACATGCTCGTCTGCAACGCGGGCATCGTGCTGGGCGAACACCAGCAGGTGGACGGGCTGGAGAAGCAGTTCGTGGTCAACCATCTCGGCCACTTCCTGCTGACCCATCGCCTGCTCGACCGGGTGCGCGAAGCGCCGCAGGGCCGGGTGGTGGTGCTGGGCAGCGGCGACCATCGCCGCGCGCCGCCCGGCGGGATCCAGTTCGATTCGCTTTCGGGCGAAGGCTGGCATGCGCGCGGCTACAGTCACTCCAAGCTGGCCAACGGGCTGTTCTCGCTGGAGCTGGCACGGCGCCTGCGCGGCACCCGCGCCACCTCCAACTGCGTCTCGCCGGGCCATGTCAGGACCAATATCCTGCGCAATGTCGGCAACGGCTACGGAAAGAATGCCCGCACCGTGCACCAGGGCGCCGCGACCCCGTGCTACGTCGCCGCTCATCCGGCATTGGCGGGCGCGAGCGGCGGGTTCTACAGGGACTTCGAGCCGGCGGAGCAGAGCGAACACCAGACCGATGCCGCGATGGCGGCGCGGTTGTGGGCGGTGTCCGAAGCGCTGACGCGCGCGTACCTGGGGTGACCGGCGCGCCGGCGCATTCGTAGCCTCCCTCTCCCGCTTGCGGGACGAGCCGGGGTGCGAAGCAGGGTTGGGGTGAGGATACGGCGAAGTCGCGATGGTTCAGACGCCTGCCGCTTCGCCGTACCCTTGCGGTGGGCCAAGGCCCATCCTATGCGGGTGATAGGGTGGGCCTTGGCCCACCATTACGGGAGAAGGGATTCGTCAACACCCGCGCAAAAACCGCCTAGCCGCCGCTGCGGATGTAGGCGTCCACCTCCTGCTCCAGCAGGGTCAGCGGCACCACGCCGGTGAGCAGGACGCGATTGTGGAACTCGCGCGGGTCGAAGCGCTCGCCGAGGGCGTCGCGGGCCTTGTCGCGCAGGCGGATGATCTCCAGCTGCCCGACCTTGTAGGACGTCGCCTGGCCGGGCATCACCACGTAGCGCTCGACCTCCGAGGGCGAGATGCCGTAGTCGATCGCCTGCTGGCGGGTCCAGCGCATCGCGTGCAGGCCGGTGTCGACGACCAGCCGGCGGGCGCGGAACAGCTCCGCATCGAGCTGGCCGAGCCGTCCTTCGGGATCGCCCTCGTACCAGCCTTCCTCGGCCGCCAGGCGCTCGGCGTACAGCGCCCAGCCTTCGCTGAAGGCGGAGATGCCGCCGAACGCGCGCGTCTGCCGGAACTTCGGCAGGTCGCGGTTCTCCACCGACAGCGCGATCTGGAAATGATGGCCTGGCACGGTCTCGTGGTAGACCAGCGTGCGCAGGCCGAATCGGGTCAGCCGGTCCTTGCGCAGCGGCATCTGGTACACGCCGGGGCGCGAGCCGTCGAGCGGGGGCGGGGTATAGCTGGCGGCGGCGCTGGCCCAACGGAACTCGGGATAGGGCCGGGCGACGACCGGTGTCTTCGGGCGGATGTCGAACAACGCGTCGGAGCGCCGCTCGGCGTCGCGGATCATGTCGTCGATGTCGGCCATGAGCTGCGCGCGGCCGGCATCGGTCTCGGGGTAGGCGAGGTCGGCCTTGAGCTGCTCGACGCGCGCTTTCACCGTGCCCTCGCTGCGGCCGAGCGAGCGCAGGATCTCGTCCATCTCGGCCTCGATCCGCGCCACCTCGCGCAGCCCGAGCTGGTGGATCTGCTCGGCGCTGAGATCGGTCGAGGTGAACTGGCGCAGGCGGTGCGCGTAGGCCTCGGCGCCGTTCTCGAAACGCCACAGCCCGGCATCGTCGGTGGCGCCGTCGAGCTGCGATTCGAGCAGCGCGATCGCCTCGCGCCAGGCCGAGTAGACGCCGTCGGCGACGGCGGCGGTGGCCTCGTCCACCAACGTCCGGCGCGCGGCCGCATCGAGATCATCGATCCCGTCGAGCCGTTCGGCGAAGGTGGCGACCAGGGGGTTGGCGGACGGCTCGGGCGAGATGAACTGCCGCATCTGCGCGATGGTGGCCTGCAGGATGAAACGCGGCGGCAGGATGCCTTTCGCGGCCAGGTCGCCGGCGCGCCGCGTGGCCTCGCCCATGCGCTCGTCGAACAGGCGCAGGCGGGCCAGGTAGTTGTCGGCGTCCTGCGCGCTGCGCACGGGATGCACCACGGTCATGAGGTTGGGCAGGCCGACGTTGGCGCCGCCGAACTGGTTGAGCGGGTACTGGTAGTCGCTGTAGCGGTCGCCCTCGATCCGGGTCCGCAGCAGCCATTCCAGCAGCTCGGCGGAGACGCGCTCGTCGTCGTCCATCGCCGCGCGGTCGAACGTCTCCAGTTCGGCCAGCCCGCGGCGGGCGAGGGCGATGGTTTCCTCGTCGAACTGCGCCGTCTGCGGCGTCAGCTGCCGGTCCATCGCGACCTGGGTCTCGCCCTCGAAATAGCGGCTGCCGGTCGCCGAGGACGGCTGCCGCAGCATCCATTCGTCGGCGAAGATCTCGAAGAAGGTCGCGATCGATTGCGCCTGCTGTGCGGCGGCTGCTTCCTGCGCATCGGTCGAGGGCGCAGTAGAGGGAGGCGCGGGGGCGCAGGCGGCGAGCAGGGCCGCGGCGGTGACCGCGGCAAGCCGCGACAGCACGGGACGGGAGCGATCACGATGGGTCACGGCAGTTCCTCGGTGGGGCGCGGCAGCCAGGGTACCGCCCCCGGCGCAGCGCCGGCGAGTCCTCTCCGGCATTCGCGGGCGCGCCATGCCCGCGGTGCCGACGGCGCCCGGGTTCGCCGCCAATGCAGCGTGCTGTTTCCACTCCGGATACGCGCGCACGCCAGGAAACGAGGCCGAACCTTCCTTTCCCGGAACCATCGCGAAACCCACGCTGTCAGATCTGGCAGGCCGCCATCCAGCAGGAGTCGCCGTTGAAATCGTCCGATCCTTCCCGGGCAATCGCGCCATGCGTGGGCCGGCACCATGGTTGACTGGTTCCAGAACCTCAAGAGCATCGTCACCCGTCATGAGCCGGGCGACGATCCCCACGCGCTGCCCCGGGCCGCCGCCGCGCTGATGCTGGAGATGGCGGTGGCCGACGACGGCGGCGAAGACGTCGAACTCGAGGTCGTCCATCAGGCGGTGCGACAGGCCTTCGGGCTCGACGCGAACGAACTGGACGAGCTGCTCGACCAGGCCCACCAGGCGAAGCGCCAGTCGGTCTCGCTGTACGAGTTCACCCGCCAGTTGCGGACCGGCCTGGCGCCCGAGCAGCGCGCCGAGCTGGTCGAGTGGCTGTGGCGGGTGGCGTACGCCGACACGCGACTGGGCATGCACGAGGAACACCTGGTGCGGCGCCTGGCCGACCTGCTGGCGGTGCCCCACCAGGAGTTCATCCGCCGCAAGCTGCTGGCGAGGGGCGGCTGAGCGCAGCGGAGATTCGAACGCTGTTCGACGGAAGCGCCGGCGCAGGGATTGCGATGCCGCCGCGGCAGACCGGCATCGTGGGAGATTCTTTCGAGGCGCCCAGGTCTCGCTCCGTCGGCGTGCCGTCAGCCGGCCGTGCCGGACCCGGCGCCGTACATCAGCGCATGCGAGATCTCGTCCGCCGCCTTGCGCAGCGCGGCGACGGCCGCATCGGCGCCGATCCGGGCCGGATGGCGCTCGATGAACGGGATGGTCAGCGCGCAGACGGCGTGGTCGTGCTGCAGCACCGGCGCGGACAGGTCGATCACGCCGTCGACCACGTCGCTGGCCGCGCGGGCATGGCCGCGCGCGCGTGCCTGGTCGGCGCGCTCGACGAAGCGTGCCCGGTCCAGTTCGGGCTCCGACTGCAGCAGCATCTGCAGCCAGCGCGCGCGGATCGCCTCGCTCTGGAACGCGAACAGCACCAGGCCCGAGGTGGAATGCGCGAGCGGGCGGCGATGCCCGACCCGGACCACCAGCCCGATGTCGCCGGGCGCGTCCACCCGCGCGATCACCACGATCTGCTCGCGCGAGGGCACCACCAGGTGGCAGGGCTGCTGGATCCGGTCGGCCAACCGGTGCATGACCGGCAGCGCCGCCTCGACCGCGCTCTTCACCGGCGGCTGTTCCATGCCCAGCATGAACAACCGGTTGGTCAGCGCGTAGCCGGACTCGCCGGGCGCGCGTGCGATGTAGCCGCGCTCCTCCAGCACCTGCAGCATGCGGAAGATCTCGCCCTTGGAGCGGCCGACGCCCTCGGAGATCTCGGTCATGTTCATCGGCGCCGACGCGCGCGCCAGCAGTTCCAGGATGTCCAGGCCCTTGTCCAGGGCTGGTGCCCGGTACTTCGGCATGTTGCTCGCGACCGTGCTCATGTCTCCAGCATCCTCCCCGCGGTGCGGTGCGTCTGTGGCGGCGGTGCATTCCGCAGCGCCGCATCCGCCTATTCTGTTCGACTTCGGGTTGCCGGTGTGTCCGCCGTGCGCCGGCCGAACGCGGCGCCCGGCCGGGCGCAACCCGAGGGCATGCCGCGCTTTCGATCCGCACGAATCCGCGACCGGCGTTTCAGCATATATGAAATCAAACTTCATATTTGCATGTCGGGGCGGCCGCCACTATGCTCGGATCCGGGCGCATGCGCCCGCACGAATCGGTTCCGGCGCGGCACACCTTGGGAGGGGTAGGGCATGCAATATCGTCAGCACGCGGCTGCGGGCGCGGCCGCGGTCACCGGCGCCGCACGCGTCGCGATCGTTCCGCTGATCCTGATCGTCAGCCTGTTCTTCCTGTGGGGCGTGGCGAACAATCTCAACGACATCCTGATCAAGCAGTTCAAGAAGGCGTTCGAGCTGTCGGACCTGCAGGCCGGGCTGGTGCAGAGCGCGTTCTACCTGGGGTATTTCGTCTTTGCCCTGCCGGCGGGCATGTTCATGCGCCGCTTCGGCTACAAGGGTGCGGTGGTGACCGGCCTGGCGCTGTATGCGGCCGGCGCGTTCCTGTTCCTGCCGGCGGCGCAGATGCATACCTACGGACTGTTCCTGCTGGCGCTGTTCGTGCTGGCCAGCGGGCTGGCGTTCCTGGAAACCTCGGCCAATCCGCTGGTGACGGTGCTCGGTCCGCCGCAGGGCGCGGCGCGACGGCTCAACCTGGCACAGGCGTTCAATCCGCTCGGCGCGATCACCGGCGTGCTGATCGGCCGCTACTTCATTTTCTCCGGGGTCGAGCACACGCCGGAACAGCTGGCGGCGATGGCGCCGGCCGCACGCGAGGCCTACCTGGCCTCGGAGTCGGCGATGGTGCAGGGGCCGTATCTGGTGATCGGCATCATCGTCGCGCTGTGGGCGTTGCTGGTGCTGTTCACCAGATTCCCGCGCATCGACGAGGGCGCCGACAGCGGCAGCGGCTTTTCCCACCTGGGCAAGCTGCTGCGCAACGGACGCTTCGTGTTCTCGGTGATCGCGCAGTTCTTCTACGTCGGCGCGCAGGTGGGCATCTGGAGCTATCTGATCCGCTACGCCCAGGACGTGGTGCCCGGCACCCCCGAGCGGACCGCCGCCGATTTCCTCACCGCCTCGCTGGTGCTGTTCATGATCGGGCGCTTCGTCGGCACGGCGTTGATGCGGCGGGTGGCGCCGACGCTGCTGCTGGCGGTGTTCGCCGCTGTCAACGTGGTGCTCGCGGCGGTGGCGATCGCGGCGCCAGGAACGGTCGGGCTGTACGCGCTGGTCGTGGTGAGCTTCTTCATGTCGGTGATGTTCCCGACCATCTTCGCGATGGGCCTGGACCGGCTGGAGGACAACGAGCGCAAATTGGGTTCGTCGTTGCTGGTGATGGCGATCGTCGGCGGCGCGGTGCTGACCGCGGCGATGGGGCTGACCTCGGACCTGTTCGGTATCCATTGGGCCATGGCGGTGCCGCTGGCCTGCTTCGTGGTGATCCTGGGGTTCGCCTGGCGGTATCGGAAGGTGGAGGCCGTTGTGTGAGTCGAGCGGGGTGGTTGTTGCCCCGAAGGGAGAGGGGCTAAACACGGCTGCTTTCCCGCTCCCGAGTTGCTCCGAGTTACCGGCTCCGGTCCTTATCTCACCACGGACTGCCGTCCGCCCGCAGCAGGATGTCGCGGTTCACGGCGCGTACGTCGGTCTGGCCGGTCAGGGCCATGCTCACGTCCAGTTCCTTGCGGATGATCTCGAGCGTGCGGGTCACGCCGGCTTCGCCCATCGCGCCGAGGCCGTAGAGGAAGGCCTTGCCGATCAGGCCGCCGCGCGCGCCCAGCGCCAGGCCCTTGAGCAGGCTCTGGCCGCTGAGGATGCCGCCGTCGAACAGCACCTCGGTGCGGTCGCCGACCGCATCGACGATCCGCGGCAGCATGTGCACCGACGCCGGCGCGCCGTCCAACTGGCGGCCGCCGTGGTTGGACACGACGATCGCGTCGACGCCGGCGTCGGCGGCCAGGCGCGCGTCCTCGGCGTCGAGGATGCCCTTGACGATCAGCTTGCCCGGCCACGACGCGCGGATCCATTCCAGGTCGCGCCAGTTGAGCGTCGGGTCGAACTGGTCGGCGATCCACTGCGCCAGCGTGGTCAGGCTGTCGGCGCCGCGGATGCAGCCCTCCAGGTTGCCGAACGAGCGGCTCGGCGCGCGCAGCACGCTCCATGCCCAGCGCGGCTTGCCGGCGATGTCCAGCAGGTTGCGCAGGGTCAGTTTGGGCGGCACGGTCAGGCCGTTCTTGATCTCGCGGTGGCGCTGGCCCTGCACGGTGAGGTCGACCGTCAGCATCAGCGCCGGACACTGCGCGGCGGCGGCGCGCTGGATCAGCTCGCGGGCGAAGCCGCGGTCGCGCATGACGTAGATCTGGAACCAGAACGGCGTGTCCACCGCGGCGCGCACCTGTTCCAGCGAGCAGATCGACATCGTGCTCAGGCAGAACGGGATGCCCGCCTTGGCCGCGGCGCGCGCGCCGTGGATCTCGCCGCTGCCGCACTGCAGTCCGGTCAGGCCGGTCGGTCCGATCGCCAGCGGCATCGACACCGGCTGCCCGGCCAGCGTGGTCGCCAGCGAGCGCCGGTCCACGTCGACCATCACCCGCTGCCGCAGCCGGATCGCCTCCAGCGCGGCGCGGTTGTCGCGCAGGGTCAGCTCGTCGTAGGCGCCGCGGTCGGCGTATTCGAAGAACGCGCGCGGCACGCGCCTGCGCGCCAGTTCGCGCAGGTCGAGGACGGTGGTGATGGGTTCCATGGCAGTCCCTCTTTGCTTCGGTCGTCCGCAGTTGCCGGCACTCGTCTCGAAACGCGTTTTTGCCACGGATTGGCGCGGATGAACGCGGATGGAGCATCAGGAAGGGACGAAACTCCGGTTTCCTCCAACGTATCCGCGTGTATCCGCGCCAATCCGTGGCGAATGGCTTTTATGGGACGGGATCTACTCAGATACCGGAGGATACCGGCAATTCTTCCCGCTCCTCGCGCCACACCCGCCCTTCCGGGAACAGATGCTCGCGCACCGATTCCCCGTGCATCTCCGCGGAGAAGCCGGGCGACATGGGCGCCAGGTAGCGGCCGTCGCGGATCCGCACCGGATCGACGAAGTGTTCGTGCAGGTGGTCGACGTACTCGATGGCGCGGTCGTCCATCCGCCCGCTGATCGCGATGAAGTCGGCCATCGCCAGGTGCTGCACCAGTTCGCACAGGCCGACGCCGCCGGCGTGCGGGAACACGCGCACGCCGAACTTGGCCGCCAGCAGCAGGATCGCCAGGTTCTCGTTGACCCCGCCCACGCGCGCGGCGTCGATCTGGATCAGGTCGACCGCGCCGGCCTGCAGCAGCTGCTTGAACATCACCCGGTTGTGGGTGTGCTCGCCGGTCGACACCGGCACCGGCGCGATGCCGCGGCGGATCGCGGCGTGGCCGAGCACGTCGTCGGGGCTGGTCGGCTCCTCGATCCAGGCGAGATCGAACGACGCCAGCCGCCGCATCCAGGCGATCGCGTCGCCCACGTCCCAGCGCTGGTTGGCGTCCACCGCCAGCGCGATGTCGGGACCGATCGCCTCGCGCGCGATGCGGCAGCGGCGCACGTCGTCCTCCACGTTCAGGCCGACCTTGATCTTGATCGTGCGGAAGCCGTCGGCCACCGCCTCGCGCGCCAGCCGCGCCAGCTTCTCGTCGGGATAGCCGAGCCAGCCCGGCGAAGTGGTGTAGGCGGGGTAGCCCTGTTCCAGCAGCTGCGCCGTGCGTGCCGCCCGGCCCGGTTCGGCGGCCCGCAGCAGCGCCAGCGCCTCGTCCGGCGTCAGCGCATCGGTGAGGTAGCGGAAATCGACCAGGCCGACGATCTGCTCCGGCGTCATCTCCGCGATCAGCCGCCACACCGGCTTGCCGGCGCGGCGTGCGGCCAGGTCCCAGGCGGCGTTGATCACCGCGCCGATGGCCATGTGCATCACGCCCTTCTCGGGACCGAGCCAGCGCAGCTGCGAATCGTCGGTGAGGCTGCGGGCGAAGCCGCCGAGGTCGTCCACGACCGCATCGACCTCGCGCCCGACCACCAGGTGCGACAACGCCTGCAACGCGGCCGTCTGCACGTCGTTGCCGCGGCCGATGGTGAACACCAGGCCGTGCCCGGCGAGGCCGGACGGATCGTCGGTGCGCAGCGTCACGTAGGCGGCGGAGTAGTCCGGATCCGGATTCATCGCGTCCGAGCCGTCGAGCTGGCGCGAGGTCGGGAAGCGCACGTCAAAGGTGTCGAGCGCGACGATCCTAGCCATGGGCGATCACTTCCTGGCGCTGCCGGCCCAGGCCCTCGATCTCCAGTTCCATCACGTCGCCGGGCTTCAGGTACGTCGGCGGATTCAGGCCAAGGCCGACGCCGGGCGGCGTGCCGGTGCTGATGATGTCGCCCGGGTGCAGGCTCATGTAGCGGCTGATGTAGCTGACCAGCTGCGCAACGCCGAACACCATGGTGCGGGTGCTGCCGTCCTGGTACGGATGGCCGTTGACCCACAGCCGCAATGCCAGATCCTGCGGGTCGGGCACCTCGTCGCGGGTGACCAGCCAGGGGCCGATCGGGCCGAAGCCGTCGCAGCTCTTGCCCTTGACCCACTGCCCGCCGTGCTCGAGCTGGAACGCGCGCTCGGAAAGATCATTGACTACCAGGTAGCCGGCCACGTGCTCCAGCGCGCGCTCCACCGGTACGTCACGGGCGACGTCCCCGATCACCACGCCCAGTTCCACTTCCCAGTCGCTCTTCTCCGAACCGCGCGGGAGCGCCAGGCGGTCGTTCGGCCCGGCGATCGCGCTGGTGGCCTTCATGAACAATATCGGCTGCTCCGGCACCGGCATGCCCGACTCGGCCGCGTGATCGGCATAGTTCAAGCCGACGCAGATGAACTTGCCGACGCGGCCGACCGCGGCGCCGAGGCGCGGCGCACCGTCCGCCTTCGGCAACATCGCCGGGTCGAGCGTGCGCAGCCGCGCCAGGCCGTCGGCGGTCAGCGCCTCGCCGGCGATGTCGTCGACGAGGCCGTCGAGGTCGCGGATGGCGCCGTCGGCATCGAGCAGGCCGGGCTTTTCATGGCCGGGTTCTCCGTAACGCAGCAGTTTCATGCAGGGCGGTCCTGGGAATGTGGGGATGGGATGTTCAGTTCGACCAGCCGCCGTCGATCACGTGGATCTGGCCGGTAGTGAAGGACGATTCGTCGGAAAGCAGGTACAGCACCAGCGCGGCGATCTCCTCCGGCGCGCCGAGCCGGCCCATCGGCTGGCGATCGACGAAGCTCTTCCACACGGCGTCCGGATCGCCGCCGAGCGCAGCCACGCGTTGCGCCAGCGACGGCGTCTTCACCGTGCCCGGGCAGACCGCGTTGCAGCGCACGCCCTGGGCGACGTAGTCGGCGGCGATCGCCTTGCTCAGGCCGATTACCGCGGCCTTGGTGGTGCCGTAGGCGAAGCGGCCGGCGACGCCCTTGATGCTGGAGGCCACCGACGACATGTTGACGATGCTGCCGCCGCCGCGTTCCAGCATGCCCGGCAGCACTGCGCGGCACAGCCGGTACATGGCGTCGACGTTGATCGCGAAGCTGCGCCGCCAGGCGTCCTCGTCGCAGTCGAGGATGCTGCCCTGGTGCACGTAGCCGGCGCAGTTGAACAGGCCGTCGAACGGCTCGCGCGAAGCGATCAGCGCTTCGATCGCCTGCGCGTCGGTCACGTCCAGCCGCGCGGTGTCGATCGCGCCGTCGCCCGCGTCCGCGGCCAGGCGCGCCAGCGCCGTCTCGTCGACGTCCACCGCCAGCACCCGTGCGCCCTCGCGCGCGCAGGCGAGCGCGCCTGCGCGACCGATGCCGGCGCCCGCCGCGGTGATCAGGATGCGTTTGCCGGACAGGCGTCCGCTCATGTCGTGTCTCCGTTCGTGTCTTCTATATATGGAACCCATCTGAAAAGCATTTCTTTGCCGCGGATCGACGCGGATAAATGCGGATGAAGCATCGAACAGAGGGGGGAGATCTCGGTCTTGCTTCGATGCATATCCGCGTTATCCGTGTTGATCCGTGGCGAATGGTTTTTCATGAGACGAATTCCAGCCCGTAAAGGATCGCGGCGTTGCCGCCGAATATCCGTGCTTCGGCTTCCGGTGCATGCCGGCGGACCAGGTCGCGCGCCAGCGCCAGCCAGCCGCCGTAGTCGCCGCACAGGTTCAGCACCGGCCAGTCGCTGCCCCACAGCACCCGCTCCGGGCCGAAGCAGGCCAGTACGTGCGTGACGTAGCGGTCGAGCGTTCCGGCGTCGGCGCCTTCGCCGGCCTCGCTCGGCAGGCCGGACAACTTGCAGTACGCGCCGGTGTCGCGGGCCAGCGCGGCGATGTCCTGCGCCCAGCCGTCGAAGCCGCCGCCGGCGATGTCGGGCTTGCCGGCATGGTCGATCACCGCGCGCAGGTCGGGGTGGCGCAGCAGCCGCGCATGCAGCGGAGCCAGATGTCGCGGCCGCACCAACGCATCGAACACCAGGCCGTGCCCGGCCATTGCCGCGAACGCGGGGTCCAGGTCCGGCCGCGCCAGCCAGCCGGGATCGGCGATGTCCTGCACCATCGGCCGCAGGCCGCGCAGGCGTCCCTCGCCGCGGGCAGCCAGTGCGGCGATCCGCCGCGGCGCGTCGGCGGCCTCGAAATCGCTCCAGCCGACCACGCCGGCGATGAAGGCGTGGTCGTGCGCCAGTCGCAGCAGGTAGTCGGTCTCGGCCTCGGTGGGGGCGGCCTGCACCAGCACCGTCGCGCGCACGCCGTGCGCGGCGAGCAGCGGTTCCAGGTCGGCCGGTCGCCAGTCGCGGTACAGCGCGCCGGCTTCCGGCGTCAGCCAGCCGTAGTCGCCGCGGTCGAGCCGCCAGAAGTGCTGGTGCGCGTCGATCAGGTGCATGCCGGCGTCGGCGCCTCCGCTGCCAGCAGGCCTGCCGCGCGCAGCCGCGGCCACAGTGTCGATGGCACTTCGGCGTGCATGCGCGCAGCGGCGCTGCACGCTTCCTCCGCGTTGCGCATGCCGGCCACGACCGTGGCCACCGCCGGGTGCGCCAGCGGAAACTGCAGCGCCGCCGCGCCGGTCTCCACGCCCTCGGCGGCGCACAGGTCGTACAGGCGCTGCGCGCGCGCCAGCGTGTCCGGATCGACCGGGCGGTAGTCGTAGGTGGCGCCGGGCCGGCGCGCGTCGCCGAGCAACCCGGAGTTGTAGGGCCCGGCGACCAGGATCGATACGCCGCGTTCGCCGGCGAGTGCCATCAGCCGTGACGAACGTGCCTGTTCCAGCAGGGTGTAGCGGCCGGCCAGCATCACGCAGTCCAGCGGGAAGCGCGGCAGCACCTCCAGGCACACGTCCTCCTCGTTGACGCCCAGGCCGATCGCGCGACAGGCGCCGGACGCCTTCAGTTCCGCCATCGCCGGCAGCGCCTCCTCCAGCGCCTGCCGCAGCACTTCGGGATGGCGGTCGCCGTGGGTCAGGCGGCCGATGTCGTGCAGCAGCAGGATGTCGACGTAGTCGGTGCGCAGGCGGCGCAGGCTGGTTTCGAACGCGCGCAGCACGCCGTCGCGACCGTAGTCGAACACCGCGCGGCGGCCGGCCACGGCGAAGCCGTCGCGGCCTTGCGGCGCCGCGGCCTCGTCCTCGATCCGGCGCCCGGCCTTGGTGGAGATCACCAGCTCCGCGCGCGCCTGCCCGGCCAGTGCGTCGCCCAGCCGCGTCTCGCCCAGGCCGTAGCCGTAGTAGGGCGCGGTATCGAAATAGCGGACGCCCGAAGCCAGCGCCGCCACGACCGCGCCCTCCGCCTCGGCGGCGTCCACCGGTGCATACAGGTTGCCGATCGGTGCGCCGCCGAAGCCGAGCACGGTCGGTGCGACCACGCCGCCGGCGATCCGGCGCCGGGGCAGGGCGACGCCAGGTGCCGGTGCCGGCACGGCCGAATCCGGGCCGCCGGGGGCCGGGCCAGCCGTCTTGTGCATGTTGAACTCCGCGGATTGTTTCGCCAGTAAAATTTACATCCATATTTAAGACAGGCAAGTTGCACTGCAGCATCCGGGTGGCATGCCGGGCAGGCGGCCTGGCGTGTCCCGGCACTCGGCCGCCGGGTTGGCGCGCGCGCGCGGATGTCTCCATATCCAGGGCGCGGCACCGCCGGCAAGGCGGGAAGGACGCGCCGCGGGCCGCGGAGGCGAGGCGTGGAGCCCGTTGGCTACCATAGTGCTCCCGCACAGGAGCCTCCGCATGACCCAGGGCAGCCAGCATTCGGCCGACGACCCGCGCAACGCCGACATCCGGATTTCCGTCAACGGCGTGCTGAAGCACCGCGACCAGGCGGTGGTCTCGGTGTTCGACAGCGGCTTCGTGCTCGGCGACGGCGTCTGGGAGGGTTTCCGCGTGGTCGGCGGCCATCCGGTCTTCCTCGAGGCGCACCTCGACCGCCTGTACGAGGGCGCCCGCGCGCTCGCGCTCGACATCGGGCTCGACCGCGCCGGGCTCACGCGCGCCATCTACGACACCCTCGACGCCAACGGCATGCACGGCGACGGTGTGCATGTGCGACTGATGGTCACCCGCGGCGTCAAGCGCACGCCGTATCAGGACCCGCGCGTCACCGCCGGCCCGGCGACGATCGTGATCATTCCCGAGTACAAGACGCCGTCGGAGGACACCGCACGGCGTGGCCTGTCCCTGTTCACCGTGCACGTGCGCCGCGGCCATCCGGACGTGCAGGATCCCAAGCTCAACTCGCACAGCAAGCTCAACTGCATCACCGCCTGCATCCAGGCCTATACCGCCGGCGCCGACGAGGCGCTGATGCTCGATCCGCATGGTTTCGTCGCCACCTGCAATTCCACCCATTTCTTCATCGTGCGCAAGGGCGAGGTGTGGACCTCGAACGGCCAGTACTGCCTCGGCGGCATCACCCGCGGCAACGTGATCGCGCTCTGCCGCGACGCCGGCATCCCGGTGCAGGAGAAGTCCTTCAGCCTCACCGACGTCTACGGCGCGGACGAGGCCTTCGTCACCGGCACCTTCGCCGGCGTGGTGCCGGTGCACACCATCGACGGCCGCCGCATCCGCGACGATCGCGGGCCGACCGTCGAACGCCTGCAGGCCCTGTACCGGGAACTGGTGGCGCGCGATGCCGCCGGCCGCCGCCGGCCGGAGTGAGAAAACAGGATGACCGAGCCGCTGCGCATCGCCATGTGGTCCGGACCGCGCAACATCTCCACCGCGATGATGCGCGCGTGGGAGAACCGCGCCGACTGCGCGGTCAGCGACGAGCCGCTGTACGCGCACTACCTGGCGTACACAGGGCTCGACCATCCGGCCCGCGACGAGGTGATCGCCGCCGGGGAGACCGACTGGCGCAGGGCCGTCGACGCGCTCCTCGGCCAGTCCCCTGAGCGGAAGCCGGTCTGGTACCAGAAGCACATGACCCATCACCTGCTGCCGCACATCGAGCACGGCTGGATCGCGCGGCTGCGCAACGTGCTGCTGATCCGCGACCCGTACGAGGTCGTGGCCTCGTACGTGAAATCGCGCGCCACGGTGGCCGCCGACGACATCGGCCTGCCGCAGCAGGCCGTGCTCTACGACGAACTGTGCGCGGCCGGCGAGGCGCCTCCGGTCGTCGATGCCGGAGACTTCCTGCGCGCCCCCGAGGCGCACCTGCGCGCGCTGTGCGACTGGCTGGGCATCGCCTTCAGCGAGCGCATGCTGCGCTGGCCGCAAGGCCCGCGCAGCAGCGACGGGATGTGGGCGCCGCACTGGTACGCGAGTGTCCGGAAGTCCACCGGCTTCGCGGCGCCGATGGCGCGCGAGAACGTACTGTCCGGCGAGGCCGCCGCCGTCGCCGAGGCCTGCCGGCCGCACTACGAGCGTTTGCGCGCGCTGCGCCTGCGCGTCTGACCCGCCGCGGGCAACCCGCTGTGGGAGTGGGGGGGGGGGGGGGGGGGGAACCCCCCCCACCCCCCCCCTTTAGCCCCCCCCCCCCCCCCCCCCCCCCCCCCGCACCCCCCCCCCCCCCCCCCCC
>NZ_JBFWIB010000009.1:0-194507 GCF_041300785.1 Luteimonas salinilitoris
GACGGGCTGCGGATCGCGTTCGGGTCCGACTCGGTCGGCACCGGCTTCAACGTCGCCTCGATGCTGCTCGGCTGCGCGGTCGGCGCGTTCTTCGCCGGGCGCCTGGCCGACCTGTACGGGCGGCGCACGCTGCTGATCGTGGCGGCGGTGCTGTTCGTGGTCTCGGCCTGGGGCTCGGGGATCGCCGGCACGTCGCTGGAGTTCGTCCTCTACCGGGTGCTGGGCGGGCTGGCGGTGGGCGCGGCCAGCGTGATGGCGCCGGCCTACATCGCCGAGGTCTCGGCGGCGCACTACCGCGGCCGGCTGGCCACGGTGCAGCAGATCGCGATCATCAGCGGGCTGTTCCTGGCGTTTTTGAGCAACTACCTGCTGGCCAAGGTGGCCGGGGCCTCGATCCGGCCGCTGTGGCTGGGCTTCGAGGCCTGGCGCTGGATGTTCTGGATGGAGATCGCGCCGGCGGCGCTGTTCCTGGGGGCGCTGCTGTTCATTCCCGAGAGCCCGCGCTTCCTGGTGGTCAAGGGCCGCCGGGACCGGGCGCTGGCGGTGCTGCGCCGGCTGTACGGTGAACACACCGGTGCGGCCAAGCTGGCCGAGATCGAGGCCAGCCTGGCGGCCGACCACCACCGGCCGCGGTTCGCCGACCTGATCGCCAAGGCCACCGGCAAGGTGCGGCCGATCGTGTGGGTGGGCATCGGCCTGGCCACGTTCCAGCAGCTGGTGGGCATCAACGTGGTGTTCTACTACGGCGCGGTGCTGTGGCAGGCGGTGGGGTTCTCGGAGAACGATGCGCTGCTGATCAACGTGCTGTCGGGGGCGCTGAGCATCGGCGCGTGCCTGCTGACGGTGGCGCTGATCGACAGGATCGGGCGCAAGCCGCTGCTGTGGGTGGGCTCGGTGGGCATGGCGCTCTCGCTGGGGCTGGTGACGATCGCGTTCGCGACCGGCACGCTGGACGCCGACCACCGGCTGCAGCTGTCGGACGCGATGGGGGTGCTGGCGCTGGTGGCGGCCAACGTGTACGTGATCTTCTTCAACCTGTCGTGGGGCCCGGTGATGTGGGTGATGCTGGGGGAGATGTTCCCGAACCAGATCCGCGGCTCGGGGCTGGCGGTGGCGGGGCTGTTCCAGTGGGGCTCGAACTTCGCGATCACGATGACGTTCCCGGTGATGCTGGCGGGGATCGGGCTCGCGGCGACGTACGGGTTCTATGCCTTCGCCGCGTTCGTGTCGATCTTCTTCGTGCTGCGCTACGTGCACGAGACCCGCGGGCGCGAGCTGGAGCAGATGGTGGGGTGAGGCGCGCGCCGCGCCAAGCAGCTCCTACCGTGGCGACGAGGTAGCCCCGTCGCCACGGGCGGCATCCAGTGAATAGCCGCGCCAAGCACAGTTGCCATGGTGGTTCCGGAAGAGGTCTTCGGCTTCGGAACGAGCGGCGCCCGGGCCGGGGCATGCTCCCGGCTCGGTCCGCCATCCGCGCCAAGCAGTCCTTGCCGTGGCGACGAAGCAAGCCCCGTCGCCACGGGCGGCATCCAGTGAATAGCCGCGCCAAGCAGCCGTTGCAACCAAACAATCCCCTTGCCATGGGTTCCAGAAGAGATCTTCGGCTTCGGAACGAGCGGCGCCCGAGCCGGGGCATGCTCCCCGGCTCGGTCCGCCATCCATGGCGGACTCGCCGCCGCAGGCCATCCATGGCCTGCTCTCCGCATACCCCGGCCCGGACGCCGCACCGGCGATTTGGGATTGCCGGTTTCTTCAGCAGGGAAGATCGGTGCCGATGCTCCGGCTAGAGCGGCTTTGGCGCAAGTGTCGACGAATCCCTTTTCCGCACGGGCACCATCTCCCGCAAGCGGGAGAAGGGATCCGTCACGAATGGCGCTTACTTAAGCATCGTCATTCCCGCGGAGGCGGGAATCCAAGGACGTTGATTTCGATGGCTTGACGTCCATGGATTCCCGCCTTCGCGGGAATGACGAGCAAAAGCAGCAGACGTTGTCGGTTAAGTAAGTGCCATTCGGATCCGTCACTACTTGCGCCAAAACCGCTCTAGCGCCGCTCAAGTTCCGCAACGACTTCCCTTCCGGTACCGCGCTCTTCCGAAGTCGACCAGAGCTGGCGGCCGGGCACGACGGAACCGCAGTCCCGTAGAGCCGAGCTTGCTCGGCTAGGCAGGCTCCGGAGCCGAGAGCAGCGGAGCAAGCTCCGCTCTACGGGTCGGCGTCGTGGTGTGGGGGTAGCGGAGAGCAGGCCAGGGATGGCCGGACGGAAGGGCGGAGCGATCACCGCGCCGCGGCGCACGCTCCAGCGCGGCTGCCGAAGCCCCTGCTTCGCGCTCCTAAGGATCTCCGGCTTCAGCGGTAACGGCACAAAGCCACAGCCGCTAGAACACCCGCATCACCAGAAGCTCGCGTACAGCGCAACCAGGATCGCGATCACCGCGAATGCGCCGATGTGAAGGTGGAGGACGTGGGCGACTCAATCGCCGGAGGCGACCTCTCGCTTCCAGCGCGGATACTCGCGTTCGAGCAGCGCGCGCGGCCAGTCGCCGTACCACTGGTAGCCGGTGCGGCGTTCGCGCGGGATGTCGGCGTAGCGGGCGACGCGCTCACCGTCGCGGGTGGCCAGCACCACGCTGTTGTCCGTTGGATCGTAGAAGCGCGCCCACAGCGGCGGCGCGTCGGCGTCCTCGACCAGGCGCCGGTCGGTGGTGGCGGTGTGATAGCGGTAGCGGACCGGTTCGGCCGCGAAGGTCTCCAGGCGCACGCCGTGCAGCGCGACGTCGCGGAACCAGGCCACGGCGGCGTCGACCGCAGCGACCATTTCCGGCGACGGCGCGGGAATCGACATCAGGTAGCGCACCACCGCAACGCTCTCCTGCGTGACGATCGCCGGCAGTTCGAAACTGCGGCCCTGCGCCGGCGCCAGCGTGCGCGGATCGTATTGCCCGGCCCAGGCGGTCGCGCGCCCGTCCTGCCGCACCTGCAGGCGCAGCAGGCAGGCATCGCCGCGCGCCACCGTCGCGCGTGCACGCGCGCGCAGGTCGTCGTCGACGAAGGCGAAGCCGTCGCTGCCTGCCATCGCCTTGCGCAGCGTGGCCAGCACCCCCGGCGTGACCTCGTCGGCGATGGTGATCAGCGCGTGGTAGGGCGCGCTTTCCGGCACGGTATGCGGCCAGCCGCCGCATTCCTCGATCTGCTGCGCCAGGATGAACTCGAAGCCGCGCAGGCTCGCCTCGCGGAAGCGCGCGATGCCGGTCCGCGCATGCGCCTGCGCCAGGTATTCGACCTGGGTGTAGACGTTGCGGTTGTCGAAACTGCCGCCGGCGGTGCGCCGTTCGACCTCGAGCCGGCGGCGCTCGTCGTCGTCGAGGATGCGCGCCGGGTCCTGGTTCTCGCGCCAGCCGCCGTCGCGGCGCTGCTGCAGCACGATGTTGCCGGCGATCGCGGCGATGTCGTCGGGCGCATGGCGCGGGTAGTCGTCGCCATGCGTGTTCTGCCAGTGGTGGATGGCGTCTGCGAAACCGTCCAGCGGGATCGCTCCGGAGCCGCGCGTCGCAGCCGCCGTCGGCAGGACCGACGCGGCCGCGAACAGCAGCGCGGCCAGGCCTAGATCTTGAACAGCGCCGGCAGCCACAGCGACAGTTGCGGGAACACGGTGACCACCAGCAGCACGCCGAGCGCCGCCAGCCAGAACGGCCAGATCGACTTCAGCGACTCGCCGATGCCGATCTTGCCGATCGCGGCGCCGACGAACAGCACCGAGCCGACCGGAGGCGTGACCAGGCCGATGCCGCCGGCCAGCACCAGCACCACGCCGAAGTGCAGCGGGTCGACGCCGAACGCCTTCGCCACCGGCAGGAAGATCGGCGTGCAGATCAGGATCATCGGCGCCAGGTCCATGAAGGTGCCCAGCAGCAGCAGGATCACCGCGATCAGCAGCAGCACGGTGTAGCGGTTGTCGGCGATCGCGCCCAGCAGTTCCACCGCCGCCGCCGGCACCTGCAGGTAGGCCAGCAGCCAGCCGAACAGCGCCGCGGTGGCGATCACGAACAGGATCACCCCGGTGGTGCGCGCGGCGTGCGCGACCGCCTGCCGGAACGCGGACCAGTTGAGCATGCGGTAGATCGCCACCGTCACCAGCAGCGCGTAGACCACCGCCATCGCGGCGCTCTCCACCGCGGTGAAGACGCCGGCGCGGATGCCGACGAAGATCAGCGCCACCAGCCCCAGGCCCGGCAGCGCCGACACCAGCCGCAGCAGCACCGCGCGCATGCCCGGGAACGCCTCGACCCCGTAGCCGCGGCGGCGCGCGACCAGGTAGCCGGTGAACATCAGCGTCACCGTCATCAGCAGCGCCGGGACGATGCCGGCCGCGAACAGGTCGGCGATCGAGATGCCGCCGCCGACCGCGGCCGAGTACAGGATCAGGTTGTGCGATGGCGGCACCAGCAGCGCCACCAGCGCGCCGGTGATGCTGACGTTGACGGCGAAGTCGCGGTCGTAGCCGCGCTTGACCATCTGCGGGATCATCGTGCCGCCGACCGCGGACACGTCGGCGATCGCCGAGCCGGAGACGCCGCCGAAGAACAGCGACGACAGGATGCTGACCTGGCCGAGGCCGCCGCGGATGCGCCCGACCAGCGCCGCCGCCAGCGCGATCAGGCGTTCGGAGATGCCGCCGCGCATCATGATCTCGCCGGCGAAGATGAACAGCGGAATCGCGATCAACGAGGCGCTGCCGATGCCGGCGCCGACCTGCTGCGCCAGCACGATCGACGGCAGATCCAGATAGAACAGCGCCAGCAGCGACGCCGCGGCCAGCGCGTACGCCACCGGCACGCCGATCAGCAGCAGCAGGATGAACGCGCCGAACAGCAAACCGATCGCCATGCCTCAGCCCTCGCCCTGGGTACGGTGGCCGGCGAACGCCTGCGCCAGCTGCAGCAGCGCGAACAGCACCATCAGCAGTCCACCCAGCGCCAGCGGCAGGAAGGCGATGCTCTGCGGCAGCGGTGCGCCGGCCATGCGGATGTCGATCCCGTCGAACAGCAGGCGCGCGCCCCACCACGCCAGGGTGGCGCCGATCGCCACGATCACCGCGGCGGCGATCACCTCGCTCGCCCGCCGCAGCAGCGGCGGAAACGCCTGCGCCAGCAGATGGAAACGGAAATGGCGCTGCTCGTGCACGCCGGCCGCGGCGCCGAAGCTCATCGCGGTGCTCAGCAGCAGCAGGGTCACCGGCTCGGTCCAGCTCGGCGAATCGTTGAGCACGTAGCGTGCGAACACCTGCCAGCCCTGCACGGCGACCAGGCCGAGCATGGCGGCGCCGGCGATCGCGACCGCAAGCGAGGACAGCCGCGTCAGCCCGCGCTGCAGTGCCGGGGACGCGGGGGAGGAAGCGGTGTCGTGTTCGGCGGGACTCATCGGTCTCCTCAGGCGAATGCGCGGATGCGACGGTAGAGCGGCGCAATCTCGGGACGGTGCAGGTACTCGTCGAGCAGCGGCACGGCCGCGGCGCGGAACGCCGCCATGTCGACGTCGTTGAAGGCCACGCCGTGCGCTTCGACCGCCGCGCGCGCGGCGCTTTCCGACTCGTCCCACAGCCGCCGCATCACCTGCACCGAGGCGCGCGCGGTGTCGATCAGCAGCTCGCGGTCGGCCGGCGCCAGCGCCTCCAGGCTGCGGCGCGAGATCAGCAGCACGTCGGGGGCATAGGAGTGCTCGCTTTGCGACCAGTACCCCGCCGCCTCGAAATGGCGGCTGGAATGGAAGCTGCGCATGTTGTTCTCGGCGCCGTCGATCAGGCGCGTCTCCAGCGCCGAGAACACCTGGCCGAACGCCAGCGGCGTGGGATTGGCGCCGAACAGGCGCAGCAGCTGGATGAAGATGTCCGACGCCGGCACGCGGAACTTCAGTCCGCGCATGTCGTCCGGCGTGCGCAGCGGCCGCTGGGTGTTGTAGAAGCAGCGCGCGCCGCTGTCGTAGATCGCCAGTCCGACCAGGTCGCGCGCCTCGAAGCCGCGCAGCACCGCCTGGCCGACGTCGCCGTCGAGCGCGCGGCGCAGGTGCGCGACCGAATCGAACACGTACGGCAGGCACAGCGCCCCGGTCAGCGGGAAGGCGTTGTTGAGCGAGCCGGTGTAGACGCGGGTGATGTCGATGGCGCCGAAGCGGGCCATGTCGATCGCGTCGGATTCGCGCCCGAGCTGGCCGGAGTGGTACAGGCGGATGCGCAGGCGGCCGTCGGTCTCGCGCGCCAGCGTCTCGCCGATCCACTTCACCGCCTCGACCGTGGAATAGCCGTCGACGTGCACGTCGGTGGCGGTGAGTTCGCCGGTGGCGCCGCGCGCCAGCGCCGACAGCGGCAGCAGCGGCGCGACGCACGCGCCGAGGCCCGCGGCGAGAAAGCGACGCCGATCGATCACGGCGCCTCCACCGCCGTCGCCGCCACCGCATGACCCTCGATGTCGCCGTAGCCTTCGAACCGCACCCGCGTCGTCTGCCCGACCGCGATGTCGTGGATACCGGTGGCATTGCCGGTCGCGATCAGCTCGCCGGCCTTGAGCGGACGGCCGCGCCGGGCCGAACGCGACAGCGCGAAGGCGTAGGCGGCGCGCAACCCGCCCGGCAGCAGCGTCGCGCCGCCGGTCCCGACGCTGGCGCCGTCGATCCAGGTCTCCGCGCGCAGGCGCTCCTCGGGAATGTCGCGCCAGTGTTCGATCTCGCTGCCGAGGATCAGCCCGTTGTTGTTGCCGAAGTCCGACACCACCACGCGCGGGCCGAGCGCGTTGATCGTGGCCAGCGGACTGCTGGCGATCTCGATGCCGATGTGCAGCGTCGCCGGCAGCGCGGCCGCCTCTTCCGGCCTCCAGTCGATCTTGCCGTCCGGCGCATCGGCCTGCAGCCGCAGCACGTACTCGGCCTCGACCGCGGCGAAGCCGCCGGCGAACACGGGAAATCCGACGCTGCCGTCGGCCGGCCACAGGTTGCGGCGGAAGATCGGCCCGAGCAGGCGCTCGTCGCCGGAGTCGTCGCGGCGCGGCGGCTGGATGTACCCGACCTTCCAGCCGACCACCGCGTCCGGCCATTGCGCGATCGCCAGGTCCTGCACGCGGTAGGCGGCGACCAGGTCGTCCGGGATCGCACCCGGAAAGTCCGGCAGCGACGCGCCGGCCAGCCGTGCCCGCACGAACGCGTCGGCGATCGCGCCCGCGGCCTGTCCCTGGTCCGGCGCCGCCGTGGCGCTGTTGTTGCGGTTGCTCAAGCTGGTTCTCCTGCGGAATCGGATGTTGCGGCGCACATGGCCCGCTCTCGGCTATCCGTATATGGTAAACCGGTGTCATTTTCAATGTGCAGCGCGACATATGCCGGCGTCAAGTTGCACGACAGCAAAAAACGGGCGCAGAAGCCGGACGCGCATCCCACCTGAAGGAAAAACCTGCATGCCTCGGCATTCGCCCGGATCCCGTCCCGTCCCCGGTCTTCTGCGCCCGCTCGGGTCGCTGCTGCTTGCCGCCTGCCTGGGCGTCGCCGGCGGTGCCGCCGCCGCCGATGTGCCGACGCGCGAAGCCACCCTGGCGACCATGAAGCGCGCCACGCGCTTCATGGTCGAGGAGGTCGCCACCGAGGGCGGCTATGTCTGGTCGTACCTGCCGGACCGGTCGCGGCAATGGGGCGAGCTGGAGGCGTACCCGTCGATGATCTGGGTGCAGCCGCCCGGCACGGCGACGATGGGGCACCTGTTCCTCGACGCCTACCACGCCACCGGCGACGCGTACTACTACGACGCCGCGCGGCAGGCGGCCGATGCGCTGGTCGCCGGCCAGCACGACAGCGGCGGCTGGAACTACCTGATCGACACCGCCGGCGAGGACTCGCTGCGCAAGTGGTACGACACCATCGGCAGGAACGCCTGGCGCCTGGAGGAGTTCCAGCACGACTACGGCAATGCCACCTTCGACGACGGCGGCACCTCGGAAGCGATGCAGTTCCTGCTGCGCCTGTACCTGGAGAAGCGCGACGCGGCCTACCGGGCGCCGCTGGAGAAGGCGATCGACTTCGTGCTCGACAGCCAGTACCCGATCGGCGGCTGGCCGCAGCGCTACCCGCATGGCGAACCGGTGGGGCTCCACGGGCTGCCGGACTACACGCCGCTGATCACCTTCAACGACGACGTCGCCGAGGAGAACATCGAGTTCCTGCTCATGGTCCATCGGACGCTCGACTACGAGCGCGAACGGGTGCTGGACGCCATCGGCCGGGCGATGAACGCGTTCCTGGTCACCCAGCAGGGACAGCCGCAGCCGGGCTGGGGACTGCAATACACGACGCCGGACCTGAAGCCGGCGGGCGCGCGCAGCTACGAGCCGAACGGCATCGTCACCCACGCCACCGCCGCCAACGTGCGCAAGCTGATGGATTTCTACCGGCTCACCGGCGACAGCAAATTCCTCGCCCGCATTCCCGAGGCGCTGGACTGGCTGGACCGCGTGCGCCTGCCCGAGGCGCTGGTCGTGGACGGCCGTACCCACCCGACCTTCCTGGAGATCGGCACCGACAGACCCATCTACCTACACCGGCGCGGCTCCAACGTGTCCAACGGCGCGTACTACACCGACCACGATCCTGCGAACACCATCGGCCACTACGGCTCGACCCGCCGCATCGACGTGGCGGCGCTGCGGGCCGAGTACGAGGCACTTGCGAACACGCCCCCGGAGCAGGCGTCCGAGGGCTCCCCGCTGCTCAACGGCGGCAGCGCACTGCCGCGCTACTTCACCCTGCGCGACGTCTCGGTTTCCGACCTCAACGTCGGCGTGCTGCGGGGCCGGAACGACGACGTCGCGCCGGAGGCCGCGGCTGCGCTGATCGACTCGCTCGACGCCCAGGGCTGGTGGCCGACGGAACTGCGCTCGACCAGCCATCCCTACATCGGCGACGGACCACGGACGCCGCCGCCGGGCGACTACGCGCAGACCCTGGTCGGCGATGCCAGCGACACCTCGCCCTACCGCGCCGAAACGCCGGTCATGGGGATCTCGACCGGTGCCTACATCGAGCACATGGGTACGCTGATCAGGTACCTGGAACCGTAGGAGCGCGCCATGCGCGCATGGCGCGCTCCTACGGCGGAGGCCGGTCATCGGTAGACGAGCCTTCAGTGCCCGGAAAGACGACCGCCATGTTGCAGTGCACATGGCGCAGGCAGCGGACTTTCGTATACGGTTAACCGGTGTCATTTCGACGCTGCCACGTGGCAGCACCGTCGCGAAATGCCGACGGAACCGCCATCCGGGAGGAAATCGATGTATCCGTTCACGTCATTGCTGGCGCGCGTGCTGCTGCTGTCGCTGGCGCTCGGCGGCCCGGTGTCGCCGGTCCTCGCCGCCGACCAGGCGCTCGCCTTCCCGGGCGCGCAGGGCTGGGCCGCGCACACGCCGGGCGGACGCGGCGGGCAGATCCTCCGCGTCACCACGCTCGCTGCCGACGGCCCCGGCTCGTTCGCCCAGGCGGTGCGGACCAAGGGCCCGCGCACCGTGGTGTTCGAGGTCGGCGGCGTCATCGACCTCGGCGTCGAGGAAGTGCGCATCGACGAGCCCTACCTGACCATCGCCGGGCAGACCGCGCCGCAGCCGGGCATCACCCTGATCCGCGGCGGACTGGTGATCGCCGCCCACGACGTGGTGGTACGCCATATCCGCGTGCGTCCGGGCGAGGCCGGCCGGGCCAAGCGCGAAGGCCCCGACTTCGATGCCATCACCACCTTGCGCGGCGCCCGCGACGTGATCGTCGATCACTGCTCGCTGACCTGGGCCTCCGACGAGAACCTCTCGGCCTCCAGCACCCGATTCGCCGGCGAGACGCCGGAGGAGTGGCTGCGGAATGCCTCGCGCCGGATCACCTTCAGCAACAACATCATCGCCGAGGGGCTGGCCGATTCGGTGCATCCCAAGGGCGAGCACTCGAAGGGCTCGCTGATCCACGACCACGTCAACGACGTGCTGATCGTCGGCAACCTGTACGCGCACAACTTCGAGCGCAACCCGCTGTTCAAGGGCGGCGCCCGCGGCCAGGTGCTCAACAACCTGATCTACAACCCCGGCCAGAAGGCCGCGCACTACAACCTGATCGCCGAGGAATGGCTGGGGCACACGTACCAGACCGGGCAGATGATCCTGCGCGGCAACGTGATGCGGGCCGGGCCCGATACCCGCGAGCTGGCGTTCTTCATGATCGGCGGCTCCGGCGACATGGAGCTCTACGCCGAGGACAACCTGGTGGTGGACACGATCGGCGAAGCGCTGCCGCAGACCGGCCGCTACACCACCGCGCCGGTCGACCTGGTCGAACTCGAGGCGGCGCCGGAACTGCCGTTCGGCGTCGAGCTGCTGCCGTCGGCGCAGGTGCAGGACGCGGTGATCGCCGGCGCCGGCGCCCGCCCCTGGGACCGCGACGACATCGACCGCCGCATCGTCGCCGACGTGGTCGAGGCGCGCGGCGCGATCATCGACAGCGAGCAGGAGGTCGGCGGCTATCCCGACCACCCCGAAACGCGCCAGGCCTTCGTGCCGGAGGACTGGGACCTGGACACGATGGAGCCGCGCAAGCCGCTCCCGCGCGGCGAACCGCTGCGCTGATGGCAATGCGGGATTCGGCCGTCGCTCCGTGCTCTTTCGGCGAAGGGCGTGCTGCGCTGCCCCTCTTTGGAAAAGAGCACATCCCCCCTGCCCCCCTTTTTCAAAGGGGGGTAGAAGCCGAGCTTCGGATCGGGCGCAATCCCCAACGCTTCCCTCCCTTTTTCAAAGGGGGAGGTTCCGGACGCCGAGGAATGCGAGCGGCACTGGTGGGCCTGGCGCTCGCGATTGCCGCATCGCCGACGACCGCGGCGCCCGCGCCGTCCAGCGAGTCCGCTGCCGAAGCCGCGTCTCGGATCTGGCTGTGGCCGGACCGTACGGCGCCCGGTTCGGAGCGGATCACATCGCACCAGGCCATCGTCGAGCGCAGCGCCGATCCGGCGCTGCCCGACCGCATCATCACCGGCGTGATCCAGCCGTACCTGGTCGTCTACCGGCCGCCGCGGCCCGACGGCAGCGCGCTGCTGGTGATTCCCGGCGGCAGCTACGAACGCGTGGTGCTGGACAGGGAGGGCACGGCGCTGGTGCCGGCCTTCGTCGAGCAGGGCGGCGTCACCCTGTTCGTGCTGCGCTATCGCCTGCCCGGCGACGGCCACGAAGGCGAGCGCGATGCGCCGCTGGCCGACGCACAGCGCGCGCTGCGGCTGATCCGCACCCGCGCCGACGAGTGGAACCTCGACCCGGCGCGGATCGGCGTACTGGGTTTCTCCGCGGGTGGGCATGTCGCCGCCAGCCTGGGCACGCGCTTCGACGAACGCGCGTACGCACCGGTCGACGCGCATGACGACGCCAGCGCGCGCCCGGACTTCATGGCACTGGTCTATCCGGTCATCGACATGGGCGAAGCTTCCGCGCCGATCTTCCACCCCGTCTCGCGCGAACGCCTGCTCGGCGCCGCGCCGCTCCCGGAGCAAGCGGCCGCCTATTCCCTGCAGACCCGCGTCGGCGCCGATACGCCGCCGACCTTCCTGCTGCACGCCGCGGACGACGACGCGGTACCGGTGGAGAACAGTCTCGTGTTCCACCGAGCGCTGCGCCGTGCCGGCGTACCGGCCGAGCTGCATGTGTATCCGCACGGCGGCCACGGCTTCGGCGTGCGCGGCGCTTCCGGTACGCCGCTGGCGCTCTGGCCGGAGATGGCGATGGCGTGGATGCGGGCGCAGGCGCCGTCTCCGATCCGGCACGAACCTTCGAGCGACCGCACGCCATGAACGATCCGAACTCCACCGACGAAACGAACCACCTCGACCGCCGCGGCTTCCTCAAGGGCGCCGCGGTGCTCGGTGCCGGCCTCGCCCTTCCCGCCTGGGCGCATGCCGCCGCGGGCGAGGCGTCGGCGCTCGCCACGACGCGCAGCGGCCGCGTCCGCGGTTACGCGGATCGCGGCGTGCACGTGTTCAAGGGCGTTCCCTACGGCGCCGATACCGCCTCGCGCCGCTTCCTGCCGGCGCTGCCGGAGCTCCCCTGGGACGGCCTCCGCGACGCCACGGCCTACGGCGCCTCGGCGCCGCAGCGGAGCCGGGACGAGACCACGAGCGAGGACTGCCTGTTCCTCAACGTGTGGACGCCGGGCCTGCGCGACGGCGGCCAGCGGCCGATCCTGTTCTACATCCACGGCGGCGGCTTCAACAACGGCTCCGGCAGCGACCCGCTGTACGACGGCGTCAACCTGTGCCGGCGCGGCGATGCGGTGGTGATCACGGTCAACCATCGCCTCAACGCCTTCGGCTATCTCCATCTCGCCCGCCTCGCCGGAGACGAGTACGCCGTCTCCGGCAACGTCGGCCAGCTCGACCTGGTGCAGGCGCTGCAATGGGTGCGCGAACACGCCGACGAGTTCGGCGGCGATGCCGGCAACGTCACCGCGTTCGGGCAGTCCGGCGGCGGCGCCAAGATCGCCACGCTGATGGCGATGCCGGCGGCGAAAGGGCTGTTCCATCGCGCATGGACCATGAGCGGACAACAGGTGACCGCGGCCGGCCCTCGTGCCGCCACCCAGCGTGCCGAGCGCTTCATCGAGGCCGCGGGCCTGGCGCCGGGCGATATCGACGGCCTGTTGCGCCTGCCGCCCGAACGCCTGCTGGAAGCGGCGAAAGCGCGCGACTTCTCCCGCGTCGAGGACAGCAGTCTCTACTTCGGCCCGGTGATGGACGGCGGCAGCCTGCGGGTGCACCCGTTCTGGCCCGAGGCGCCCGTGCAGTCGGCCGGGATCCCGATGGTGATCGGCAACACGCGCGACGAGACCCGCGCCTTCCTCGGCAACGATCCCGCCAATTTCGAGCTGCGCTGGAACGACCTGCCGGCGAAGCTGGAGAAGCAGCAGTTCGTCGACATCAATCCGGACGTGGTGATCGCCGAGTACCGGCGCATGTACCCGGACTACACGCCGTCGGACGTGTTCTTCGCAGCCACCACCGCAGGCCGCTCCTGGCGCGGCGCGGTCGAGGAAGCCGAGGCGCGGGCGCGGCAGCGGAGCGGCGCACCGACCTGGGCGTACCAGCTCGACTGGTATCCGCGCGGCGGCGACGGAGAGACGTTCCGCGCCTTCCACACCCTCGACATCCCGCTGGTGTTCGACGCCCTCCGCAGGCCCGGCTCGCGGACGGGCGAGAGTGTCGCCGCGCAGCGGATGGCTGCACGCATGAGCGAGGCATTGCTCGCGTTCGCGCGCACCGGCGATCCCAACCATGCGGAGATCCCCGCGTGGGCGCCCTACTCGCTCGACAAGCGCGAAACGATGGTCTTCGACGATGCCAGCCGGCTCGAGAACGACCCGCGCGGCGGCGAGCGCCGGCTGTACCGGCGCGCCCCGTTCGTGCAGCGCGGGACGATGTGAGCGTGTGGAACCATTGAAAAACTGTCGTCGTTCCCGCGAAGGCGAAGTGCTTCACAACAGCGAAGCTGGTCAAGCGCTTTTCAACAGCGCAAAGCGCTGGTCAACCCATGGACGTTGGGCTCTAGAAAGGCAAAGTCCATGGATCTTCGATCCCCGGCCCTCACGCACAGCGTTCGGGCGTTCGAGACGGGCGCGAGCCAGTGGCTCGTAAACGCCCGCTCCCACCCCCGCCTTCGCGGGGATGACGAACCAACTGCCAGATTCTTCCGAAGGTGACCTGATGAAGTCCTTGCTCTCCCTCCCGCTACTGCTCGCCGCAAGCCTCGCCACCGCACAGGACGCCCGTCCACCGGCAACCCCGATCCGCGCCGACAAGATCATCCTGGTCGGCGACTCGACGACCGCGGTCCAGAGCGGCTGGGGCTCCTCGTTCTGCTCGCATCACGTCAGTTCCTTCATCGCCTGCCTCAACCTCGCGCGCGGCGGCCGCAGCAGCTACAGCTACCGTGCAGAAGGTTCATGGGACATCGCGCTGGCGGAGATGAAGACGGGCGCCTACGACCGCACCTGGGTGCTCGTGCAGTTCGGCCACAACGACCAACCCGGCAAGCCCGGCCGTTCGACCGACCTGGCCACCGAGTTCCCGACCAACATGCGCCGCTATGTCGAGGAGATCCGTGCCGCCGGCGCGCGGCCGGTGCTGGTCACGCCGTTGACGCGACGCATGTTCAAGGACGGCCGGCTCGACGACGACCTCGCGCCGTGGGCCGATGCGATCCGGAAGGTGGCGAAGGAGATGGATGTCCCCCTGGTCGATCTGCACGCGCGCAGCGTCGCCGCGGTGCAGGCGCTGGGCCCGGCGCAGTCGATGCGCTTGGCCGAGATCCCGCCGGTCTCGTGGATGATCGCCGCCGCGCAGACCGGCACCACGATCGACCATGAGGTGCCGCCGATGCCGGACGTACCGCCCGATCCCAGCGGCCGTCCGCCGCTCGGCCAGCCGAAGTGGCAGTTCGACTACACCCACCTCGGCGTCGAAGGTGCGGACTTCTTCGCCGCGATCGTCGCCGACGAACTGAGCCGTGCGGTGCCCGAGCTGCGCGAGCGGATGTATCCGTGACGAGCTGAAAGCCCCGCGACGCCATCCCGGCGCCGCGGGGAGGGAAAGCGGCTACTCCAGCGGTCCGGCGTGGACGCTCACCCGCGCAGGCACCGACTGGGTCGGATCGATGCGCTTGAACAGCGTCGGCGTCCAGTCGACCTCGCTTCCGATCGCGGTGCCGTTGGCTGCGTTGTAGGCGGCGATCACGTCCACCGCGTTGTGCCGGGAAACGCCATTGACGTAGGTGCCCGCGACATGCGCCGCGGTGCCGTTGAAGATGCCGATGAACCGGTCCGGGGTCACGTCCGGCGGCACGAGGAAGGCGTTGTTCTCGGCGTACAGCTGCGACTCGATGCCCAGGCCCCAGCTGTAGCCATAGCGGCCGGCGCCCTCGCTACTCAGGCTGTAGAGGTTGTTGTAGACGTGGGCCTGTCCGAAGCGCAGCCGCGGCACCCGCTGGGCGAGATCGTGGAACAGGTTGTGGTGCAGGGTGATGCGCAGCCGGCCCCGGTCGGCGCTGGCGCCGTCGGACGAGCCGACCAGCATGGCCTTGTCGTGATCGGCCAGCACGTTCCACGAGACGGTGACCAGGTCCGACGCGTTGGTGATGTCGATCAGCCCGTCATGCACCTGGAAAAGCCTGCCGAAGTAGTGCGGCAGCGTGTCGTCGGCGGTGGCGTCGTCGAGCAAGGTGTTGTGGTCGATCCAGACGTGGGTCGCGTTGCGGATCGAGATCGCGTCGTACAGCGAGTTCCAGTTGCCGGCTGAGCCGTCGGTCGGGTCCCACTGCGGGAAGCAGTCATGGGTGTCGGCGAAGGTCAGGTTGCGGATGATCACGTTCGCAGGCGCGTTGTCGCTGCCGCTGCCGGGACGGATGTCGAACCAGGCGCCGCGGATCGCCGCGTCCGGGCCGACGCCGACGATGGTGGTGTTGGACGGAATGCGGATGCGGATGCGCGACTGCTGAGCGGAAGCGGAGGCGCGGCGCGCGCGTTCCTGCGGACCTTCGGGCTCGCTGTCCCGGCCCCAGACCGCGGGGTCGTAGTCGGCCAGGTACTGCTCGAGCGAGTACAACTCACCGGTTTCGGGATCGGGACGGGCGTAGTCCTCGCAGGCGAGCGGGTTGCCGTCGGCATCGACGTTGGCGTCGATCACGCCCGCCACACGGATGATCTTCGGGGTGGCGTCCGGGTGGCCCAGGGCGGCGACCAGCGCGTTGCGATCGTGCACTGTGTGCACGCGGGCGACGTCGGCGGCGCTGCCACCGGTGGTGCCCAGCGGCAGCGCTTCGGTGGCGGCCGAGGCCCAGCCGTCGCCGGGGGCGATGGCTTCTCGTTCGAGGCTGGACAGGTCGGTGGCGTTGGCAGCCAGTGGAAGCAGCAGCAGCGAGAGGCAGGCGGTGCGAATGCGGTTCATGGGATCACTCCTTCGTGCAGGAATGGAACGTGAGCGGCGGGCACCCGGTGTCCCGGGGTGCCCACGCCTGGGCCGGCGAACCCGCCGCTTCCGCGAGGATCCGCCGGCGACCGGTCAGAACCTGTAGCGGACGCCGGCGTAGTACTGGCGGCCGGTGTGGGTGTAGCGGTCCGGCAGCGACAGCTGCGAATCGACGTAGCGCCGGTCCTCCGTGTCGAGCAGGTTGATCGCCTCCAGGGTCAGGGTCAGCTTGTCGTTGACCCGATAGGACATGTTGAAGTCGACGTTGCGCACGCTGTACTTGCCGGTCACGTCCGGCGTGGACAGCTGGTTGCCGTCCAGGTCCCAGACGTCCTCCTGGCTGAGGACGTTGTTGATGTAGCCGTCGCGATAGCTGGTCGATATGCGCGCGCTGAAGGTCTTGTCGTCGTAGTACAGGGTCGCGTTGTACGAGTTCGGCGACAGGTTGACCAGGTCGTTCTCGGTGAAGGTGGTCACCACCGTGGTGTTGCCGTCGGCCGAGCGGCTGAACATGTACTGGATCTTCGATTCGACGTGGGTGTAGTTCAGCTGCACGCCGAAATTGCCCCAGAGGCCCGGCAGGAACGTGAACGGCTGCTGGTAACTCAACTCGTAGCCCTTCAGCGGTCCGCCCGGCGTGTTGTAGTAGCTCTGCACGTTGAACAGCGTGTCGGCGGTGAACCCTTCCGGCAGCAGGTCCAGCGAATATCCCATGTCGCCCCAGGTGGTCAGCAGGCGGGTGCGCTGGATGTAGCTGTCGATGTCCTTGTAGAACACCGCCGCCGACAGCAGCCCGCCCTCCCGGAAGTACCATTCCGCGCTCAGGTCGTAGTTGGTGGAGCGGAACGGATCGAGCTTGGGATTGCCCAGGTTGATCGAGTACACGCGGCCGTCGTCGAAGTAGCCGCTCGGCCCGCCGCTGACGCTGGGCGACAGCTGGGTCAGCGTCGGCCGCGCCATGGTCTTGGCCGCGCCGAAACGCAGCACCAGGTCCTCGCCGACGTCCCAGGCCAGGTTCAGCGACGGCAGCACGTCCCTGTACTCGTGCTCCACCACGCTGGCGACCAGCAGCCGCTCGCCGGGTTCCGAGGTGGCGTTGGCGACGCCGAAGAAGCTCTCGCAGGCGCCGGACAGATCGTCCGCGTTGCCGGCCGTGCACGGCGCGTAGCCGGAGGCGGTGATCTCGGTGTCGACCAGGCGCACGCCGAGGTTGCCGCGCAGGGGACGGTCCAGCAGGTCGGTATTGAAATCCAGCTGCAGGTAGGTCCCCATGCTCTTTTCGTTGACCTGGAAGTTGTTGTTGGACGCGCCGAAGTGGCCGAGTCCGGCCAGGCGGTAGTCGCCGCCCTGCGCGCCGGTGTCGCAGTCGCAGTAGATGTCCAGCAGCTGCGCGATCTTGTCGAAGTCCGGGATCAGCCAGTCGCCCGGCATTCCGCTCAGGCCGCGGCCGAAGCCGGACAGCGTGGTGCTCAGTTCGGACACGCTGACGCCGGACGGCAGCGCCTGCGCCAAGCGGCCGAAGCTGACATGGCGGTACTCCTCCGAGCGCATGTCGTAGTCCTTGTATGCCAGGCCGGTGCGGAAGGTGAAGGTCGGGTTGAGGATGAACTCGAGGTCGACCTTGGCGGTGTCGAACGCGTTCCTGATGTACTGCGGGTTCAGCCGCACCTCGCTGATGTTGCCGCCGCGCGCGGTGCCGTTGTCGTTGACCGGCACGTTGCCGTAGCCCAGCCACGACCAGGCGCCCGCATCGCCGAGATCGAACGGGAACGTCATGCGCGGCAGGTTCCGGTCGTCGCGCATGTCGAGCGCGAAGCCGTCGAGATTGGCGTTGTCGAAGCTGACCAGCGAGAACACCGGACGCGCGTAGTCCGAGGTCGAACGGCCGACCAGCACTTCCGCCCGCGCGGCATCGTTGAAGCGGTGCTCCAGGTTGAGGCTGAACTGCTTGAACTCGGTGTTTTCCTCGATCTGGCTCGATTCGGTGCGGAAGTCCACGTTGTCGAATGCGCCGTAGACCAGCCGGTTTTGATCGTCGACCTCGGCCTCGCGCACGATGATCTGGGTCTTGCCGCCGAGGTTGGCGGAGCGGTGCAGGTTGGCGCCGAGCGAATCCTCGCGCTGGTCCTTCTCGAGCCTGGAATACATGCCGTCGAAACTGAGCAGCGTGTCGTCGCTCACCTTGAACTGCAGCGCGGCGGTGACGCCGAGGCGTTCGATCTCGTGATGGGTGCGGATGTAGCGCGGGTAGCGCGGGATCCAGGCGTTGGTCGCGGTCTCGTAGGCGGCGATGTTCTCCGGCGTCCCCTCCGGGCGCGGCAGGCCGGCACCGCAGTTCTGCGCGTCGATGCCCCAGGTGCCCCAGCCGTTGTTCGAAGTCGGATCGTCGAGCTCGCCCTGGGTCGGGTTGCGGGGCGTCTGCGGGTCGTAGCCGGCCGGGCTGCAGAAGCCGTAGGTGCCGTTGTTGTTGGCGTTGCCCTGGTTGGCGTTGCGGTGGTTGCCGTGCTCCCAGCGCACCGGGTTGTAGCCTTCCTCGTAGATGTTGCGCTTGCTGTAGGACGCGGACAGCAACGCGCCGACGCGGCCGTCGGCCCAGGTGTTGCTGATCAGCCCGGAGATGCGCGGATCGTTCTTCCTGGACAGCTCGTTGTAGCCGTACTGGCCGCTGAGCGAGCCCTGGAAGCCGTCGAAGTCGAACGGCCGCGAGCCGCGCAGGTCGACGGTCGAGCCGAGCGAGCCCTCGTCCATCTGCGCCGACTGGGTCTTGTTCACCTTGACCTGGCTGAACAGTTCCGAGGCGAAGACGTTGAAGTCGAAGCCGCGGCTGCGGTTGGGGCCGGCGCTGCCGCTGCCGGCGGTGGACAGCGCCTCCAGGCCGTTGAGGCGCACCCGGGTGAAGTCGGCGCCGAGGCCGCGGATCGAGATGCGCTGTCCCTCGCCGCCCTCGCGGTCGATCGACACGCCGGCGATGCGCTGCATCGACTCGGCCAGGTTGAGGTCCGGGAACTTGCCGATGTCCTCGGCGAAGATCGCGTCGACCTGCTCCACGCTGTAGCGCTTTTCGTCGAGCGACTGCTGCAGGCTCTCGCGGTAGCTGCCGGTGACCTGGACGCGGTCCAGCTCGGTGGGTTCGTCCCTGGGTTCGGCGGCAGCGGGCGGTCCTTCCTGGGCGGCCGCCAGGCCGCTGGCGAGTGCCAGGCCGATGGCGGCCGCGAGCAAGGTAACCGGTGTCTTCCGAAAATTGGTCGAATTCTTCAAGGTTTTCCCTCCCGGGGAGTCCTGGATTGGCTTGCGCACGCGGATATCCTGCGCAGTCGCCCCCCGGCCGGCCTGCCTAAAAAAATGACACCGCTGGTCATCAACCTAGCAATCCGCCGGAAAGATGGCACCTTGCAGTGCAGCATGCGCGGCTGATACAGAGAAAGATGTGCGGGCTTCGGGCGGACCAAGAACGTCCTCATCTGTTCCATCGGCACGACACCGAAGCACTGACGCCAATCGCGCCGGGCGATGCTGGATCCGAAGCCTACGACAACCTCAGCAATCAGCCGCGAAATACCGACACGTGCCCGCGGAGCCGGTCACCCTCGGCAGACGCGAACCGGAAAGAATCCCCACCCATAGGTCCCACTCAATCGAGCGAAAAACCTTGAAAAAGTGAGCTGGGAATTTGCTGGGCACACGGCCAAAGCCCCAGCCGAAGCAGATCTTCCTCAAACAGCAAGGCACATCACCGCATAAGCCCCGCACGACTGGTGGCGCTTGGCTATGCTAGGAGGAGGCCCGGGTGGGCAGGCAGATAGCGCGCCGTCAGCAGGCGTCGTCGATGCCCGTGACGTAGCGCAGGCCGCGGGCCACGTGCCGCAGGAATACGGCGTCGGCATAGAGGCGACTGTCGTGGCCGAGGCCGGTGTACCAAGTGCGGCCGCCGTCGTATTCGCGGCACCAGGTGATCGGGTGATCGCCGCCCATGGTGCTGCCGATATAGTCGGATGGTTCCAGTGCGGCGATCACCCGCACCTGCTCGCGCGGATTGCGGCGGAAGTTGTAGAACTCGTCGGTGACCTGCCAGGGCTTGTCGTCGCTTCCGATCCCCACCGTCGCCGGATCGGCGAGGTGCACCCGCGAGGTCTGCAGGCCCGGCGGGTGGCCGTCGAACCAGGCGCCGACGAGTTCGCCGTACCAGGGCCAGTCGTACTCGGTGTCGGAGGCCGAATGCAGGCCGAGAAAGCCGCCGCCGTTGCGGATGAACGCCTCCATCGCCGCCTGCTGCGATGCGTCGAGCACGTCCTGGGTGGTGTTGGCGAACACCACCGCGCGATAGCCGGCCAGGTTGGCGTCCGTGAACGAGGCGCCGTCCTCGCTGTGCACGATCGCGATGCCGTGTTCGGCGCCGAGCTCGCGCAGCGCGGCGACGGCATCGGGAATGGAGTTGTGGCGGAAGCCGGCGGTCTTGGTGAACACCAGGACGCGCACGTCGGGATCGTCCTGCGGCGACGCCGACACGGCCTCGGGCGCCGGCGACAGCCAGAGCGCCGCCGCCGCGGCGAGGCCGACGAGTGCGCCCGCCGCGCGACGTGCCTCGGAAGATGCGCGCCGCGCATCCGTTGAAAAGACCGATGATCCTGCAGACATCAACGTCACCTCCAGACGTCACCGATCTTGGCCGTCCGACCGTTCCCGTGCAACCCGAACGCGCCCTCAGGCCGAACGTCGGTTCCGGCGGCCCTGCAGCCGACGCGGCAAGGCACCGCCGCCGCCGCTGGTGCGGAGACGGCGATGCCCGGCGTCATGCCGACGGTATCAGAACCGGTAGCGGAACCCGACCTTGTAGACCCGGCCGGTATGGTCGTACTCGTAGCGCCGGCGGGCGGTGATGTCGGTCCAGCGATCCTGGTAGTCATCGGTGATGTTCAGCGCCTCGAGGGTGACGTCGAAGTTCTCGTTGATCTTGTAGCCCAACGAGGCGTCGACATTCAACGTGTCGTCGTAGCCTTCGAAACGGTTGCCGGTACCGCTGGTGCCGTCGATATAGTCGCTGCGGTAGGCTGCCGAGACGCGTGCGTCGAAGCGATCGTTCTCGTAGAACAGGGTGAAGTTGTACGAGCGCTTCGACAGCCCGAACAGGCGCTCGGTCACGATCTCGTCGCCGAAGGTGTAGTCGACCTCGGAATCGACCCAGGTGTAGTTGCCGATCACGCCCATGTTGCGCAGCACCGGCACGCCCTCGGCGAACAGCGACAGCGGCATCTGGAAGCCGGCCTCGAATCCCTTCACCTTGCCGCCGGGTCCGTTGTCGATGGTGGAGATGGTCCACGGCCGGCCTTCCGGATTCTGCTCCGCCGGCGAGGTCGGCACCAGCAGCGAAAGCGGCAGCCCGGTGGAGGCGTAGGTGCCGGTGCGCTCGGCCCGGATCGGACGCGACTCGATGTCCTTGTAGAACAGCGCCAGCGACAGGATCGATTCCGGCGCGAAATACCACTCCAGCGCGGTGTCGAACGCCGTGGCGCGGGTCGGATCGAGCTCTGGATTCTGATACGAGACCCGGTAGTTGAAGCTGTCCACGCTGCCGCCCGGCGTCAGGTTGCCCAGGCTCGGCCGGGTCATCACCTTGGCGGCCGACACGCGCCAGATCAGGTCCGGCGTGAGCGACCAGGCGAAGTTGGCCGACGGCAGCGTATCCGAATAGGTCGGGCGGTTGACGTAGACGTAAACGCCCGAGTTGTAGCCGCTCGAGGACTGCTTGGTTTCGACGTAGCGCACGCCGAGGTCGAAGCGGAAGTCGCGCCCGGCGAGTTCGGTAGCGCCGTTGAACTGCACGAAGTACGCGGTGTCCTTCTCCTCGACCTGGCGGACGTTGCCCTGGTCCTCGCGCATCGGCAGGCCGCGCAGGCCGATGAAGTCGTTCCAGGCATCCAGGTCCGGGATGACCCAGCGCGTGGTCGAGCCGGGGCCGGTCTCGTCGTCGAAGTCGTAGATGTCCGACAGGTCGCCGGTGGCGGGAATGCCGTAGAAGTCGTCGACGCCGTCGCCGTCCGGATCGCAGTCGTACAGGCCGGCGGCGCACACGCCCGAGTCGCGGATGCCGCCCCAGGTCTCGAAGGCGAACTGGCGGTAGGTCGCGCCGGCCTGCAGCCAGTACGAGGGGCTGAACGCCCATTCCACGTCGGCCGAGATCGTGTCGAAGGTGTGCTCGGTGCGGCTCGGGCGGTCGCGGAACTCCGACATCTGGAAATTCGCCGGATCGGTGACGTCGGCGCCGTTGTACGCGATCACCGGGTTCTCGTCGTCCGTGTAATCGTACATGAACCCGTTGTAGTCGCGGTCGTCGTACATGTAGGTGATTTCGTGCGGGAACTCGAGCGAGGAGGTCGACCGCCCCATCAGCAGGTGGCCCTTGAGGGTATCGGAAAAGTCCTGATCGAGGTTGATGCTCCACTGCGTGAACTCGGTGGTCCAGACCTTCTCGAAGTTCTCGGCGCGCACCCAGGCGTTGTCGACCTCCATCATCGTCACGTTGTTGGTCGACGGGTCGAGGGTGTAGTCGGTGACGTCCATGCCGCCTTCATTGCCGCGGAACAGCACTTCCAGGTATCTCTCGCGGCGGGCCGCGTCGAGCTTGGAATGCAGCACGTCGGCGCGCAGCCGCGTGGAGTCGCTCGGCCGCAGTTCGAAGCTGCCGGTCAGGCCCAGGCGTTCACGCTCGACCTCGATCTCGCCGTAGCGGGGAATGCGCGGATGGAAAGCGCTGACCATATCCTGGCAGCCGGGATCGTCCTGATTGGCGAAGCAATCGACACCGCGTACCGAGCGGAAGCCGAAGACCCCCTGATCCAGGTTCACGCCCGCCTGTTGCCAGCGCACCGTGTTCTGGCCCAGCTCCTTGGTGGTGTTGTCCGAATAGGCGGCCGAGAACGACACGCCCCAGACGTCCTCCGGATCGCGGTAGGCGAACAGCGCCGCCACGCGCGGCCCGGTGTCCTCGCTGAGATCGTTGTACTGGGCTTCGCCGGACACCACGAAGGTCCTGCCCCGCTCGTAGCCGAACGGATTGCCGGTGTTGAGGTCGACCACCGCGCCCAGCGAGCCTTCGTCGAGGCTGGCCGAGGCGGTCTTGTGTACGATGATCGAGTTGAACAGCTCGGAAGCGAACACGTTGTAGTCGAAGTCGCGGCCGCGGTTGGGCCCGCCCTCGCCGCCGGTGGCGGCGATCGCCTCCATGCCGTTGACGCGCACGCGGGTGTATTCGCCGGACAGGCCGCGCACCGAGATGTTGCGGCCCTCGCCGGAGTCGCGGGTGATGGTGATGCCGGGGATGCGCTGCAGCGACTCGGCCAGGTTCTGGTCCGGAAAGTCGGCGATGTCCTCGGCCACGATCGCGTCGATCGCGCCGACGCTGTCGCGCTTGAGGTCGAGCGCCTTGACCAGGCTGGCGCGGTAGCCGACGACCTGCACCGTGTCGAGCTCGGTCGCGTCGGGCGCCGTGGCAGCCGGTTCCGCCGGCGGCGGCGCAGGCTCCTGTGCGAACGCGGCGGCCACCGTCATCTGCAGCGCCATGCCGATCGCCGCAGCAAGCAAGGTAACCGGTGTCTTTTTTGTCTCGATTGGATACCGCATCACAACCCTCCTCTGACGTCATTCCGCTCTTTGGGCGGTTCTTGACTGGATGAACCCGCTTGATATGGTGTGCCGAGCGGCCAAAATGACACCGCTGGTCAAAACCGTAGCAAAACTCGCCCGCCGAAGCATGCTGCGTTGCGGCAACGGTTTTTTCGGGCACTCTGGCACCCCTCTGGCCCCACGGGACGGCATCGGACGACTGACATGACGCAACGACGCATCCTCTGTTTCGGCGAGCTGTTGCTGCGGCTCGGCGCTCCCGGGCGCGAACGGCTGCTGCAGACGCCGGCACTGACGGTGCATGTCGGCGGCGCCGAGGCCAACGTGGCGGTGGCGCTGGCGCGGTTCGGCCATGCCGCGGCGATGGCCGGCACCGTGGCCGACAACGCCCTCGGCGAGGCCGCGCTCGGCGAACTGCGCCGGCACGGGGTCGATACCCGCGGCGTGCGCCGGACCGGCGGACGCATGGGCCTGTACTTTCTCGCCACCGGCGCCGGCCTGCGCCCGAGCGAGGTGCTCTACGACCGCGCCGGTTCCGCCTTCGCGCTGGCCGCGGCGGACGCCTACGACTGGCCCGCGCTGCTGCGGGACGTCGACTGCCTGCACCTGTCGGGGGTGACGCCGGCGGTCGGCGCGGGCACCGCCGCTGCCGCGGTCGCGGCGGCCGAAGCGGCCAACGCCGCCGGCGCCCTGGTGTCCTTCGACGGCAACTTCCGGCAGCGGCTGTGGGCGGCCTGGGACGGCGATCCGGCCGCGATCCTGCGCCGGCTGCTGGCGGCCGCCGACCTCGCCTTCGCCGACCATCGCGACATCGCCGTGGTGCTCGGCGAGGATCCCGCGACCGGCGCCGACGTTCCCCACGAGACCCGTATCGTCGTCGCCGCCGGCCGCGCCTTCGCGGCATTTCCGCGACTGCAGCGCATCGCCACCACGCTGCGCACCCAGCACAGCGTCGACCGGCACACGCTCGGCGCGATCCTGGTCACCCGCGCCGGCGCCGTGCACCGCGTGCCGGCGCGCGAGCTGGACGCCATCGTCGACCGCATCGGCACCGGCGATGCCTTCGCCGCCGGGGTGCTGCACGGCCTGCTCACCGGCATGACCGATCCCGACGCCCTGCGTTTCGGACTGGCGGCCGCGTGCCTCAAGCATGCCCTGCCCGGCGACTTCGGCCTGGCCGATGCTGAGGACGTCGCCGCCTGCGCGCGCGAGGACCGGCTCGACGTCAGGCGCTGAGCGCGGCCGTCCCGGGCAAGCTTGCCGACGTTTCGTAGGAGCGCGCCATGCGCGCGATGCCGCGGGTGCCGGCAGGATCCGGTGGATGCCGCGATTCCAGGCCGGCAGGCGCGCCGGTCATCGGAATTTACAGGCGGCGAACTGCCCGCGGCATCGCGCGCATGGCGCGCTCCTACGAAGCTGCGGCACGCAGTTGCGATGCCGCATTGAGCCGGGGCGGCCGATTCAGAACACCGGGCAGAAGCAGTACGCCATGGCCTTGGCCGGCGTACCGCGGTCGTTCGCCAGCGCCTGCTCGAACACGCGCACATGCCGCTCCATCTCCGGCACCGTGCGCGCCAGCAGCACCTGCGCAAGGCCGGCGTCCTGCAGCAGCGAGGCGCCGATCCGGGTGCCGGCCAGGCCGGCCAGGAACTGCGCGAACGGCGACGGCGCCTTCTCGATGTAGCGCACGTGGTAGTCGCCTTCCTCCAGCTCGGCACGGCGCGCGGCGTCGGCGATCGCGTCGCGGAAACCGCCGAGCTCGTCGACCAGGCCACGATCCCTGGCCTGCGCCCCGCTCCAGACCCGGCCGCGGGCGACGCGGTCGATCGCCGCCGGCTGGGCACCGCGACCGGCGGCGACCTTGGTGACGAAGTCGTCGTAGATCTTCTCGACGCTGGACTGGATCAGGCGTCCGACCTCCGGCTCCAGCGGCCGGGTGATGTCGAACGCGCCGGCCAGGCGCGTGGTGCCGACGCCGTCGGTGTGCACGCCGATGCGGTCGAGCGTGCGGGTGATGTTGGGGAACAGGCCGAACACGCCGATCGAACCGGTGATGGTCGACGGGTCGGCGTAGATGCGATCGGCGTTCATGCTGATCCAGTAGCCGCCGGAGGCGGCCACGTGGCCCATCGACACCACCACCGGCTTGCCCGCCGCCTTCAGCGCCTCGACCTCGCGGTTGATCTGCTCGGAGGCATAGGCGGAACCACCCGGCGAGTTGACCCGCAGCACCACCGATTCAACCTGTTCGTCCTCGCGCGCCTCGCGCAGCAGCGCGGCGGTGGATTCGCCGCCGACGGTGCCCGGCGGCTGGTCGCCTTCGCTGATCGCGCCCTCGGCCACGACCACGGCCACCTGCGACTGGCGGCCGAGCGTGGGCCCGTCGCGATCGACGTGGGCGAGATAGCCGTCCAGCGCGACGTTGCGGTAACCGCCCTCGGCGTCGTCGTCGGCGACGCCGCGCTCGGTCAGCAGCCGCTCCACGTCCTCGCGCGTCTTCAGCCCGTCGACCAGCTTCTGCTCCAGCGCGTAGCGCGCCAGGTCGCCGCCGAGCGCGGCGACGCCGTCGGCCATGCCGTCGATGCCGGCTTCCAGCTGCTCGACGCTGAGCTCGCGCGCCTGGGCGATGTCGCCGAGGTGGCGCTGCCAGAGGTCGTTGAGCCAGTACAGGTCGGCCTCCTTGGCCTCGGGCGACGCGGCGTCGAGCACATAGGGCTCCACCGCGGACTTGAATTCGCCGACCTTGAACACGTGGATGTCGACGCTGAGCTTCTCCTGCAGCGCTTCGCCGAAGTACGGACCATAGCTGGCGAAGCCCTCGAGCACGACGCCGCTGCCCATGGGATCGACGTAGACCTCGTCCGCCTGCGCCGCCAGCAGGTAGGCGCCCTGCGAGAAGCCGTCGCCGTAGGCGACGATCTGCTTGCCGGCGGCACGCAGGTCGCGCAGCGCGCCGGCGACCTCGCGCAGGGTGGCGATGCCCGACGGCTGCAGCCGGTCGACGCGCAGGAAGACGCGCTCGATCCGGTCGTCGTCCGCCGCCGCCTCGATCGCGCGCAGCAGGTCGCGCAGCTGCACTTCGACGGCGCGGTCGTCGCCCATCATCTTCGCCAGCGCGCGGGAAGCCGGATCGGCCGTGTATTGCTCGACGATGCGTCCTTCCGGCGCGATCACCAGCGTGGTGCGGTCGAGCAGCGGCCGGCCGGCGCCGCCCGCCGCCAGCGCCAGCAGGATCAGCAGCACGGCGAAGAACAGCAGGTTGAAGACCAACTGCCGGGTGAAATTGATCGCGCCCCAGATGCCTGCCAGGACGCGGACAATGGGACCGCGACGGCGCGGTTCGTTCATCGGGTGGTACTCCGGGAAAAAATCGGGACTGTCCACAGCTTAGCCGGCCGGCGGCCGGCTTTCATGCGCCGGAGGTCACCGTGCCGCTGGTTGGGGCTACCCGCCGGCTGCTGCGCAGGAAGCGCAGCCCCAGCAGCAGCGCAGCCACGGCCAGTCCCGCGATCAGGCCGATCCACATCCCGCGCGGGCCCCAGCCCAGGCCGAGCCCGAGCCCGGCACCCAGCGCCATGCCCACGCCCCAGTAGGCAAGCGCCGCCAGCAGCATCGGCACGCGGGTGTCCTTGAGCCCGCGCAGCGCGCCGGCCGAGAGCACCTGGATGCCGTCGGGAAACTGGAACGCGGCGGCCAGCAGCAGCAGCGAGGCGGCCAGCGCCGCCACCGTCGCGTCGCCGGTGTACAGGCCGGCGATCAGCTCGTTGCCGGTCAGCAGCGCCACGCCGGTCAGGCTCTGGGTGGCCAGCACCAGCGCCAGCCCGGCAAAGGCCGCACGGCGCGCCCCGGCCACGCCGAGCCCGCCACCGATCGCATGGCCGACGCGCACCGTGGTCGCCTCGGCGAGGCCGAACGGCACCATGAAGCACAGCGCCGCGACGTTGATCGCGATCTGGTGCGCCGCCGCCGGCACCTCGCCGAGGCGCCCGATCAGCAGCGCGGTGACGATGAACAGGCTGCCCTCCATCGCCACCGTGACCCCGATCGGCAGGCCCACGCGCAACAGTTCGCGGATCGACGCCCAACGCGGCGGATCGAACCGCGCGAACAGGCCGAGGTCGGCGAAGCGTCGCGCGCGCCGCAGGTACAGCGCGAAGGCGATCGTCTGCGTCCACATCATGATCGCCGACGCGGCGCCGATGCCGCCGGCGCCGAATTCCGGCAGGCCGAGGCCGCCGAAGGTGAGCAGGATGCCCAGCGGCACCAGCAGCAGCAGGCCGCCGAAGCCGAACACCATCGTCGGCAGGGTCCAGTGCAGGCCGTCGCTGAGGTAGCGCATGCAGTAGTACAGGGTCAGCGCCGGCACGCCCCAGCGGATCCCGTGCAGGAACGCGGCCGCGCCGGGGCGGATGCCTTCCACGATCCCCAGCGGCGCCAGCGCATGCACGCTCAAGGTCATGAACGCGAACAGCAGCAGGCCGAGCGCCGCCGCCAGCCACAGCGACTGCCGGAACAACGCGCCGATCTCGTGGCGGCGACCGCCGCCGTCGAGCTGCGACACCGACGGCGGCAGCGCCATCAGCGTGCCCATCGGGACCATGATCGGCAGCCAGAACATCGCGGTGCCGATCGAGACCGCCGCCAGCGTGGCGGTCCCGTGGCGGCCGGCGATCATGCTGTCGACGAAACCGATCAGGCCGGTGGCGACGTGGCCCACGACCAGCGGGCCTGCGAGCACCGCGGTGGTGCGCACCTCGCGGCCGAAGCGCGCGCGGGGGGAAGCGGAGGAGGGCATGGGGAAGACGGCTCGGACGACTGCGGCCGCGCCGCCGAACGGATGTCGGGCGCTGGCGCCGGGTCGCCGCGGACCGTTATCTTAGCCGCCGGGCAAGCCTGTCCGGAACCGGACCGCATGCGTCCGGCGTTCCGCATCGCCCACGCCCGCCCGGCGCGGGCGGCGAACGCGGGATCCCGGGATCAGGCGCCGAACGCACGCCGCATACGGCATCACAGAGATCCCGGGGAACCACCCGCATGTCCGAACCCGATCCGCGCAGTCCCCTACCGGCGCCGCTGCGCGCCTGCGAAAACTGCAGCACCGCCCTGCAGGGCGTCTATTGCCATCTCTGCGGCCAGTCCGAGCACAGCCCGACGCGGCACCTCGGCCACGCCGTCGAGGAGGTGTTCGAATCGTTCTGGCACCTGGACGGACGCATCTTCCGCACCCTGCGCGACCTGTTCGTGCCCGGCCGCATCGCCGAGCGCTATCTGTCCGGGAAACGGGTGTGCTACGTCGCGCCGATGCGGCTGTTCGTGATCCTGAGCCTGTTGACCGTGTTCGTCGCCAAGCTCGCGATCGGCGACGCGCTCGCGCTGCAGGACGCCGAGCGCGCGGCCGAGAGCCAGGCGGTGGCGACCTACGCGGTGGACAAGGCCGGCTTCGCCGCCGCGGACTCGATCGCGGCGGTGGATGCGCTGCGCGAACGCGAACTGGACCGGCTGGCCGCCGAACGCGCGGTGCTCGGGCCCGATGCCTCCGAGGCGACGCGCGGGGCGATCGCCGCCGCGGAGCGGGTGGTCAACGCCGAGGCCGAGACCCGCAGGCGGCGGCTGCAGCGCGCGCCGGAGGATGCGTCTGCGGACGACCCGGAGCGCGACGCGAACGGCATCGGGGCGCGCATCGAGCGCAACGTCGAGGCCTACTCGTCGCGCCGCGACGGCGCTGCCGCGCTCGCCCGCACCCTGGTCGGCGCCGCGCCGATGACGCTGTTCATCCTGGTCCCGCTGTTCGCCGTGCTGCTCAAGCTCTTCTACATCCTCGGAAAGCGGAGCTACCTGGAACACGTGGTAATCGGCCTGTACAGCCACGCCTACCTGATGCTGGCGCTGCTGCTGGTGTTCGCGCTGTCGCTGCTGGCCAGCTGGCTGGGCACGCACGTGCCATGGGCATCGCGACCGATCGGCTGGATCCAGGGGCTGCTGCTGATGTCGATGCCGCTGTACCTGCTGTGGATGCAGAAGCGCGTGTACGGGCAGGGCTGGTGGATGACCCTGCTCAAGTACTGCGTCATCGGCCAGATCTACCTGCTCATGTTCCTGTTCGTCGCGCTCGGCACCGGCCTGTACGCGCTCGCCGGGATGTAGCGGCCATGGTGATCTACGTAGGAGCGCGCCATGCGCGCGATGCCGCGGGCATTTCGCGGCCACGGAATTCCGGCCACCGGCGCGCCGTCCGGCTCGCGACGGGAACACCGGACGTCACCGGCGTCGCGCGCGCAGCGTGTTTCTTCGGGGCGGCGGTTCGAGCGCGGCGGGTGCGCGGGAATCGCGAATTGCGTCGGCGCGGCTATGGCGGGGGCATCGCGCGCATGGCGCGCTCCTACGGAATGGTGGCCGCCGATCAGGGCGCCGGCCCGACCTGCCGCCGCAGCCAGGCGGCACGGCCTTCCGGCGGCGTCGACAGCAGCGCGCGGCGCAGGGCGTCGCGCTCTTCGGGCGGCGTGCGCTGCGCCAGCAACGCCAGGTCCGCACGCTCGCGCTCGTCCATCGCGCGCAGCGCCGCCAGCAGCGGCGCGCGGTCGTCGGCCGGCACCAGTGCGAACAGGCCGTGCAGACGTGTCCAGTCGGCGCCGAGCTCCGGACCGAGCAGCCAGCCGTCGCGCTGGTAGCTGTCGAGCTCGGCATAGCGTTCGTTCAGCGCCTGCTGGCGATCCGTCGGCAATTCGGCATAAGCGCGGGCTGCCGCCCGCAGACGCGCCTGCGCCTCCGGCCGCAGCGCCTGCCAGGCGGCCCAGGCATTGCGCCGCTGGCGCCGTTCGGCCAGCGGCAACGCATCCCATTCGGCGACCCGCCGGCGCAACGCCTCGCGCTCGGCGGGCGGCAGTGCACGCAACGTCGCCTGGCGCTGCAGCAGGCGCGCGCGCTCGGGCTCGGGCAGCGCCTGGGCGTACCGCTGCAGTGCCGGCGGCAACGCCGACGCGGCCGGCAGGACCAACAGCAACGACAGGGCAATGGCGAACAGGGGCCTAGCGGGCATCGTCGGTTCCCATCGAGGACTCGTCGACGTCCGCTTCGGTCTCCTCGCGCTGCGGCCGCGCGATATCGCCTTCCTCGCCGCGCTCGAGCTGCACCGCCAGCCAGGCGTGGAAGGCCGGATCACGCATCGCGGCGTCGCCGCCGTCGCTCGCCAGCAGTTCGAAATCGGGATGGGTGAGCAGTGCCGCGTCGGCGTCGTAGGTGGCTGCCGGCGCCTGCGCCGGGGGGAGCGGCTCTGCCAGGATCTCGCGCGGACCGCCGTTTCCGCGTGGCGACGACAGCGGCCAGTCGACGGTGGCCGCCAGCGCGGCGAGCGTGAGCACGACCACCGCGACGGTCGCCGGCCACAGCCAGCGCGCCCTGGCGTGCGCCGTGGGCCGGTCATGGCGCGCCTGCGCCGCATCCGGCACGTGCACGCGCCCCTGCAGTGCTGCTTCGCGCAGGCGCGCCAGTTCGGCCAGGCGCGCGGGCGGAAGTCGCCGCACCGCCTGCTGCGCCGCCTCGCCCAGCGCGCGCCAGGCCTCGGCGTCGGCGCGTCCGTCGGCGTCGCGCGGCAACGCCCGCTGCAGCGCCAACCGGTAGGTCGCGCGCGTCACGCCCAGCACCGCCGCGGCGTCGGCTTCCGATACGTTCGCCACCAGCCGCAGCAGCAGCGCGGCGCGCGGCCCGTGCCCGGCCTGCGCCAGATCCCGGAACTGCGGCGGCCAGGCCGGCGCCGGCGGCGTTTCGTGCATGGGCCCGGCGGACAGCAGCAGCGTCCAGAACCGGCGCGGCCAGTCGCCGAACGGGATCCGCGCCGCGACATCGCGGAAATCGCCCATTGCCATGGCCAGGGCGGTATCGCCGGCCTCGGCATCGCCGATCTGCAGCTGCGCGAACACCGCGGCGCGGCGTTCGGCACCGCGCAGGAAGGCGGTGAGGGCGGCCGACGCCGCGGCGGCGTCGTTCACGGTGCGGGCGCTCATCGGATCGGCTTCATCGAGCCCATCATGATAGCCACGCCGCCGCCGAACGTGCCTCTTGACAGGGCTCCCAAAAAGGCATCGCCGGGATTCGGCACGGAAATGGTTGTGCACAGCGGTCACCGAGCCGTCATAGACAGGGCTTGCACATTGATGACTCGCCATGTTTCCGAACTGTTTCACGGCTAAGTGGCTGAATCACATGCGTTATCTTCGATTGGCGCTTTTTTAGCCAACCTCCCCTTAACGCGATACGTGACGGCCACAAGGCTGCTTCCGGCACTGCCATGCACAGGCTTATCCACAGTGTGTGTGGATAACGGCAAATCTTCTTTGACGACCGTAGCTTGCGAGCGAAACATGGATCCGCCTGCAGCATTCGCACGCAACCTTGCGAGCGCCGCGGCGCCCCGCTGAGGCGCCACGCGAAAATCACGGTTAGCACTATGGGCATGGGTCGCGTGCCCATGGCGTTGGCAGGCCCTAAACTGCCGCGATGCCTGCTGACTCCGCTGCCAGCGACGTCGTCCTGCGCGTCGCCCTGCCGCTGCCGTTGCCGCGCCTGTTCGACTATCGCGCGCCGGCCACGGACCCGCCGAGCCACGGTGATGTCGGCCGTCGCGTGCGGGTGCCCTTCGGGCCGCGCGAACTGGTCGGCGTGGTGGCCGGAATCGGTCCGGCCGACGGCACCGCCCCCGAGTTGCGCGAGCTGCACGCGCGCCTCGATCCCGAACCGCTGTTCCGCGGCGAGCTGCTCGCCTCGCTGCACTGGCTGGCGCGCTACAGCCACGCGCCGCTCGGCGAGGTGCTCGCCACCGCCTTGCCGGCGGCGCTGCGGCGCGGCGAACCGCTGCCCGACACCCACGCCTGGGCCTGGCGCCTGACCGAGGCGGGCGTCACCGCGCACGCGGGCATGCGCCAGGGCCGGCCGCGACGGTTCGCCGACCTGCTGCAGGTGGCCGTGCGCGACGAAGAAGCGCTGGACGACCTGCTCGACGACTGGCGCGGCGCGGCGCGGACCCTGGCCGCGCGCGGCCTGGCCGAGCGCATCGCGGTGCCGGCCTCGCAGCTGGCACCGACGCCGCAGCCGGGGCCCGTGCCGAACGACGAACAGGCGCAGGCGATCGCCGCCGTCGCCGCCGGCGATGGCTTCGCCCCGGCGCTGCTCGACGGCGTCACCGGCAGCGGCAAGACCGAGGTGTACCTGCACGCCATCGCCGACTGCCTGGCGCGCGGCAGGCAGGCACTGGTGCTGGTGCCGGAGATCGGCCTGACCCCGCAGACCCTGTCGCGCTTCCGCGCCCGCCTCGGCGTGCCGGTGCACGCGCTACATTCCGGGCTCAACGACAACGAACGCGCGCGCGTCTGGACCGCGGCCTGGCGCGGCGAGGCACGGGTGATCGTGGGCACCCGCTCGGCGGTGTTCACGCCGCTGCCCGATGCCGGCCTGATCGTGATCGACGAGGAACACGACGGCAGCTACAAGCAGCAGGACGGTATCCGCTACCACGCGCGCGACTTCGCCCTGGTGCGCGCCAAGGCGCTGGACGTCCCGTTGCTGCTGGGCAGCGCCACGCCGTCGCTGGAGACCCTGCACAACGCCCGCGCCGGCCGCTACGCGCACCTGCGGCTGTCGCGCCGCGCCGGCAAGGCCAGGCCGCCGCCGGCGCGGGTGCTCGACCTGCGCAAGCGCCCGCTCGACAACGGCCTGTCGCGCGAACTGCTGGAGGCGATCGATGCCGCACTGACCGCCGGCGGCCAGGTGCTGGTGTTCCGCAACCGCCGCGGCTACGCCCCGGTGCTGCTGTGCCATGACTGCGGCTGGAGCGCGCAGTGCCGGCGCTGCGACGCACCGATGACCGTGCACGGCGGCGGCCGTCGCCTGCAGTGCCATCACTGCGGCCACCGCCAGGCCGCGCCGCCCGCCTGCCCCGACTGCGCCGGGCTCGCCCTGCAGCCGCAGGGCGTGGGCACCGAACGGCTGGAGGAGACCCTGGCGCAGCGCTTCGGCGCGCGGGTGCCGGTGCTGCGCATCGACCGCGGCAGCACCCGCGGCCGCGATGCGCTGCAGAAGCACTTCGACACGCTCGGCGACCGCCCGGGCATCCTGGTCGGCACGCAGATGCTGGCCAAGGGCCACGACCTGCCCGGCCTCACCCTGGTGGCGGTGGTCGGCATCGACGAAGGGCTGTTCTCGGCCGATTTCCGTGCCGCCGAGAAGCTCGCGCAGCTGCTGATCCAGGTCGCCGGCCGCGCCGGCCGCGCCGAGCGCGCCGGCGAGGTGCTGCTGCAGACCCATCATCCCGACCACCCGCTGCTGCAGACGCTGATCCACGGCGGCTACCACGCCTTCGTGGACAGCGAACTGGAGCAACGCGCCGCGGCCGGGTTCCCGCCGTTCACGCACATGGCGCTGTTGCGCGCCGAGGCCAAGCAGGCCGATCCGCCGATGGCGTTCCTGCAGCGGGCGAAGGCGATCCTCGCCGAGGCCTCCGCCACCCGTGCGCGCGACGACGGCGAGAGCCTGGTCCTGCACGGTCCGCTGCCGGCGCCGATGGCGCGCCGCGCGGGGCTGTACCGCGCGCAGCTGCCGCTGTCGGCGCAGCGGCGGCGCGACCTGCACGTCGCCCTCGACCGGGCGCTGCCGGCGATCCATGCGCTGCCCGAGGCGCGGCGCACGCGCTGGTCGCTGGATATCGATCCGGTGGACCTGTACTGAGCGCGGGGCGACGGCAGCGGCGATGCACCGATCAGGCGCGGCCGTATCGCGGGAACCTACCGATCCTGTCGCGCACGCTCAGGCGGCGGTCTTCTTCCGGCTGCGCGAGGGCTTCGATTTCGGTTTTGGCTTGGCCTTGGGCAGCTCGCGAATCTCCACCATCTGGCCCTCGCGGCGCAGCTCGAACAGGCCGGTCGCCTCGATCAACGCGCTCAGGTTGCGATAGCCGTAGTTGCGTTCGTCGAACGAGGTCTGATTGCGGATGTGGCTGCCGACGACGCCCAGGTGCGACCAGCCGTCGTCGTTCGCGGTGGCGCTGACCGCGTTGCGCAGCAGGTGCACCAGGGTGGCGTCGCCGCGCAGATCCTCGCTGCGCTTGGGCTTGACCGTGGGTGACTTGTCCTCGTCCGCCGTCGCGCCGAGCTTCTCCACGTACAGGAAGGTCGAGCACGCCTTGACGAACGGCAGCGGGGTCTTCTCCTCGCCGAAGCCGAACACGCGCATGTTCTCGTTGCGCAGGCGCATCACCAGCGGGGTGAAGTCGGCATCGCTGGAGACGATCGCGAAGCCGTCCAGGGTGCGCGCGTACAGCAGGTCCATGGCGTCGATCACCATCGCCATGTCGGAGGCGTTCTTGCCGCTGGTGTAGGCGAACTGCTGGATCGGGCGGATCGCGTAGGCGTGCAACGTCTCTTCCCAGCCCTTGAGGTGTGGGTTCTTCCAGTTGCCGTAGGCACGGCGCACATTGGCCACGCCGTGGCGCGCCAGCTCGGTCAGGATCGGCTCGATCTTGGCGGCCGGTGCGTTGTCGGCATCGATCAACAGCGCGATGCGCAGTTCGGTTTCGGCCATGGCCTCGGATTCCGGTTTCGTTGCCGACAGCCTACCCCATCATCCACCGGCACCGCATGACGGCACCCGCCGGATCGCGCAGAATCGCCCGGACCTCCACCGGATCCCGCATGCACACCACGACCGCACCCGCCGCGCCCACGATCACGCCGGCGCGCCGCCTGCGCAGCATCTTCAGCGGCTCGATCGGCAACCTGGTGGAGTGGTACGACTGGTACGTCTACGCCGCGTTCTCGCTGTATTTCGCGCAGGCGTTCTTTCCCGACGGCGATCTCACCTCGCAACTGCTGCGCACCGCGGCGATCTTCGCCGTCGGCTTTTTGATGCGTCCGCTCGGCGGCTGGTTGCTGGGCCGCTACGCCGACCGCCATGGTCGCCGCCGTGCGCTGATGCTGTCGGTGGTGATGATGTGCGGCGGCTCGCTGATCATCGCCTGCACGCCCGGCTACGCCGACATCGGCGTCGCCGCGCCGGTGCTGCTGGTGCTCGCGCGGCTGCTGCAGGGCCTGTCGGTCGGGGGCGAATACGGTACCTCGGCCACGTATCTGAGCGAAATGGCCACGCGCGAACACCGCGGCTTCTGGTCGAGCTTCCAGTACGTGACCCTGGTGATGGGGCACCTGGTCGCACTGGGCGTGCTGATCGCGCTGCAGCGGGTTTTGCTGAGCGACGAACAGCTGTACGCATGGGGTTGGCGGGTTCCGTTCGTCATCGGTGCACTGGCCGCGCTGGTCGCGCTGTGGCTGCGCCGCAACATGACCGAGACCGAGTCGTTCGCGCGCCACCACGCGCAGGCAATGGCGCCGCAGCGGCGCCGCGAGGGCAGCCTGCGCACGCTGGCGCGGCATCCGCGCGCGGTTTTGACGGTGATCGGCCTGACCATGGGCGGCACGGTCGCGTTCTATACCTACACCACCTACGTGCACAAGTTCCTGGTCAACAGCGCCGGCATGTCGGGCCAGACCGCGAGCCTGATCAACGCCGGCACGCTGTTCGTCTACATGCTGCTGCAGCCGGTGGTGGGGGCGTTGTCGGACAGGATCGGCCGGCGCCCGATCCTGATCGCCTTCGGCGTGCTCGGCACGCTGTGCACGGTGCCGATCCTGGGCCAGCTGCAGAACGCGACCAGCCCGATGCAGGCGTTCTGGCTGATCCTGGCGGCGCTGGTGATCGTGAGCGGCTATACCGCGATCAACGCGGTGGTGAAGGCGGAACTGTTCCCGGTGGAGATCCGCGCCCTGGGCGTCGGCCTGCCCTATGCGGTCACCGTGGCGCTGTTCGGCGGCACCGCCGAGTACGTGGCGCTGTGGTTCCGCAGCATCGGGCTGGAGCGGGGCTTCTACTGGTACGTGACCGCCTGCATCGCCTGCTCGCTGGTGGTGTACGCGACGATGCCGGACACCCGCAAGACATCCCTGATCGACCGCGACGCGCAACGCTGACGCTGTCGCATGTGCCCGGCACCCACCGTAGGAGCGTGCCATGCGCGCGATGCCGCGGGCGTCTCCGGTCTCGGTTATCAACGGTCCCGCCGCGAGCCGGAAGGCAGACCGGAGGACCGGAATCCGCGGGCGGTGAAGCGCCCGCGGCATCGCGCGCATGGCGCGCTCCTACGAAGTGCCAGGGCGTCGCGGCCGCGTTATTCCCCTTCCGGCTCCCCGCGGTGCGACCCGGCCCGCCCGATCAGCGAGTATCCCGGATCGTCCGGCACCGACTTCAGCGCCTCCAGCGCCGCCTGCAGCGCGTCGGACTCGGTGCTGTCGAAGCTGATCGCACCGTCGCCCTCGTACAGGTTCAGCCCCTGCTCGAGCAGGTGCAGCAGCGCCCGTTCCGTCTCCCAGCCATGGCGCTCGGCGACCCGGCGGATGCGGTCGGCCAGCACCTCGTCGACGTCCTTGAGCACGATATCGGTCATACCTGCTGCTCCTGCCGCTCCCCGGCGGCCGCGCCGGTATCGCGGACCGGCTCGACGATACGCTGCCACAGCCAGGCGAGCAGCAGCAAGGTGGGAACCACGGTGAGGGCGCTCAACACGAAGAAGGCACTGTACGAAGTGGCCTCGACGATGAAGCCCGACACACCGCCGACGAACTTGCCCGGCAGGTTGGCCAGCGACACCAGCAACGCGTATTGGGTGGCGGTGAAGTTGCGGTCGGTCAGCGACGACATGAACGCGATCAGCACCACCCCGGCGAAGCCCTGGAACAGGTTGTCGGCGCTGATCGCGGCATAGAAGGCCCAGATCTGCGACGGATACTGCGCCATCAACAGGAAGGCGAGGTTCGACAACGCGACCCCCAGCGTCGCCAGGAACAGCATCCTGCGGAATCCGAACGCCGCCACGCACACGCCGCCGAGGAAGGCCCCTCCGATCCCCAGCCAGATGCCGTAGAGCTTGGACACGGTGGCGATGTCGGCCTTGCTGTAACCGGAATCGAGATAGAACGGACCGGCCATCACCCCGATCACCTGGTCGGGGAACTTGAACAGGCCGACGAAGACCAGCAGCGCCAGTCCCAGCAACAATCCGTTGTGCGAGAAGAAGCTCGTGAACGGCTGCCAGAACGCACCGAAGAAATCGATCCGCCGCACCACCGTCGCCTCCGGCGCCACCGGCTCGCGGCAGAACAGTGTCGTGACGATCGGCAGCGCCATCAGCGCCGCCATCGCCATGTAGGCCCATTGCCAGCCCTGGAACTCGGCCAGGTACAACGCCCCGGCGCCGCCGAGGATCAGGCCGAAGCGGTAGCCGAGGGTGTAGGTCGCGGCCAACGCCGCCTGTGCGGCCGCCGGCGCGACCTCGATGCGATAGGCATCGACCACCGAGTCCTGGGTGGCGCCGGCGAACGAGCCGACCAGCACCCACAGCACCAGCGTGGTCACGCCCATCTCCGGCCGCGACAGCGCCAGCGCGCCGAGGCTCACCGCCACCAGCAACTGCGATACCAGCAACCACGAACGCCGGCGCCCGAGGAACGCCGTCAGCGGAAACACGTAACGGTCGATCAACGGCGCCCACAGGAACTTCAGCAGATAGAAGAAGCTGGCCAGGCTGATCAGGCCGATGCTGCCGAGGTCGAGGCCGACGTCGCGCAGGCGGGTGGACAGCGTCATCGACGCGATCAGCAGGAACGGCAGGCCGGAGCCGAAGCCCAGCAGCAGCAGGGTCAGCGCCGAAGGCGTGCCGAACGCGCGACGGATGCCGGCCCAGCCCTTGTACGAAACCGGTGTGGCGGCGTTGCCGGGCTCGCTCATTCGCGATAGTCCACGGCGTACGGCGCGTGGTCGGAGAAGCGCGGCTCGCGCAGGATCGAGCAGTCGACCAGGCGCTCGCGCAGCGACGGCGTGACCAGCTGGTAATCGAGGCGCCACCCCACGTTGTTGGCGCGCGCCGCGCCGCGCTGGCTCCACCAGGTGTATTCCACCGCCTCGGGTTTGAGCGCGCGGAAGCTGTCGATCCAGCCGTGCGCCGGCTGCGGCGAGCCGTCGCCGCAGGCGTCGGCGATCATGCCGTTGAGCCAGGCGCGCTCGGGCGGCAGGCAGCCGGAGTTCTTCTGGTTGCCGGTCCAGTTCTTGATGTCATTGCGGGCGCGCACGATGTTCCAGTCGCCGCACAGCACGTAGTCGCGGCCGCTGGCCAGCCACTGGTCGAGGATCGGCTTGAGCCAGTCCATGACCTGGAACTTGAAGCCCTGGCGCAACTCGCCCGACGAGCCGGAGGGAATATAGAACGACACCACGCTCAGGTTGCCGAAGCGCGCCTCCAGGTAGCGGCCCTCGTCGTCGAACGGCGCCCAGCCCAGCGCGGTCCGGATCTCGTCGGGCACGCGCCGGCTGTAGATCGCCACGCCGCTGTAGCCCTTTTTGGTGATCGCGTCGCGGAACACGACCTCGTAGCCGCGCGGACGGAAGACCTCGCCGGACAGCTGGTGTTCCTGCGCCTTGGTCTCCTGCACGCACAGCACGTCGGCGTCCTGTGCGGCGAAACAGTCGAAGAAGCCCTTGCTGGCGGCCGAGCGCAGGCCGTTGGCGTTGAAGCTGACGATTCTCATGCGATGACGTCCGGGGATCCGCCGCCAAGCCTACCGGATTCGGCGCCGCGGCCGGCGAGGTACCGGGCGGGCCATGTCCCGTGGCGTGCTTCGTCCGCGCACCCGGGCCGCTGCGAAGCAAGGCCCGCAACGCCGCATCGCAACGGCCCAGGCGTGCGGAAGACGCTTCGAAGCGCATGACACGCTCTATGATCGGCCATGGCAACCCCGTCCGACGTACGCGTCACCCGGCTGGCACCCGCGCTGGCCGGGGCCGCGCGGCGGTTGCGGCTGGCGCCGGGGCAACAGAGCTACGTCGGCGACGTGGCGTGCAACGTCGAGCTCGCCCTGGCCGCGCCCCGCTGCGACGCCATGGCGATCCTGCGCGGCGACGACCTGATCGGCTTCTACCGGCTCGACTATGCGCAGACCATCATGGCGCGGCGATGGCTGGGCCGGGCGACCGTCAGCCTGCGCTCGTTCGTGCTCGACCGCGGCGTGCAGGGCCGCGGGTTCGGCACCCTTGCGGTCGCGGCCTGCTGCGCGGACCTCGAACGGCGACGGCCGGCACGCCGCCTGCTCGCGCTGAACGTGCATGTCGGCAACCGCGCCGCGCTGGGCGCCTATCGCAGCGCCGGTTTCGTCGATACCGGCGAACTGCACGCCGGCGGCGGCGGCGGCCCGCAACACCTGCTGGTCCGGCGCCTGGGCATGGGAGAATGGCCGCCATGACCGATCACCGTACCCGTTTCCTGCAGCTGGCCGTCGCGGCCGAGGCGCTGCGCTTCGGCGAGTTCACGCTCAAGTCCGGGCGCATCAGCCCGTACTTCTTCAATGCCGGGCGCTTCGATTCCGGCACGGCGCTGGCCGGCCTGGCCGACTGTTATGCCGAGGCCGTCGATACCGCGGGGGTCGACTTCGACCTGCTGTTCGGCCCGGCCTACAAGGGCATCCCGTTGGCCACGGCGCTGGCCTGCGCCTATGCGCGCCGCGGCCGCGACCTGCCGCTCGCGTTCAATCGCAAGGAGGCCAAGGCCCACGGCGAAGGCGGTGCCCTGATCGGCGCGCCGCTCGCCGGGCGACGGGTGCTGGTGGTCGACGACGTGATCACCGCCGGCACCGCGATCCGCGAAGCGTTGCGGCTGATCGCCGACGGCGGCGGGCAGGCGGCGGGCATCGTGATCGCGCTCGATCGCCAGGAGGTCGTGGACGCGTCCGCCCTGCCGCGCCGCTCCGCTGCACGCGCGGTGGCCGAGCAGCACGGTATCCCGGTGATCGCGGTCGCAACCCTCGGCGATCTGCTTGCGTTCGCCGCCGAAAACGCGACACTGTCGTCCGAGCACGGCCGGTTGCGCGACTACCGCGCACGCTACGGCTGCGACTGACCACCATGCATTCGACCGACCGGGGGGACGGGAGATTGATGAAGACGATCGTCCACATCGCCTGCCTGGCCGTGCTGCTGGCGCCCGCCTTCGCCCAGGCGCAGCGCGACGGTGCCAACAAGCGCCTGTACTGCTGGGAGGAGGACGGCCGCAAGGTCTGCGGCGACGCCCTGCCCGCCTCGGCGGTGGACAGCGCGCGCACCGAGATCAGCGCCAAGACCGGCCTTCGCCGCGACCAGGTCGGCCGCGCATTGAGCGAAGAGGAGCGCGCCGCGGCCCGGCTGGCGACAAGGCAGGCCGCCGCCGAGGCCGAAGCCGAGGCCGCCCGCCGCCGCCGCGATCTGGCCATGGTGGAGTCCTACGCCACCGAGGCCGACCTGCGCCGCGCCTACGGCGAGCGCATCACTCTGGTCGAGGAATCGGTGAAGACCTCGCAGATGGGCATGGCCAACCTGCGCCAGAGCCTGCTCACGCTGCTGCGGCAGGCGGCGGAACTGGAACTGCAGGCCAAGCCGGTGCGCAAGGCGCTGGCCGACAGCATCCGGCAACAGCACGCCGACCTGCTGCGCCAGGAGACGATCCTGGAGCAGCAGCGGGACGAGCGCATGCATCTGGCCACCGACCTGGAGGACGCGCTGGAACGCTACCGCGCGCTCAAGCGGCCGCGCCCGGCGGCGGACGCCGGATAGGCAGCACTCCGCGCGAAACCGCGGTTGCGCTCCGCTGCGGCACCTGTCGGAAACGTTCGCCCCGGGCCGGCCGGGCTGGCGCGGATCGCGCGGATCGCCATCCTCGGCCTGGTGCTGGCCATGGGCCTGCGCGCGATGGGCATCGCCGACGACATCGTCAACCTGGCCTTCGGCCTGGTGCTGGGCGCCGTCGCGGTGGCTATCGCACTGGCGTTCGGCCTCGGCGGTCGCGAGGCGGCCGGCGAAGTCACCCGGCGCTGGGCGCAGGACTACCTCGCCCGCCGTGGCGGGAACGGCCCGGGCGCGTAGGCGGTCCTACGTTCGCACCAAGCGTGAAACAGCGGGCCCGCCAATAGGCGGGCCCGCTGCCGTTCGGCGCTTACGCCGTGCCTCCATCGCGGCAAATCGCGCTACCCCGTACGCTGTAGAGCGGAGCTTGCTCCGCTGCCCCGCGCAAGCGGTGACCACGGAGCCGCGCTGGACGATGGTGCAGCCGGACGAGTCCGGCCCTGCGGTCCGGATCGAGCGCAACATGGCGCGGCGACATGGCCGTCCGGCTACTCCGGATCCGGCGGCGGCAACTCGTCGCGCACGCGCAGGAACCGCGCGAAGCGCGGCACACCGTTGGCGGTCAGGCCGTTGTAGCGATAGGTCACGTGGCTGCCGATCGCCGGCGGCGCCGCGCGCTGCGCGTCGCTGAGGCCGCTGCCGAGACGAAAGCGCAACCCATCGGCGCGTTCCACCACCAGAGCACCGACCATGCCGGCATACTTGCCCTTGCCGGCGGTATGACCGACCACGCGCGCCTCGGCGTCCTCGAACGGCTTGAGCTTGAGCAGGGCATCGCTGCGGCCGGCCCGGTAGCGGGCATCGCGGTGGTGCAGCATCAATCCCTCGCCGCCGGCCGCCACCACCGCCTGCAGGTGCGCCTGCAGGGCATCGGCATCCGCGAACCGTTCCTGCGCCACCGGCTGCAGCCAGGCGATCCCGCGCTCGCCCAGCAGCGTGCGCATCCGCAGCACCCGCTGCCCGAACCGGCCGCCGTGCCCGGGCAGGTCGAACACCATGAAGCGCACCCGGCGCCAGGCGGCATCCCCGGCCGCCCGCGCGCGAACGGTGCCACTGACTTCCTCGAAGCGCCCGCACCCGATCCACAGCTCGCCGTCCATCGGTTCACGCGGCCAGCCGGCGACGAACCAGTCCGGCGCGTCGATCCGGTGTCCGCCGCGGGTCCACAGCGCACGCCCGTCCCAACGCCCGCGCACCCCATCGAGCTTTTCGCTGACCCAGTAGGCGGAAACGTCGATGCCGGCGTCGTAGCGGGATGCCAGCATCAGCCGTGGCGGCGCGGCACCCGTCGGCGCCGCCGGCGCCGACGGCGGTGCGAGCAGGCACGACAGCAATACGACAAGACACCAACGCAGCGCCATGGCTCCCTCCTTGTGAGCGACGGACGTTCTGCGGCCGATCCTGCAGACCGACCCGATCGCCAGCGTCCCGCATCCCGCGGGACATCGCTATCGGCCGATGCAGCGAGCCGATGTCGGGGAATTCCGTATCGCCGCGAGCGCCTGCCGGTCCCGCATCACCTGCCTCGCGGGCAGGCCTCCGCCCCCGGGACCATGCGATCGCGGCGAACGACCAAAGCCGGATCCGCCGCTTTCGCCGTTCCCGCCTGTTCCGCGTCGGCCGATCAGAACGGCAGCGACAGCTCCGGATCGATCGACAGCAGCTGCTCGCGGAACATCTGCTGGATGCGCTTGAGAGCGGCCTCGTCGTCGGCATCGAAACGCAGCACCAGCACCGGGGTGGTATTGGAGGCGCGCACCAGGCCCCAGCCGTCGTCCCAGTCGGCGCGCACGCCGTCGATGGTGGACAGGCGCGCACCCTCCAGGCGGGCGTTGTCCTGGAAGCGCTTGACGAAGGCGTGCGGGTCGCCGCCGCCGGGTGCCTCGACCTTGATCTCCGGCGTCGACACGCCGTTGGGCAGCGTCTTGAACACGGCGTCCGGCGTCTCGTCGCGGGCGGCAAGGATCTCCAGCAGGCGCGCGGCGGCGTAGATGCCGTCGTCGAAGCCGTACCAGCGTTCCTGGAAGAAGAAGTGCCCGCTCATCTCGCCGGCGAGTTCCGCCCCGATCTCGCGCATCTTGGCCTTGATCAGCGAATGCCCGGTCTTCCACATCAACGGACTGCCGCCGTGGCGCACGATGTGCCCGGGCAGGTGCCCGGTGCACTTGACGTCGTAGACGATCACCGCGCCGGGGTTGCGCTCGAGCACGTCGGCCGCGAACAGCATCAGCAGGCGGTCGGGATAGATGTTCTCGCCCTCGCGGGTGACCACGCCGAGGCGGTCGCCGTCGCCGTCGAAGGCGATGCCGAGGTCGGCGTCCAGGCGCTGCACCATGCGCACCAGGTCCTCGAGATTGTGCGGATCGCTGGGGTCCGGATGGTGGTTTGGGAAGGTGCCGTCGATCTCGCAGTACAGCGGCACCACCTCGGCGCCGATCGCCTCCAGCACGCGCGGGCCGATCTCGCCGGCGACGCCGTTGCCGGCATCGACGACGACCTTCAGGCGCTGGCCGACCTGCACGTCGCTGGCGATGCGGTCGACGTAGTCCTCGGCGATGTCGCACTCGGACAGGCCGCCGGGCGCGGTGGCCGTGTGCAGCCTGTCCTCGGCGATGCGGGCGTAAAGGTCGGTGATGGCGTCGCCGGACAGCGTCTCGCCGCCGACCACGATCTTGAAGCCGTTGTAGTCCGGCGGATTGTGGCTGCCGGTGACCGAGATGCAGCAGCCGGTGCGCAGGTGAAAGGCGCCGAAGTAGATCACCGGTGTCGGCGCCATGCCGATGTCGATGACGTTGCGGCCGGCCTTGCGCAGGCCGGCCACCAGGCCGGTGACCAGGTCCGGACCGGACAGCCGCCCGTCGCGGCCGACCACGATGTCGGCCAGGTCCTGTTCGCGCATCAGCGAGCCGATCGCCTGGCCGACCAGTTCGGCCACGCCGGCGTCGAGCGTCTGCCCGACCACGCCGCGGATGTCGTACGCGCGAAAGATGCCGCTGTCGATGCGGACGGGAACGGTCTTGGGCATATCATGGACCTCGATGGGGGATTCGGGGGGTGTCTGATTCGGCGTTTCGGCGACCGCCTGCAACAGCGTCGGCGCATCCTCGGCGTCGTCGACCGCCTCGCGGCCCAGCCGCGGCAGCACGCGCCAGACGAAGAACGCCAGCAGCAGCAGCGCGACCGCGACCGCGAATGCCGGCAGGCCGCTCAGCCCGAACGGCATCCCCGCCATCTGCGGCGATGCCGCCACCACGCGCAGCCCGGTGCCCGGCACCGCGGTCGCCATGCGCTCGGCCGCCGGCACGTAGTCCTGGTTGCCGCGTTCGAGCAGGGTCACGCTGCCCTGGCGCAGCGCCAGGTACATCGCGTCCTCGTCGAGATGGGCGTGCTCGGTGGCCAGGGTGGCGCGCGCCAGCGGCAGGCGCACGAAGGCCACGCCGACCAGCCGCTCGCCGCTGCGCGCCGGGCCCGCCAGCGCCACGCGCGGGCCGTCGTCCTCGCGGATCACCCAGCTCACCGGACGATCCTCGACCAGCGCGCCTTCCAGCGCCGCGGCACGGCCGAAGCCGCCCTCGCCCAGGCCGTCGTAGATGCTCTGCAGGTCCGGCAGGTAGATCGCCGCCTCCTCGAGGCCGGGCCAGTCCGCGGACAGCGTCGCCGCCGCGGTCTCCAGATCGCCGGCTTCGAGCGCCTGCTGCACCGGCGCCGAATCGAGCCGTTCGGCCAACCGGTCCAGTTCGCCGGCCAGCACCCGTGCGGTCGCCTCGACCGTGGTGTCGCGGGTCTGCTGCAGGGCGGCGCGGTTGCCCTCGCCCCGGATCTGCTGCCAGCCGCTCCAGGCCAGCCACAGCGCCACTCCGGCCAGCAGCACCGCGGCGATCGGCAGGTAGGGGCGCAATTGCACCAGCAGTTGCCGCACGGCGTGCGGTTGCGTTTCGCTCATCGCTTCGTCCTCGTCAGCGCATGCCGGTATGGCCGAAGCCGCCGGCGCCGCGCGTGCTGTCGACAAAAGTATCCACCAGTTGCAGGGCGGCGCGCACGACCGGAAGGATGACCAGCTGCGCAATTCGGTCACCGGGTTCGATCCGGTACGGATCGCGGCCACGGTTCCAGGCGCTGATCATCAGCGGCCCCTGGTAGTCGGCGTCGATCAACCCGGTGCCGTTGCCGAGCACGATGCCGTGCTTGTGGCCGAGCCCGGAGCGCGGCAGCACCACCGCGCACAAGGCGGGATCGGCGAGGTGGATGGCCAGCCCGGACGGAATCAGCACCGCGTCGCCCGGTTGCAGCGTCAACGGCGCGTCGAGCGCCGCGCGCAGGTCGAGGCCGGCACTGGCCTCGGTGGCGTAGGCCGGCAGCGGCCAGTCGCTGCCGTAGCGGGAATCGAGTCGTTTGACCTGGAGCGTGTGCTGCATGCGGATTCCGAAGGTGACGTTTGGCTTGTGACCGGCATCCCGGTTGCGGGCACGGGCGCGGACCGGTTATCCGGGTGTGCGCGCGGCCTGCAGGCGGGCGATGACGAGATCGAGCAGGGCATCGGCCAGCTGCGTCTTCGGCAACGGGCCGAGTTCGCGCGCGCCGCCCTGCCAGTACACCGACAGCGCATTGTCGTCGCACTCGAAACCGCTGCCCTCCACGCCGACGCGGTTGGCGGCGATCAGGTCGAGCTTTTTCTTCTCCAGCTTGCCGCGCGCGTAGCGCTCGACGTCGTCGGTCTCCGCGGCGAAGCCGACCACCAGCGCCGGCCGCTGCGGATGGGCCGCCACCTCGGCCAGGATGTCGGGGGTGCGCACCAGCTCCAGGGTGAGCGTGGCGCCGGTCTTCTTCATCTTGTTCGCGGCGATATTGCGCGGCGCGTAGTCGGCCACTGCGGCGGCGCCGATGTAGAGGTCGGCCGGCAGCGCCGCCAGCACCGCCGCGCGCATCTGCGCCGCGGAGCGCACGTCGATCCGTTGCACGCCGGCCGGTGCCGGCAGCTGCACCGGCCCGGCGACCAGCACCACCTCGGCGCCGCGCGCGGCGGCGGCGGCGGCGAGCGCGAAGCCCATCTTGCCGCTGCTGCGGTTGCCGATGAAGCGCACCGGGTCGATGTCCTCGTAGGTCGGACCGGCGCTGACGACGACGCGCTTTCCCTCGAGCATCGCGCTCATCCGGCCAGTTCGGCGACGATCGCGTCGGGCTCGCGCAGCCGCCCCGGACCGGATTCGCCCTCGGCCAGCGGGCCGTCGTCGGGGCCGATCACCTGCACGCCGCGGCCGCGCAAGATATCGACGTTGGCCTGGGTGGCCGGATGCCGCCACATGCGATGGTTCATCGCCGGCGCGATCGCGATCGCCGCCTCGGTGGCCAGGCACAACGTGGTCACCAGGTCGTCGGCGAAGCCGTGCGCCAGCTTGGCGATGACGTCGGCGGTGGCCGGCGCCACGATCACCCGATCTGCCCAGGCGGCCAGTTCCAGGTGCCCCATCGCCGCCTCGGCGGCCGGGTCCCACAGCGAGGTGCGGACCGGCTCGCCCGAGACCGCCTGGAACGTGGCGGTGCCGACGAACTGCTGCGCGTTCGCGGTCATCGCCACGCGCACCTCGGCGCCGGCATCGCGCAGGCGCCGGACCAGTTCGGCGGCCTTGTACGCGGCGATGCCGCCGCACACGCAGAGCAGCACGTGTTGTCCCCGCAGGCGGGCAGAATCGACGGTCATCGGGGTCGGAAAAGTCCTACACGGAGCCGGGCCCACAGCTTACCCGATGCCGCGGCGTCCCCCGGCTGCACGGCCGCGACCACCAGGGCCTAATGAAGACCGACGTTGGCGGCCGGCACGGCTCCCGGGCCCGGCCCCACGGCACATCCCCTGTCGTGCTGGCCATCCGACCGCCAACGTCCTTTGTCACCCGCCCGGAACCCCGTCCATGCACATCCGCGACTGGCCCAGCAGCGAGCGCCCCCGCGAGAAGCTGCTCGCGCGCGGCGCGGCGGTGCTGTCCGACGCCGAACTGCTGGCGATCTTTCTCGGTTCCGGGCTGCGCGGGCGCGATGCCGTCGCCACCGCGCGCGACCTGCTGAACGCGCACGGACCGCTGCGCGCGCTGCTCGAACGCGGCCCCGCCGAACTGGCGGAACTGCCGGGCCTCGGCCCCGCCCGCACCTCGCGGCTGGTGGCGGCCCTGGAGCTGTGCGGCCGCTACCTGGCGGCCGGCCTGGAACGCGGCGAGGCGCTGACCGATCCGCAGGCGGCCGGGCGCTACTTCGCCCAGCGCCTGCGCGGCCATGCGCACGAAGTGTTCGCGGCCCTGTTCCTCGACACCCGGCACCGCGCGCTGGCGTTCGAAGAACTGTTCCGCGGCACGGTCGACGGCGCCGAGGTGCATCCGCGCGAGGTGGTGCGTCGCGCGCTGGCGCACAACGCCGCGGCGCTGATCGTCGGCCACAACCATCCCAGCGGCTGCAGCGAACCCAGCGCCGCCGACCGCGCGGTGACCGTCCAGCTCAAGCGGGCGCTGGCCCTGGTCGACGTGCGCCTGCTCGACCACCTGGTGGTCGGCGACGGCGCGCCGGTGTCGCTGGCGGCGCGGGGGTGGGTGTAGGGGCTGGTGGGCTGTGGGTGGCGGCGGGTACTGGTTCACCGCGATGGAACGAGGCTGCCTGGCGCGGCTAGTCATTTGCACCGCCCGTGGCGACGGTGGTGGTTCACCGCGCCGGATAGGCCTGCTTGGCGCGGTCTTGGGTTCATCGCGACGGATGGGGCTGCTTGGTGCGGCTAGTCGTTTGCACCGCCCGTGGCGACGGTGATGGTTGCACCGCGTACGGACGGGGCTGCTTGGCGCGGCGACGGTGTTGGTTTCACCGCAACGGATGGGTCTGCCTGGCGCGGCGCGCTACAATGGCCGGCCATCGCAAGACCGTCGTTACTCCGTGAAATCCCAGCTCCGCGCCCTGATCGAACAGGGCATCGCCTCGTTGCGCCAACACGGCACGCTGCCGCCGGACTCCGGATCGGATCCGGGGCAGGCCGCCACACCCGACTTCGTGGTCGAGCGGCCCAAGGACCGCAACCACGGCGATTTCTCCACCAACGCGGCCCTGCTGCTGGCGAAGCACGCGCGCAGCAATCCGCGCGCGCTGGCGCAGGCGCTGGTCGAGGTGCTGGACGGCAGCGGGATGATCGCGTCGATCGAGATCGCCGGGCCCGGCTTCATCAATTTCCGGCTGTCGCCGGAGGCCTGGCAGCAACAACTGCGCGAGGTGCACGCACGCGGCGCGGACTTCGGCCGCAACGACAGCGGCCGCGGCCACCGCGCCGGCGTCGAGTACGTGTCGGCCAATCCCACCGGCCCGCTGCACGTCGGCCACGGCCGCGCCGCGGCCATCGGCGACTGCATCGCGCGCGTGCTGGCGGCCAACGGCTGGGACGTCGTGCGCGAGTTCTATTACAACGACGCCGGCGCACAGATCGAAAACCTGGCCCGCTCGGTGCAGGCGCGCGCGCGCGGGCTGACGCCGGACGACGCCGGCTGGCCCGAGGACGGCTACCGCGGCGACTACATCCGCGAAGTGGCGCGCGCATACCTCGACGGCGCCTCGGTCGAGGTCGACGACCGTACCGAAACCGCCGCCGGCGACATCGACGATTTCGATGCCATCCGCCGCTTCGCCGTGGCCTGGCTGCGGCGCGAGCAGGACGGCGACCTGGCCGCGTTCGGGGTGGCGTTCGATGTGTATTTCCTGGAGTCGTCGCTGTACACCGACGGCAAGGTCGAGGACACGGTGCGGCGGCTGGTCGATGCCGGCCATACCTACGAGGACGGCGGCGCGCTGTGGCTGCGCACCACCGACTTCGGCGACGACAAGGACCGGGTGATGCGCAAGTCCGACGGCAGCTACACCTACTTCGTTCCGGACGTCGCCTATCACCTGTCGAAATGGCAGCGCGGCTACGAGCGCGCGATCACCGGGCTGGGCGCCGACCACCACGGCTCGCTGGCGCGGGTGAAGGCCGGCCTGCAGGCGCTCGACGCCGGCATCCCGGCGGGCTATCCGGAGTACGTGCTGCACCAGATGGTCACGGTGATGCGCGGCGGCGAAGAGGTGAAGATCTCCAAGCGCGCCGGCAGCTACGTCACCCTGCGTGACCTGACCGACGAAGTCGGCCGTGATGCGGTGCGCTGGTTCCTGGTCGCGCGCAAGCCGGACTCGCAGCTGGTGTTCGACATCGACCTCGCGCGCTCGCAGTCGCTCGACAATCCGGTCTACTACGTGCAGCTCTCGCACGCGCGCATCTGCGGATTGCTGCGGCAGCTGCACGAGCGCGACCTGCCGTTCGACCTCGACAACGGCCTGGCGCAGCCGCAGGACGTCGACAATCCCGCCACCCGCGAACTGCTGACGGCGCTGTCGCGCTGGCCGGAGACCGTGCAGGCAGCCGGCCACCAGCTGGAACCGCACCTGATCGCCGCGCACCTGCTGGAGCTGGCGCAGATATTCCAGAGCTACTACAACGACCACCAGTTCCTGGTCGACGACGCCGACGTGCGTGATGCGCGCCTGGCGCTGGCGCTGGCCACCCGCCAGGTGCTGGCCAACGGCCTCGACCTGCTCGGCGTCGCCGCCCCGGAGAAGATGTGAGCGCCCGTCCCGTTCAGCCATGCGGGCCCCATCGCCTCGCGGCGATGGATCGGCATACACTCGTCCGTGCTTTCCCGCGTTGCGCACCGACGATGCCCGGCGCGACCTTCGCAATCGATCGGGGCAGGTTCTAGTGGCAGTCAAACGCGGCAAATCACAGGCGCGTCGCAACAGCGGCGGCAACGGCGGCCTTCCCGGCTGGGCGTGGATGGTGCTGGGCATCGTGCTGACCATCGGCGTGATCCTGGCGGCGCCCAGGCTGCTCAAGTCCGACGGCGAGGACGGCTTCTACCGCCCGCGCCCGAATCCCGACGCGCGGCCTGCCCCGGCCAGCGACGACGGCGAGGACAGCGTGCCGCCGCCGTCCGCCCCGTCCGCGCCACAGGGCGGGACCGAAACCACGACGCCCCAGGAAGTTGGCGCCGACTACGACTTCTATACCCTGCTGCCCGGCCAGGAAGTGCCGATGACCGATGCCGAGCTGGCCGCCAGCGCACGCGCCGAGGCCGAGCGCCGGCAGCGCGCACAGGCACAACGCGATGCGGACGCCGCCGAGTCGGCCGGTTCCGCCACGGCGCCGGCCGCTTCCACGGCGGCGACCGTCACGCCCAGCACCGCCCCCGCACCGACCGCGGCGGCGATCGGCACCGACACCGCGGCGCGCTACCTGCTGCAGGCCGGTGCCTTCAGCGCCTCCGGCGACGCCGAGGCACTGAAGGCGCGCATCGCGCTGCTCGGCCTCAGCGCGCGGGTGGAGTCGGCCGAGATCGGCGGCAAGACCATGTACCGCGTGCGCATGGGTCCGTACGGCACCGCCTCCGAACTGGCCGCGGCCAAGCGCAAGCTGGGCGACGGCGGCCTGCCGGCGATGGCGATCAAGGTGCAGTAGCCACGACCGATGCGAAGGAGCGCAACCATGATTCACCACCTCGTCCATGTCCTCCTGTCCGCCGGCCTGTTGTCCGGTGCCGGCGCGGCCGCGGCCGACGACGCCCTGAACTGCGACGAGCCCGGCTCCTGGGCCGAACGCACGGTCTGCCGCACGCCCGCGCTGCGGGCGCTCGACGCCCGGCTGCGGCAGCGGCGGGAGGACGCGCTGCTGCGCAGCGACGACACCGCCGCCTTCACCGCCGAACAACGCGACTGGACGCGCGACAAGCGCGATGCCTGCACCACCGCGCGTTGCCTGGAGACCAGCTACCGCACGCAGATCGACGCGCTCGGCATCCGCATCGCCAGCAGCGAGCCGCCACTGCTGCTGCCCGGCGAGTACCGCCAGGTCACGCGCGCCGGCCCTGTGGCCGGCGCCCCCGTGCTACGGATCGAACGCCGCGGCCAGCGCCGCTATCTGCTGCGGGTGCTCGACGGATCCGACGCGCCGGACGGCGCGATCGAAGGCGAATTCACCGAGCAGGTCGGCGCCGCGGACTTCAGCGCCGGCGACTGCCGCCTGCGCATGAGCTTCGCGCCCGACCTGCTCGCCGTGTCCGCGGCCAGCGGCTGCGGCGACGCCCTCGACGGCGCCTATCGGCGCGTGCCACCCGAACCGTGATCGCGGTCCGGCGCGGTCGCGACGGCTGAGAGGCGGCCGCCGCAGAGTGTGGCACCCGGGGAGAAGCCCACATGCCGATCGAAGCCATCCTGATCAAGCCCGTCGTCGACGCCCTGCTGGCGCTGTTCCGCCAGGCCGACGACATCACCCTCAAGCGCAACGCCGAGGCGGCGATCCGCGAAGCCATCCGCGAGCTGCTGCAGGCCAATCCCAACGAAAGCCGCACCGAGGCGCGCATCGGCATCGCCAAGGCCGCCGGCATCCTCAGCGAGGACGTGGTGCTGGCCGAGGCGATGCTGAAACAGCATCGCGCCACCCGGGCCAGAACGCGCGGCAAGAACGCGACCGGGCGCGGGCGCAAGCCGGTTCCGGCCGAGGACCGCGACAAGGCGGCCGGGAAGCCTGCCGCGGACACCTCCGCTCCCGGGAAGAAGACCGCCAGGAAGACGGCGAAGCGGGCCACGTCGACACCGCGCACATCCTAGCCGCGCGCGGCTGGCTTCACGCAGGCGTCCGCGCGCAGGACGACGTCACCGGCAAGCAGGCTGGAGGCGACCTCCGCCAACGGCGCGTTCTACAATCACGACATGGACAAGACCGTACTGATCACCGGCGCAACCTCCGGGTTCGGCCGCGCCAGCGTCGAACGTTTCGTGCGCGGGGGTTGGCGCGTGATCGCCTGCGGCCGCCGCGCCGCGCGCCTGCAGGCATTGACGGAGGCGCACGGCGACGCGATCCATGCCGCGGCCTTCGACATTCGCGACCAGGAAGCGATGCAGCGCGCGCTCGACGCGCTCCCGGCCGGATTCCGCGACATCGACGTGCTGGTCAACAACGCCGGCCTCGCCCTCGGCACCGCGCCGGCGCAGCAGGCCGACCTGGCGCAATGGCGGCAGATGATCGACACCAACGTCACCGCGCTGGTCACCCTGACCCACGCGCTGCTGCCGACGCTGATCGCGCGCCGCGGCGCGATCCTCAACGTCAGCTCGATCGCCGGCAGCTATCCCTATCCCGGCGGCAACGCCTACGGCGGCACCAAGGCCTTCGTCACCCAGTTCTCGCTCGGCCTGCGCTCGGACCTGCACGGCACCGGCGTGCGCGTGACCTCGATCGAGCCGGGCCTGGCCGAAACCGAGTTCACCCTGGTGCGCACCGGCGGCAACGAGACCGCATCGGATGCGCTCTACGCCGGCACGCAGCCGATCACCGCCGGAGACATCGCCGAGACGCTGTGGTGGGTCGCCAACCTACCGCCGCACCTCAATATCAACCGGCTGGAGGTGATGCCGGTCAGCCAGTCGTTCGCGGGATTCCAGATCCACCGCGACGCCTGACCGCCGGTGCGCGCCATGCGCGCCGGCGCCCGCGCGGCAGCACGCGCCGAACCGGGCGCATCGAACCTGTGGGAGCGACGGCCGTCGTTTCAGGGTGCATGTTCCGGCGCGAACGACCTTCCGTGGGAGCGACGGCAGTCGCGACGCCCTCGGTCCGGCCCCTGCGGCAGGCGCCTGCGATCCGGACATCGATGTCGCGACTGCCGTCGCTCCCACATGGAGTCTCGACCTTACCGGGGGCGTCCGGATCCCGTATCCGCGATCACTCGGGCGGGCTCGGCTTCGCCTGGATGATCGGATTCGGCTTCAGGCCCGGCCCGGACTGGGGCCCTGCCCGGCCGATACCGCCACAACCGCCTACACAGCCGGCGTATCGGCCAGATAGGTGTAGCCGGTCAGACCGGCTTCCAGCGCCGCACGCAGGCGCGCGGCCTCGTCTTGCGGCAGGCCTGCCGCAGCCGCGATCTTGTCGTCGTAGGCGCGGCGCAGGTCGTCGATGCGGTAGCCGACATAGTCGAGCATGACGTCGGTGGTGTCGCCGCGGCGCTGCTGCTGGATGGCGAAGCCGTCGCCGTCGCTGCGCACCTCGATCGCGTCGGTGTCGCCGAACAGGTTGTGGATGTCGCCGAGGATCTCCTGGTAGGCACCGACCAGGAAGAAGCCGAGCCGGTAGGACTCGCCGGCCCTGAGCGGGTGCAGCGGCAGCGAGCTGTCCAGGTCCTCGTTCTCGACGTAGGTGTCGATCTTGCCGTCCGAGTCGCAGGTCAGGTCGGCGATCACGCCGCGGCGGGTCGGCGCCTCGTCGAGCCGGTCGATCGGCAGGATCGGGAACACCTGGTCGATCGCCCACACGTCGGGCATCGATTCGAACACGCTGAAGTTGACGAAGTACTTGTCGACCAGGCGCTCGTTGAGTTCGTCCAGCAGCGGCCGGTGGCTCTTCTCGTCGTAGGTCAGCCGCGCCCTGACCGCGTGCGCGATGGCGTAGAACAGGTCGTCGATGCGGGCGCGGTGCACCAGGTCGATCTGGCCGAGCGCATACAGCGCCAGGCCTTCGGCATGGTGATGCTGGGCCTCGTGGAACAGTTCCACCGCCGGCCGCGAGGTCAGTTCGTCGTGGATCTCGCGCAGGTGCCGGATCACCGCCGGCTCGTCGTCGTGCAGGTCCGGCACCCGGCCCTCCGGCGCGGCCTCGACTTCCGACACGTTCGCCACCAGCACCGCGTGGTGGGCGGTCATCGCGCGGCCGCATTCGGTGATGATGCGCGGCGGCGCCAGCCCGTGCTCGGCGCAGGCGTCGGCCAGCGGCTGCACGATGCTGCCGGCGTACTGCTGCATGCCGTAGTTGACCGAGTTGTAGCTGCGCGAGCGGGTACCCTCGTAGTCGATGCCGAGGCCGCCGCCGACGTCGACGTGGCTGATGGCCGCACCCAGCTTCGACAGCTCGACGAAGTAGCGCGTCGCCTCGCGCATGCCGCTGGCGATGTCGCGCACGTTGGAGATCTGCGAGCCCATGTGGAAATGCAGCAGCTGCAGCGCGCCGGCCATGCCGGAATCGCGCAGCGACTTCCACAGGTCCAGCAACTGCCGCGGCGAGAGCCCGAACTTGGCCTTGTCGCCGCCGCTGTTCTGCCACTTGCCGGCGCCGAGCGAGGCCAGCCGCATGCGCACGCCGAGCACCGGCGCCACGCCGAGCGCCGCCGCCTCTTCCATCACCAGCGCCAGTTCGGACGGCTTCTCGATGACGATGAAAGTCTGCAGGCCGAGCCTGCGGCCGATCAGCGCCAGGCGGATGTACTCGCGGTCCTTGTAGCCGTTGCAGACGATCACCCCGCCAGGGCGGCTGAGCGCCAGCACCGCCATCAGTTCCGGCTTGCTGCCGGCCTCGAGGCCGAAGCCGTCTCCGGCGTGCGAGGCCAGCGTGCCGGCGACGCCCTGGTGCTGGTTGACCTTGATCGGGTAGACCGCGGTGTAGCCGCCGGCGTAGTCCCATTCGGCCTGCGCCTGCGCGAACGCGGCCTGCAGCGCGCGCAGCCGGTCGCCGAGGATCTCCGGAAACCGCACCAGCAGCGGCAGCTGGGCGCCGGCCGCGAGCGCCGCATCGACAACCGCCGGCAGGGCCAGCGCCGGGCTGTCGGCGCCGGCCGGGCGCACGACCACGCGGCCGGCGTCGACGTCGAAGTAGCCTTCGGCCCAGTGCGGGATCGAATAGGTCTTGCGGGCGTGGTCGGGCGACCAGGCGGTCATCGGCGTGCATCCGGGCGGCACAGGGGGCGCCCATTCTAGCGTCGCGCTGCCGGCGCCCCGTTTATCCCGAGCGCTTGCGATAGACCGGCTCGGCGCACAGCCGCTTGACCCGGCCTGCCAGCGGGCGCTGTCCGCTGCCGGTGAAGACGGTGAAGCTGCCGGGCAACTCGAGCGCTTCGGCGACTCGCTTGAGCCCGGCGGTCTCGCTGGCGACCGACCCGCGCCAGTCCAGCAACAGGACGTAATGCTGCGGCGCCTCCGCCATCGGCATGCGCTTGCGCGCCAGCCAGGCCCGGGCGATGCGCGGATCCACCGCGAGCGCCCCGACCAGCGACTGCAGGGCCGCGGCGTCGAGGTCGTGCGGCAGCAGCTCGTCCCCTACGTCCGCGGCATCGCGCGCATCCAGCTCATGCGCAGCCGGCGCGAAGGCTTCGCGCAGGATACGCACCGCTTCGGCGCTGGCTGGCGCCAGATCGGGATCGCGGTCGAGCGTCTCCAGGTCCGCCAGCGCCGTCCGGACGGCGCCGGGATCGAGCGTCATGGCGCGCCGCAGCGCGGCGGCGCCCACTGCCGCATCACCGCGGCGCAGCGCCAGCAGGCCGGCGCGGTAGTGCGCCATGGCGCTGTCGGGCAGGGCCGCGATCGCGCGTTCGTACAGCGGCGCGGCATCGAAATCGATACGCAGCGATTCCACCAGCTGCGCATGCTCGAGCCGCTGTTGCGGCGACGGTTCACCCAGGCCTTCGACGACGGCCAGACGGGCGCGATCCGACGCCGCGGCCGCATGACGCTCGCGCCAGTGCGGGCGGATCCGGTCGCGCCAGTGCTCGTCCAGGCCGCGCTCGATCTCCGCCAGCAGCGCCGGGCCGAGCAGCACGGGGGCGGCCGGCGCGCCGCGTTCGCGCAGGCGCGGTTCGGCCTGCATCGCGGCGATGCGCCGCGGCAGGGTGGGATGGGTGTCGTCCGGATCCGCATCGCGGCGCGCGATCGCCAGCAACCGGTCGAGGTCGACCGGCGCCTCGTCCTGCAGCACGCGTGCGAGCTGCGCATGGAGCTGCGCCGGCGGATGGCCCTGCGCGCGGGCACGGTCGAACAACTGCGGCCAGAACCGGGCATGCGCACGCCGCGCGCCGAGCTCGAGCCGGATCAACGCGCTGGCGGCCGCCTCGCCGCCGACGGTGGCGGCCGCGACCGCATCGGCCTGGTACTCGTTGCGCCGTGCGAGCACGAAGCTGTAGGCGTTGAAGTACGGCACGTACCACGCATAGAACGCCAGCAGCAGGCGGCTGAACAGGAAGCCGCTGTTCGCCAGTCCTTCCAGCACCCGGTGCCAGCTCATGCGCACGCGGTAGATCCAGCCGGTGAAGCGGCCATGGCCGGCGCCGAAATGACCGAACTCGTGGGCGATCACCGACGCCAGCTCGTCGCGGTCGAGCAGCTGCATCAGCGGCAGCCCCAGCACCAGGTAGTGGCGATGGCCGAGCAGGCCCAGCGCCCGCGGCAGGTTGGCGGCGGCGGCGTTGAGTTCGCCGTCGATGACGATGCCGTTCAGCGGCGGCGCACCGGCCGCCCGGCGCAGGCGCTCGACCTCGTCCTGCAGCAACGGTGCCTCGCCCGTCGCCAGCACGTAGCCTTCCGGAACGCCGAAACGGATCCACAGCGCCCGCAGCAGCACTCCGCCGAACAGCAGTGGCAGCAGCACCGCGTATGCCAGCTCCGGCCCCGGACGCGCGCCGTTGACCATCACATGGCCGAGCATCAGCAGCGGCAGCCCGAACGCGATCGCCAGCAACACCAGCAACAGCGCATAGCCGAGCCCCGCCAGCAAGGCCAGCCGGAGCAGATAGCCGCGCGGCGAGCGCTGCGCCTCGGCCTCCAGCCGTTGCGCCAGCTCGCGGTGCGCCTGCGTCGATGCCATGTCCGTCCCCCTCCGGCGCCAGGCCGCTTCCGGCGACATGTTAGGGCCTTGCCGCTCTTGCGACAGGCCGCTTCGCTACAATTCGCGGCCCTGCCGCCGGTGCCGATGCCGGCGTGCGCCCAACAGGATGCCGCCATGCCCGCCCCCGCCTGGATCCACGAGCAGTTCGCGCCGACCGGCTCGGCGATCGGCTTTCGCGTCACCCGCAAGCTCGACGAGGTGCAGTCGCCGTTCCAGAAGATCGAGATCTTCGAGACCACCGACTGGGGCAACCTGATGCTGATCGACGGCGCGGTGATGCTGACCACGCGCGACAACTTCCTCTACCACGAGATGATGTCGCACCCGGCGCTGTTCACCCATCCCGATCCGAAGCAGGTGGTCATCATCGGCGGCGGCGACTGCGGCACGCTGCGCGAGGTGCTCAAGCACCCGGGCGTGGACAAGGCGGTGCAGTGCGACATCGACGAGCAGGTCACGCGCATGGCGGAGAAATATTTTCCCGAGTTGTGCGAGTCCAACGGCGACCCACGCGCCGAACTGCTGTTCGACGACGGCATTGCGCACATGAGGAACGCCGCGCCCGGCAGTCTCGACATCGTGATCGTCGACTCCACCGACCCGGTGGGCCCGGCCGAGGGCCTGTTCAACCGCGCCTTCTACGAGAGCTGCTTCCGCGCGCTGAAGGACGACGGCATCCTGGTGCAGCAGTCGGAGTCGCCGCTGGCCCTGCTGGACCTCATCAACGAGATGCGCGGCGAGATGCGCAAGGCCGGCTTCACCGCCTTCCGGACCCTGCCGTTCCCGCAGCCGTGCTATCCCACCGGGTGGTGGAGTTGCACGCTGGCGCGCAAGGCCGGTGGATTCGACTTGCGCGACGACGACGCTCGCGCCAAGGCGTTCGATACCCTGTACTACAGCGCCGAACTTCACCAGGCCGCTTTGATCCTGCCCCCGTTCGTGGCCGCTACCCTCGAAAGCTGAATGGTCGCGGCGAGCCCCGGCTGCCAACATCGACATGATCGAACAGGCGACCGGGCAGACCACCCTCCGGTGAACGCGCTGAACTGAATTCGTCGATCGAAGGCCAGTTGGCCAGACTCGCCAGACTCAACTGCTGTCTGCAGCGCGAATAGCAGCATCGAAGCAAGCCTGTGGCACGGCTCGCCGGGCATGTCGCCGGAAAGCCCTGTCGCTCCGCGTCGCGCAGCGACAGGGCCAGAAGCACTACAACGGCGGCTGACAACACACGATGCACCCGCCACCGGGATAGTCGCTGAATCCTCCAAAGATCCCGCACCCCGCGCAGCGATCGCATCCAGGCGCCATCTTGGGGGCGCCCGTTGCGGAAACCTGCATGAACACGGACGCGCCCACCAGCAGGCCGGCCCCCAGCAACGCCAGATATTTCGTCTTGAGCTTCATGGCTGTCTCCTTGGGTTTTGTCTGCAGCCGATCAGCTTCCCTGCTTCGGCGTCAGCGTGTGGGATACGACGGGACATCCCTGTCTGATATCAAGCCATAGTGTGCGAACTCGACCCGACCGGCATCGTCCACGACGAACAACGCCGGGACCCTGGCCAGCTTGTATACCCACCGCTCACGCTCTCCCGGCAAAACCACGGTCGGCACTTCGCTTTCGCTCTTGACGAGATGTTCCCGCGTCGTCGACACGTCCGCGACCGACACGGCAACCATCTCCGTCCTGGGATTGTTCTGAGCCTGCCGGTAGAGCCGTTGCACGTGCGGGCTGGACGCCTCGCAGTATTTGCAGGTCGGCGAATAGAAATACAGGATCTGGAAATTCTTCGCGGGGGCAGCCAACCTGATCCTGCGCTCACTGTCCTGCAAGGTGGCAAGCTCGGTTACGGGCAACCAGTCGCCGACCTTCGCATATTGCAGATCGTGCCGGACTTCGGCGAGCTGTCCCTTGAGGTTCCGATTCCCCGCGGCCAGCCATATACATGTTGCGGCTGCGATGAACAACAGCAGATAAGGGATCCAATCCGGAGTTTCCCTCTTCCTTGACATTTAGGCCGCCAGCCCAGAGACAGGGCCTTTATACCCCTACCTTCGGCGCCGAATCTTGACTCTCATCACCATTCTTGAGCCGCATTCCGGACCCGCAATATCCTTTTCTCCTCTCATGCTCAGCCCAACCGCGAACGTCGGGCTACAGCGCGTCTCCGTCCAGCTCCCCCGTGCGGATCCGCACCGCGCGCTCGAGGTCATAAACGAACACCTTGCCATCGCCGATCTTGCCGGTATTGGCGGTCTTGAGGATGGCCTCGACCACGACGTCGGCCTGGTCGTCGGTGACCGCGATCTCGAGCTTGAGCTTGGGCAGGAAGTCGACCACGTACTCGGCGCCGCGGTAGAGCTCGGTGTGGCCCTTCTGGCGGCCGAAGCCCTTGACCTCGGTGACGGTGATGCCGGCCACGCCGGCCTCCGCCAGCGCCTCGCGCACGTCGTCGAGCTTGAACGGCTTGATGATCGCCATGACCAGCTTCATCACGTGGTCTCCATCCGAATTCACCGCAGCATACCGCCACCGCCCATCGCGGGACACGACCGATTACAATGCGCCGCCCTTCGACCCCCGGCTGTCGGATTTTTCCTACACCCGAACGCGCACCGGCCCGACTGCGCGCCACGGCCGCGGGCGGCATGCTGGGCACGGTGCAGCAGGAGTGAGTCCCATGATCGACCTCAACCACATCGACGAACTGGCGCGACGGCTCAGCGGCCTGGTGCCGCCTGCCATGCGCGACGGCCGCGAGGAACTGCAGGAGAACTTCAAGGCCGTGCTGCAGTCCGGGCTGACCAAGCTGGACCTGGTCTCGCGCGAGGAATTCGAGGTGCAGCGCGCGGTGCTGCTGCGCACCCGCGAGAAGCTCGAGGCGCTGGAGCAGGCGGTCGAATGGCTGGAGGCGGAACTCGCCGGTCCGGAACGCGGCACGCAGACGCCGCAGCACTGAGTCCGGCGCCATGGGACTCGCACTCGTGCATGGACGCGCGCGTGCCGGGGTATCGGCGCCGGCGGTGCAGGTCGAGGTGTATCTCGGCGGCGGATTGCCGTCGATGTCGATCGTCGGGCTGCCCGAGCCCGCGGTGCGCGAAGCCAAGGACCGCGTGCGTGCCGCCATCCAGTGCGCGCAGTACGAGTTCCCGCAACGCCGCATCACCGTCAATCTCGCCCCGGCCGACCTGCCCAAGCACGGCGGCCGCTTCGACCTTCCGATCGCGCTCGGCATTCTCGCCGCCAGCGGCCAGATCCCGCTGGATGCGCTGCGCGACTGCGAGTTCATCGGCGAACTCGGCCTGACCGGCGAACTGCGCGGGGTCGACGGCGCGCTGCCGGCAGCGCTCGCCGCGGCCCGGACCGGGCGCCGGCTGGTGGTGCCGCAGGCCAACGCCGCCGAGGCGGCGCTGGCTGCCGATGTCGATGTCCGCCATGCCCGCACCCTGCTCGAAGTCTGCGCGCAACTCACCGGCAGCCGCGACCTGCCGCAGGCGACCGCACCGGCCACGGTCCGCATGCCCGGGCCGGACATGCGCGACGTACGCGGCCAGGCGCATGCGCGACGCGCGCTGGAGATCGCCGCCGCCGGGGGTCATCACCTGCTGCTGGTCGGGCCGCCCGGCTGCGGCAAGACCCTGCTGGCCTCGCGCCTGCCCGGGCTGCTGCCGGAAGCGTCCGAGGCGGAGGCGCTGGAATCGGCCGCGATCGCCTCGGTCAGCGGCCGCGGCCTGGATCCGGCGCGATGGCGCGAACGGCCCTTCCGCGCACCGCACCACACCGCCAGCGCCGCCGCGCTGGTCGGCGGCGGCGCGGAGCCGCGCCCGGGCGAGATCTCGCTGGCGCACCACGGTGTGCTGTTCCTCGACGAGTTGCCGGAGTGGGACCGGCGCGCGCTGGAAGTGCTGCGCGAACCGTTGGAATCCGGCAGCGTGACCATTTCGCGCGCGGCGCGGCAGAGCGAATTCCAGGCCCGGTTTCAGCTGGTCGCGGCGATGAACCCCTGCCCATGCGGCTGGGCCGGAGACGTCTCCGCCCGCTGCCGCTGCAGCCCGGACGCGATCCAGCGCTACCGTGCCCGCATTTCCGGACCGCTCCTCGACCGCATCGATCTGCACGTCGACGTGCCGCGGCTGCCGCCAGCGCAGCTGCGCCCGGATGCGCCCGAGGGCGAGCCGAGCGCGGCGATCCTGGCCCGGGTCGAGGCTGCCCGCGCCATCCAGCAACGACGGACCGGCAGCACCAACGCCGGCCTCGACCAGGCCGCGACCCTGGCCGTCTGCCGCCTGCGCGAGGCCGACCAGCAGCTGCTCGAGCGCGCGATCGAATCGCTGCGGCTGTCGGCACGTTCGATGCATCGCATCCTGCGTGTCGCACGCACCATCGCCGACCTGGCCGGCAGCACGGACATCGCCACGCCGCACCTCACCGAAGCGCTCGGCTACCGTGGACTCGATCGCGGCCGATCGGCGCTGGCGGCCTGACGCGCGCGAAGGCGCTCGCCCGGGCAGCGACCGGCGTGGCGCCAGGGCCACGCGCTGACGGATGGCAACCGTCGTCATCGCGCGCATAGCTCTGGTACGAGCGTGTCGGCGATGCAGGATCGGCAGATGGGCGCCGCCCACAGCGGAGCGGATGCGCTATCGTGCCCGTGAATCCGCACGACTGGATCGCCATGACCACCGCGCATGCACAGTGCTTCTGTCGCGACGTCCGGCTCGATGCCGATCTGCCCAGCCAATGGGTTGCCCATTGCCACTGCAGCATGTGCCGGCGCGCGCACGGCGCCGCGTTCGTGACCTGGGTCGGCATGCGGGCGGATCGCTGCCGTATCGACGATCCGCACGGCCGCCTGCGCTGGTACGCGTCCTCGCCCGGCGCCGAACGCGGATTCTGCAGCCGCTGCGGAACGATGCTGTTCTTCCGCTCCGAACGCTGGCCGGGCGAGCTGCACATCGCCCTGGCGCACTTCACCACCCCGGTCGATCGCGATCCGCAGCTGCACTCCTATTGGGACATGCACGTCGCATGGGCGGCCATCGACCCGAACGACGGCCTGCCGCGGAAGACACCGGCTTGAAATGCGAAAGGCTCGCATCAGCGGGCCTTTTCTACACTCACAACATGAATACCGACCCCTGCCCGCCGCAGCGCATCCCACCGCCACACACGTTGCGCCACTGACGCCACACATAAACGCTCGATGCGATTGGCCTCGATCTTCCTGGCCCTTTCGCACACCATCCTGCCAACGCCGTCATCCTTGGTTGCGCCGCCGACGAAATTCTTTGCGGGACTCTTCCCTGATCCTGTCGCGCTCCGAAACCGTCATGCATACACGCTCGACACGATTGGACCCGGTCTTCTTGACCCTTTCGCACACCATATTGTCGTCGCCGTCATCGTTGACCGCCGCCGAGATCCATTCGAGCGTATTGAAGGCCTCGACGCGCTGCTTGTCACTCAGGTCCTGATACTCGCGATCCCGCAGCAGATACAACAGATCTCCTTGCCTCGTGAGCAAATCGCGTCTCTCCCGCTCGGAAAGATGGCGATATCGCACTTCGCTCGACTCCACTCCGCGACGTATCTCTTGCTGCTGTTCAACGACTTCCTGAACATCGAACGAGGGAATCGTTTCCTGAGCCAAGGATCCGAAAGAGACGCCAAGACAGATTCCGATAGCAACTGCAGCCATAAACACACGCATACCAAGCATCCTTCCTGAAAACTCAGCTGAATGTTACCTGAAACCATCGGCTATCGCTGTCCCCCTGGCGCATCACCGGCAAAGATGGTCCCCGTTGCATAGCTCTTTCATGCCGCCCTGGAGGCGAACTGCTCCTCCTCGGTGGAGCCGGCCAGGGCCGTGGTCGAGGACTGCCCGCGCTGGATGGTCTGGGTGACCGTGTCGAAATAGCCGGTGCCGACCTCGCGCTGGTGCCGGACCGCGGTGAAGCCGCGCTCGGCGGCGGCGAATTCGGCTTCCTGCAGCTCGACGAAGGCGCTCATCTGCCGGCGCGCGTAGCCGTGCGCCAGGTGGAACATCGAGTAGTTGAGCGCGTGGAAGCCGGCCAGGGTGATGAACTGGAACTTGTAGCCGTAGGCGGCGATCTCGCGCTGGAAGGTCGCGATCGTGGTGTCGTCCAGGTTCTGCTTCCAGTTGAAGCTGGGCGAACAGTTGTAGGCCAGCAGCTTGCCCGGATACTTCGCGTGGATCGCCTCGGCGAACCTGCGTGCGAACTCCAGGTCGGGCCTGCCGGTCTCACACCAGATCAGGTCGGCGTACGGCGCGTAGGCCAGGCCGCGGCTGATCGCCTGGTCCAGGCCCTTGCGGGTCTTGTAGAAGCCTTCCGGGGTGCGCTCGCCGGTGCAGAACGGCCGGTCGTTGTCGTCGATGTCGCTGGTCAGCAGGTCGGCGGCCTCGGCGTCGGTGCGCGCGATCAGCAGCGTCGGCACGCCCATTACGTCCGCGGCCAGGCGCGCGGCCGCCAGCTTGTCGACCGCCTCGCGCGTGGGCACCAGCACCTTGCCGCCCATGTGGCCGCACTTCTTCACCGAGGCCAGCTGGTCTTCGAAGTGCACGCCGGCCGCGCCGGCCTCGATCATGCCCTTCATCAGCTCGAAGGCGTTGAGCACGCCGCCGAACCCAGCCTCCGCGTCGGCGACGATCGGCTGCAGGTAGTCGATGCCGTCGCGCTCGCCATCGCCACCGCTGCGCTCGGCGTGCTGCAGCTGGTCGGCGCGCAGCAGCGTGTTGTTGATGCGCTTGACCACCGCCGGCACCGAGTCCGCCGGATACAGCGACTGGTCCGGATACATCTGCCCGGCCAGGTTGGCGTCGGCCGCCACCTGCCATCCCGACAGGTAGATCGCCTTCAGGCCGGCCTTGACCTGCTGCATCGCCTGGTTGCCGGTGAGCGCGCCGAGTGCATTGACGAAATCCTGCGTCTGCAGGTAACTCCAGAGTTTCTCGGCGCCGATCCTGGCCAGCGAATGCTCGATCGCGATCGTGCCGCGCAGGCGCACGACGTCCGCGGCCGAGTACGGGCGGGTGACGCCCGCCCAACGCGGATTGTTGTTCCAGTCCAGGGTGATCTGCTCGGCGGTGGGATGGATGTGCTTCATGGCGGGATCCTTGATGTCTGTGGGGTGTTGCAACCGATGTCGCCGATTCAGGCGATGCGCTCGTAGGCCGGCAAGGTGAGGAAATCCTCCAGCTCGTCGCGGCGGGTGAGTTCCTCGAGCAGGGCGATCGCCTCCCGCACGCGTGCGGCGCCCGGGAGCGCCTGCCCGGCCAGCCGCGAGGGCAGGCCCAGCAGCACCGCTTCGAACAGCACCCAGTCGATCGCGGTGCCGTCGTCGAGGAACAGACCATCGCCGCGCTCGCCGCGTGCACGGTCGCCGTGATGCAGCCACTGCCACAGCTGCGCGCGTGCGATCTCGGCGGTGGCGGCGTCCTCCATCAGCCAGTGGATCGGCACGCAGCCGTTGCCGTCGAGCCAGGCCGCCAGGTAGCGCACGCAGACCTCGACATTGCCCTCGAAGCCGGCCCGGGTGATCGTGCCCGGCGGCGCCTGGACCAGGTCGTCGCGGATCACCAGCACGTCGTCCCGGCGCTCGTGCTGCTGGTGCGGCGTCGGCATGCGCTCGTCGAAGATCTGCTTCGCCACCGGGATCAGCGCCGGGTGCGCGACCCAGGTGCCGTCGTGGCCGGCGGCGACCTCGCGCAGCTTGTCGGCGCGCACCCGCGCAAGGGCCCGGGCATTGGCGTCCTCGTCGCCTGCGATCGGGATCTGCGCGGCCATGCCGCCCATCGCGTGCGCGCCGCGGCGGTGGCAGGTCTGGATCAGCAGTTCCGAGTACGCCTTGAGGAACGGCTGGGTCATCGTGACCTGGCCGCGCTCGGGCAACACCCGGTTGCGATGGCGGCGGAAGGTCTTGATGTACGAGAAGATGTAGTCCCAGCGCCCGCAGTTGAGCCCGGCGATGCGGTCGCGCAGCACGTACAGGATCTCGTCCATCTCGAACGCCGCCGGCAGCGTCTCGATCAGCACCGTGACCCGGATCTGCCCGTGCGCCAGCCCGAGCATCGCCTCGATGTGCGAGAGCGCGTCCTGCCACAGCTGCGCCTCCTCCATCGACTCCAGCTTCGGCAGGTAGAAGTAGGGGCCGCGATCCTTCGCGGCGAGCGCGTCGGCGTTGTGGAACGCGAACAGGCCGGCGTCGAACAGCGCGGCGGACAGGCGCTCGCCGTCGACCAGCAGGTGCTTCTCGTCCAGGTGCCAGCCGCGCGGGCGCACCAGCAGCACCGCCTGCTCCGGATACGGCCGCAGCGCGTAGCGCTTGCCCGTGTCGCCGGTGAACGACAGGGTGCCGGCGACGGCCTCGCGCAGCGCCCGCTGCCCGGTCAGCAGCGCGTTCCAGGTCGGCGCGGTGGAATCCTCGAAATCGGCCATGTAGCAGCTGGCACCGGAATTCAGCGCGTTGATGACCATCTTCGGATCGACCGGCCCGGTGATTTCCACCCGGCGGTCGCGCAGCGCCGACGGCAGCCCGGCCACCCGCCAGTCGCCTTCGCGGATGGCGCGGGTGTCGTCGCGGAAATCGGGCAGCGCACCGGCGTCGAAACGCGCCTGGCGCTCGCGGCGCGCGGCCAGGCAGCGGCGCCGGCGCGGCTCGTAGCAGCGGTGCAGGTCGGCGAGAAAGGCCTGCGCCGACGGATCCAGCAGGTCCTCGGGCGCCTGCGCGGTGAAAACGATCCCGCCAGCGGCGGTTTGCTCCTTGAGTACGGCGGACATGGGGGTTGTCTCCTGCGTTTACGGCACAGGCCCACCATCCGCCCGGGTACTGTATTTGACAACACAGTTTTTTCAATGCTTAGTATTAGTTGTATTTATATTGATGGCAGACATGGCCGCAGAGCGCGCCGCGCCAACGCATTTCGCCTACAAGGGCGACCGTCTCAAGCCCTTGCGGGCGTTCTGCCAGACCGCCCGGCTGGGCTCCGTCTCACGCGCGGCCGAGGCGCTGTTCGTCAGCCAGCCCGCCATCACCCTGCAGCTGCAGGCGCTGGAGCGCGATCTCGGCGTGCGGCTGTTCGAGCGCAGCGGCCGACGCCTGATCCCCACCCGCGAGGGCGAGGCGCTGTACGAGCTGGCACGGCCGCTGGTCGAAAGCATCGACGGCCTGCCCGCCGCGTTCCGGCAGCAGCTGCGCGGCCTGGATGCCGGCGAACTGCACATCGCCGCCGGGACTTCCACGATCCTGCACCTGCTGCCACCGATCATCGAGGCGTTCCGCCGGGCGCAGCCCGACGTGCACCTGAGCCTGCACAACGTCACCGGCGCCGGCGGCCTCGACCTGCTGCGGTCCGACGCCGCGGATCTCGCGGTCGGCTCGATGCTCGACGTCCCCGCCGATCTCGACTACGCGCCGGTCTACCGCTTCGACCCGATGCTGATCACGCCGCCGGATCACCCGCTGGCGCGCAAGCGGGACCTGGCACTGGAGGACCTCTCGCCCTACGGCCTGATCCTGCCGCCGCGACGCCTGACCACCTACCGCCTGGTCGACATGGTGTTCCACCAGCAGCGGGTGCCGTACACGGTGGCGTTCGAGGTCGGCGGCTGGGAAGTGATCAAGCAGTACGTCGCCATGGGCATGGGCATCAGCATCGTCACCGCGATCTGCCTGAGCGACGCCGATCGCGAACGGCTGGCCGCGCGCTCGCTGGCCAACTGGTTCCCGCAACGCAGCTACGGCGTGGTCGTGCGCAAGGGCAAGTACCTGTCGCCGCAGGCGCGCGCCTTCGTCGAGCTGATCAAGCCCGACCTGTTCGTGCGCGGGGATTACTACGACAGCGGGCACTCGGAGCGTTAGGCGCTCGTGAAATGCGAAATCGCCTTCGAACTGCTTCCGACTGCAATGTTTAGATGAATACGACGTACTTCACGTATGGCGCGTGACGCTGATTGAAAACCGGAACGTGCTGCTGCGCCGCGGCGTGCAACCTCGTTCATGGCGCACTTAGCTTCGAGACGCCTCAACGATGAGGCGCAGATTAGGGAAGCGATCATGTCAAAGAACCGGAATCTCTATTATGCCGCTGCGGCGGCGGCGGTGTTTTCCCTCAGCGCGGTTTTCAGCGTGTTTGCAACCCAAGACAGCGCTGCACGGGTTTGTGATCGGCAGTGCCTGAGGCAATGCCAAGCCAACTGCGCTCCCGACGATTACTTGTGCGACACGCAGTGCTACAGGAACTGTGGCTGCATCATTCCATAGGCAATATCGGAGGGCGCACCTGCCGGCGCGCCTGCGGCTGCATCGTGCCTTGATGCGATCCGGTGAAGGGCCGAACCGGCCCTTCACTTCAGGAGACGAAAATGAAGGGAATTCGAGGCAAGTCCGGCTGGAAGATCGTCGTGCCCCTGCTTTTTCTCGCGGTTTGCGCCGCGGCTGGGATAGCCGTCGGCCGATACATCGGCGGATCCGGCGAAGCGTCTCCCGTTCCTGCCTATCACGTTGCCAAGACATCAGTGCCGCAGAAATCGGGCGATGTCACGATTTACACGATGTCGACCTGCGCTGCGAGCCAGGAAGCGAAGAGTTGGCTTGCCGGACAGGGCATCGCTTATACCGAGAAGGTCGTCGATCAATCGGAACAGGCGCTTTCGGAGGTAAAGCGCCTCGGCGCCCAGCGCACGCCTCTCCTCCTGATCGGCCGATACCAGATGGAAGGATTCGATTCCGACGCTGCGACGCAGCTGATCGCTGGCGCAGGGCCGTCGCTGCTGGATGACGGCTGATCGATTTTCCGCACAGCCTCACGGAAGCCACAGCGGTACAAGCCTGCAACCAGGGAGCTAAACGGTCCCACGATTGCGGCCCATCCACGGCCGGTACCACTCGCGCAGGCGATCGATATCGGCGTTGGCGTCGTCGCTGACGTGGAACAGTTCGCCGAGGCCGATGACCTTGTCCGGATAATGGAAATAGGCCGGCAGGATCGGCACGCGCGCGGCGTGGGCGATTTTCCAGAAGCCGGTCTTCCATTTCTTGACCTGCTTGCGCGTGCCCTCCGGGGTCACCGCGAACCACAGATGGTCGGCGCGCACCATCATCTCCACCACCTGCCCGACCGTGCCCTGCGACACGCTGCGGTCGATCGGGATCACGCCCAGGCGCCGCAGCAGCGGCCCCAGCGGCCACCAGAACAACTGGCGCTTGCCGAGCACGCGGATCTCCAGCCCCATCGCCAGTTTCGCGGCGAAGCCCCACAGGCCGTCCAAATTCGACGAATGCGGGGCCACGATCAGCACCAGCTTCGAGCAATCGGGAATCGTGCCGGTCACGCGCCAGCCGCCGAGGCGCAGCACGCTGCGGCCGACCCAGCGGGTGAAGGCGTTGGCGCGCACCCGCGGCACGCCGGGCGGCACGACGGGAATCAGCGGCTGCGCGTCGTCCAAGCGGTTCACTCCAGGTCCGGGGAACCGCGACCGCGCTTGACGTCGGCGCGCTGGCGCTTGCTGTCCAGGCGCCGCCGCTTGGCGGCGCGGCTCGGGCGGGTGGCGATGCGCGGCTTCGGCGCCTGCAGGCCGGAGGCGATGAACGCCTCCAGGCGCGCGCGCGCGTCCTCGCGGTTGCGCTCCTGGGTCCGGAAGCGCTGCGCGCTGATCACCAGCACGCCGTCGTCGGTGAGGCGGCGGTCGCGCTTGGCCAGCAGGCGCGTGCGCACCGCCTCGGGCAGCGACGGCGACCGGGCGACATCGAAGCGCAACTCGACCGCGGTCGCGACCTTGTTGACGTTCTGTCCGCCCGGACCGCCGGCGCGCACGAAGCGCTCGACGAGCTCCTGTTCGGGGATGTGCGGCATCGGCTGCGACATGCGACCTCCGGGCGCGATTGTAGTCATGTCCGCGATGCCGTGTTGACGCGCTGCGGGGCAGATACCACCATCCGGACTCCATCCGAGGGAGACGCCCCGATGAAGTCGATGTTCCGCGTGCCGACGCTGCTGGCGGCTCCGCTGGCATTTGCGCAACAGGCCACCCAGGCCCAGGTCGACCGCCTGCTGGAAGTGATGCGGGCACAGGAGACCGTCGATACGATGCTGCCGCAGGTGCAGGCCTCGCAGCAGCAGATGGTCGCCCAGCTCACCGCCGGCCAGCAGATGAGCGAGGCCGATCGCGCCAAGCTCGATGCGGTCATCGCCAAGTCCAACGAGCGGATCGCGGAAACGCTCTCCTGGGAAACGCTCGAGCCGCTGTACCGCGACATCTACGCCAGGACCTTCACCGGCGAGGACATGGACGCGATGATCGAGTTCTATGGCAGCCCGGCCGGCCAGAAGCTGCTCGACAAGATGCCGCAGCTGATGCAGAACACCATGACCGCCGTGCAGCAACTGATCGTGCCGATGCTGCAGCAACTGGAGCAGGACCTCCGCGAGCAGGCCGCGGCGGAATAGCCTCCATCGCCGTAAAGCGGAGCTTGCTCCGCTGTGCGCCCTCCGGAGCCGCGCGTAGAGCCGAGCTTGCTCCGCTGTGCTCCCTCCGGAGCCGCGCGTAGAGCCGAGCTTGCTCGGCTGCGTCGGCTCCGGAGCCGAAAGCAGCGGAGCAAGCGCCGCTCTGCGCGCCTACGGACCGGTGGTGCCGAACAGCGCCAGCGCCTTGGCGAACTCCGGGTCCGGCGGCGCCTCGACCGCGATGCGGCGGCCGTCGGCCGGATGCAGGAACGCCAGCCGCTGCGCATGCAGCAGCATGCGGTGCACGCCCAGCATGCGGAAATGGCGGTTGTGGCGGCCGTCGCCATGGCTGGTGTCGCCGATCAGATGATGCGAGGCGTGCTTGAGGTGACGGCGGATCTGGCGAAAGCGCCCGGTCTCCGGAACGGCGCGCAGCAACGCATAGCGCGAGGTCGGAAATCCGGCCGACGGCAGTTCGAGTTCGGCGGTGGCCAGACGCACGAAGCGGGTGAGCGCCGGCTTCTTCTGCCGTTTCCCCGGCCCGCCATCGAGCGGGTGATCGATCGTGAACGCCGGCTCCGGCCAGCCCCGGCAGACGGCCAGATAATGTTTATCGACGGTGCGCGCCATCAGCTGTTCGCCGAGCGCTGCGGCGGTGGCGCGGTCGAAGGCCAGCAACAGGCAGCCGCTGGTGGCCCGGTCGAGCCGATGGGCCAGGAACACCGGCCGGTCGAACCGGGCGCGCAGGCGGTCCACCAGGAATTCGGCCTCGCCACCGGCCAGCTTGCTGTCGTGGACCATCACGCCGGCGGGCTTGTCCACCACCGCGAGCCGCTCGTCGGCGTACAGCACGCCGACCGACGCGGTCGCGCATGGCGCCGGCGGCGCGGCAGCATCGATCCGCGCCGCATCGCGGCCTGCCGTCATCGCGTCCGCCCGGCACAAGCCCGTCGGTTCACCATCGATGGCATCCATCTCGGCCGACCTACCGCCGCGGCCACGCGGCCAGCAGCGCCCACAGCCCGCCGAGGCCCGCCACCCAGGCCACCGCCGGTATGCCGACGAGCGCCGGACCGCCGGCTTCCAGCGCGTACAGCACCGCCGCCGCGATCAGCAGCCCGGTGCCGAGGATCGCCGCGACCGTGCGCCGCTGCAGCGCCCGCATCACCTGGGTGAGTTGTGCCAGGTCGTGCGAACGCAGGCGCAGTTCGTGCTGGCCCGCGACCTGCTGGGTCAGCCAGGTGTGCAGCAGCCGCGGCATGTCCGGCGCATGGGTGATGAACTCCGGCAGCCGCTTGCGGAACTCGCCGGCCAGGCGCTGCGGGCTGTAGCGCTCGACCAGGATGCGTTCGAGCACCGGCCGCGCCACCGCCCAGATGTCGAGCTTCGGATCCAGCAGCCGGCCCACGCCCTCGATGCTGAGCAGCGTCTTCTGCAGCAGCATCAGCTGCGGCTGCAGGGTGAGCTCGTAGCGCTGGGCCGTGCGGAACAGCTTGCCCAGCACCTCGGCCAGCGAGATCTCCGACAGCGGCCGGGTGAAGTAGGGCTCGCACACCGAACGCGCCGCGGCCTCCAGCTCGTCGATGCGGATGTGCGCCGGCATCCACCCGGCCTGCACGTGCAGCTCGGCGATGCGGCGGTAGTCGCGGTTGAAGATCGCCATGAAGTTCTCGGCGAGGTAGTACTGGTCCTCGCTGGAGAGCTGGCCCATGATGCCGAAATCGAGCGCGATGAAGCGCGGGTTCGCCTTGCGCTCCAGGTCGACCCAGATGTTGCCGGCGTGGGCGTCGGCATGGAAGAAGTTGTCGCGGAAGACCTGCGTGTAGAACACGCGCACGCCCTTGGCGGCGAGCGCCTTGCGGTCGATGCCGGCCGCGTCCAGCGCGGCGATGTCATCACTGGGAATGCCGCGCACGCGCTCGAGGGTGAGCACGCGATCGGCGGTGTGCGACCAGATCACCTCCGGCACGTAGAGATCGTCGGAATCGAGCCAGAAGCGCCGCAGTACCGACGCGTTGGCGCCTTCGCGCTGCAGGTCGAGCTCGGCGGCGAGCGTGTTCTCGATCTCGGCGACGATCTCGCGCGGGCGGATCTTGTCGGCGTTGGGATGGGTGCGGTCGACCAGCGCGGCGATGCGCTTGAGCAGCGCGATGTCGGCGGCGATCTGCTTCTCGACGTCCGGACGCAGGACCTTGACCACCACTTCGCGCTCGGGCTCGGCCTCGGTCGCGTGCAGGATCGCGGGGTGCACCTGCGCGATCGACGCCGACGCCAGCGGCACCGTATCGAATCCGGCGAAGGCGTCGGCGATGTCGCGATCGAGCGAGCGCTCGACGATGGCGCGCGCGGCATCGCCGTCGAACGGCGCCACCCGGTCCTGCAGCAGCGACAGCTCCTCGGAGACGTCCGGCGACACCAGGTCGCGGCGGGTGGACAGGATCTGCCCGAACTTGACGAAGATCGGGCCGAGCTCCTGCAGCGCCATGCGCAGGCGCGCGCCGCGCGGCATCGCCTCGATCTCGCGCGCAGCGCGCGGCACGAACGGCCGCATCAGCTTGAGCCAGCGCTCGGCGGGCGTCTCGTCGAGCAGCGCGTCGAGCCGGTAGCGCAGCAGCACGCGGCCGATGCGCGCGGCCCGCACCAGCGTGCTCATGCGCGGCCCTCCGGCGGCTGCCCGGCGGTGGAGGCGTCGCGCAGGCGCTGGACGCGTGCCGCCATGCGCTCGACGTCGTCGCGCAGGGCGTCGACATCGTCGAGGAAGGCCTCGAGCTCCTCGCGCCCGACCGCGTCGCGCGATTCCTCGGTGAGATATTCGGCGGCGCTGTGCGCCAGGCCGCTGCCGGCCGCGCGCGCCTGCCCCAGCGCCGAGGCGAAGGCGCGGGCGACCTGCACGCCGAGCACGTCGCCGAACACCGCGGCGAACGGCCGCTCCCAGTCCGGATCGAAACGCTGCGCCAGCCGCTGCAGCTGCCGCGCCAGTTCGGCATCGCCCTCGATCCGGATCCTGCCGACCGGCGCCGCGGCGTCGCGTTCGCCGCCGATCAGGCCCGGCAGTTGCGCCAGCAGGCCGCCGAGGGTGCTGCGCACGGCCAGGTCGGGCGTGCGAGCCTCGTCCACCGGCCCCACCTGCAGCCGCTCGCCGGCGACCGTCAGCTGCAGCGCCAGCGGCGGACTGTCGAGACGCAGCACGATGCTGCGCCCATGCAGCCGCGAAAGCGCGGCGCGGGTTTCCGGATCGAGCGCGAGCGCGCGCTCGAGCGCCGCCTCCAGGGCACGGCCGGCAGCCGGCTTCAATGCGGCGAACGGGGAGGAGGCGGAGTCGGCCATGCCGCATTGTAGCCGCGGCACCCGATCGCGAGCGGGAGTGCGGCAGGCGAAAAAAAGGCTCGCCTGTGCCGGCGGGCCCCGTCGGGTCGACGCGCGGCGTCAGACCCTTCGACCGCGGATCAGCGACACGACCGCCAGGATGAGGAAGACGACGAACAGGATCCAGGCGATGTTGGTCGCGGCACCGGCGATGCCGCTGAAGCCGAGCACGGCCGCAATGATCGCGATGACGAAGAAGATCACGGCATAACGCAGCATCTCGAACCTCCCAGGGGGAACCGGCCGGAAGTGGCGTAGCGCGATCTTCGGCCGCGCGCGGTCGTCATTCGGTGACGGTCGTGCCGGCTCGCCATGAGGCCTTCAGCCGCGTGAGCCCGTCGTGGATCGTGACCCGCGGGACGTAGCCGAAGTCGCGCCTGGCCGGCGCCATGTCGTACCAATGGGTGGTGGCGAGCTGCTCGGCGAGGAACCGCGTCATCGGCGGCTCGCCGGACAGGCGCAGCAGCGGCCACAGCCCCTCGCAGATCGCCCCCACGGCATAGGCGGCGCGGAACGGAATGGTCTTGTCCACCTCCGGCGCGCCTGCCGCGCGCAGCAGCGCGTTGACGATCTCGCGCACCGGCTTGGGCTCGCCGTTGCTGATGAAGTAGGCGCGTCCGGCACAGGCGGCACCGGGCGCGAGGTGCTCGAAGGCGTCGAAATGCGCCTGCGCGGCGTTGTCGACGTACGTCGTGTCGATGCGATTGCCGCCGTCGCCAACGAAACGCAGGCGCCCGGCCCTGGCGCGCTCGACCAGGCGCGGCAGCAGCTGGTTGTCGCCCGGTCCCCAGATCAGCCGCGGCCGCAGCGCGACGGTGGCCAGGGTGCCGTCGTTGGCCGCCAGCACCGCGCGCTCGGCGATCGCCTTGGTCGCGGCGTAGGGCGCCTTGAAATCCTCGCCGTAGGGCACGCTGTCGGCGGTGCCGCCCTCGACCGGATGCGTGGCGCGATGGGTGACGCTGGGCGTGGAGGTATGGACCAGGCGGCCGATGCCGTGCGCGCGGCAGGCGTCGATCACGTTCTGGGTGCCGACCACGTTCGGCAGCCGGTAGCTTTCATAGCTGCCCCAGGCGCCGGCCTTGGCCGCGTTGTGGAAGATCGCATCGACGTCGCGCGCGGCGGCGAACACCGCATCGCGATCGGCCAGGTCGCCGCGGCATTGCCGCACGCCCAGCGCATCGAGGTCCGGGTACAGGCCGCGGTTGAAGCTGACCACCTCGTGCCCGCGTTCGCGCAGCCCATGGCACAACGCCTGGCCGAGGAAGCCGCCGCCGCCGGTGACCAGCACCTTCATAGCGGGCGTCCCGGTGCGTGCCGTGCGGGCGCATTGCGCAGGCGCGCGGCGGCCCAGGCCGCGAGCTTTTCGCGGCCGATCTTGGCGTTGTGGCGGATGTCGACCGGGAACTCGGGATGGAACAAAAATACCTCCACCTGCGCCGCGTGCGCATGCCCTTCGCCGATGCGGTGCAGCTCGTCGGCGATGCGCGCGTGGTCGAAGCGTGGCGCCTCCGGCAAGGGTTCCACGCACAGCACCGGGCGTTGCGCGCCACGCGCGCCGATCCCGACCAGCGCGGTGCGACGCACCGCCGGATGGGTGTTGAAGACCGGCTCGACCTGCTCGGTATGCAACGTGCCCTGCGCCGTCACCACGCGCTGCGACTTGCGGCCGCAGAACCACAGCCGGCCTTCGGCATCGAAGTAGCCGAGATCGCCCATGCGGTGGACGACGCGCTCGCTGCCGTCCGGCAGGGCCTCGCGGATCTTCGCCAGGCGGGTCTGCGCATCGCGGTTGAAATAGGTGTCGGTGGCGGTCGGCCCGGCCACGGTGATCTCGCCGACCGTGCCGGCGGCGACCGGCAGCGCGTCCGACCAGCGTTCGATGGCGCCGTCGTCGACGCGGATGATCCGCACCTCGTTCGGCGGCACCGGACGGCCGACGCAGGTGCCGGCCCCCTGCTCGGTACGCGACCGCAGGTCGATCAGCTCGCGACCCTCGATCACCGCCACCGGCAGGCACTCGGTCGCGCCGTACGGGGTCCAGAACCGCGCGTCGGCCGGCAGCAGTTCGCGCATCGTCGCGACCACCTCGGCCGGCACCGGGGCACCGGCGGAGGTCACGCGTCGCAGCGTGGGCAGCGGCGCGCCGTGCTCGGCCAGCACCCGCATCAGTGCCGGCGAGCCGAACAACTGGTCGACGCCGAAGCGCTCGATCGCGCGCAGCAGCTTGCGCGCATCGGCCTGCGCCGGGCGGGTCGGGTCCATGTCGGGAATGACCGAGGTCAGCCCCAGCGCCGGATCGAACAGCGCGAACGGCGGAAACGTCGGCAGGTCGACGCCGCCCGGGGCGATGCCGAAGGCGGTGCGCATCATCGCGATCTGCGCGACCAGGTGCCGGTGCCGGTACACCACGCCTTTGGGCACGCCGGTCGAGCCGCTGGTGAACAGGATCGCCGCGATCTCGTCGGCATCGGTGGCGGCGAGCTGCGCGCCGGCGCCGGCGCCGGCGCGCTCCACCCGGGCCAGCGTGGCATCAGCGAACCAGGCGAGGCGCCCGGTGCCGATGCGCACCCGCGCCGATCGCGCCCAGCCCAGCAGCGCCCGCGCCAGCATCGCCAGCGGCACGCCGATGAAGGCTTCGGGTTGCGCCTCGTCCAGGCATTGCTTCAGCACGCGCCGGTCGATGCCAGGATCGACCAGCACCGGCACCGCGCCGGCCTTGAACAGCGCGAACATCAGCAGGAAGAACTCCGGCGTCGGCCGCACCATCACCACGGTGCGGGTGCCGCGGACAACGCCGTGCCGCGCCAGCCCCGCGGCGATGGCGTCGCTGCGGGTGTCGAGCTCGGCATAGGTCAGCTCGGTCCGGTAGCGGCCGTCGCGTCCAGGGCAGCGCATCGCGACCTGCTGCGGGCGCTCGGCGGCAAGCCGCGGCAGCGCCGCGGCGATGTTGCAGGGGGCGTCAGGAGCGGTGTCGGCGGCGGCAGGATCGGGGTTGGTCATCACCGGCACAGCTTACCCGCTCGATCGGAGTGCCCGCCCCCTTGCGCATCGCGGTGGACGCGGCAGAGTCGCGCGACTTTCCCGAGCAGGTCACTCGGGAAGTGTCTGACCGGCCCTAGACCGGATTGCGATCGAGGAACCCGCGGATCGCCGGCACCAGCAACTCGTGGCGGTCCTCGAGCACGTAGTGCCCGGCGTCGTCGAACGCGTGCACCTCGGCCTGCGGCAGCGCCTCGCGGAAGCCTTCGAGGAAGTGCCGGTCGAAAACGAAGTCGCGCAGCCCCCAGCCGATGAAGGCCGGGCGGTCGGCGTACTCCGGCAGCCGGCGCGCGGACTCGGCCAGCAGCGGCCAGGCCGCGTCGCCCTCGCCCAGCGGGATGTCCTGCATGAAGCGCAGGGTGGAGATGGCGTTGCGCCAGCCGCGGTAGGGCGCGATGTAGGCGCGCCGCACCTGCGCCGGCAGCCTGCGCTCGGTGCCCAGCCACGCCGCGCCGCGCGCGAACAGGTTGAAGGCGCGGATCATGAAACCGCCGATCCGGGAGTCGCGCCCCAGCGACAGCTGCCACGGCATCGGCTTGGCGGCAGGCAGCGGGAACGCGGCGGTGTTGAGGATCACCAGCCGCCGCACGCGCGCGCTGCGCGCCAGCGCCCAGCCGAACCCGATCATCCCGCCCCAGTCGTGCACCGCCAGGGTCACCGGCCCGTCGATGCCGAGACTGTCGAGCAGCGTCTCCAGGTCCTCGACGCGCGACTGCAGCGTGTAGCGGTAGCGCGGCCGCGCATCGGCGCCGTCGGCCGGCTTGTCCGACAGGCCCATGCCGACATGGTCCGGCACGATGCAGCGGTAGCCCCTGCCGAGAGCCGGGTCGCGCAGGCCCAGCACCAGGTGCCGCCAGTAGTAGCTCCACGACGGATTGCCGTGCAGCATCAGCACCACCTCGCCGTCGCGCGGGCCCTCGTCCAGGTAATGCATGGCGATGCCCGGCCGCACCTCGAGACGGTGGCCGGTGAACGGATAGTCGGGAAGATGCACGCGCTTGCGATACCGGGAGCTGCGGGAGCGAACGGCATTGTAGGGAATCCGGCGGGGAAGTCCCGGCCGGCTGCCGCCGACCGGGTGCGGGACGGACCCGGCAGCCGCGCCGCTTGGCAAGGGCGCCGCCGGCCGCTACGCTGCCGCGCTTTATGCCGGTGCCGCGCATGTCCCTCCCGTCCACGCCCCGCCTCAATCCCCTGCCGGCGCTGATCTTCAGCTCGCGCTGGCTGCAGCTGCCGCTGTATCTCGGCCTGATCGTCGCCCAGGGCGTGTACGTGTTCCTGTTCGGCAAGGAGCTCTGGCACCTGCTGCACGGCGCCGGCGGCTACGGCGAGCAGGAGATCATGCTGATCGTGCTCGGCCTGATCGACGTGGTGATGATCTCCAACCTGCTGGTGATGGTGATCGTCGGCGGCTACGAGACCTTCGTCTCGCGGCTGCGGCTGGAGGGCCACCCCGACCAGCCGGAGTGGCTGAGCCACGTCAACGCCAGCGTGCTGAAGGTGAAGCTGGCGATGGCGATCATCGGCATCAGCTCGATCCACCTGCTCAAGACCTTCATCGAGGCCGGCATGGTCGGCGGCCTGCCGCTGTGCGGCACCATGGACGCGCTGGAGGCCGCGCGCGCGTACGCCGAGTTCGGCAGCGCCGGCGTCAAGACCTGCACCACCTACACCGCCGCCGGCGTGATGTGGCAGGCGACGATCCACACCATCTTCATCCTCTCGGCGATCGGCATCGCCTGGACCGACAAGCTGATGCAGCACACTGCCAGCAAGCGCGAGCACGTGGCGCACGGCTGAGGCACGCGGAAGCCGGTGGCAATCCGGTTCGTCGAGCGTCGCGCAGCCTGCGGCGCCGGAAAGAAGGCGCCGTAGTCCGGGCAGTCCGGATCACATCACACCCTGTGCCGGCCGTATGGCGCCCCCAACGAGGCACCGGGCGTGACTACCAGACCACCTCGGCCATCGAGCAGTTCAGGCCCGAGCCGATGCCGAGCAGCGCCACGCGGTCGCCCTTCTTCAGGCGGCCCATCTCGCGCAGCTTGCTGAGCACGATCGGCACCGAGGCCGGGCCGATGTTGCCGTGCTCGCCGAAGATGGTCATGACCTTCTCCGGGTCGATGCCGAAGGCCTTGATGAAGGCCGCGGTGTGCGCCTTGCTGACCTGGTGGATGACGAACTCGTCGAGCTCCTCCACCGCCCAGCCGAGCGCGATCTTTGCGGCGATGAAGGTCTTTTGCGCCAGCTTCATGCCCTCGATCAGCAGCATGCGGGTGTCGGTGACCATGCGGTCGAGGTTGCCGCGGCACAGGCTGTTCCACTCGGTCGCGGCGCGGGTCACGCCGCCGCGGTAGCGCGGCGCGCCCGGGGCCAGCTCGGCCCGCGCCAGCACCATGCCGGCGGCGCCGCAGCCCAGGGTGAGCGTGGCCATCTCGTTGCGGAACTGCTCGGCGGTGACGTCGGGATGCAGCAGGCGTTCGAGGGTCTTGTCGTAGGCCAGGTTGGCGGTCTCGCCGTCGACCACCAGGGCGTAGTCGATCTCGCCGCGCTCGATCATGCGGCTGGCGATGTCCATGCCGTTGAGGAACGCCAGGCAGGCGTTGGCGACGTCGAAGTTCTGGCAGGTGTCCGGCAGGCCGAGGTTGCCGCTGACGATGCTGGCAGTGGACGGCTCGAGGAAGTCGCGGCTGACCGAGGTGTTGACCAGCAGGCCGACGCGCGCCGGGTCGATGCCGGCATCGGCCAGCGCCTTGACCCCGGCGAGCGTCGCCGCGTCGGAGGCCTGGACCTCGTCGTCCCACAGGCGCCGGGCGTGGATGCCGGCGATGTCCTTGAGCACGTCGGTGCGGATCTTCAGCCGGTCCAGGGTGGGCTTCAGCCGTGCATTGATCTCATCGGTCGAGAGTCGTCGCGGGGCGTCGATATGCGCGAGGCCGGCGATGGCGACGTGTTGGAACAGCATGGGCTGGCCACCGGTTGGGCAAAAGGGCGCATAGAGTACCGGCTTCCTGTCTCCCACGCATTGTGGGGCCGGTCACCGGCTGGCCGGAGGATGGCCGCGGCGCGTCCGGCGGACGCGTCCGGCCGGGCAAGTGCTGCCGGCGACCCGGTTCCCGGGCTCGCCGCGGCTGGTCAGCTACCGCAGCGCCAGGCGGCGAAGCGCTGGCTGCCGCGCACCGGCTCCGACAGCGGGTGCACGGTGTCGGCGCCGAGCCCCGGCGCCTCATTGCGGGCCAGGGTCTCCAGTTCATCGCGCACCCGCAGCGCGTTGCGGTCGATGAAGGCGATGCTGTGCTTGACCGAGACTTCGACCTCGCCGCGCTTCTCGCAGCCGGTCGGCGACGAGGACGCCACCCGCACGGCGCTGGCGCCGGGCGCCATGTGCACCCAGGTGCAGGCGGTGGCGGTCAGCATCAGGGCGAACAGGAGAGGCAGGCGCATACGGCGACTCACTGGGTCGAGGTCGGCTGGCATAGTGCGCGCGCGCCGCGGTGGCGGCAACCGCCGCTCGGCCGGGGCGTTCACGCTGGGGTTGGTCCGCGGGAGGTGCGAACCGCGCTGGACGCAGGCGGCCCGATGCACCGGGCGGGATCGACCGGAACTTCGCCGCCTTGTGGGAGCGACGGGAGTCGCGATCCCGCACCTTCGGAAAGCCGTCGCGTCTCCCCGGCGGTGGCATGCCACCGCTGCTCCCGCAACAGGGCTCTCTGAATTCCTTCAGACCTTCCCTGGCGGAAGCCGGTGCGTCATTGCCCCGCCTCGCTGTCGCCATCGGGAATCACCGGATGGCCGTCGGCATCGACGATCGACACCACGCCCAATTCCAGTTCCCGGATCGGTTGCTCGATCTGTTTCAGGTCGCCGACCACCACCCAGGTCAGGGCGTCGGGATCGATGACGCCGGCGGCGGCGCCGACCTGCCCCGGGGTCAACGCCTCGATCTCGGCGCGGCGCCGGAACACGTAATCGTCCGAGCGGCCGAAGCGGACGATGCCGCCGATCTCCGACAGTACCGCGCGCGCGGTCTCGTAGGACCCGGGCAGGCCGCGGATCTCCTGCGCGCGGATCTTCTCCACCTCCTCGGCGGAGGGCGGCGCGGCGCCGCCGGCGTACTCGGCGATCTCGCGGCGGAGCTCCTGCAACGACTCCACCGTCTTGTCGATCTGCACCGGCGAGAACGCCAGCCACGGCCGCGGGCCGACCGCGCCGGAGGTGAAGCTGTAGGCGCCGTAGGCCCAGTGCTTGTCCTCGCGCAGGTTCATGTTCAGGCGCGAGGAGAAGGTGCCGCCGAGTACCGCGTTGGCGATGTCGAAGCGGGTGGCGCCGGGATCACGCGTCGACGGCACCACCTGGCCGACGAAGAGGTTGGCCTGCACCGCGCCCGGCTGGTCGATCAGGAACACGCGCGTGCCATCGGGGCGCTCGACGTTGCCGACTTCCGGCACCGCGGGCGCTTCGCCCATGCCGCGCCAGTCGCCGAAATGGCGCTCGAGCACCGGCACGATCTCGTCCAGCGCGGTGTCGCCGACCACGATCAGGGTGGCGTTTTCCGGCCGCACCCAGTCGCGATGGAAGGCGACCAGGTCGTCGCGCGTGAGTGCCGTCACCGACGCCTCGGTGCCGGAACCGCTGAAGGGAATGCCGTAGGGGTGGTCGTCGCCGTACAGCAGCGGCGGCAGCACCCGCAGCGCGGCGCCGTTGGGCCGCGCCTTTTCCTGGCGGATGCCGGCGATCCAGGTCGCCTTGACCCGGTCGATCTCGTTCTGGTCGAAGCGCGGCGCGCGCACCATGTCGGCGAACAGCGCCAGCGACGGGTCGAGGTTCTCCTTCAGTGCCGACAGGTAGGCGTTGCCGCCGTCGAGCGCGGCGCCGGCGCCGACGCTGGCGCCCAGCGATTCGGCGCGATCGGCGAATGCCAGCGCATCCAGATCGCCCGCGCCTTCGCCGAGCATGGCCATGGTGAAGCCGGAGGTGCCGAGGCGGCGCCCCTGGTCGGCGCTGTAGCCGCCCTGGAACTCGTAGCTGAGCTGCACCACCGGCACGTCGTGGCGTTCGGCCAGGATCACCTGGGTGCCGTTGCCGAGCGTGGTGCGCTGCAGTTCCGGAAACTTCAACTCGGGAAACGTCTCGGTCCGCGGCACGCCCTGGCTGCGATCGACGGTGCCCGGCACCGTGGTGTAACGCGGATCGGGATCGGGCAGAGCGAACGGCGCCGGCGTCACCGCCGGATCCTCCGGGATCTCGCGGCGCTCGCCCGGCACCACGGTCAGCACGTGGTCGCCGCGGGACAGCCATTTCCTGCCCGCCGCGGCGACGTCGGCCGGGGTGGCGACGGCGATGTTGGCCAGCGAGGTGCGGAAGCACCCCGGGTCCTGCTGGTACACCGCGCATTCGGCCAGGGCATCGGCCTTGCCGCCGAAGCCGCCGATGCGTTCGACGCCGCGGATGAAGCCGGCGCGGACCACGGTCTGCGCCTGGGCCAGTTCCTCCGCGCTCGGGCCTTCGGCGATCAGCCGTGCCAGCTCCTCCTCGATCGCCGTCTCGACCATCGCGGCGTCCACGCCCTCGCGCACGTTGGCCATGACCATGACGTTCGAGCCGAGCTGCGATCCCCAGGCGGTGGCGCTGACGCTGTCGACCAGCTTGTCGGCGTGCAGCAGGCGACGATCGAGCCGCGAGGACTTGCTGCCGCCGAGCACGCGCGCGAACAGCTGCAGGTGGTCGAGATCGACGGTACCGGTTTCGGCCACGTTCCAGACCCGATAGATCCGCGTCTGCGGCACCTTGTCCTCGAGCGTGCCGCGGGTGGTCCCAGTGCGCGCCGCGACGTCGACCGGCGGCTGCGCCATGGTCGGGCCGGCCGGGATGTCGCCGAAATAGCGCGTCACCTTCTCCTTCGCGGTAGCCACGTCGATGTCGCCGGCCAGTACCAGCACCGCGTTGTTGGGTCCGTACCAGGCGCGGAACCACTGCTTCACGTCGTCCAGGGTGGCTGCGTTGAGGTCGTTCATCGAGCCGATGGTGCTGTGGTGGTACGGATGCCCCTTCGGGTACAGCGCCTTGCCGAGCAGCTCCCAGACCTGGCCGTAGGGCTGGTTCTGGCCCTGGCGCTTTTCGTTCTGCACCACCCCGCGCTGCTCGTCGAGCGCGGCCTGGTCGATCGCGCCGAGCAGGTGGCCCATGCGGTCGGACTCCATCCACAGCGCCATGTCGAGCGCGGTGGTCGGCACGTTCTGGAAGTAGTTGGTGCGGTCGGAATTGGTGGTGCCGTTCATGTCGGTGGCGCCGATCAGCTCGAACGGCGCGAAGTATTCGCCGTCGTGATGCTCGGAACTCTGGAACATCAGGTGCTCGAACAGGTGCGCGAAGCCGCTGCGCCCGGCCGGCTCGTCCTTGCTGCCGACGTGGTACCAGACGTTGACCGCGACGATCGGCGCCTTGCGGTCGGTGTGCACGATCACCCGCAGGCCGTTGGGCAGGGTGAACTGCTCGAACTCGATGTCGATGGGTGCCTCGTCGACGGCGACCTCGTTCGCGGCGGGCTGGGCGGACGCCGGCAGCCCCACCAGGCCGGTCGCCAGCACGAGGCCGAAGGCGGCGGCCAACAGGACGGCGCGCGGCCGGGCGCGAAGGACGGACAGGGGCGACGACGGCATTCGGGGCTCCTTGCGACGGGTTCGATCCCGACATCCTAGCCGGGCCGGCGCACCCCGGCACCGGGCCAGAAGTCCCGGCTACGGCGGCGATGACGCCGCTCCGACGCCGATTGCGGCAGACTGTCGGGCATGAACGCTGCCCGACACGTCCTGGTGACCGGCGCCAATCGCGGCCTCGGCCTGGAATTCACCCGCCAGCTGCTGGTCCGCGGCGACCGCGTGGTCGCCGCCTGCCGCCAGCCAGGCAAGGCCGCCGCGCTCAACGCGCTGGCCGGCGAATATCCCGGCCGCATGCACGTGCTGCCGCTCGACGTCGCCGCGCCGAAGTCCCACGCCGAACTGGCGCGCGAATTGCCGCTGGTGCTGGGCGAGGGCGTCCGCCTCGACCTGCTGATCAACAATGCCGGCGTGCTGCATTCGGGCGAGCGCTTCGGGCGGGTCGGCGCGGACAACCTCGAGCACAGCTTCCGCACCAATGCCGCCGGGCCGTTGCTGCTCACCCAGACGCTGGCGCCGCTGCTGAGCGACGGCGCGTGCGTGGTCAACATGTCCTCGCGACTGGGATCGATCGCCCTGACCGAACGCTTCGGCACGCCCAGCTACGCCGTCAGCAAGGCCGCGCTGAACATGGTCACGGCGCTGCTGGCGCGCGCGCTGGCCGACCGCGGCATCGTGGTGGTGGCGGTGAGCCCGGGATGGGTGCGCACCGAGATGGGCGGCGAGAACGCCGAGGTCGCGCCCGCCGACTCGGTGGCGGGCCTGCTGCGGCAGATCGACGGGCTGGGCGCGGACGATGGTGGGCGCTTCCTCGACTGGCAGGGCGAAGCGATCGACTGGTGACCGCGCAGTGCGTGCCCGTAGGGCCGAGCTCGCTCGGCTGTTCTTATCGGGGAAAGCAGCCGAGCAAGCTCGGCTCTACAAGAATCCGGCGGTCGCCGCAGCTTCGTGGCGGGTTCCGCACCAAGGGTTCAGCGTTGCTTTGGAGCGTCGCCGTTCCTGTTCCAACGAACATCCTCTCCTTCGCGCCGATCGACAAAGCCATCGATCCTGCCGCTTGCGTCACGGGTGAAGATTCGTCGAGTGCGCGGTTGACCCGGAACGAAAAACACGTCGCGAAGCTCCGCCGCGTACTTCACGATCGGCCGGTCGTCCCGTTCCGACGTCAAGCCATCGCCCGTGCAACGGAGGGTCGTGCTGATCGTCGGCGTCAGCGCGTAGACGCCCTCGTACTCGCAAAGCGCCTGGCGGGTCAGCGCCACGACGGGAGGATCCTTGCGCAAAGCCGCAGCGTGCTCACCGATCAGCCGCCAGCCCGCAGGAGTCCTGCGCCAGGTATCCAGCGCCCGGAAGCGGGATCTCAGCGGCTGTCCGTGATAGTCCAGGGTTTCCTGCATCTCGTATGCCGCAATGGCGATATCGCCGTGGATCGTCGCCTTGTAGGTGTCGATCTCGATACTGCCCGCGAGGCCGGGCGGCAGCGGCGCGAATTCGTTCAGCAGCTCCACCTTGTTGCGCACGACGCCATTCTCGTCCATATGCAGGAAGCGCTCATCGAGATAGCGGTCCCAGACGTCACGCCGTCCGGGAGCGACCGCGTCCAGCAGCTCCTGCGTCATGCGGCGCAGTTCGGCCTCCGTCTGGTCATCGCCGGAAGCTGCACCGGCCGACAAGGCTGGCGCGACCATTGCGACCAGCAAGGCAAGGCTGACGGTCATGAGTTCCATCCATCCGGCACGGGCCTGCAGCAACCAGTGCGACGCCGCACTGAATGCGATTGCGGGCGTTCCGCTCGAAGCCGTGGTGGTGATCTCTCTGCGCATGATCAGTCGAACCTGAAAGTCACGCCGAGCGTAATGTAACGGCCGACGGCATCATAGAACTGCGGATGGGTGTTGCCGCTGTTCTCCGTGGTGGGCGGGCGATGCGATCGACTGGTGATAGCGGCAGCCGCTCGCGCGCGTCCGCGCGTCGGTCAATCGAACCTGAAAGTTACCCCTAGCGTGACGTAACGCCCGATCGCGTCGTAGAACTGCGGGAAGGTGTTGCCGCTGTTCTCGGCGGTGGCGCCGATCGTGTTGCCCACGATCGGCGGCTTCTTGTCCAGCAGGTTGTTGACCGCCAGACTGACGTCCGCGCCGAACGGCGCCTTGTAGCTGGCGCTCAGATCGAAATAGCTGTAGGCGGGAATGCGGGTGTAGGGTTCGAACCAGTCGCCGCTGTCCGGTTCCACCTCGAGGGCGCTGGTGTAGCGCCAGTTCAGCGACAGCGCCAGGTCGTCCAGCGACCAGGTCGTACGCAGGATCGACTTGAACTTGGGGCTCGGCGTGCAGGAAATGCTGTAGTAGCCCAGGCAATCGCGGTCGATCGACGCCGGCGTGGCCTGCTGCCGGTTCCGGGTGACGCGGGTGGTGTCCAGCGAAAAGTTCAGCCGACCGTAGTGCCGCGGCAGTTGGAGTCCGTAGCGGATCCCGAGGTCGAAACCGGCGCGTTTCAGCACGCCCTGGTTGGTGACTTCCAGGCCGATGCCCGGTGCACTGGCACCGTTGAAGGTGCCGTTCACCGGGGAGCGACCGATCAGCGCGCAGAAGTCATTGAGTTCCAGGTTCGGGTTGACTGCCGTGTCGTAACACCCCTTCAGGACATCGTCGACCTCTGGGGACGTGATGGCGTCCTCCACCTCGATCCTCCAGTAGTCGAAGGTCAGGGCGAAGTCGTCGCGTGGTGCCCAGACCAGGCCCAGGGTCTGGGTATCCGCCAACTCCGGGGCGAGTTCCGGATTGCCGGCGGAGAGGACGTTCACCTGGCCCGCCGAGGGTTGCGGCACGCTGCCGATGCGGTCCGCGGGCACACCCGTGAGCCGGCACAGGTTGGACAACGTACCCGGCGTGTTGGCTTCGGCCTGGTTGACGGCCGAGCCGCCGCAGGGGTCGACATCCAGGTTGTCGAGCCCGGTGACCGCAGGCTGGAACAACTCGTCGATGTTCGGCGCACGAGTCGCACGCTGGAACATGCCGCGGAAGCGCAGGCTCTCGATCGGCGCCCATTCCAGGCCGTACTTGAAGCTGCCGTAGTCGTCGCCGGCACCAGCGGAGGTCGAGAACTCGCTGTGGCGGTAGCCTGCTTCCAGGGACAGCGAATACACGCCCGGACGGTCGCTGACGATCGGCACGATTATCTCCGCGTACGCCTCCTTGAGCGACAGGCTGCCTTCGCGATCGGGCGTCGACGCGCCCGTTCCCAGTACCTCGCTGTCGATCTGCGAGGCGGCATCGGCAAAGGTGCTCGCCGTCATCTTGCGGTATTCCACGCCGGTCGCCACGCCGATCGGAAGATCCGTCCACGGGGCGCCGGAGTCGCCCAGGTCACCGGACAGATTGAAGGCGGCGTTGGTCTGCTTGACCTTCTGACCGAGGAAGGCGCTGAGATTGATGAAATCCACCATCTCGGGTGTGATCGATCCTTCTGGGCCCCAGATGTCCAGCGGCACGCAGCCATTGGAAGTATCCAGACAGGTATCGCGGTCCACCGCCAGCAGCGCCTGTTGGGTCTTGGACAGGGAACCCCAGTTCCGGCGTACCTGCAGCTGGTCGGATTCGCCGTGCGACCAGTAGCCGTCGTAGCGCCAGCTGTCGCCGATGTCGCCGCGCAGTCCGGCGGTCACCTGGAAGGTCTTGGTGTCGAAATCGTTGAAGCGCGGCCCCAACTCGGTCATGCGCCGCCCGATCGTGAGGCTGGGCACAAGCGTCTGACTGCCGGCCACGCATTCGTCGGCGGCGATGCCGTAGGCTTGGCACAGCTGCTGACGGGCAGGTTCGGGAATGAACGGGTTGCCGATCGGGATATCTAGACTTTCCAGGAACAGTCCGCTGGGTGCCGAAAGCGAATCCAGGCGCGAACGGATATATCTCAACTCGGCATAGGCCTCGGCGTGGCGGTTGAACTCGTAATAGCCCAGGGCGGTGGCCTGGTAGCGGTCCAGCCCGGTCTGGAAGTAGTTGTCCGGGTTGAAATTGTACGTCTGGATGCCATCGACGATCAGCCCGGTCTCAGGGTCGATCTGGCCAGCTCCGCTGCGCACACCGTCGTCGTCGGGCGCGCCCCAGACGCCGGGGGGCCCCAGAATTTGCGAAGGCACAGTGGTGCCCGACCCCTGCACGGCGCCCGTGGTCGAGGAAAAGCCGGTGGCGCCGAACGACCGGTCGCCCTGGAACACCGGATCGATCTTGGTATGGCCCACGCTCAGCACCACATTGCCACGCCCGTCGGCGAGATTCGCGCCCATGGTCAGCTCGTTGCGCAAGCGGCTGCCGTCGCCATGGCCGGACTGTCCGTAGGACGAGGTGACCTCCACGCCTTCGAAGTCCCTCCGCAACAGGAAATTGGCAACGCCAGAGATGGCGTCCGCACCGTACACCACCGACGCACCGCCGGTCAGAATGTCCACGCTCTGCAGCAGCGCCAGCGGAATGGTATTGGTGTCGACGACACCGAACAGGTCGTAGGGCACCGGCCGGCGACTGTCGATCAGCACCAGGGTCCGGTTGGAACCCAGGCCGCGCAGATCAATCTCGGCCGCACCGCCGGTACCGTTGTTGGTACCGGGCCCCATCGCCGGCACCATGCTCGGCAACTGCCGGACGAACTCCTCGACGGCGGCCGGTTGCGTGCGCAGGAAATCATCGCGCTCCACACTCATCACCGGGCTACTGGTCTCCAGCCCCGGGACCAGAATACGGCTGCCGGTGACCTGGATGCGATCGAGCGTGGTGGGGGCTTGCTCGCGAACCTCGGCCGCCTCCTGGCCGGCTGCGGAAGCACAAGCGATGGCGGTAGCGATGCCCATGGAGAGGGCGGCGTATCTAGGCAGGCGTCGGGGCATGCGGCGGTCTCCTGGACTGCTGGACGGCAGGGTTACGGATGCGTTAACCCGCTTTCACCATAGGATCCGTCTCTGCCGATGGCACGAGCGAAACCCGGCGGCTGGCCTTGTGCGGATTGGCGTCTAGCCTGACGTGCCCGTCACCAAGGACCGCGCGTTCTCCGGTCGCCGCTCCGGAGGCGGTCTCGAGGTCGACCTGGCGGATGCGGGTGCCGGTGACCTCGATCCGGTCCAATGTGGTCGCCTGCCGCTCCTCCGGATCTGCGGCGTCCTGGGCCGCCGCCGTCATCGAGGACAGCGCGACGAGAATACCGGCAGGCAGGCCTGCCAGGCGAAGTACGGAACTGCTGACGCAACGCTTCATGGGATCCCCTTGCGACGTTATGGATGTGTTAACCGCTGCCCACCTTAGGTCCCGGTCCGCACGCTGGCAGGAGCGAAGGTCGGTGATTGGCCTGGCACGCCTTGTCCGCAGGCTTGACGCGCCTGGCGCCACTGCGAGGCGGTCTGCCCGTGCCATTGCTTGAACAGCCGCGCGAAGCTGCACGGGTCGTGGAAACCGCAGGCTTCGCTGAGTTCGCTGATCGACAGTGACGTGCCTTCCAGCAGTTCGCGCGCGCGCTCCATCCGCAGCCGGATCGAAGCCTGTTGCGCGGTTTCCCCGTAGACCGAGTGGAAGGTCTTGGACACCCACCATTCGGAGAACCGGCTCAGCTCCGCCAACTCGTCCAGGCGTACGCTGCGATGGGTATTGCCCGCCTGCAGCATGCGCACGCGCTGCATGCGCGCCAGCACCTGGACCCTGCGGCTGGCGGTCCTGCCGGGGCAGCGGTCGACCAGTGCGTTCAGTTCGTGCTGCAGGTGCCGCAGGTGCAGCAACAGCGGCCGCAGCGTACGCAGCGGTTCCGCACGCGTTGCTTGCGCGACATGCGCGCGCCACAAGCGCAGCGCCAGCCGACAGTCGCCGGCCGCCATGCGCCCGTGTCCGGGAAACAGACCGTAGTCGAGCGCGGCCGAATCCCTGCGAGCCTGCGCTGACGACAGCAAAAGGCCGATCGCCAGGCCGTTACGGTCTACCTGCAACTCGGGCATGGACTCCGCATCGAACGCAATCCACTCGCCCTGCGCCAGGCGAAAGCGACCCTCCCGGGCCTCCACCTGGGCGCTCCCCCGCAGCTGCATCCAGAAGGAGAACCGCTGCGCCGTCTGTCGCAGGCTGCCCAGCCGGGCGACCAGCACGGTGATCGTGCCGCCGTCCGCGCTCCGCGGCGGCTCCGCCGCATCGCCGGCGTCGGCCACCACGTGCAGCGGCTCCAGCCGGACAGCTTGCGTCTGGTTCAACATCATCTGTCGTCTCCTGTCGTCGCGGTTGGCATCGAATGGGACATGCACCACGATCGTTTGCCCGATGCCCAGTCGGATTCGAACGCCATGCCGCGGCGATTGCCCGCACTTTTCGACCGGGACCGCGGCAACCGCGACCAAATGCAGACGAATCGACGAAAGCGCCATTTGCGTCGATGAAACCGGACCGCCATCGCCCCTCCAGGCCATAGAATCGACAGCGGACCCGCCCTGCCGGATCGTTCGCATGGATCGAAGACTTCCGCTGTGCCTGCTCGCACCGTTGCTGTGCGCAGCGGCCGCCTGCGCAGCCGCGCAAGCTGCGGACTCGCCCGCAGCTCAACCTTCTCCCGACATCACGATGACCACACATTCCGCCGACGAACTGCGTCGTCTCAACGATCATTACGTGCGCGCCTATCTGGCATCCGACGTCGACTGGTTCAAACGGCATCTGGCCGCCGACTTCCGCTGCATCCTGTCCAGCGGCGCGATGGTCGACCGGGCGGCGTTCCTCAGGAACGTCGCGCAGCCGGTGGCGATGACGTCGTTCCAGATTGAGGACGTTACCGTGCAGTTCGAAGGCGATACCGCGATCGTGCAGGCGCGTACCCGCTACGAAACGCCGGATGGCCGGCGCGGCGGCAGCCGCTACACCGATCTGTGGGTGCTGCGCGACGGCCGCTGGCAGACCATGACGGCGCAGATCACCGCGATCGCGGAACCCATCGACGCGCCCTGACCGCATGTTCGCGCCGGAATCACGCGCGATGCGGCCACCTCGCGCCCGGGCTGCTTTGGGCTACCCTTGAATCCCGTTTCACCGCCACCCGATCTGCACATGCCCGCTCCCGTGCTGGACGCTGCGCGGCCGTCGCGCCCTGACACGCTGGACAAGAGCGTCCTGGTGCTGACGCTGTGCGTGTGGGGCGGCCACTATCTGCTACGCAGCTCGCTGTTCTATCTCACGCCCGATCACTCCAGCGACCTGTACACGCTGGCGGCGCGCGCGATCGCGAGTGCGATCGGGGCGTCGATCTGTCTGGGCATGTACGCAGCACTGCGGCGGTGGGGCGGCCGGCAACCGTGGCCCCTGCTGTTGAAGGCCCTGGCTCTGAGCGTTCCCGCCAGCGTGCTGCTGACGGCGGTCGGCGAGTACGTATTCCTGCTGCTGTCGCCCTACTACCAGGTCAATCCCGAGCAATGGATGCACCCAAGCGAACTGGTGCCCACCTACCTCGGCTATCAGTGGATGCTGTTCACCTGGTGCGCCCTGTACGTCGGCGCAGCCACGATCCTGGAAGTGCGCCGCCGCGACGTGCAGCTCGCCGCTGCGCACGGTGCCGCGCAACAGGCACAGCTGCTGGCGCTGCGGCTGCAGATCAATCCGCACTTCCTGTTCAACACGCTCAACACCCTGGCCGGGCTGGTCGTGCTCGACCGCAAGGAAGAGTCGGAGCGGATCGTGCTGAACCTGTCGCGGTTCCTGCGCCACACGCTGACACGAACACCTTCGCAGTTCGTCGCGCTGGCCGACGAGATCGAGATGCTGCGCATGTACCTGGACATCGAGATCGCCCGCTTCCGCGATCGCCTGGAGGTCCGCTACGAGATCGAGCCCGGATGCGAATGCGCGCTCGTCCCCAGCCTGATCCTGCTGCCGCTGGCAGAGAACTCGATGAAGTACGCGCTGAACAGCGCCGAGGACGGCATCGAGATCCGGATCGGCGCCAGGCGCGAGGACGGCACCCTGGTGCTGTGGCTGGAGGACGACGGCGCAGCGACGCCGGCGAACGGCGGCAAGGGCCTGGGCATCGGCCTGTCCAACATTCGCCAGCAGTTGACTGCGCTGTTCGGCGATACCGCGCAGTTCCATGCCGGGCCGACCGCGCACGGCTGGCGCAACCTCGTGCGCATTCCGTGGCAGGAAGCGTCCGGATGATCCGCATCCTGCTTGCCGATGACGAACCGGTGGCGCTGGAGCGCCTGGAGGTCGCCGTCGCCTGCATCCCGGATGCGGAACTGGTGGCGTCGGCCCGCAACGGCAGGCAGGCGCTGGAACTGCTGCGCGAACTCAGGCCCGAGATAGCGGTGCTGGACATCCAGATGCCGGGCAAGGACGGGTTTGCGGTGATCGAGGCGATCCGCGCTGAGGACTTCGTTCCCGAGATCATCTTCGTCACCGCCTTCCATGAACACGCGGTACGCGCCTTTGAGTTCCATGCCGTCGACTATCTACTCAAACCGGTCGCCTTCGACCGCTTCCGCGAGGCGATCGATCGCGCCCGCGCGCGGCTAAGGGCGCGCACGGCGGATGCCCGCTTCGCCGAACTGCAGAAGCTGATCGCCTCGCTGCAGGCGTCCGCCACCGAACGCAGCGCGGACACGGCGCACGCGCGCGAGGTCTGGGTCCGCACCCAAGGCGGGCTAGTCCGCGTCCAGCTCGATACCGTCGACCTGATCGCCGCGGAGGGCGACTATGTATCGCTGCATGTCGGTGACCGCTCGTACCTGCTGAAGGACACCATGGCCGCGCTCGAGTTGCGGCTCGATCCGGCGCTGTTCCTGCGTGTGCACCGTTCGACCATCGTCAACCTGTCGCGGATCGACAGCCTGCGCCGGCGCGGCCCGCGCGCGCTGTCGCTGGTGCTCGCCGGCGGCAAGGCCGTCGCCGTGGGACCGAACTACGTCGACGCCACAATCGAGGCATTGCACGCCAGGCGTTGGCGCTAGCGCACATGACGCAGATCGCACTGCATCTGATCCGCAACGCCACGCTGAAGCTGCGCTTCGGCGGCTGTACCCTGCTGGTCGATCCATACTTGGTCGCGCAGCATGAGGGCAAAACTTACGGCGGTCGCCTGCGCAGCCCGCTGGCACCGCTGCCGATGCCGGTCGCCGACATTCTCAACGACGTGGACGCGGTGTTCGTCTCGCACCTGCACTCGGACCATTTCGACGAGGCGGCCAAGCGCCTGTTGCCGCGCGAGCTGCCGGTGCTGTGCGCCGCGCCAATCGCCGATGGTATCCGCGCCAGCGGTTTCGCTCATGTCACCGTCATCGACGGCGGGTTGCACTGGTCCGGTACCGCGCTGGAACTGACCGGCGGCCGCCACGGCCCGGACGAAGTGCTGGCCGAGATGGGCGCGGTGCACGGCTTCATTGCGACCTGTCCGGATGCGCCGACGCTCTACTGGGTCGGTGATTCGATCTGGTGCCCCGAGGTGCGCGCTGCAATCGGCCGCCATCGGCCCAACTACATCGTCGTCCACGCCTGCGGCGCCGCCTGGAAGGGCGTTGGCCCACTGGTGATGGACGCACACCACGTCGAGGCGCTGCTGCGGCATGCGCCGTGGGCCACGGTCGTCGCCACCCACATGGACTGCGTCGACCACGCAACTGTCTCCCGCGTGCAGCTGGCGCAGCACTTCCGCAGCCTGCCGGCGCTGCGCCGCCGGCTGCGGATCCCCGCCGACGGCGAGACGCTGGTTCTGGGCTGATCCGCGCCGCGGGCGGGCACGTCCTGCGGGCCGCCGCGCCATTCCATAATCAGCCGATGTTCGACGTCATCCTCTACCAGCCCGAGATCCCGCCCAACACCGGCAACGTCATCCGCCTGTGCGCCAACACCGGCGCGCGCCTGCACCTGGTCGCACCGCTGGGCTTCGACCTGGACGACCGCAACCTGCGCCGGGCCGGGCTCGACTATCACGAATACGCGCGGCTGCAGGTGCACGACTCGCTCGCGGCCGCGCTGGCCGCGGTCCGGCCGTCGCGGCTGTTCGCGCTCAGCACCCGCAGCAGCCGGCGCTACGACACCGTGCGCTACGCCGCGGGCGATGCCTTCCTGTTCGGCCCGGAAACCCGCGGCCTGCCCGCCGAGGTGCTGGCGTCGGTGCCCGCCGAGCAGCGGCTGCGCCTGCCGATGCGGCCGGACAACCGCAGCCTGAACCTCTCCAACTGCGTTGCCGTGGTCGTCTTCGAAGCCTGGCGGCAACTGGAGTTTCCCGGCGCGGCCGCGCCGGCGCCGTAGCGGCGTCCTACGGACCCTCCGCCGGCGTGAACAGCAGGTCCTGGTAGTCGTAGCTGAAGTCCGCCAGCGGCGACACCGCCTTCATCGTGATGCGATCGACCTCGCCGTCGGCGTCCAGCGCGAAGGTCACGTAGGCCGGCTCGATGGCGCGATCGTCCCAGTCGGCCCGGAAGGTGTCGTACTGGTGGTGCGTCAGCGTGCCGACCATGCCCGGGCTCCGGCTGAAATCGATGCGCAGCCCCTTGCCCTCCTCGCTGATCGCGATCGGGCCGTACCACGGGTCGGCGTAGGCGCCGGCATAGCCGGAAAGCGACAGCGACGGCCTGCCGGTCTTGCGCCCGCCCCCGCCCGCCGCGTCCAGCGCGGCCAGGCCGGCTTCGAAGCGCGCCCGGTTCCATTCGTCGAAGGCGGCGACCCAGTCCTTCTCCGGTGCGTCGAGATAATGGTCGAGCAGCTCGTACATCAGCCCGCGCACCACCACCACCTCCTCGGAGTTGATCTGCAGCGAGAAGCCGATGTCGTGGTCGGGTACCAGCACCACCATGGTCAGCACGCCGAACACCGCGCCGCCGTGCTGCACGAGCTTGACCCCACGGTAGTCCTGCACGCTCCAGCCCAGCGCATAGGTCGAGAACTGCGGCGTGATCTCGTCGATCGGCGGCGGGAACGTACGCACCGGGGTCAGCACCTGCGGCGTCCACATCTCGCGCGCATTGGCTTCGCTGTACAGGCGCGCATCGCCGGCGCCGGGCAGCGCGCCCTGGGCGAGCTGGATCTGCAGCCAGCGCGCGAGGTCGTTCGCGCTCGAGGACAACCCGCCGGCCGGCGCCGCGACCTGGCCCAGGCCCTCGCGCTCGGGCAGCACTTCCTGGGCGCCGAGGCCACGCATGCGGCCGTCGATGCGCGCATGCGGATGGGCGCGGTTGGGATTGGCGAAGCGGTCGTCCTCGTCGCTGACCGAACTCGCCATCCCGGCCGGCGCGAACACGCGCTCGCGGATGAAGTCCTCCCAGCTCGTTCCGCTGACCGCGGCGACCAGCTCGCCGGCGACCACGTAAAGGATGTTGTCGTAGGCATAGCCGCTGCGGAAACTGGTCGCCGGCACGATGTGGCGCAACGCGTGCACCACTTCGGCACGGCTGCGCGAGGTGCGCGGCACGAACAGCAGGTCGCCGGCGCCCAGGCCCAGGCCGCTGCGATGCACCAGCAGGTCGCGCACGGTCATCTCGCGGGTCACCCACGCGTCATGCATGCGGAAATCCGGCAGGTGGTCGATGACCCTGTCGTCCCAGCCGAGCTTGCCCTCGTCGACCAGGATCGCCAGCGCCGCGGCGGTAACCGCCTTGCCGGTGGAGCCGGTCGGAAAGATCGTGTCCGCATCCACCGGGTCCGGTGCGTCCAGGCGGCGCACGCCGTAGCCGCGGGTCAGCACGACCTCGCCGTCCTCGACGATGGCCGCCGCCATGCCCGGCACGCCATGGGCCTGCATCGCTTCCCGCACGCGCGCATCGAACCCTTCAGGCGGGGCGGCGAAGGCAGCGGCGATTGCGAACAGTGACGCCGCGAACAACGCGGCCCCGGTTGGGAATCTGGACCTGTACATGTTCGGTACCTCGTTCGGGAAGCATTTTTTGCCGCGGATTTACACGGATGAACGCGGATAGGGCACAAGGCAAATCATCAACCTGCGTCATTCCCGCATAGTCTGCTTTCGCCTTATCTGCGCTGATCCGTGTAAATCCGTGGCCAATGAAGGTTTTGCCTTTGCAAACAGCCGCCACACGCCGACGGTCAGCAGCGGCAGCACGAAGACGAACAGGATCATCCAGGCCAGCGCCCGGTAGCCGTGGGCGATCAGCGCGACCAGCCCGAAACGGCCGGCGACGAAGATCGAACCGACCAGCAGCACGGCGGCGATGGCCAGCCGCGCCCCCCGCGGCAGTTCGCCCGAGCCGCGCCCGCGCCAGGCGCCGGCGACGCGCTCATTGATCGCGTGCACCGCGCCGACGCCGCTTTCCAGCAGCGCCGAGAAGATCATCGCCTGGAACAGCAGGTGGAACAGCGGGCGCTGCATCTGCTGCAGCAGGAAATCGGCCGGCAACGCTTCAGCGGCGATGCCCGGCAGCCAGGCGGCCATGCAGGCGAAGAACGCGATCGCCGGCAGGATCGCGACCGGCCCGGCCAGCAGCCCGGCGACGGCGGCATCGCGGCGGCCGGTGAAATGCCGCGCAACCGGCAGGATCGCGACCGCGCCGACGATGTTGTAGCAGGCATAGGTCAGCCCGCCCCGGATCCAATCGGCGGTGAGCCAGCCCGCCGTCGGCCGCGGCGTCGACAGGCCGGCGACGATGCGGTCGCCGAAGGCCGACCATGCGAACACCACGAACAGGAAGTACACCGCGTACAGCAACAGCGAGGCCCAGCCGAACAGTCGCTCCACCGAGCGGTTGCCCAAGGCGACCACCACGCCGATCGCCAGCATCAGCGCCAGCGTCCCGACGATCGGCGGCCAGCCGGTCGCGGCGGCCACGATCGCGCCCGCGGCGGCCCCGAACACGGCCAGGATCAGCACCATGAAGACGATGTACGCGGCCTCGAACGCGATCCAGCCGCGTCCGACCAGCTGACCAAAGAAGGCGCGGTAGTCGTAGCTGTGCGTGGCCCGGGCGAAGACGAAGGTCAACGCGCACACCGTGCTCCACACGAGCATCGCCAGGCCCAGCCCGAGCAACCCGCCCTGCGGCCCGCTGGGCAGGAAGTATTCGGCCAGCTCGCGCCCGGTGGCGTAGCCGCCGCCGATCACGAAGCCCTTGAACGCCAGGCCCGGCAGCAGGTAGCGCTGGAACCACGTCGGCCCGACGCTCATCGGCGCCGCCATCGTTCTCACCGCAGGCATGCCTGCGCCAGTCGCCGGAACGCCTCGCCGCCGCGCATCGGATCGGCGACCGGGCAACCCAGGCGCTCGCTCTCGGCGGCGATCAGCCGTTCGGCCTGCGCGGCGTCCAGCTTCGCGGTGTTCAGGCTCACGCCGGCGCAGCGGATCTGCGGATTGGTGCGGCGCCCAAGGCGCAGGGTCAGTTCGACGGTGTCCTCGATGCCGGGCAGCGGATAGCCGGGATGGCCTAGCACGATGTCGCGCCCGACTTCGTGGCAGACCACGACCACGTCGGGCTGGCTGCCATGCAACAGCGCCAGCGACACCCCGGCATAGGCAGGATGGAACAGCGATCCCTGGCCTTCGATGACGTCCCAATGGTCCGCCCCGGCGTCGGGTGACAGCATCTCCGCCGCGCCGGCGGCGAAATCGGCGACCACCGCGTCCAGGGGAATGCCTTGCCCGGCGATCAGGATGCCGGTCTGGCCGGTGGCGCGGAAGTCCGCGTCCACCCCGAGCCCGCGCCATTCGCGGACCAGCGCCAACGCGGTGTATTTCTTGCCCACCGCGCAGTCGGTACCGACGGTGAGCAGGCGCATGCCGCTGCGCTTGCGGCCGTGGGCGACCGGAATCCCCGGCGGCGGGTGGCGCACATCGATCAACCGCCGCCCCAGCCGGTCGGCGACGCGGCGCAGCGAATCGATCGCCTCCAGTCGCGCGTGCATGCCGCCGATCAGGTCGAGCCCGGCCTCCAGCCCCTGCAGCAGCGACGGCAGCCAGGCCGGAGGGATGCGGCCGCCGGGATTGGCCACGCCGATCACCATCGAACGCGCACCCTCGGCAAACGCCTGTTCCGGGGGCATGAAGCGCAATCCGGTGCTGACCTTCGCGCCGACGCAGGCGTATTCGCCGACGCAGCGCTCGCCGGCCCAGTCACGCAGGCCGAACGCGGTCTTGGCATAGGCCGGCTCGGCGATGTCGCCGAGGAACAGCAGGTATGGCTGCGGCAGCGGGTCGATCGCGCCTGGCGCGGCCTGGATGGAGCGTGCGGGTTGCGGCATCGGCGGGTCCGGTCAACTTGCAGGCATGACGCAAAAATGGCGCCGCTGCCACCACCGACCTCCGGCAGCAGCGGCGTCTCCCTTGATTTCAGAACCGGTAGTCGAACTCCACGCCCCAGGTGCGCGGCTGGATCGGCACCGCGCGCAGTTGCACGACCTCGCCAGTCAGGGCGCTTTCGGCCCGGCCCATCGACGACCAGCCGCGCTCGTCGGTCACGTTGTTGACGTAGGTGCGGATCGACCAGCTGCCGTTGCCGATGCGCGCGTACAGGTCGAGCGCGTCGTAGCTGCCCACGTCCAGCGGCGGAGTGATGTCATCCTGCAGCACGGTTCCGTCGGCCAGGACGACCTGCTGGCGGTTGCTGGTGCCGGAGACGCGGTCGCCGACGTGGCGGAATGCGCCGCCGACGCTACCGTTCCAGCTCCCGGCCAGATCGAAGTAGTACTCCGCGGTCGCCGACCATGCCAGCTTCGGCACGTACGGCATGCGGTCGCCGGCCAGGCCGGTGTTGAGGATCACGTCGAAGCCATCCTGCGGGATCACCGTCGACTCGAAGTCGTTCTTCACCCTGGCCTTGGTGTACGCCCCGTTGAGTCCGAACTGCAGCTTGTCGGTCGCGCGGAACAGCGCCGACAGCTCCAGGCCTTCGCTGCTCGCCTCGCCGCCGTTGACCAGGCCGCCGACGCCTTCGAACTGCACGCCCACCTGGATGTCGTCCCAGTCGATGCGGAACGCGGCCAGGTCGAGCTGCACGCGGCGGTCGGCGAACTGCGACTTCAGGCCCAGCTCGTAGCTGGCCAGCATCGACGAGTCCACGCTCGGCGGCATGCCGGGCAGTGCGACGTTAGGGCCGCCGGGCTGGTAGCCGGTGGCGGCGCGCGCATACAGCATGGTGTCCTCGCCGAGCTTGAACTGCGGACTCAGGCTCCAGGTGAACACGTCCTCGCTGGACGAACCCGGCGAACTGCCCAGCTCGATCAGGAAGCCCTCGCTCACGTCCTGGCTGAAGGTCTGGTCGTTGCGCGCCTGGCGCACGCCGGCATCGATCTTGAAACGGTCGGTGACGCGCCATGAGCCGTTGGCGAACAGTGCCGTTTCCTTGTAGCTGCTGGGCAGCGCCAGCAGGGCCGCGGTACCGAACATTGCATCCAATGGCGCCGGCAACGGCGAACCGTCGCGCTGGCCCAGCCAGACGTGCTGGCCCTGCACGCCGTCTTCCTTCGTGTAGAACGCGCCGAGCATCCACTCGAACCGGCCGCCGCTCTTCGAGCCGAGGCGGAACTCCTGGGTGAACTTCTCCAGGTCCAGGCTGTAGCGTGCGAAGCTGCTGCCCGGCTCGGGCAGGCCGAGCAGCAGGTTGGTGATTTCGCCGAACTGGAGGGTGGTGTCGATCTGGTCCACCGTCTTCGTGTCCGACCAGCCGGTCGCGGAAACGAAGTCGGCCCAGCCCAGGTCCCAGTCCAGGGTCAACGCATAGAGGTCGATGTCCTTGTTGAAGGGCCGGGGTGCCCACAGCTGGTCGACGACCTCGCCGAACATCTGCCGCCCGGTGGCCGGGTCGAGGGCGACGCTGGCGCGGTCATCGAAGTCGAGTTCCTGTCGCATCGCCGACAGGCGCAGGTTGAAGGCATCCCCGCTCCATCCAAGCGCGATGCGTCCACTGGACTGGGTGCCGCTGTTGATGTCCTTGCGGCCATCATGCTGGCTGTCGGTGTAGCCGGGCAGGTCGTTGTAGGCATAACCCACGCGCACCGCCATGCGATCGTCGACCAGCGGCAGGTTGGCGCCGAAGCGGCCGTTCCAGCCGGTGCCGCCCTTCTTCACCGACGAGCCGCCGCCACCGATGCGGAACTCGCTGGCGGTCGGGTCGGGCTCCCGGCTCACGTACTTGAGCAGGCCGCCGATCGCGCCGGCGCCGTACAGCGTGCCCTGCGGTCCGCGAATCACTTCGACCCGCTCGATGTCGTACGGCAACAGGTCCAGGTTCAGCGTGTTCGCCGCCTGGTACAGGCCGCTGGAGCCGAGCGGCACTTCGTCGAGGTAGCTGGCGACAGTGGCGCCGGACGAGATCGCGGCGATGCCGCGCATCGAGACCGCGGTCAGGCCCGGCACGCCGTTGTCCTGCACCTGCAGCCCGGGCACGTAGTCGGCGTAGTCGGACAGCGAGTTGGCGGCCATGTTCTCCAGCTGCCGTTCGCCGATCAGGGTGATCGAAGCGCCGACCTCGCGCACGTTCTCCACGCGCTTGTTCGCGGTCACCACCACCGCGTCCAGCTCGGTCGCCCGGTCCGCCGCTTCAGCCGGCGGCGACTCCTGCGCGATCGCCGTCGCCGATGCCAGCAACGCCAGCGCCGCGGCGGTCGCCACGAACAGCGGCCTGCGTTGCGGAGTCCGGCCGTGCGTCCCCATCTCCCCTGCTCGCTTCATGACTGCCCTCCTCGAAGAATGTCGTGGCCGCCTCACGGCGGCTTTCAGCCCCAGATTTCGCCCAGCAGGCGCCGGAAGTTGCCGCCCAGGACCAGCGCGATGTCGCCGTCCGAATAGCCGCGCTTCACCAGCGCCGCGACGAGGTTGTGGAACTTGTCCGGCGCATCGAAGCCGTCGGTGTCCAGCCTGTCGCGGAAGGCGTAGCTGGACTTGTAGAGGCCGCGCAGCATTTCCAGCTGGTCGGCCGGCATGTCGTCGTAGCCGTGCAGGTCGGCATCGGAGCCGATGCCCACGTGCTCCACGCCGACCAGCCGCGCGACGTGGTCGATGTGGTCGACGACGTGCTCGACCGTGGTCGGCTCGCGGTCGCGGACGAAGTTGCGCACGCCGGTGATGCCCATCACCCCGCCCCTGGCGGCGAGCTTGCGGATCGCCTCGTCGGTCTTTAGCCGCGGGTGGTCGTTGAGTGCGCGGCAGTTGGAGTGGGTGATCGCGATCGGCTTCGACGACGCCTCGATCGCGTCGAGCGTGGTGCGGTCGCCGCAGTGCGAGACGTCGACCAGCATGCCGGCGGCGTTCATCGCCTCGACGATCTGCACGCCGTAGTCGCTCAGGCCGCTGTCGACGCGCTCGGTACCGCCGGTGCCGAGGTAGTTCTGGCTGTTGTAGGTCAGCTGCGCGCAACGCTGGCCCAGCTGGTGGAAGAACTCGACGTCTTCCGCCGTGCGGAAGTGGTCGGCGTTCTGCACGCCCATGATTACCGCGATCCGGCCCTGCGCCTTGGCACGATCGAGGTCGGCGGCATTGCCTGCCAGGCAGAACACCTCGCTGTTGCGGGCGATGAAGCCGTTCCACGCGGCCAGGTAGGCCAGCACCTTCTCGTGGGCCTCGGGTCCTTGGAAGCCGATCGCGTGGTGCATCACGGTGACGCCGCTGGCGCGGAAGTCGGCGGTTTGCGCCTCGGTCAGGTGGCCGGCATGGGCCTCGGGCCGGAAATCGATCTTCAGCGGCGCCAGCATGTCGATGACCATGGCCCGCTCGACCAGCGCGCCGACGCGCGGGTCGACCGCCGCGCCGGTCGCGGATGCGGCGGCGGCGATCGCCGGCGGCAGTGCCGTCGCCAGCGTGCCGGCCGCCATCGCCTGCAGCAGGCGACGCCTGGGAAGGTCAGCGATTGTCATGAGACGCCCTCATTTCTCTTATCAGGAATAATGATCCTGATTAGAGAATTGTCAAATCCGCACCGCGGCCACGACCGCTTTCCCGGGCCGCGCTTCCGCCTCGATCCGTCGCGCCGACCGGTCCAGCAGGCCCAGCAGCACGCCGGCACCGGCGGCCACCACCGCCATCAGGGCGAAGAACGCGGCCGGACCGAGCCGGCTCCAGGCCATCCCCAGCAGGCCGGCCAGCAGGTTTCCGCCGAACGCGGCGAAGAACCAAGCCGCCACCGTGGTCGCCCGATGCTTCGAGGGCGCCAGCCGCGCGAACAGCCCCAGGCCGACCGGCAGGATGAACAGCTCGCCCACGGTCAGCACCAGGAAGAACAGCGCCAGCCACACCCAGCTCGCCTGCCCCGCCGTCGTGCCGGCGCTGACCGCGGCCAGCAACAGGTACGCCAGCGCCACCCCGCCCGCGCCCAGCGCCATCTTCCGCGCCGATCCGGGCTCGCGGCCGCGCCCGGCCTGGCGCGACCAGTGCGCCACCAGCACCGGCGTCAGCAGGATCACCAGCAGCGGATTGAGCGCCTGGAACCAGGTCATCGGGATGGTCAGCGCGCCGAGGCTGCGATCGATGCCGCTGTCGGCCCACAGCGCGATGGTGTTGCCGATCTGCTCGTAGGCGCCGCGGAACAGCATCACGCACAGGCCGATCGCGAGCAGCACGCGCAGGCGCAGGGCGAGGCCGGTCTCGTTCGCCTGGTCGGTGGCGACGACCGCCTCGCGCCTGCGCGCCTCGACCGGCAGGTAGCGGCCGCCGAACACGTAGACGACCAGGCCCAGCAGCATGCCGATGCCGGCGGCGCCGAAGCCGTAGTGCCAGCCGTACAGCTCGCCCAGCGTGCCGCAGACCAGCGGCGCCAGCAGTCCGCCGACGTTGATGCCGACGTAGTAGATGTTGTACGCCGAACCGCGGCGCGGATCGCGGCGCTTGTAGAGACCGTCGACCTGGCTCGGCAGGCTGGGCAGGAACAGGCCGTTGCCCAGCGCGATCGACGCCAGCGCGAGGTAGAACAGGCTTTCGGAGGCCATCAGGAAATGGCCGACGGCCATGATCGTGCCGCCGATGATCACCGCGCGGCGGCGGCCCAGCCAGCGGTCGGAGACGATGCCGCCGAGGATCGGGGTGAAGTACACCGTCGCCGCGTACAGCCCGTACACCAGCGACGCCTGCTGCTGGCCCATCAGCAGCTGCTTGGTCATGTAGTAGACCAGCAGCGCGCGCATCCCATAGTAGGAGAATATCTCCCACATCTGGGTCAGGAACAGGATGGTCAGCCCGCGCGGCTGGCCGAACCAGTCTTGTTGCGCGGGTGCCGTGCTCACGGACTCCCCCAGACTTCGCCCGGGCATTCGAGGTAGCCGTCGCGATAGACCACGCCCGGCTTGCGGTCTTCCTTCAGGAACACCGGTCCGTCCAGGTCGACCACGTCGCAGAACTGGCCGAGCACGAACGCCGGCGCCATCGCCAGGCTGGAACCGGCCATGTTGCCGACCATGACCTGCTTGCCCAGTTCGCGCGCGCGCCGCGCGATGCGCAAGCCTTCGCTCAGGCCGCCGCACTTGTCCAGCTTGATGTTGACCACGTCGAAACGATGGTGCCGCGCTTCGAGTTCGGCGAGATCGAGGATGCTCTCGTCGGCGGCGAACGGCAGCACGCGCTCGATGCCGTCGAGGTCGGCCTCGTGGCCGCGCCTGCACGGCTGTTCGAGCAAGGAGATGTTTTCCCCCACCAGCACCGGCAGCAACTTCGGCAAACTGCTGGCGTCGTAGCCCTGGTTGGCATCGACGCCGATCCACGCATCCGGGCAGCGCCTGCGCACCGCGCGCACGCGCTTGCCATCGAGCTCCGCTTCGCCGGTGAGCTTGAGCTTCAGCGCGCGGGCGCCGGCATAGGCAGCGGCGCGTTCGGCCATCACCTGTGGATCGTCCGCGCCGACGGTGAAGGTGGTCAGCAGCGGCCGCACGCCTTCCAGTCCAGCCAGCTTCCACACCGGCACGCCGCTGCGCCTGGCATCGAGTTCCCAGAGCGCGCAGTCGAGCGCGTTGCGCGCGCCGCCCGGCGGCAGCAGGGCGTTGACGGTTGCGCGATCGATGCCCGCTTCGATGCGCGATCGCAGGGATTCCAGGGTGGCAAGCATGCCTTCGGGGCGGTCGTCGTTGTAGTACACGCCGGCGGCTTCGCCACGGCCGACATGATCGCCGTCGCGCAGGGTCGCCACGGTCGCCGGCATGGCGTCGAAGACATAGCCGGAGATGCGGAACGGCGCCGACAGCGGCAGCGGTTCGTTGTGCAGTTCGAGTTGCAGGCTCACGCGCGTCCCCGCAGGTTGGGGATGCGGGCCGGCGAGGAGATCGCCGGTCCCGCATCGATCGGCAGCAGGGATCAGTAGTAGGCGCCGTAACCGAGCAGGTGATGCGAGATGCCGATCCACAGCAGGAACAGGCAGGACAGCGCCAGCACGATGCTCCACAGCTTGGCGAGCAGGCGGCGCTGGCTGCGCAGCACCTTCCAGCAGTTCCACAGCGCGGCCAGTGCGCCGAGCGGCAGCACCACCAGCGCGAGCAGGCGCATGAGGTTGAACACCACATCAGTGTCCGCGCTCAGCTTTTCGAGGTCGCTCATCATCCCCACGATCAGGCCGAGCGCGCCGGCCATGACCACCAGCACGGCGAGCGCGGCGATGCGGATGATCCGGTGCATGCGCGCATCCTCGCCGGACAGCCTGTACGGCACGCCGTAGTACCGGCGGACCAGCGCCGACACCGGCCACGCCAGCACGGTCGCGGCCAGCGCCAGCAGGCTCAGCACCAGCAGCGGCAGCAGCAGGCCCGGCGACTTCCACCAGGGCAGACGCTGGAAGACCATGATCGCCGCGTACGGCTCCATGCTGAAACGCGTCACCTTGCCGTCGACGACGTCGGCGGCGAGACGGTCGCCGCTGGCGACGTCCTGCCACAGGTACGGCGAGATCTCGCGCCATTTCTTCGGTGCGCCGGAGGCATCGAGCGCCATCGACACGCTGATGGTGCCGTCCTCGTTCGGGAACACCTTGACCGGACCGAGCAGGTTCAGCAACGACATGAAGTTGCTGTCGGGACGGCGGCTGTTGGCGTAGGCGCCGGCGATCTGCTCCGCATGCAGCTTGGCGTCGGCTTCGGAAACGGTGCTCTTCGGCCCCGACGGCCCCGGCAGGTAGCGGTCGGCGAAGCCTTCGCTCAGGTTGTCGCGGATCTGCAGGGGCGCGCCATTGCGGCCGGAACTGTTCATCGAGACGTAGATGCCGATGCCGTCGTCGATGAACAGCTGCAGGTCGCTATGGAACCACAGCGTGTCGCCGCCGTGCGAGATCGCGCGGTGGCCGTTGAGCGAGGTCTCGTAGAAGCCGAGCATCATCTTGTTCAGCGCACCTACCGAGGTCTGCCCGGTGGTGTGCATCATCTTCGCGGTGCCCTCGCCGAGGATGCGCACGTCACCGAAAGCGCCATCCTGCAGGTGCGCGATCATGAACTTGCCCATGTCCGCGCCGGTGGCGGCGAGGCTGCCGGCCGGGGCCAGGCTGATGAGCTCGTAGTCGCGCGGCTTGCCGTCGGATGCGCGCGCGTAGCCCTCGGACATGTTCGCCAGCAGTCCGGCCGGCAGCGGCTGGCGGAAGCTGGAATCCTTCATGTCCAGCGGCGCCAGGATATGTCTGTCGATGTAGTCGTAGAACGATTCACCCGACACGCGCTCGATGATGTAGCCGGCCAGCGCGGTGGCGTAGTTCGAATAGGCCGGCGTGGTGCCGGGCGCGTGGATGCGCTCGGGCACCCAGCGCTTGAGCGCCTGCTCGAGCGGCACGACCTGGTCGGCCTTGCTGGTGATCAGGCCGCGGATCTGCTCTTCGAACCCCACCGTGTGGGTCATGACCTGGCGCAGCGTGGCCGGCTTGCCGTCGCGCGCCGGGATCTCGAAGTCGATGTACTGGTTGAGGTCGGCGTCGAGGTCCAGCTTGCCCTGTTCGACCAGCTGCATCACCGCGGTCCAGGTGAACAGCTTGGAGATCGAGCCCGGGCGGAACAGGTGCTGCTCCGGATCGACCGGCGTGCGCGTCTCCAGGTCGGCGTAGCCGTAGCCCTTCTGCAACAGCACCTGGCCGTCCTTGACCACCACCACCACGGCGCCGGCGATGTCGCCGGTCTGCAGGGCGTAGGGCAGGTAGCCGTCCAGCCAGGCCTCGAGGTCCGGACGGGTGAGGTTGGCCGGCCCGGCCTGGACGGTGGCGTCGGCGACGGTCGCGGCATCCCCCGCATCCGGCTCGCCGGTCTCCGGCACCAGCTCGGGCGGAACGATCGACGCCGGCGGCGCGGCTGGTGCCTGCGCCTCCGGGGCGGCCGCAAGCGGCAGGGCGAGCAGCATCCCCGCGGCAAAGGAAAGAATCGTGGACACGCGCATCGCAAGCCTCCTGATTGGTTCCCCCCGGACAGGCACGCTGCGGGTGCGGCCTGCTCACGCCAACACCGCCCGATCAGGCCTGTTTATGCGATATTGATCCCAATTGGAGAATTGTCAACCTGCCCCGGTCTGGCAGACGAGGCCGCAATCGCGCGAATATGCTCCGGCACGGGCGGCATTGGCCCGCATCCGCTTCCACAGGAGTTCCAGGCGAATGCCCTCGCAACACCCGACGATCGGCCGCCTGCTGCGCGGCCTGCGCACCCGCAACGGCTGGACCTTGAAGGAAATGAGCCAGCGCTGCGGCATTCCGCTGTCGACGCTGTCCAAGGTCGAACACGACCGCCTGAGCCTGACCTACGACAAGCTGCTGCAGATCAGCCAGCGCCTGAACATCCGCATGTCGGAGCTGTTCGCCGAACCCGACGCTGCCAACGAGCCACCGGTCACCGCGCGCCGCAGCATCGCCAGGGTCGACGACGCAATCCGGGTCACCACGGACAACTACGACTACTTCTATCTATGCCCGGAACTTCGCCGCAAGCGCATGATCCCGGTCCTGACCCGAGTGCGCGCCAAGAGCCTGCACGAGTTCGGCGAACTGGTGCACCACTCCGGCGAGGAGTACATCCACGTGCTCGAAGGCCGGGTCGAAGTGCACACCGAGTTCTACGATCCGATCGTGCTGGAAGCCGGCGAGGGCGTGTACATCGACTCGAACATGGGCCACGCCTACATCGCCGCCGCCGACTGCGACGAGGCGCTGTTGCTGGGCATCTGCTCCAGCGCCGACGAACAACTGCTGCAGGCGCTGTTGACGCTGCATGGCGACAACGGCACGCCGGCGAAGAAATGAGTCTCCATGCCGCTTGCACCGCGGGCTCCGCGCCACGCCGGGCGAAGCCCGTGGGATGCGCATCGGCGCTGCACAGACGACCGTCCCGCTTGCTCGCACGGGCCGCAAGCGTCGATGACGGCGCGTAGGACTGCGTGCCCGGGTCGCGCCTGCACCGCCGTGCCGGAGCCGGATCTCAAAACATGCGCACGAGACCTACGGTGGCGAACGGTGCGGTGGCCCGCTCCACCACCGGACTGTCGCGGGCGTCGCCCTGCAGGCGATTGACGCCGGCGGCGGTGATCAGGCTCCAGCGGCTGCCGGCGAAGCGGTGCAGCCAGCTGGCCGATGCGCCGACCGACTTGATGCCCGAGGAGGCGGCGTACGCGGGCAGCCCCGCTTCGCTGCGCGCTGCGTCTTCCGGCGTGATGCCGAACCAGGTCTGCATGCTGTCGTCGTCGGCCCATTCCGCATTCGCGCCAAGCGTGACGACATCGCGCTCGCGCTGCAGCACGCGGTACCCGGCCTGCAGGTCGACCGTGGCGCCGTAACCGCTCTTGGCCGCGCGCCGGTACGCCACGCTCGCCGAGAACCGCCCCGGCTCCCAGGCCAGGAAGGCGCCATAGACGGCGTGGTCGTCGATGTCCTCCAGGCCCCGCAGGATCTCGGCGTCGCCGCCGTCGCGGCCCATCCCGGCACTCAGGAACAGTCCGGCGACCAGGTCCGCATCCGTCGACCACTTCACTCCCAGCGCCGGCAGCCCGGCACGCGGCGAGAAGAAGAAGTGCTCGGTCTCGTAGCGGATCAGCGGCAACGGCAGGAAGCGGTCGTCCTCGGCGCCTTCGTACTCGGGCACCATCGCCACGCCGATGCCGGCGTAGTTCTGCGCCGCCGCCTGCTGTGCGCACAACGCGAGCCCGAGCGCCAGCCACCAGCGGCGCATCGGCCGCGGCTTCCGCGCCTGCATGGAGAGTGATGTCATGGATTGCCGCCCTGATCGTTTGGATGAAGGCGCAGCATCGGCCGTCGTGTTTAAGTTTTCTTTAAGCCACGGACGCGTTCACGCCCGGCCGGGCAGCGCTTAAACCTGTTTTAATCGCCTTCGGCGAGCCTGCCTGGCCACATTGCAGTTCCCGCGCCCCATGGACTCCGTGCTCCTGGTCGAAGACGATCGCATGCTCGGCGACGCACTCGCGGCGGCGCTGGCGCAGGACGGCTGGCGCGCCGACCGCAGCGAGGACGTCGCCGCGGCGCGGCTGGCCCTGGTCGACCACGCCTACGTGGCGGTGCTGCTCGACCTGGGCCTGCCACGCGGCTCGGGGCTCGACGTGCTGGCGGCGATGCGCGCGCGCTACGACACCACCCCGGTGCTGATCATCACCGCCCGCGACCAGCTCAGCGATCGCATCCGCGGCCTCGACAGCGGCGCCGACGACTACATCGTCAAGCCGTTCCAGCGCGACGAGCTGCTGGCGCGGCTGCGCGCGGTGGTCCGCCGCAGCCGTGGTCGGGTGGCGCCGCAGCTGCGCTGGCGCGACGTGGTGCTGGATCCGGCCGAGCGCAGCGTCACCCGCGGCGGCACGCCGGTGCCCCTCGGGGTGCACGAGTACCGCACGCTGCTGGCGCTGATGGAATGCCAGGGGCGCGTGCTCGACCGCGAACGCCTGGAGGACCGCATCTACGGCGGCGACGGCGCGATCGGCAGCAACACCGTGGCGGTCTACATCCACCAGCTGCGCCGCAAGCTCGGCGGGGACATCGTGGTCACCGTGCACGGCTACGGTTACCGCCTGGGCGATCCGGAATGATGCGATCGCTGCGGGCGCGGCTGCTGGTGGTGCTGACGCTGGTCGTCCTCGCCGCCTGGGCGATCTGGTTCGGCTGCCAGTACCAGCAGATGACCCGGCAGCAGAGCGGCCTGTGGGACCGCTCGCTGCGCAGCATCGCCGAGCAGATCCTGCTGTCGCTGCCCGGCGACATCGAGGCCACCGGCGCCGGTCCGCGCCTGCGGCTGCCGCGCGACACCACCGCGCTGACGGGCAAGTTCGACAATCTGCATTTCCAGGTCTGGGTGCTGGCGCGCCGCGAAGGCATCGTCGCCTCGGCGCATGCGCCGGCCGGGCCGATGCGCGCGGACTTCTCCGACGGTTACGCCGACGTGCTGGTCGAAGGCGTCCCGTGGCGCGTGTTCGCGGTCAGCGATGCCGACGGACGGGTACAGGTGCAGGTCGGCCACGACGCCTCCCTGCAGCATTACGAAATCAAGCGCTGGGCGCACACCAGCCTGATCACCGCGCTGCTGGTGCTGGGCGGGCTGGCGCTGGCGGTGTGGGCGGTGGTGCGCTGGTCGCTGCAGCCAGTGCTGCGGGTGCGGCAGGCGATGGCTGCGCGCGAGACGCTGGACCTGACGCCGCTGCCGGGGACCGGATTGCCGGCGGAGGTGCGGCCGCTGGTGGATTCGTTCAACACGCTGCTGCAGCGCCTCGACCATGCCCTGCAGAACGAGCGCCAGTTCCTGAGCGAGGCCGCGCACGAACTGCGCACGCCGTTGGCCGCGTTGCTCACCCAGGCCCAGGTGGCGCTGCACTCGAGCAATCCGGACGACACCCGCGAGGCGCTCGACCGCTTGATCCGCGGCATCGAGCGCACCTCGCGCCTGGCGCAGCAGCTGCTCGATTCGGCGCGCGTCGAGAGCGGCCGCGGCGAGGGCCGCCGCCAGCCTGTCGACCTGGCGCAGGTGATCGAGATGGTCGCCCAGGAGTTCGAGCTCGTGTCCGCGCGCAAGCGGCAGCGGATCGTGCTCGACACCGAGTCCTGCATCGTCGCCGGCAACCTCGACGACCTCGGCATCCTGGTCCGCAACCTGCTCGACAACGGCCTGCGCTACGGCCGCGAGGGCGGACGGGTCGAGATCGCCTGCCGGCAGTCGCCGGAGGAAAGCGTGCTGACCGTGCGCGACGACGGCGCCGGCGTCGCCGACGACGAACGCGGGCGGATCTTCGAGCGCTTCTTCCGCGGCAGCAACGGCAACGGCGAGCGCGGCAGCGGCATCGGGCTGTCGCTGGTGGCGCGCATCGCCCGCGCGCATGGCGCCAGCGTGCAGGCGGAAAGCGGCATCGACGGCCGCGGTTTCGGCGTGCGCCTGGTGTTTCCGGCGCGCCACGACACCGGTCACCGCTAGAGCGAGCGACACGCATCTCCCACCGCGCCCCTCGGCGCCAATGCCCCTGTAGGAGGGGCTTCAGCCCCGACCCCGAGAAACGAAAAAGGGCCACGCACGCGGCTTCCCGGACGCCACACGCTGCTGGTTGCCTGCCGCAATCTTCGACGCGTCGGGGCTGAAGCCCCTCCTACAAGGGATCGGCTGCGGGGGGGAGGTGAATTTCGATTCGGCCTGGAGCCCTGGCTTTCCTAGCGTGCCGATTCCACGGTGGCGCCGGTGTCGATGGCATCCGGTGCCGGTTCCCGCGGCGTGCGCCACCAGGGTTCGAGCGCCGGCGGCTGCCGCACCGGCACGGCCTGGCCGATGCGCGGCAGCGTCACGGAAACCCCGCGCGCCGCGGCCAGCCGCGCGATGCGCTCCATCGGATCGTCCCAGCGGTGCATCGCCAGGTCGAAGGTGCCGTTGTGCACCGGCAGCAGCCAGCGGCCGCGCAGGTCCAGGTGCGCCTGCAGGGTCTGCTCGGGCAGCATGTGCACGCCCTCCCAAGACGGATCGTAGGCGCCGCACTCGAGCAGGGTCAGGTCGAACGGGCCGTAGCGCTCGCCGATCTCGCGGAAGCCGTCGAAATAGCCGCTGTCGCCGCTGAAGAACAGGCGCAGCTCCGGACTCTGGATCACCCATGAGGCCCACAGCGTCGGGTTGCCGGCGAACGGCCGGCGCCCGGAGAAATGCTGCGCCGGCGTCGCCACCAGGCGCACGGTGCCGATGGTGGTCGCGTCCCACCAGTCCAGTTGCCGTACGCGCGCCGGATCCACGCCCCAGCGGATCAGCAGGTCACCCACGCCCAGCGGCGCCAGGAACCAGTCGGTCTTCTCCGCCAGCGCCCGCACCGCCTGCTTGTCGAGGTGATCGTAGTGGTCGTGCGAGAGGATCACCGCACGGATCCGCGGCAGCTGCTCGATCGTGATCGGCGGCGGATGGAACCGGCGCGGTCCGGCCCACTGCAGCGGCGAGGCACGCTCGGAGAACACCGGATCGGTCAGCCACCAGCCGCCGGCCAGTTTCATCAGCACGGTCGAATGGCCGAGCCGGAACACGGTGCCGTCGGCGGCATCCGCCAGCTGCTGCAGATCCAGCGCCTCCACCGGCAGCGGCGCGGGCGGCGTGGTGCCCGCCGGCCGGTCGAACATGAAGCTCCACCACGCCTTCGGAATTTCGCGCCAGCCCAAGGTCCTGGGTTCGACCGGATTGCGGAAGCCGCCGTCGCGGAACTGCGGCGAGCCGGGATAGTGCGCGCCGCCCCATGCATCGAGCGAGAGATAGGCCATCACCAGCACCAGTCCGAGCAAGAGGATGCGGAGCGTGGTGATGCGCGGACGCCGGACCCTGGCGCGCCCACGCCGGTCAGCGGCCACGCGCCGCACGATCCACGGTGCGGTCGTCTAGCGGCAGCACGTAGTGGACCGAGTCCGTGCGCACCGCCGCCGCCGGCAGCTGCGCCTCGATGCGCGCGGCCTGCGCCGCGGGCAGGCGCCACTGCAGGTTCAGGCAGCCGAGCGTGCGCGCCATGCGCAGCGCCTGCAGGAACAGCCGGCGCTCGAGCTCCTGCGCCTGCGCCTGCGGCCGCACGTACAGCGATTCGAGCTGGAAGTAGTTGCCCCGCTCGAGCAGCGAGCAACCGGCCACCGCACCGGCGTAGCCGATGGCCTCGCCGTCGGCCTCGGCGATCCAGGCCCAGACCCGGACCGGCGGATCGAACAGCGCCTCCACCAGGTCGCGGGCATCGCCCCGTCCCGGTCCGAACGGCGCGCGCTCGAGCGCCGCGCGCCGCGCATGTTCGCGGCACAGGCGCAGCAGCGTCTCGCAATCTTCGGCACGGGCCGGACGGATCGCCGCCGGGCCGGCGACGGACGCTGGCGCGACACCGGACCGCCGGACACGGCCGGCGACGGGTGGGGTGGACAGATGCGGATGCAACAGGGCAGGCGCGGACATGCATGATCTCCGTCGCGGATCGGGGGAGCGACGACCTTGCGCCGGTGGCTTTAAGAAGTCTTTAAGCCCCACGGCCCTGCAGTGGAACGCCCACGCATTCGCGCATGGTGGATGTCGACTCCTGCGACAGCCGAATCTGCCCGGCAAGCCATCCGCGCCTGCAGCACGGGAATCACGATGCAGCGCGCCCGCGTTCTCCAGCGCGTACCTGAATGGCGCGAAAAAGTTCCTGAACTTTCCGGTTCACTATTCAGGCCATGTTGCGCTTGCCCTCGCACAATGCACGCACCGGCCCGGGTGGTGGTCGTGCTTTCAGCCACTGAAGTGCACTTCCCTCCCCCTCCCTCGCCACCCGGGCCGGCCTTTTTCGAATAACAAACGCTTCCAACAGAGAGGCTTTCCAATGAAACGTTCCCTGCTTGCCCTGACCTTGGCCGCGGCACTGCCGTTCGCCGCCGCCCACGCCGCCGAAGGCGTCTCCTACAACTACGTCGAAGGCGGCTACAGCGCCACCAACAGCGATGCCGACGCCGATGGCTTCGGCGCCAACGCCTCGTTCGCCTTCCATCCCAACTTCCACGCGTTTGGCGGTTACAGCGCCCAGGAGTTCGACTCCCAGCCCCTGACCGGGGAAGTGGATGTCGACCAGTGGCGCCTGGGTATCGGCTACAACCATGAGATCTCGCCGCGCGCCGACCTGGTGACCCGGGTCGCCTACGAGAAGTTCGAGGCCAGCAACAACTTCGTGGATGTCGATGTCGACGGCTACAGCGCCGAGGTCGGCGTGCGTGGCGCGCTGACCACCAATCTCGAAGGCTATGCCATGGCCGGCTACGAGGACTACGGCAGCGATGCCGACGACTTCTACGGCCGCCTCGGCGCGCAGGTGAAGTTCACTCCCAACTGGGGCGTCAGCGGCGACGTCAAGTTCGCCGACGGCGACACCCAGTGGTTCGTCGGCCCGCGCTTCACCTGGTAAGCACACCGGCACACCCCGCACCATCGCGATCGATTCTCTCTCTCCCCCGAAAAAATCGCGATCGACCCGGCCGGTAACGGCCGGGTCTTTTTTTTGAGCCGTGATTCGTGATTGGTGATTCGTGATTGGCAAGAGCGGGGTCGAAGCCGCGCTCCTGCTTTTACGAATCACCAATCACGAATCCCCGGTCTCAAACAACCTCGCCGGATATTCCGCCTTGCGCTCGCGCGCCATCAGCCGCGCCAGGCCCTCGGCCGGGGTGATGTCGCCGTGCAGCACGTCGCGCACGTTGCTGGCGATCGGCAGCTCGATGCCGTGGCGGTCGGCCAGGCGCATCACCTCGTCGGCGGTCTGCAGCGACTCGACCACCTGGCCGATCTCGCGCACCGCATCCTCGATCGAGCGGCCGCGCCCCAGCGCCAGCCCGAGGCGGCGGTTGCGCGACAGGTCGCCGGTGCAGGTCAGCACCAGGTCGCCGAGGCCGGCCAGGCCCATCAGCGTCTCCGGGCGCCCGCCGATCGCGATGTTGAGCCGCAGCATTTCGTTGAGGCCACGGGTGATCAGCCCGGCGCGCGCGTTCAGGCCCAGGCCCATGCCGTCGGCGACGCCGGTGGCGACCGCCAGCACGTTCTTCATCGCGCCGCCGAGTTCGGCGCCGCACATGTCGTCGCCGGTATAGGCGCGGAAGGCCGGGCCGTGCAGCACGTCGGCGACGGTCTGGGCGAAGCCCTCGTCGTCGGCGTGCACCGTCAGCGCGGTCGGCAGCCCGACCGCGACTTCCTTCGCGAACGATGGACCGGTCACCACCGCCAATGGAACATCGGGGCCAAGGGTCCCGGCGGCGACCTCGTGCAGGAAACGCCCGGATCCCGGCTCGAAGCCCTTGGTCGCCCAGGCCACGCCGGCGTGCGCCGGGCGCAGCGGCGCCAGCGCCTGCAGGGTCTCGGCGAACGCGTGCGAGGGCACCACCACCAGCACCAGGTCGGCGCCGCGCAGGGCGGCGCCGAGATCGGTGGTCGCGTGCAGCGACTCCGGGAGGGTGACGCCGGGGAGGTAGCGCGGATTCTCGCGCTGCCGCGCGATCGCCTCGATGATGCCGGCGTCGCGGCCCCACAGCACCGTGGCAGCGCGATGCCGGGCGATCAGCGCGGCGAGCGCGGTCCCCCAGGAACCGGCGCCCAGCACCGCGACGGACGGCGGTGTCGCCATCGGTCAGGCGTTGCCGACGGTCTCGGTGTCGCCGTTGCCGGCGCCCGGCTGCTGTTTGGCGTTGCGCTGGCGCAGGCCCTCGGCGTAGAGCGCCTCGAAGTTGATCGGCTGCAGCAGGAACGGCGGGAAGCCGCCGGCCTGGATCAGCTCACCGAGCAGCTGGCGGGCATAGGGATAGAGCACGTTCGGGCAATGGGTGCCGAGCATCGCATCGAGCACGTTCGACTCGAATCCGGACAGGCCGAACACGCCGGCCTGCTGCACCTCGGCCACGTACACGGTGTTGCCCTCGCCCTCGCCCAGGGTGCAGGTCAGGGTGATCCCGAGCACTACCTCGTAGCCGGTCTCGCCGACCTTCTGCACGCGCTGGTTGAGGTTCATGTTGAGCTGCGGCTGCGCCTGCTCGTTGAACACCTGCGGCGCCTTCGGCGACTCGAACGAGACGTCCTTGACGTAGATCTTCTCGACGCTGAACTGGGCTCCGGCGGGCTGCGCGGGAGCGGCGGCGCCGTTGGCGTTGTCGGGTTGTTGCTCGGCCATGGTGGGAAAACTCCAGCTGTAATGGGAAAAGAGGGCGATTATGGCATTGCGCCGTGACGCGCGAATGGCTCAGCGGCCGCGGCCCTTGCTCAGTGGCAGGTCGGCCTGTTGCCAGCCGGCGATGCCGCCGTCGAGCACATACACGTGCTCGAAGCCGGCCTTCTTCAGCCGCGACGCGGCGCCGGACGCGGTCTGCCCGGTCTTGCACACCAGCACCACCGGCAGCGCCTTGGCCGCGTTCAGCTGCTTGCTCTCCGGATCGAACTGGCTCATCTGCACGTTCTTCGAACCGGGGATGTGGCCCTTCTCGAAATCGGCCATCGGCCGCAGGTCGACCACCAGCGCGTTGTCGCGGTTGACCAGCGAGGTCAGTTCCGCCGGACGCAGCCCCTTGAAGCCGCGGAACAGGCGCGCGATCTCGGTGGCGATCAGGGCCAGGGTCAGGCCGACCAGGGCCAGGGACAGCATTTGATGGCGGCCGGCGAACGCCAGCAGTTCTTCGAGATTCACGGGGCCGGGTGCAGGAGACAGCGGGCGGCGATTGTCGCCCAGCGCGGGACGCAGCGCAAAGTTGCCGTTGCCGGCGCGGCCGGGCTCACTGGCCGGCCCACAGGTCCGGCAGGCCGTTGCTGATCCACCACTGCCCGGTTTCCGGGTCGTAGCGCCACTGTTCGGTGTAGCGCGCCGAGCGCTCGGTCATGTTGTGACGGTTGATCACCCCGATCTCGATCTCGCGCACCGCGGTGCCGTCGTCCAGCACCTGCGCGCCGCGCTCACGGTAGGCCGAGACCTGCACGTGGTTGTAGCGCTCGAATTCCAGCTCGGTCATCGGGTTGGCCTCGCGGTACTCCGGGTCCACCAGCTTCCACGCGCCTTCGAAGTCGCCCCAGCGGATCGCCGCCGAATAGGCGTACTGCAGCCGCTGCAGCTCGCTCATCTTCTTGCCGCCGCTGGCGCATGCGGCCAACGCCAGCGCCGCCAGCAACAGCAACACGCCCTTGCCCATGATCCGCATCGTCTTCCCCTCCGGTATTGCGCGAATGCTACCGCTTTGCGATCGCCACGTATCGCGCGCGGGCCGTGGTGGCGATGCCGCCGTCTGGCAGCGGCACGCGCGCGACCAGGGTCGCGCGGGCGCGGCCGCGTGCGCGCAGCGTGGCGGTGAAGTCGTCCCAGGAGCCCTCGGGCGCCAGCTGCGATTCGGCCTCGAGGTCGGCGAACAGCGGGGCCAGGTAGCGCACCTCGGTGTCGGCGACGTACACGTCGGCCTGCAGGCCGGCCTGCTGCACGCGCAGCGAGACCAGGCCCCATGCGGACAGCGTCATCAGCGAGACCAGGCTGCCGCCGAAGGCGCAGCCCTTGTCGTTGAGGTGTCGCGCCAGCGGCGCGTGCAGGCGCAGGCGCTCGCCGTCGTAGCCGGCGACGCGCACGTGCATCGCCGCCACCGGCGGCATGGCCTGGTAATGGGCGGCGAGCGCCTGCAGGGATTCATCGAGAGTCATCCGCGAAGGAGTCCTGATCTGGGGGGAATGCCTGGGGGAACCGGGATTGAGTGCCTACACGGCTTGCGGGCGCTGCCGGCAGCCAGCAAGCTGGCGCGCATGGCAGGCACGACGGCTTCCGCGGCACTACAGGGATGCTACGTCATCTCGCTGCGGCCCGTCGGCGGTCACGCGGGATTGCGGCAGGCGGCGGCGCGCCACGGCGCGCGCGTGCTCGCATTGTCGCCGTGGCGACTGGTCGCGCGCGACGACGCCGACAGCGCGCGCACGCTGCGACGCGCGCTGTCCGCGTCGCGGGTGATCTTCACCAGCCCGGCCGCGGTGCGCGCCGCGCATGCGCTGCTGCCGCTGCGGCCACGGCGCGCGCAGCTCTGGCTCGGCGTCGGTGCGGGCACCCGGGACGCGCTGCGTCGTGCCGGGATCGCCGGGGCGATTGCGCCGGCGCGGATGGACAGCGAAGGCGTGCTGGCGCTGCCGGCACTGCGCGAAGTCCGCGGGGCGGACGTCGGCCTGGTCACCGCGCCCGGCGGCCGCGGCCGCATCGCCACCGAACTGCGCCGGCGCGGCGCGCGCGTGCTGCGCGCCGACGTGTACGTTCGGGTCGCGGTCGCCCCTTCGCCGCGTGCGCTGGCGCGCTTGCGCGCGACGACCGCGCCGCTGCTGCTGGCGCTGAGCAGCGGCGAGGCGCTGCAACGCAGCCTCGCCGCGCTACCGGCCGACGCGACCACGCGCCTGCGCCGGGCGCGCGTGCTCGCGGCCAGCACCCGGCTGGCGGCGCTGGCTCGCAGGCGAGGCTTCACCGACATCGCGATCGCCGCCGATGCACGGCCGCGTTCGCTGCTGGCGGCGGCGCTGGAGCGCGTTACCGAGCCGGCGATCCGGTAGCATCGCGCGGCCGGCGGATGCCGGCCTGCCCCCGACCCCCTCCGCCATGACCGACGCCGCCCCCGACCCCATTCAAAAGACGGCCGCCCCGCACCCGCGCGGCCACGGCGTGGCGTGGTTGTTGGCGCTGGCGCTGGTGTTCGGCGGCGGCTGGGCCGGCTGGCGCTGGTGGACGGCGCAGGAAGACGCCCGCCGCGTCGATGCCGACGACACCGTCCAGCGCCTGGCGGCGTTGGAAGCGCGCAGCGACCGGCTGCGCGGCGAACTGCGCGCGCAGAGCCAGCGCCTGCAGCAGGCCGAAGCCACCAACCGGGTGCTGCGCGACGAGTTGCTCGGCATCGGCCAGCGCGCCGCGATCCTCGAGGACAACCTGGCCGCGCTGGCCGATCCGCGGCGGTCCGGTGCCCAGGCGCTGCGGCTGGACGAGATCGAGCTGCTGCTCGGCCAGGGCCAGCAGCGCCTGCGCCTGGCCGGCGACCTCGACGGCGCCCGCCGCGCCTACGCGCTGGCGGCGCAGCAGCTGGCCGGGGTCGAGGATCCCGATCCCGGCCTGGTCGACCTGCGCCAGGCCCTGGCCCAGGAGCGGGCCGCGCTCGAGGCGCTCGGCGACGACCCGCGCCGGATCGCCGCCGGCCGTCTCGACGCGTTGGCGGCCGCGCTGACGGCGCTACCGATACGGACACCCGCCGATGCCGCCGACGCCCCGAGCTGGTGGCAGCGCGCGTTCGTGCGACTGGTCGAGGTGCGGCGCAGCGACGGCGCGCTGGCGGTCGAGCCGGCCGACCGCGCCGCCGGGCTGGCCGCACTGCAGCTGGAACTCACCCTGGCACAGGCCGCGATCGAGCGCCGCGACGAGGACGGCCTGCGCGCGGCGCTGGCCCGCGCCGACGCCTGGCTGACGCGTTTGTGGCCGGACTCGCAGGCCCTGCGCACGCAGCGGGCGGCGCTGGCGGAACTGCGGCGACTGCCGCTGTCGCCGGACTTGCCCATGCTCGGCAGCAGCCTGGAGCAGCTGCGCGCGTTGCGCATGCGGCGCTGATTCGGGATTCGGGAGAGCGTTAGTGCCTCTGCTCGTCATCCCGGCGCAAGCCGGGATCCATCTTGATCTGATACAGAAAGCAAACTGGATGGCCAGCCTGCTGCTGGCGTGAAGCGCTTGGCCAGCTGCGCTGTTGAAAAGCACTTCGGCTGATGTCCGAACCATGAACCTCGAGCCCGGCCGAGCAGCAGCAGCGGAGCAAGCTCCGCTCTACGGCAGCAAGCGGCGGCGGCACGCCGGGTCTCCGCATGGAACCGGGCCTGTTCGGCTTGCCTTCCCGTATAACCTGCCCGCGAATCCCTCCCATCCCGACCACCCACTCCACGCGCCGCCGACATGAACCGGGCTACCGTGTAGCGGTCGCCAAGGAGCCACCCGACATGAACCTGTTCCGAAACCTGCTGTTCTGGATCGTCCTGGCGGTGCTCGGCGCGCTGCTGGCGCAGATGCTGCTCACCCAGGACCATGGCTTCGTGCTGGTGCGCTATGGCGGCTACGACTACACCACCACCCTGGTCAAGGCGATCGGCATCGCGGTGCTGGCGCTGCTGGTGCTGTGGCTGCTGTGGCGGGTGCTCAGTTTTCCGTTCCGGAGCTGGAACCGGCACCGCGACCGCCAGAGCCGCGCACGCCTGGGCGACGGCTTCGAGGCGTTGCACCAGGGACACTACGCCCGCGCCGAAAAGCTGCTGGCGCAGGCGGCCGAGGATCCGCATGCCGAGGGCCCGGCGCGGGTGGCCGCCGCCCAGGCCGCATGGGCGCGCGGCGACGCGGCGCGGGCACGGCAGCAACTCGACGGCTTCGGCGAGCGCCATGCCGGATCGCGCGCGATCGCCGCCGCCGAGCTGGCGCTGGCGGAAGACCGCCCCGTCGACGCGCTGGTCGCGCTCGACGCACCGGCGGCACAGCCGCTGCCGCCGCGCGGCCTGGCACTGCGTGCCGAGGCGTTGGCCGCGTCCGGGCAGGCCGCCCAGGCCTACGGACTGCTCGGCGCACTGCGCCAGCAGCAGGCAATGCCGGAATCGCGCCTGGCCGAGTACGAGATCCAGTGGGCGGCCGCGTCGCTGCGCGAGGCGGACGACGCCAACGTGCTGGCCGATCGTTGGGAGGCGCTGTCCAAGACCCTCAGGGCGGAACCGGCGGTGGTCGCTGCCTATGCCGATCGCGCCGCCGCGCTGCGCTGGGAGGAAGCCGCGACCAAAAGCCTGGAACAGGCCCTGGATGTACGTTGGGACGAAACCCTGGCCGAACGCTACGGCACGCTGCCGCTCGGCCGCCTGGAGCATCGCCGCGAAGTCGCCGAACGCTGGCTGCGCAAGCACCCGTCGAGCCCGGCGCTGCTGCTGACCCTGGCGCGCCTGGCGAGCGAGCAGGACCAGTGGAGCCAGGCCGAGGGCTACCTGCACCGCGCCCTGGCGCAGGGCGCCGGAAGCGAGGCCTGGGAAGCGCTCGCCCACGGCTACGAGGCGCGCGGCGACGAAGCACGCGCCCGGCTGTGCTACCGCAACGCGCTGCGTGCCGGCCGTGGCGAGCCGATCGAGGCGTTCGCCGACCGCGACCTGCGCCAGCGCATCTTCGACGAGGCCGCCGGCGAGGACCGCGACGAGCACGGCATGCCACGGTTGCGGGAATGAAAAAGCTAGGAACGAGAAACGAGGAAATAGAAACGAGAGGGTGGCGCGGCAAACGGCGCCGGAACGGTGCTCCCACTCGTTCCTCGTTCCTCGTTTCTCGTTCCTAGCTCTTCAGCGTTCCAGGATCGCCACCACGCCCATGCCGCCGGCGGTGCAGATCGACACCAGGCAGCGGCCGCCGCCGCGCTCGGCCAATTGCCTGGCGGCGGTGGCGACGATGCGCGCGCCGGTGGCGGCGAACGGATGGCCGGTGGCCAGAGACGAGCCGACCGGGTTGATCTTCTCCGGATCGATCCGCCCCAGCGGCGCCTCCAGGCCCAGCCGGTTGCGGCAGTAGTCCTCGCTTTCCCAGGCGCGCAGTGTGCACAGCACTTGCGCGGCGAAGGCCTCGTGGATCTCGTAGATGTCGAAATCCTGCAGGGCCAGGCCGTTGCGGCGCAGCAGCTCCGCCACCGCCACCGTCGGCGCCATCAGCAGGCCCTCGCCGTGGACGAAGTCGACCGCGGCCACGTGCGCGTCGCGCAGCCAGCACAGCGGCTCGTGCCCGTGCGTGCGCGCCCAGTCCTCGCTGGCCAGCAGGCAGGCGGCGGCGCCGTCGGTCAGCGGCGTGGAGTTGGCGGCGGTGAGGGTGCCGCGGCCGGTGGCGCGGTCGAAGGCCGGCCGCAGCGTGGCCAGCTTCTCGATCGAGGTGTCCGGGCGCAAGATGTTGTCGCGCGCCAGGCCGCGGAAGCTCACCACCAGGTCGTCGAAGAAGCCGCGCTCGTAGGCCGCGGCCAGCTTGTGGTGCGAAGCCACCGCCAGCTCGTCCTGCGAGTCGCGGGCGATGTTCCATTCCTTGGCCATGTCCTCGCAGTGCTCGCCCATCGACTTGCCGGTGCGCGGTTCGGCCACGCCGGGGAAGTCGGGCTTGAGTTCGCGCAGGCGGAATCCGCCGAACGCGCGCAGCTTGTCGCCGGTGGTCTTCGCCGCCGCGGCACGCAGCAGGCGGCGGCGCAGCTTCTGGCCGTAGACGATCGGCACGTCGGAGGTGGTGTCGGACCCGCCGCCGATCCCGGCCTCGATCTGGCCGACGGCGATCTTGTTGCCGACGGTGATCAGGCTGTCGAGCGAGGTCCCGCAGGCGCGCTGCAGGGTGATGCCCGGCGTCAGCGGCGACAGGCCGGACGACAGCGCCGCCTCGCGGCCCAGGTTCCAGTCGCTGGCGTGCTTGATCACCGCACCCATCGCGACCTCGCCCAGTTGCTGGCCGTGCAGGCCGAAGCGCTCGACCAGCGCGCCGAGCGTGCGCACCGACATGCCGAGGTTGCCGACGTCCGCATAGGCGGTGTTCTGGCGGCAGAACGGAATGCGAACGCCACCGAGCACGGCGACGGGACGACCTTGCGGCATCGGGAGCACCTCGCGACGGAGCCCATCCATGCATGATGGGCATAATGCAATCAGTCTAACGCCGCCGCCGTGCACGGCCAATCACGATGACCCAATCCGCCCTGAACCCTCCAGTCGTGCGCGCCGCCCTGGCACTGGAACTGGCGCCGGGCAGCAGCGCGCGGCACGCCGCGCTGGCGCAGCACGAGGCGGGCGCGCTGGCGACGCTGATCGCGCGCGACCTGGCGGGCTTCGCCGCCGACGCCGCGCAGCTGGACCTGGCACTGGTCGGCGCGCACTACGACCCGGTGGAACTGCTGCGCCCCGGCTGGCCGCTGCACCGCGAACTGGAACGGTTGTCCGCGCGCGCGCCGGGCGATGCCGGCGCCCGGGTGATCGCCTTCGGCGCGCACCGTGATCGCCTGCCGGACGCGCTGGCGCCGGCGCAGGAACACGCCGGCGGGCCGCTGCGATTGCTGCCGTTGGTCCTGACCGGCGACGCGGCGACCGTTGCCGGGGTCGGCGCGCAGTTCGAGCAGGCGCTGATGGAGCGCGGCATGGCCGGCGCCGAAACCGCGCTGCGCGCACAGGACGCCTTCGGCCTGCGCGTCGAACATGCGCGCTATCTCACCCTGCACGACCTGTGCGCGATGACCGCACTGCAGTACGAGCACGCCGGCCTGGCGGCGTTGTGGCCGCTGCTGGAGACCGCACTGCTGGCACCGGACGAGGATGCGTGGCTGGACGCACCGCCGGAACCGCTGCTGCACTATGTCGCCGGCGAGGTCCGCATCGCCCTGTTCTCGCCCGACGGCTGGCGCGCCCGTCATGCCGCCGCGGACGAGGACGAGGCACGCCTGGAACGCGGTTTCGCCCGGTTCGAGGCGCGCCAGCGCCAGCTCGCCACGCTGCTGCAGGCGCACGGCGTTCCCGTCACCTACAGCCACTGCCGCTCGCGCGTCGATCCGCACGACGAACTGGCTTGAAGCGGGAAGCGAGGAACGAGAAACGAGGAGTGAGAAACGAGTGAAAAGCGGATCGGCTCGCTTTTACTCGCTGTTACTCGTTTCTCACTCCTCTCCACTCGTTTCTCGCTGTTCGATCACGCCGCAAGCCAGGCGCGCACCGGCGTTGCCGGTCGGCTGGCTGGTGTAGTCGTCCGGATCGGCGTGCACGATCACGCCCTTGCCGGCGATGTCGGTGGCGGCGCCGTCGCCCAGGGTGGCGCCCTGCAGCCGCACGTCCACCGTCGCCACGCCCTCGGCGCTGGCGGTGATGTTGTCGCTGTCGCCGGCGTGGTGCTCACCCTGCCCGACGCGGCCGTGTTCGCTGTCGTCGGGATTGAAATGGCCGCCGGCGCTGGTCGCGTCCGGCGCGCTGCAGTCGCCGGTCTCATGCACGTGGAAGCCATGCACGCTGCCGGCGGCGAGGCCGCGGACTTCGCCGCTGACGTGGATCGCGCCGTTTTCCGCGGTGAACGTCAGTTCGCCGCCGGTCTCGTTGCCTGCGGTCGGCTGCAGCGTCGCCCGAGCCGTGGTGGCGGGGGTCATCGGCTCGTCCGGCATCGGCTCGACGGTCTGCTCCGATTCGGCGGTCTCGGCGGCGATCTCCGCTTCGGTGGCCGGATCGCCGGACGGCGTGCAGGCGGCCAGCGCGAGCAGCGCCGGGGCCAGCAGCAGCATTCGGGAATTGCGCATCGGGTTCCTCCTTCGTTGACGACGGTGTCGGATCTCACTGTATCGGTTGCTCGCGTACCGAGCCCTTCATACGCCGGCGCGCGTCACGCGGCCGTCATCGCGTCGCCTGGATCTCGCCGCAGGCCACGCGTGCGCTGAACGCGCCGGGGGTGGCGCCGAGCACCAGCAGCGCGCGCCCGGCGATGTCGTTGGGCGCGCCGCCGCCGAGCACCGCGCCCGGCAGCAGCAGATCGACCCGCGCCACGCCCTCGGCGTCGGCGACGATGCGATCGCGATTGCCGCCGACCACGCCGCGCTGTTCGGCACCGGCCTGCGGATCGAAGTACGGGCCGGCGCTGGCGGCGTCGGCGGCGCTGCAGTCGCCGCGCTCGTGCACCTGCAGGCTGTGCGCGCCGTTGCGCACCAGGCCGCCGATCTCGCCGGTGGCGCGCACGCCGCCGGCGGCGGGAACCAGCGTGACGCGACCGCTGACCAGGCTGCCCGACGCCGACGCCAGGTTGGCCACCGCCTCGCTGGCGGTACCGATCGTGGCCAGCGGCGGCGTCTCGGGAAGCGCAGGCGGCTGCGGCGCGCGCGGCGGGGGTGCACTGGCGCAGGCCGAGAGCAACAGCATGACGACGGCGGGAAGGATCGGACGCATGGCGAGCGGCGGCAATGAGGATGCGCGACACCATAGCGCCGCGCGCATCAGCGCACCATGAATCCCGCCGCGGATCCGGCACGGCGCGACAGTGTCGTCGCGCTTCGCGGCGATGGCGTGTCGATCCGCATCTGCACTTTGCTCCTTCCCCGCTTGTGGGAAGAGCGGATGGTGGGATACCGGTCCGGCGGCGGCCTTCGTGATCGAAGCGTCGCAACTTCCCGGCGACGGCATGCCGCCGCCGGGAAGTCGCGACTGCAATGCATCGGCCGCGCGACGATGCCCACGGCCGTTCCGCCCGCTTCCGCCCATCGGCCTCAGTGCCGCTTGCGCCCGACGGCGAGCTTGCGGGTGACGGTGTTGCGGCCGAGGCCGAGGCGCGCCGCGGCCTCGGCGCGGCGGCCGCCAGTGTGCGCCAGCGCCGCCTCCAGCAGCACGCGATCGAAGCGCTCGCGCGCATGGGCGTGCAGGTCGGAATCGCCAGCGGCCAGGCGCTCTCGCGCCCAGCGCCCGAGCGCGTCTTCCCAAGACGCCTCGGCCGCGGGCGAGGGCGCCGTCGACAACGCGCTCTCGAGGTCGGCCACGTCGATCGTGTCGCCCGGCGCCAGCGCCGCCAGGCGCCAGCACAGGTTCTCCAGTTCGCGCACGTTGCCAGGCCAGCCGTAGGCGAGCAGGCGTTCCCGCGCGGCGCGGTCGAACTGCTTGACCGGTGCCTGGAACTTTGCCGCCGCTGCACGCAGGAACGCCTCCGCCAGCCGCGGCACGTCGGCGCGGCGTTCGCGCAGCGGCGGCAACCGCAGCCGCACCACGTCCAGGCGATGCAGCAGGTCGGCGCGGAAGCGGCCGTCGGCCACCAGGGCTTCCAGCTGCTGGTGGGTGGCGGCGACCACCCGCACGTCGACCCGGATCAGCTCGCGGCCGCCGACGCGGAAGAACTCGCCCTCGGCCAGCACCCGCAGCAGCCGGGTCTGCAGCGGCAGCGGCATGTCGCCGATCTCGTCCAGGAACAGGGTGCCGCCGTCGGCCTGCTCGAAGCGGCCGACATGGCGCTTGCCGGCCCCGGTGAAGGCGCCGGCTTCGTGCCCGAACAGTTCGCTCTCCAGCAGCTCCGACGGCACCGCGGCGGTGTTCATGGCGATGAAGGGCCGCCGCGCACGCGGCGACTCGTGGTGCAGCGCGCGCGCCACCAGCTCCTTGCCGGTGCCGGTCTCGCCGGTGATCAGCACATTGAGCGGCGCCTGCGCCAGGCGGCCGATCGCGCGGAACAGGTCGCGCATCGCCGGGGTGTCGCCGATCAGCGTGTCCTCGTCGGCGGCGACCGGCTCGCCGTCGCCGGATGCGCCCGCGCTGTCGCGGAGCGCGCGCGCCGCCAGCGCCACCGCGTCGTCGAGGTCGAACGGCTTGGACAGGAACTCGTGCGCGCCGCCGCGGAAGGCGCCGGCGGTACTGGCGATGTCGGTGTAGGCCGACATCACGATCACCGGCAGTTGCGGCTGCGCGGCCTTGAGCTTGTCCAGCAGCACCAGGCCGTCGTCGCCGGGCATGCGCACGTCGGTGAACAGCAGCTGCGGCGCCGGCCGCCGCTGCAGCGCCTCGAGCGCTCCCTGCGCCGAGTCGAAGCCGGAGACCTCGTAGCCGGCCTCGCCCAGCGCTGCCGCCAGCACGAAACGCACGCTGCGATCGTCATCGACGATCCAGACGCGGGCGGGCTCAGCGGACATGGCGCTCCCCCCCGACAAGACCCGGACACCTGCTCCCCGTAGAGCGGAGCTTGCTCCGCTGCTCCACGCTCCGGAGCCCGCCGCAGCCGAGCAAGCCCCGCTCTACCATCGGGATTGCGGACATGGGCCGCTCAACCTTCATCGTTCTGCTCCTTCGCCGCCAGCGGCAGTAACAGCGTGAAGACGGTATGGCCGGGACGCGAGCGATACGCCAGCGAACCGCGATGCTCGCGCACCACCTGCTGCGCCAGCGCCAGGCCCAGGCCGCTGCCGTCGGCGCGGCCGGACACCAGCGGCAGGAAGATCTGCTCGGCCAGTTCCTCCGGCACGCCGCGGCCGTCGTCGATGATCTCCAGCCGCAGCGCCAGCGCGTGCACGGCGTCGGCGATGCGCACGCCGCGCTCGATGCGGGTGCGCAGGGTGACGTTGGCGGCGCCGGCCTGGATCGCGTTGCGCACCAGGTTCCAGGTCGCCTGGGTCAGGCGGTCGGCGTCGCCGGCCATGTCGGGCAGGCTGGGATCGTAGTCGCGGATCAGCTTCACCACCCAGCCGGCCTCGTGCTCGGCCAGCCGCAGCACACGCTCGAGCACGCCATGGATGTTGAGCGCGGCGTGCGGCTGCGGCGGCGACGGTGCCAGCAACTGGTCGATCAGCTCGGTCAGGCGTGCGACCTCGGACTGGATCAGGCCGACCAGCTCGCGCGACTCGCCGTCCTCCACCCGCCGCGCCAGCAGCTGCGCCGCGCCCTTCAGCCCGGCCAGCGGATTGCGCAGCTCGTGCGCCAGGCCCTTCAGCGCGGCGGCTAGCGCGCTCGGCAGCACCCGCAGCGGGTCCTCGCCGGGAAACTCGTCGACCGGGTGCGCCTCCAGCATCCAGCCGCCGCCCTCGCGCCGCGACAGCCAGCCGTCGGCGAAGCGCGGCTCGCCGCCCAGGAACGCCAGCTCGATCCGCCGCAGCCGCAGCTGCTCGGCACCGTCGCCCGCGTCCGCCACCAGCGCCCGCCGCAATGCCTCGCCCTCGACCTCCAGCGCCGCCAGCGGCTGGTCCAGCAGCCGCCGCGCGCTGACCCCCAGCCAGCGCGCGAACGCCGGATTGCAGCCCTCGATGCGGACGTGACGGTCGGTCCAGGCCATCGGGGTGACCAGGGAGTCGAAAACCGGATCGGCGGAGAGGGGCGGCGCCATCGCACCAATGTAGTGCATGCACCGGGCCGGTGCGAGCGGCCGCCGCAACGGTCCCGGGCGGGTGCCGTTTCACCCGCGTCTCACCCGGCCGGCCGTAGCGTCGGACTTCCCGCCCGCGGAGCTGCCATGGCGCGCCCGATCTGGACCGGCACCCTCTCCTTCGGCCTGCTCAACGTGCCGGTGTCGCTGATGTCCGGCGAGCGCAAGACCGACCTGCACTTCCGCATGCTCGATTCGCGCAGCAACACCCCGGTCCGCTACGAGCGGGTCAACGCCGAGACCGGCGACGAGGTGCCGTGGAAGGACATCGTCAAGGCGTTCGAGTACGACAAGGGCAGCTATGTGGTGCTGGAGAAGTCGGACATCGCCTCGGCGGCGCCGGAGAGCCACGAGACGGTGGAGGTGGAGACCTTCGTCGACGCCACCGCGATCCCGCTGCCCTACTTCGACAAGCCCTACGTGCTGGTGCCGGCGAAGAAGGCCGAGAAGGGCTACGTGCTGCTGCGCGAGACGTTGAAGCAGACCGGCCAGGCCGGCATCGCCCGGGTGGTGATTCGCACCCGCGAGTACCTGGCCGCGGTACTGCCGCAGGACGACGCGCTGATGCTGCTGTTGCTGCGCTATCCGCAGGAACTGGTGGACCCGGCCGACTACCGCCTGCCCGAGGGCAGCCCCGGCGACTACCGGATCGCCGGCAAGGAACTGGAGATGGCCAAGCAGCTGATCGAATCGATGGCGGGCGAGTGGAAGCCCGACGACTACAGGAACGAGTTCCGCACCCGGCTGGAGGCGGTGATCCGCAAGAAGATGAAATCGAAGGGTGCGCTGGCCGAGGCCGAGGACACCGAGTACGAGGCGCCCGAGGACACCACCACCAACGTGGTCGATTTCGTGTCGCTGCTGCAGAAGAGCATCGCCGGCAACAAGCGTACGCCGGCGAAGAAGAGCGGCGGCAAGGCCGCGAAGAAGGCGGCCAAGAAGACCGGCAAGAAGGCCGCGAAGAAGACCGCGCGCAAGAGCGCCAAGAAGAAGACCGCGCGCAAGGCGGGGTGACGGTGGGGCCATGCGAGCGCACCCGAGCGCACCGGTCCGACGCCGCGCCGGAGCCATGCGCGATCCTGCCGCCGCGATTGCGGCATCCGGCAACGGAGAGGGCGACATGCGGCTGACCAGCACCGACCGGGTGATGTTCGAGGGCGCGAAGTACACCAAGCAGGACGTGGCGGACTACTACCGCGGGGTGGCGGAATGGCTGTTGCCGGAACTGGCCGGTCGGCCGCTGTCGCTGCTGCGCTGCCCGGACGGCGCCGGCGGCGAGTGCTTCTTCCAGAAACACCATGCCGACAGCCTTGGTGGGCACGTGCACGCGATCGCGCTGCGGCAGAAGAGCGGTGTCGAGCCCTACCTCTACGTCGACGACATCGACGGCGTGCTCGGCCTGGTGCAGATGAACACGCTGGAGTTCCACCCGTGGGGCGCGCGCACCGACGCGCCCGAGTGCCCCGACCGGCTGGTGTTCGACCTGGATCCGGGCAAGGGCGTGCGCTGGCCGGACATCGTCGCCGCGGCGCGCGACATGCGCCGCACGCTGAAGCAGGCCGGGCTGGAGAGTTTCGTGCGGCTGTCCGGCGGCAAGGGCCTGCACGTGGTGGTGCCGATCGCGCCGGGCCCGTCGTGGGACGAGGCGCGCGGCTTCTGCGAAGGCGTCGCGCAGGCGATGGCGGAGCGCGCACCCGAGCGCTACGTCGCCACCATGTCCAAGGCCAGGCGCGGCGGCAAGGTCTTCATCGACTGGCTGCGCAACGCCCGCGGCCAGACCAGCGTGGCGTCGTGGTCGCTGCGCGCGCGCAAGGGCGCGCCGGTGGCGGTGCCGATCCGCTGGGAGCAGCTGGGCAGGATGGCGCGCCCGGACGCCTTCGACCTGGCCGCGGCGCAGCGCCGAGCCACGCGGCTGCGCAAGGATCCGTGGGAAGGCTTCGATACGCTGCAGCAGACGCTGCCGGCACCGGAATGAGCGGACGACATTGCGGCACCGACAGAATGCAACCACGCCCGTAGAGCGGAGCTTGCTCCGCTACGCGGGCTCCGGAGCCGAAGGCAGCGGAGCAAGCTCCGCTCTACGAAGTCGGGACGGTTCGGCCGGTCAGCTGCGCGCGACGCGCCTTGCCCAGTCCCGCCAGCGCCTTGCGGTAGGACCAGTCCACCAGTTCGCGCAGATGCGCGTCGGGCAGGCGGCGCACGTCGACGATGGTGATCCAGTGGTAGCGGCCCAGCCAGCGCGCCGGCTTGATGCCCGGCATGTCGGTGAGCTCGAGGAAGCGCTCGTCCGCCACCTTCAGGCTGAAGCGCCAGCGCTCCGGATCGCTGGTCTTGAAGTGGGCGAAGCGCTTGCCGCCGACGGCATAGACGAGGATGTTGGCCGGTGCGCCGTGCTCGCGGCATTCGGCGCCCGGCAGGCCGGCGCACAGGGCCTTGAGCTGTTCGACGTTCATGGCGGCATGGTGTCACCCTCCGGCCGCGGATGCCTGGGCGATGGCGTAGGAGCGCGCCGTGCGCACGATGCCGCGCCAGGCAGACTTCTCCGTTGCGGTGAGAACAGCCCCGTCGCCACGGGCGGTGCCAATCAATAGCCAAGGCCTTCACGATGGACCAACACCGCACACGTTGGCTCGAGGTGCGGGCGATTCACTGACACCGCCCGTGGCGACGGCCCATGCTTCGCTGCGGCGGAAAGGGCCGCCCGGCGCGGCGCGCTCCTACGGGGAAGCGACGGGCGCCGGGTCCGGCGCCGGCGGCGGTGCGGTCAGCGCGTGCAGGATGCGCAGGTCCTCGGCATCGAGCACGGTGCCGTCCAGGCCGCGGAAACGCAGGCGGAAGGCGCGGACGGTCGCCTCGGGGGCGTCCACCGGATAGCCGATCAGGCGCAGCGCCCGGATCGGGTCGAACCCGGGCGGCGGATCGTCGATCAGCGCCGTATCCGGCCAGATGCCGAAGCCGGACTCGGCCAACCGCCGCCATGGAAACAGGGCGCCGGGATCGATCTTGCGCGTGGGCGCCAGGTCGGCGTGGCCGATCACGTTCGCGCGCGGGATGCGCCAGCGCGTGGTGAGATCCTCCAGCAGCCGCAGCAGCGCGGCGATCTGCGCCTCGGAGAACGGCTCGCGGCCGTCGTTGTCCAGCTCGATGCCGATCGAGGCGGAGTTGACGTCGCTGATCGCGCCCCAGCTGCCGGCCCCGGCATGCCAGGCGCGATGCTCGTCCGCGACCAGCTGGTACAGCGTGCCGTCGTCGCCGATCAGGTAGTGGGCGCTGACCCGCCCGCCGCTGTTGCGCGTGCGCAGGGTGCGCAGGCTGCGCTCCACCGAATCCTGCTCGGTGTAGTGGACCACGATCAATGTCGGCCGGCGCGCGTCGTGGTTGTCCGACGGCACCCAGTGCGCCAGCGGATTGCGCGGCGGCGCGTGCGTGCACGCGGCCAGCGCGACGATGCAGCACGAGAGCAGCAGGGTGCGGAAACGCATGCCGCATTGCACCCGCTTGGCCGGCGGATTGCAAGACGGGGCGTCGCTGCGGTCAGGTGCCGGGTTGTTGAGGGCGCGATGGCACGGCGGGTTCCGTCGCGACTTCCGTCGCTCCCACAAAGATACTGCGCGGCTGGTGGAATCATGTGGGAGCGACGGAAGTCGCGACTGCGACAGCAGGAAACGGGCAGGACCACGCCCAGCGCGCCGTAAAAGAATGCGGGCGGCGGATTCCTCCGCCGCCCGCGTCACCTCGTGGGGGAGGTGGATCCTGCTCAGTACTCGTAGGCGGTCTCGCCGTGCTCGGCGATGTCCAGGCCGGCGCGCTCGTCTTCCTCTTCCACGCGCAGGCCGAACACCAGCTTGGCGATGAAGAACGCCACCGCCGCGACGATGCCGATCCAGACCACCGTCAGCGCCACGCCCATCGCCTGGATCGCCACCTGCGCGCCCATCGAGAAGTCGGCGTCGCCGGTGCCGCCCAGCGCCGGCGCGTGGAACACGCCGGTGAGCAGGGCGCCGACGATGCCGCCGATCGCGTGCACGCCGAACACGTCGGCAGTGTCGTCCGCGCGGAGCATGCGCTTGAGGCCGTTGACGCCCCACACGCACAGCACGCCCGCCGCCACGCCGATCGCGATCGCGCCCAGCGGGCCGACCAGTCCTGCCGCCGGGGTGATGCCGACCAGCCCGGCCACCGCGCCCGAGGCCACGCCCAGCGCCGACGACTTGCCCTTGATCAGCTTCTCGGCCGCCGCCCATGCCAGTACCGCCGCCGCGGTGGCGATCATGGTGTTGAAGAACGCCAGTGCGGCATCGGCGGTCGCCTCCAGGTTGGAACCGGCGTTGAAGCCGAACCAGCCCACCCACAGCAGCGATGCGCCGACGAAGGTCAGGGTGACGTTGTGCGGCTTGAGCGCCTCGCGCCCGAAGCCGACCCGCTTGCCGACGAAGTACGCGCCCACCAGGCCGGCGACGCCGGCATTGATGTGCACCACCGTGCCGCCGGCGAAGTCCAGCGCGCCGCGCTCGAACAGGAAGCCGCCGGCCGCCCACACCATGTGCGCGATCGGCAGGTAGCCGAACGTGAACCACAGCGCCGAGAACAGCATCACCGCGGCGAAGCGCGCGCGCTCGGCGAAGGCGCCGACGATCAGCGCGCCGGTGATGCCGGCGAAGGTGGCCTGGAACGCCACGAACACGTACTCGGGCAGGGCCACGCCGTCGGTGAACGTGGCCGCCAGCGAATCCAGCGTCACGCCCGACAGGAACAGCTTGTCGAGGTTGCCGATCCACGGGCCCTCGCCCGAGAACGCCAGGCTGTAGCCGTACGCCACCCACAGCAGGATCAGCAGCGAGAACACGCTGATCACCTGGATCAGCACCGACAGCACGTTCTTGGCGCGCACCATGCCGCCGTAGAACAGCGCCAGCCCCGGCACCACCATCAGCAGCACCAGGAAGGTCGAGGTCAGCATCCAGGCCACGTCGCCCTTGTCGACGGTCGGCTCGGCGGCCGTGTCGGCGGCGGCGCCTTCGGTCGCCGGTGCGTCCTGCAGCGCCGCGGTTTCCAGCATCGGTGCAGTCGCCTCCTGCGCCAGCACGCCGCCGGCCAGGCCGGCCAGCAGCAACCCGGCGGCGAGCAGCGCCGGCAGGCTCAGTCGGGGCTTCCACCCGGAGAAAAATCGGATCGTCATGGTTGTCTCCTGCGTGGGGTCAGAGCGCGTCGGCGCCGAGTTCGCCGGTACGGATGCGGATCACCTGCTCGAGCGTGGTGACGAACACCTTGCCGTCGCCGACCTTGCCGGTCGCCGCCGCCTTGGTGATCGCCTCCATCGCGCCGTCGAAGGCATCGTCGGACACCGCGCACTCGATCTTCAGCTTGGGCAGGAAGTCGACGACGTACTCGGCGCCGCGGTACAGCTCGGTGTGCCCCTTCTGCCGGCCGAAGCCCTTGACCTCGGTGACGGTGAGGCCGGACACGCCGGCCTCACCGAGCGCCTCGCGCACCTCGTCGAGCTTGAACGGGCGGATGATGGCGGTGATCAGTTTCATGCTGCTCCTCCGGTGGATTGCGATGCCGTCGCCACGGCCGTCAGAACGACTTGGTGACGGCGAGGGTGAAGGTCTCGTCCGGTCCGATCAGGTCGTTGTCGTTGAGCGCGGCGGCGATCTCGAAGCCGTTGTCGAAACCCTTGCTGACGCCGAGCTTCCAGAACGCGTAGTCGGCGCCGTCGTAGCCACTCACCCACTGCTTGCCGACCGCGGCGTTAAGGGTCCAGCTGGGCACGAACTCCCAGTCGGCGGTCACGTCGAGATTGCCGCTGCCGTCGGAATCGGGCAGGCCGAACAGGTCGGTGACGGCGTAGGAGTACTTGGTGCCGAAGATGCCGTAGCTCAGGCCGACGTACAGCTCGGTGGTGTCGGGATCGGTGAAGCCGGGCGGATAGTCGCCGGGGTACCAGTAGTAGATCGCGCCGACGTCGTAACCGAGGCCGCTGTCGCCGAACTCGCCGCCGTAGCCGAGGTACAGGTCGATCTCCACCTGGCTGGAAACGTCGGGATCGGAGTCGGACAGCCAGCTGATGCTGCTGCCCCAGGCGCCGGCATAGAAGCCGCTGTCGTGCGTGTAGTCGATGCCGCCCTGCAGCGCCGGCTCCTCGTTGGTCTGGGTAAGACCGCGGAACAGGTAGTCGCTGGTCAGCGTGACCGACCCGGATACCTCCGCGTGCGCGTGGCCGGCGGCCAGCAGGCCGAGTGCGAACAGCGGTGCAACCGCTCTTGTACGGATCGTCATGACATAGGCTCCCTCGATGAATGGAACCCTCCCCGGTATTGCGTCGTGCATGTGTCCGTTGCCCTGCGCGGCGGCGTGCGCCCCTTGTGCCCGCGCTCCGGTCGGCGGCTCTGCGGCGCCGTGCCGGTAGTGCCTGTCTCTCTCCGCTTGCTCCTGCGTATCGAATTGCCCCGGCGCTTCGGCGAAATCGCCCCGGCCGCCGGTCGCGTCGCGCGGCATTGCGGCCGCGAACCACGGACCCCTTTGCCTTGCCCGTGCGCCGGAAACCGGCGGCCCGGGCGCGATGCGCACCGGGCCGCCTCCCGATCAGACGGTGTAGTACAGCTGGTATTCGAGCGGGTAAGGAAAGGGCGCTTGCGCGGCACTGCCGCGCGTCCTTTCCGAACGCCCGGCGCGCTGCGCCGGGCCGGTCATCCGCCCGTCGGAATCAGCGATGTTCGATCGCGTTCTCATCGTCAGACGGTGTAGTACAGCTGGTACTCGAGCGGATGGGTCGCCGCGCGGAACTTGGTGACTTCCTGCATCTTCAGCGCGATGTAGCCGTCGATGAAGTCGTCGGAGAACACGCCGCCGGTGGTCAGGAACTCGCGGTCGGCATCCAGCGCGTCGAGCGCCTGGTCCAGCGAATGGCAGACCTTGGGGATGTTCTTCTCCTCCTCCGGCGGCAGGTCGTAGAGATCCTTGTCGCTGGGACCGCCCGGATCGATCTGGTTCTTGATGCCGTCCAGCCCCGCCATCATCAGCGCGGCAAAGATGAGGTAGCCCGACTGCATCGGGTCCGGGAACCGCACCTCGATGCGACGCGCCTTCGGATTGCTCACGAACGGGATGCGGCAGCTCGCCGAACGGTTGCGCGCCGAGTAGGCCAGCATCACCGGCGCCTCGAAGCCCGGCACCAGCCGCTTGTAGCTGTTGGTGGTGGAGTTGGCGAACGCGTTGATCGCGCGCGCGTGCTTGAAGATGCCGCCGATGTACCACAGCGCCGTCTGGCTCAATCCACCGTAGCCGTCGCCGGTGAACAGGTTGGTGCCGCCCTTGGCCAGCGACTGGTGCACGTGCATGCCGCTGCCGTTGTCGCCGACCAGCGGCTTGGGCATGAAGGTCGCCGTCTTGCCGTTGCGGAAGGCGACGTTCTTGATGATGTACTTCATCGTCAGCAGCTCGTCGGCCTTCCTGACCAGCGAGTTGAACTTGGTGCCGATCTCGCACTGGCCGGCGTTGGCCACTTCGTGATGGTGCACCTCGACCTCGATGCCGACCTGCTCCAGGGTCTTGCACATCTCGGCGCGCAGGTCGTGCAGCGAGTCGACCGGCGGGGTCGGGAAGTAGCCGCCCTTGATCGTCGGCCGGTAGCCGGTGTTGCCGCCCTCGTACTCCTTGGCCGAATTCCAGTGCGCCTCTTCCGAGTCGACGTGGAAGAAAGTGTGGCCCATCTCGACGCCGAAGCGCACCGAGTCGAACACGAAGAACTCCGGCTCCGGGCCGAAGAACGCCTGGTCGGCGATGCCGGAGGACTTGAGGTAGGCCTCGGCGCGCTTGGCCACGCCGCGCGGGTCGCGCGAGTACGACTGCATCGTCGACGGATCGAGCACGTCGCAGATCAGCACCAGGGTCGGATCGGCCGAAAACGGATCGACGTAGGCGCTGGACGCGTCGGGCAGCAGCACCATGTCGGACTCGTTGATGCCCTTCCAGCCGGGAATCGACGAGCCGTCGAACATCTTGCCGTCCTCGAACAGGCCGGGCTCGACGATCGACTGCGGATAGGTGACGTGGTGCTGCACGCCGCGGATGTCGGTGAAGCGCAGGTCGACGAACTCGACCTTGTGATCCTTCAGCAGCTTTTCGACGTTGTCGATGGACATCGGGAGTTTCAACCTCGGATTGGTGAATGGATGGTCAAGTGCATGCAAGGTGCGTGCCAAGCGCTTTCGATCCGCAAGTAATTGATTTTCAATAACCTTTGTCCCCGACCCCGCTGCATCGACGCACTGCAACCGTGCGCAGCCGGAGGCGCCGCACCATGTTGGTGCGAGGCTTGCCGCCGAGCAACGAGCCCCCGGAAAGTGGTCGGCAGCCAGACCGCCGGCACTCCGGCTCGGAATTTTCCTACGCGCCAGGGCGCACTCCCCCGACTGCCCGCAATGCCCGCCGTCCGCCAAGCTGCTGCGGGCCAGCACCGCCATCCACCGGCGCGCGTGCTGGGGGGACGCAACGTTCCGGCCTGGCGGACAGGCCGTCCGGAACGATCACAGGGGAGCAGGATGGAACGCGCATTGGTGGAAGTGGCTCGGGACGACGATGGCTGGACCATCCGCATCGCCGGCCACGAGATCGCCCGCGGGCTCGAGATGATCGCCGCGATCCAGGAAGCCTCGCGTTTCGCCCGCCAACGGCACGTTGCCACCGGCCGCCCGACCGGCGTGCGGGTGAAATCAATCGCGGGCGACGAGATGCTGGTGGGCACCTGCGGCTGAGGCGGGACTGGAACTCAGTTCATCAAAAGCTGTCCGCCACGGATCAACACGGATCAACACGGATGAACGCAGATGAGCGAAGCCGCAACGCAAAGCGGCTTCTTGCAACCTCACTGGCAGCTTTATCCGCCTCGATCCGCGGCTGAACAGCCTTTTCGAGATGCGCTCTAGAATGGCAAACCGTTCCCGTCCGGCTTTCCCATGCCACTGCCGTCAGCACCGGGTTTTGCGTACCGCGAACGAGTGACGTGGCCTGTCGCTGGATCGGGCGGGCTCCAGCGGCTTCCGCGACGGCACGGATCGGCGGCCTGAAATCATGACCGATACGGGCGCGCGGGACGCCGACGTGGCGGTGATCGGCGGCGGCGCCGCCGGTCTGATGTGCGCGCACGTCGCCGGCGCGCGCGGGTTGCGGGTGCGGGTGATCGAGCGCGCCAACAAGGTCGGCAAGAAGATCCTGATGTCCGGCGGCGGGCGCTGCAACTTCACCAACACCGGCACCACGCCGGCGAACTTCCTGTCCGCGAACCCGCACTTCTGCAAGTCGGCGCTGGCGCGCTACACGCCGTGGCAGTTCCTGGAACTGGTCGAGCGCCACGGCATCGCCTGGCACGAGAAGGAGCTGGGGCAGCTGTTCTGCGACGAGTCGTCGAAACAGATCGTGCGCATGCTGCTGGACGAATGCGCGCACGCCGGGGTGCGGATCGACACGCAGTGCGAGATCGGCCGGGTAGCGGTGGGCGACGACGGCCGCTTCCGCCTGGCGACCAGCCACGGCGACCTGGTCGCGGCGAAACTGGTGGTCGCCAGCGGCGGCCTGTCGATCCCGAGCATGGGCGCGAGCGGATTCGGCTACGAACTTTCCCACCAGTTCGGCCATGCACTGTTGCCCACACGCGCCGGCCTGGTGCCGCTGACCCTCAGCGGCAAGCACCAGCAGCGGCTGGCCGACCTGAGCGGCGTGTCGTTGCCGGTGGAAGCCACCTGCAACGGACAAGGCTTCCGCAACGCGATGCTGATCACCCATCGCGGCGTCAGCGGCCCGGCGATCCTGCAGATCTCCTCCTACTGGCAGCCCGGCGATACGCTGCAGCTGGACCTGCTGCCGGACGCCGACGTACCGGCGCTGCTCGCCCGCTGGCAGGCCGAACGCCCGGCCGCCGAACTGAAGACCCTGCTCGGCGAGGTGCTGCCGCGACGCTTCGCCCAGCGCCTGTGCGAGGTCTGGCTGCCGAACCGGCCGATGCAGCAGTACGCGCCGGCGCAGCTGCGCGGGATCGCGGCGCTGCTGCAGGCCTGGCCGCTGGTGGCCAGCGGCACCGAGGGCTACCGCACCGCCGAGGTCACCCTGGGCGGCGTGGCCACCGACGAGGTGTCCTCGTCCACGTTCGAGTCGCGGCGGGTGCCGGGGCTGCATTTCGTCGGCGAGGTGCTCGACGTCACCGGCTGGCTCGGCGGCTACAACTTCCAGTGGGCGTGGGCGTCGGGACACGCCGCCGGCATGGCGGTGTGATCGCGGCCTGCCGCCTCGCCGGCCCCGGTCGGCGCCATGCCGAGCAACCGCGCACAACTCTGGCCGGATGCGTCCCCCCGACGGAGCTTTGATACCTCGACCATCGAGGTGTATAACGACCGCATGACCCGTCCCGGCAGTTCCCAGCGCGGCGTGCCGCGACCGACGCCCGACTACACCGATCGCGTGTACTGGCAGGGGTCGATCAAGATGTCGCTGTCGAAGTTCTTCGTGCTGCGGGTGCTGCACCGGCAGCCGATGCACGGCTACGAGGTGGTGCAGGCGGTGGCGAAGACCACCCGCGGCTGCTGCAGCCCGACCGAGGGCACGATCTACCCGATGCTCGCCGATTTCGAGGCCGACGGCTGCCTGCGCTCGCGCCTGGAAACGGTGCAGGGCCGCGAGCGCAAGGTCTATGCGCTCACCGAACGCGGACGCCAAGCCTTCCGCACCGCGGTGGCGGCGTGGCTGGAGGCCACCGACTGCATCCTGGCCAGCAAGGCGGCGGCGGAACCGCAGCGCGGCATGAGCGACGAGTGCTGCTGATGGCCGTGTTTTTTTGCCCAGATACATCGCCCATCGAGGTGTCAGCCGGCGATGGACCGAATGCGCGGCCGGGCCGGCCGCGCCTCCCATGTGGAACCCCACCCTTCGAGGCAGAACCGGCATGAGACTCCGTACCCTCCCCGACCCCGATCACCTGCCCGCGCTGCGGGCGCAGCATGCATTGCGGCGGCCGGCCAACGGCCTGGCGACGGGGCCGCAATCGCCGCCGAAGATCCTGCTGCTGTACGGCTCGCTCCGCGAGCGCTCCTATTCGCGCCTGACGACCGAGGAAGCCGCGCGCCTGGTGCGATTCTTCGGCGGCGAGGCGCGTATCTTCGATCCGTCCGACCTGCCGTTGCCGGGCCAGATATCCGACGACGATCATCCGGCGGTGCACGAGTTGCGCCAGCTGGCGCTATGGTCGGAAGGGCAGATCTGGTGCAGCCCGGAGCGGCACGGCCAGATCAGCAGCGTGATCAAGGCGCAGATCGATCATCTTCCGTTGAGCATGGGCGGCATCCGCCCCACCCAGGGGCGCGCTCTGGCGGTGATGCAGGTCTCCGGCGGCTCGCAGTCGTTCAACTCGGTCAATACGCTGCGCCTGCTCGGGCGCTGGATGCGCATGTTCACCATCCCCAACCAGTCCAGCGTCGCCCAGGCCTTCCGCCAGTTCGACGAGGCGGGCCGGATGCTGCCCTCCGGCTACTATGAACGCATCGTCGATGTGGTCGAGGAGCTGGTCCGCTTCACCCTGCTGTTGCGGCCGCATGCCGCACAACTGACCGATCGCTATTCCGAGCGCGTGCACGCGGCCGAGCGCGCGACCGCGGCCGCCGCCGACCTTTCGGCGATCGCCATCGCACCGCAGGCGAAAGGAGCCAATGCATGAGCAAGGTCGTCTGGCTGACCGACCCGCACCTGGTCGCCCCGGGGCACGAGCCGCCGCAGGGCGTCGATCCGCTGCCGCGCCTGCGCGCCGCGCTGGCGGAAGCGGCGGCGCTGCACGCGGACGCGGCGCGCATCGTGCTCTCCGGCGATCTGGTGCAGCTGCGCAACCCCGAAGCTTATCGGTTGCTGCGCGAGGAACTGGAACGGGTCCGGATGCCATTCCGGCTGCTGGTGGGCAACCACGACGATCGCGCGCAATTGCTGGACGCGTTTCCGGAGACGGCGACGGTCGACGGCTTCATCCAGAGCGCCGAGGACCTCGGCGACGTGCAGATGCTGTACCTGGACACGCTCGCGCACGACGGCAAGCATCACGGCGAGCTGTGCCCAACGCGCCTGCAGTGGCTCGAGCGGCAGATCGCCGCCGCGGACGAGCGGCCGCTGCTGGTCTTCCAGCACCATCCGCCCTGCGACATCGGCGTGCCGGCACTGGATCGGCTGCGGCTGCTGGACAACACGGGTCTCGCACGCCTGCTGAAAGCGCGCCGCGCGCCCACCCATCTGTTCTGCGGCCATGTGCACCGCAACGTCTCCGGGCGCTGGGCCGGGCATCCGTTCGCGACGCTGAAGAGCCTGCACGTGCAGCTCGCGTTCGACATGCGCCAGCCCAGGCTCGTCTACAGCGACGAACCGCCGGGCTACGGGGTGATCCTCGTCGACGGCGGCGACATCGTCGTGCACCATCGCGACCTGCCGGCCTGAGGCGCCGCCGGCGGCCGCGGCGACGGCCTCGATCTCGAACAGCATGCCGTCCAGCGCCAGCCGCGGCACCGGGATCAGCGTGCACGCGGGCCTGTGGCCGGCGAAGGCCGCTTCCAGTTCGCTGCCGAACAGGTGCAGCCGCGCTTGCCGGCCAAGAACATCCGGCGGCCGGCGACGTCCAGCTGTGCGCCGACGGCGGCGGCAAGGTGCCGACGCTGGAGCGGGTGCTGCCCGGCCGCGACCGACGCGGCAGCAAGCGGACCCCGGTCGCGGTTTTCACCATTCCCACGATTGCGCCGGCGGGAAACGGGGAAGGCGACGCGGCTTCTCGCGTATTCTTGCGCCTCCCCCACCGCCGCGAGTCTCCGTGTCCGATCTGCTTTCCGCCCTGCTGCTGGGCATCATCGAAGGCCTGACCGAATTCCTGCCGGTGTCGAGCACCGGGCATCTGCTGATTGCGCAGCACTGGCTGGGCACGCGCTCGGACTTCTTCACCATCGTGATCCAGGCCGGGGCGATCCTGGCGATCACGCTGGTGTTCCGGCAGCGGCTGTGGGCGCTGGCGACCGGGCTGGGGCAACGCGAGAACCGCGATTACGCCCTGAAACTCGCCGCCGCCTTCGCGGTGACCGCGATCGTCGGCCTGCCGGTGCGGATGGCCGGCTGGGAACTGCCGGAGACGGTGACGCCGGTGGCGTGGGCGCTGATCCTGGGCGGCATCTGGATGATCGTCGCCGAGCGGCTCGCCGAACGCCGCGGCGACAGCATCGACGTGACCTGGACCGTGGCGGTGCTGGTCGGCCTGGCGCAGGTCGTGGCGGGCGTGTTCCCCGGCACGTCGCGCTCGGCGGCGGCGATCTTCATGGCGATGCTGGCGGGGCTGAGCCGGCGCTCGGCGGCGACCGAGTTCGTGTTCCTGGTCGGCATCCCGACCATGTTCGCGGCCAGCGCCTACGCGTTCCTCGAGCTGTGGCTGGAACAGGGCCTCGGCGGCGAGGCCTGGGGCGAGGTGGCGCTGGCGTTCACGGCCGCCACCGCCACCGGATTCGTGGTGGTGAAGTGGCTGCTGGGCTACATCAAGTCGCATCGCTACACCGGTTTCGCGGTCTATCGCATGCTACTCGGCGGTCTGTTGCTGCTGTTGATGCCGGCCGGAAGCTGACCGGGGCACCGAGCTTCATCATCCGGCGTCGAGCGGAAATCTGCGCCGCCGCTTCCGGCCGCGATGTCCGCCAACGGCAAGTTCGCTTCACGCAGCGGGTGCGGTGCCGTGGTTCCGTGCCTGCACCGGCTCGGACATCATCTCCACGGCTGTCGAAATCGCGCGCTCCGGATCGTCGCCCAGTGAAGGTAGGCGATTATTTCCCGTCCGGCTCTCCCGACGCGATCGCCTCCGGCCGGTACCCGATCGTCCCACGCGGGCGTTGTGCATCCCCCGAAAACAGGAGCTTCCCATGAGTTACGTCGATGGTTTTCTGCTGGCAGTCCCCAAGGCCAAGCTGTCCGCCTACCGCGCGCTGGCGCGCAAGGCCGGCAAGATCTGGATGGAATACGGCGCGCTGCAGTACGTGGAGTGCGTGGAGGACGACGTGCAGCCGGGCAAGGTCACCTCCTTCCCCAGGGCGGTGAAGCTGAAGGAGGACGAGGTGGTGGTGTTCTCGTACATCGTCTACAAGTCGCGCGCGCAGCGTGATCGCATCAACAAGAAGGTGATGGCCGACCCGCGCCTGGCCGGCATGGACCCGAAGACGATGCCGTTCGACGGCAAGCGCATGATCTGGGGCGGGTTCAAGGGCATCGTTGAGATGTGACCGCGCGCCGCGCCGCCGCTGCGGGAGCGGTCAGACCTGAGCCGCACTGCGCGCGGCGCGCTCCAGCAGCAGCCGGCGCTCGGGCTCGTTGCCGGCAAGCGCGGCTGCGCGCTCGAACTCGCTTTTCGCCTCGGCGTGACGATCCAGCTTGGCCAGCAGGTCGCCGCGCACGGCGGGCAGCAGGTGATAGTTCGCCAGCGCCGCCACCTCTCGCAGCTGGTCGGCCAGGTCGAGGCCGGCCTGCGGGCCATGGGCCATCGCCAGCGCGACCGCGCGGTTGAGTTCGATCACCGGCGAGGGCACCAGCTCCGACAGGGTGTCGTACAGGGCGACGATGCGCGGCCAGTCGGTGGCCTCGGCGCTCGGCGCACGCGCGTGGCAGGCCGCGATCGCGGCTTGCAGCGCGTACGGGCCGCGCACGTCCCCGAGGCGTCCGGCGCGTTCCAGCGCCTCCAGGCCGCGGCCGATCAGCAGGTGGTCCCACTTGCCCCGGTCCTGGTCGGGCAGCAGGACCGGGGCGCCGTCGGCGCCGGTGCGCGCGCCCAGCCGCGAGGCCTGCAATTCCATCAGCGCCACCAGGCCGTGCACCTCGGGCTCGCGCGGCATCAGTTCCGCCAACACCCGCCCCAGCCGCAGCGCGTCCTCGCACAGCCCCGGCCGTACCCAATCCTCGCCGCTGCTGGCACTGTAACCCTCGTTGAAGATCAGGTAGATCACGCCGAGCACCGAGGCCAGGCGTTCGGCGAGCTCGTCGCGCGGCGGCAGCTCGAACGGGACCTGCGCTGCGCCGAGGCTGCGCTTGGCGCGCACGATGCGCTGGGCGACGGTCGGCTCCGGCAATAGGAAGGCGCGCGCGATCTCGGGCGTGGTCAGCCCGCCCAGCAGGCGCAGGGTCAGCGCCACCTGCGCCTCGGTCGACAGCACCGGGTGGCAGGCGATGAAGATCAGCCGCAGCAGGTCGTCGCCGATCGTGTGGTCGAGCGCGGCCTCCTGCTTCGCGTCGATGTCCTCGCGCTCGGACTCGAGCTCGTAGGCGAGCTGTTCGTGCTTGCGGTCCAGCAGCTTGTGCCGGCGCAGACGGTCGATCGCGCGGTGCTTGGCGGTGGCCATCAGCCAGGCACCGGGGTTATCCGGGACGCCCGAATCGGGCCAGCGTTCCAGCGCGACCACCAGCGCGTCCTGCGCCAGCTCCTCGGCCAGATCGATGTCGCGCACCATGCGCATCAGCCCGGCGATCAGCCGGGGAGACTCGATCCGCCAGACGGCATCGATGGTCTTGTGGACATCCGTGGTCATGGCGCGCGATCACAGCATCATCTCCGGGTCGGGGCAAGGGCCATTCGTCGTACGCCCGCCGCCACGGCACCGCCCCTGGCCGGCACCGACGGACGGCCGCGCCGTCACGGCGCGGCGATCGCTCACGCCACGCGCCCGTCGCGCTCGCGCGAGGACGCGGCGCACCCGCCCGGTCCGGCGCTGCGCGCATCGCCGAAGTCCTCGGCCTCGAACACCGGCCGGATCTCGATTTCGCGGATCTCGATCCCGGTGTCCCCGCGATGCGGATTGGGGCAGCGCTTCACCCACTCGATCGCCTCTTCCAGCGACCGGACCTGGAGCAGCCAGAAGCCGGCGAGCAACTCCTTGGTCTCGGCGAACGGACCGTCGATCACGGTCCGCGTCGCGCCGGAAAAGCGCACCCGCACGCCCTCCGCGCTCGGGCGCAGGCCTTCGGCGGCGAGCAGCACGCCCGCCCTGGCCAGCTGTTCGTTGTATCGGCCCATCTCTGCCAGCAGCCGTGCGTCCGGCATCACGCCGGCTTCGCTGTCGCCGGTCGCCTTCACCATCACCATGCAGCGCATGTCGTTTCTCCCGCGGTCGCTCGCGAGCCGCCGCACCGACGGTGCCGGCACGGCGGCCGCTCATCTGGACGACGAACGACGCGCGTCGGGATCGACAGCGCGATGGCGATGGGCGCCCGCGTCCGGCGGCGAAAGGTGATGGTGTTCCGGTATGACGCGGACCGGCGGATCGCGCGGCCCGCGTCGCGGCGACTTTCGGCGGCGTTAGCAGGCCCTAGCGTCGGATCGCCAGGTACGGTGCGGCCACGAATGCCCGGGTCCCGGAGGTGGCGGCATCGAACGCCTGGCCGCTGATCCTGCCGAGATCGTCGATGTCATTGGCGACGGTGAGCACCATGCCATCGGGCACCGACACCAGTGCGTTGAGATCCTGCATGGCGCCGTTCTGCCAGAGGAACGCCCGGCAACCGCCGGTGCCGCAGGAGGTCCCCACCACCTGCCGCCGTGCGTTGATGCCGGTGGCCTGGCTGTCGTCGTCGCCGTCCAGCATCCCGAGATTCCTGACGGGCTTGCCGCGGATCCACAGGAACGCGCGCGGGTTGAAGTCGCTGCCGTCGTCCGCGGATGCGTTGGCGAAGCCGACCACGTCGCCGCGTTGGTTGATCGCCATCGGCGTGTTCCAGGCGACGCCGCCAAGATCGCCGATCTCGATCGGTTCGCCGTTTTCCCAAAGCACCGAACTGATCGCGCTGCGCCGTCCGGCGGCCTGGTCGCAGACGCCGGAGATGCCGACGACCTGGCCGCGATCGCCCGGGAGTTCGCGCGGCAGCGCGTTACGCGTGCGCTGCACGTGCGTTATCCGCCGGACCGGCGGCGATTACTCGCCGTTTTCGGACAGCATCACCCCCGCTTCGCAACCACCGCCGCGGCTCGTCGATGGTGCCGACCGGCGGCGATGCCGGCGGGCGCCGCGGTCCGGGATCCGTGAACGAATGCGGACGGGCGGAACGGCGAGCGCAACCCCGTGAGCGGAGCTGCTACGTTCAACCTGTTACGTTCGACCCGCCTCCTTGTCCGGGAACCGCCATGACACGCCGCCTGCCCCTGTCGCTGCTGCTGCCGTTCGCCCTCGCCGCTTGCGCGCCCGCCGATCCACCCGCCGCATCTGCACCTGCTCCTGCGTCCACACCCGCTACGGCGGCGGCGGCACCGGTCGGCGGCGACCGGCTCGAGGCCTACCACTGGCGCCTGCGCGACGCGGTCGCCGCCGACGGCAGCCGCATCGATGCCCTGTTCGCCAGCGCCGAACGTCCGCTGCAGCTGGATTTCGCCGATGGCCGGCTGGGCGTGTCGGGCGGCTGCAACCGCATCGGCGGCAGCTATACGCGCGAGGGCGACACCCTGCGCGTCGGCGAACTGATGCAGACGTTGATGGGCTGCGACCAGCCGTTGATGGCGCAGGACGCCGCCGTCAACGCGCGCCTGCAGGGCGAACTGCAACTGCGGCTCGACGACGGCGATCCGCCGACGCTCGCCCTCGCCACGGCCGACGGCGACCGCCTGCGCTTCGAAGGCGCCGCCACCGCGGACACCCGCTACGGCGGCGCGGGCGAGACCGTGTTTCTCGAAGTGGCCGCGCAGCGCGTCGCCTGCAACCATCCGCTGATCCCGGACATGCAGTGTCTGCGGGTGCGCGAGGTGCAATACGACGTGCAGGGCCTGAAGGCCGGCGCGCCGGGCGAATGGCAGCCGCTGTACGAGGAGATCGAGGGCTATACGCACGAGCCGGGCGTGCGCAACGTGCTGCGGGTCAAACGCTACGCGATCGAGAACCCGCCGGCCGACGCGTCGTCGATCGCCTACGTGCTCGACATGACGGTGGAATCGTCCGTCGAATGACGGCGGCCGGCAGCGCACTTCGGTCCAGCGCAGAGCCCGCTTTCGTAGGAGCGCGCCATACGACAACGACGGATCGTCGACCAAGACGCCCACCGCAAGAGCGCGCGGACGATCCGGCCGATCGTTCCGGCGTCGCGGTCATCCCTGCGCGTCGGGGTTGAGGGTATAGGTGCCGTACACGGCGGCCTCGGCCAGCACGTGGTCGTGCATCGCGGCAAACACGTCGCCGGCGGTGAACGTCTCCGGCAATACGAGGCGTTCGACGTCGAGCGCGAACAGGCGGAAGAAATAGCGGTGCGTGCGCAGGTCGTTGGACGGCGGATACGGACCGTCATAGCCGAAGTACTCCCCGCCCATGGCGTCGTCGCCGGCGAAGAACTTCGTGTAGTCGTTCAACCCCTGGCGCGCGCCCGCGGGTCCGGGCGGATTGCGCTTGCCGCCCTCGGTGGCGCCGTCGCTGCAGCTGCCCGCCGCGATCTCGCGCACGTCGGCGGGAATGTCGGCCATCACCCAGTGGTTGAACTCGGTGCGCGGCTGCTCGGCGGGAATTTCCACCCCGGCCTTGTTCACCATCTCGCCCACCGTCGGCACATCGGGATCGATGCACAGCAGTGCGAACCCGCGCGTGCCTTCCGGCGCCTCGTCCCAGGCCAGGTGCGGATTGCGGTTGCCGCCGAATCCGTCCGGCGTGCCCAGCGCGAACTCGGACGGGATCGGCCGGCGGTGTTCGAAACTGTCGCTGCGGATGCGCATCGCTGCCTCCTGTGTCTGCCTGTCAGGGAACCTCTGAACCAGTCCGGAGGTTACGTGCGCGCCGAGAACGGCGCGCCCACGGAACCAGTCCGGGATGGACGGACCCGGGGGCCGTCCTCAGGTTTCCGGATAGCCCAACCGTACCGCCACCGGCGTGAGCGCCGCGAAAGCCTCCGCGAGCACGTCGCCGTAGGCGCGCCAGTGGCCGGCCGCGAAGCGCCGGCCGTTGAACAGCCCGGCCGGCGGTACCGGCAAAGCCAGCTCCAATGCCTCGCCGAGCGCGCCGGCCACGGCCGGCGGATCGTTGACGCTCTCGTCGAGCCGCAGCAGCCGGTGCGAATGCAGCTCGCGCTCGTGCAGCGCCGCGACCTGCTCCAGCCCCCGCGCGAGCCACGCGGCCGCCTCCGGCGGCGCGCCCATCCGCAACGGCACCGCTGCGCCGAACGCGAGCCAGTTGATCAGCATGTCGCGCGGATCGCGCAATGCGACCAGCACGCGCGCCTGCGGCACTTGCACGCCGATCATGTCGAGCAGCGCGTTGTCCCACCACAGCAGCCAGTCGATCACCGCGCCGTCGGCGATCCCGCGCGCCGGCAGCTGCGTGCGCCAGGCCTGGGCGAGCGCGACCGGATCGGCCTCGCCACGCGCCAGCGCGGGGATGGTGTGGATGTTCTGCAGCGGATCCTGCGGCGGTTGCGGGCCGAAGCGGTCGCCGCGGAACGCCGGCACGATGCCGCCGAGCAGCTGCGCGGTGCGCTCGACGCCCGAGCCCGGCAGCCCGGCCAGGAACACCACCGGCGGCGCGGCGTCCGGCACCGGCGCGGTCGCCTGTCGCGGCACCTGCGGATCGCTCCATTCGGGCAGCGGGACCATGCGCTCGCCGGCCTCGGCGTGCAGGTCCGTCCAGATGCGGACCGCCTCGCCGTGGTGGCCGGCGCCGTCGTGGGCGATCGCCAGCCAGCCGCGGACCATCCGCTGCATGCGCGCATCGGCCGGCAACCGCTGCAGTTCCTCGGCGCGGCGGACCGCGGCCTGCGGATCGCGACGCGCCAGCAGGTCCAGCAGCCTCGCCTCGGCCGGCACATGCCCCGGCTGCAGGGCGACGATCCGCCGCGCGGTCTCTTCCGCGGCCTGCGCGTCCTCGTCCAGCAGTGCCAGTTTCGCTTCCAGCGCCGGCACCGCCTCGGGCGTCGCCGCCAACCAGCGCGCGACCACCTCGCGCACGCGTTCGGGCGATCCGCGTTCGAGCGCGAGGCGCGCCTGCCACAGGCCGGCCACCTGCGGCGAGGTCGCCAGCGCTGCATCGAGCGTGTTGCGGGCGTCGTCGACGTCGCCCAGCTGCTGCCAGGCGGCCATGATCAGGTTCAGGTCGCGGCCGTCCGCCGGGTTGGCCGCCAGCGCCCGCCGCAGCCACGGCAGGGCTTGCTGCGGCCGCCGCAGCGCCAGTTCGAGTTGCCCGGCGAAGGCGAGATTGGCAGGCGTGGCCTGCGACTCCAGCAACGGCTGCAGTTCCGCCAGCGCTTCCTCGTGCCGTCCCTGGCGGTGCACGACCTCCGCGATCAACCGCTGTTGCGCCGGGCCGCCGACCTGCTGCTCGCGCAGCCGCCGGAAGGTCTGCTCGGCGAACGCCAGGTGCCCCTTCGCCAGGTAGGCAAAGCCGAGCGCGTTGAGCAGTTGCGGATCGTCCGGCGCCCGCGCCTGCGCCGACGACAGCACCGACAGCGCGCGGTCGGGGTCGCCGCGGCGCAGCGCGACCATGCCGGTCACCGAGGCCAGCGCCGGATGCCCGGGCGCGATCCGTTCGGCGAGCCGCGCCAGCCGCTCGGCCTCGTCGATGTCGCCGAGTCCGATCGCCAGTTCCGCCTGTACCACGTAGGCGCCGAACTGGTTGGGGTCGAGTTCGATCGTGCGCGCGAGTTCCTGCTGCGCGCGATCGACCTGGCGCGCGCCGAGCAGCAGGCCCGCGCGCTGGAAATGCAGCGCGGCATCGTCCGGCGCCAGCGCGACCGCGCGATCGATGGCCGCCATCGCCGCGGCATCGTCGCCGGCCGCGCGCTGCGCCAGCGCCGTCAGGTGATGGGCGCGGGCGTCGTTGCCGTCGGCCTCGACCGCAGCGGCGGCGGCGGCGAGCGCCTCGTCGTGGGCGCCGCGGCGCAGGGCGTCGAGAATCTGTTCGTGCATCGGTACGGATGTCCGTCGGCGGCCGGCCATTGTAGCGGCTGGTCCCCGACCCGCTGCGCCTACGCCGTGGCCGCCAGCCGTTCGGCCACCCAGCGCTCGGCGTAGCCGTCCAGGCGCGCATTCTCGACAAAGCCGCAGTGGCCGCCCCAGGATGCGATCTCCACCGTGGTCGCGTCCGGCAGCTGCAGCGCGCGGAAGCCGTCGACCGGAATCACCGGGTCGTCGGCGCTGGTGAGGATGTCGGCCGGCACCTGCAGCGATGCCAGTCGCTGGCCGGCGATCGAGTAGCCGTCGAAGTAGTTGTCGAGCGAGCCGAAGTCGGTATGCCGCAGCACCAGCCATTCGGTCAGCGCGCGCATGCCGAGCTTGAGCGTGGCGTCGTCGAAATCGTGCAGCTGCGGGAACAGCGCGCGCTTGCGCAGCAGCGAGCCGCGCCACTTGCGCTCGAAATAGCGCAGGTACAGCGGCATTCCGCGCTCCATCTGCACCAGGGTCAGCGCCGGATCGAGCACCGGGCAGACCGCGGCCACGTGCGCCAGCGGCAGGCCGGCGGCGGGCGCGCGCAGCGCCAGCCGCAGGGCGAAGTTGCCGCCGAGCGAATAGCCGGCGGCGACCAGCGGACGCGCCGGGAAGCGCCGCGCGACCTCGAGTGCGGCCTGCACCACCTCGTCGATGCGGTTGGAATGGAACAGGTCGGGATTGAGGTGGTGGGTCTCGCCGTGGTCGCGGAAGTTCAGCCGGAACACCTCGAAGCCGCGGCGCAGCAGCTGCGCCGCCGTCAGCCGCATGTAGCTCGATTCGCTGCTGCCTTCCCAGCCGTGCAGCAGCAGCGCCAGCCCACGCGGCGCGGTGCCGGGCACGGCGCTGTGCATGCCGTGCAGGCGCACGCCGTCACCGGCGTCGAGCAGGTGTTCGAAAGTCTGCGCCCCGGTCGCCGCCAGCGCCTCGGCGCCGCGGCGCCGCCGCCACGGGCTCGAACCGAGCGCCGATTGCATGTGCGCATTGCGCAGCCAGCGTGGCGGGAGATAGGGACTGCGCTCGGACATGCGTCGGCTGGCGGGAAGGCGCGGGGCGTCGTGGCGGGGATCCGCTCGCGGCACGCGCTCGCGACTCACGCCGCGCCGTTGCCGGCGCGGCCGGCATACATCGCGGCGACGATGCGCTCGCGCGCGACCTCGGCGATGCGCCGGCGGCCGATGGCATCGCCCGGCGCGATCGGCTCAAGGAATGCCACCTCGGCACTCCGCGCCGGCTCGCCGAGCAGGCGCAGGAAGTTGCCGACGAAGCTTTCGCGCTCGCGAAACGCCACCATGGTCTGCGCCGCGGCGTGATCGCCGTAGCGCAGCGCCACCGGCTGCACCGCCGCCCCGGCCTCGACCGCGGCCAGGAAGATGCGTGCATGGAACGGCCCGACCTCGCGGCCGTCGCGGGTGCGGCCTTCGGGGAACACCCCGACCGAACGTCCGCCGCGCAGCCGCGCCAGCATCTCGTGCAGCACGCCGCCCAGCGACTCCTGGCTGCCGCGCTGGTGATAGATGGTCTCGCCGCGGCTGGCCAGCCAGCCAATCAGCGGCCAGCGGCTGATCTCCTTCTTGGCGACGAAGCCCATCATGCGCTGGCTGTGCAGGGCGACGATGTCGATCCAGCTGACATGATTTGCGACGAACATGGTCGCGCCGTTCATCGGAACCCCGCTGCGGCGCAGGCGGAACCCGAACACGCGCATCAGCCCCGCCGACCAGGCGCGGATCAGGCGATGGTCGAGGGGCTCGCCGCCACGCGTGGGAATGGAGGCGGTCAGCGGCGTGATCGCCAGCAGCACCAGCGGCAGGTCGACGAGCAGGTGCCAGAGCAGCATCGGCACGCGATAGCCGTAGCGCAGCACGCGCAAGGCGCTGCTGTCTGCGACGGACGCGGTCGCGCTCGAGAGGAATGGCGGCTGGTTCATGCGCTGCGTAAAGGACCCGTACCGGTCGCGGCCGTTTGCCGCGAACAGACCCTGGATTATGGGGCAGATGCGACTGGCGGGCGCGGACGCGGCGATCCATCCGCGGATGCCGCCATCGCCAACGGCGGTGCGTATCAGCGCGGCGGCCGCGCCACCACTGCCAGGGTCAGGCGCGAAATGCAGGCCAGCCGCCCGGTGTCGTCCTCGATGCGGATCTCCCAGACCTGGGTGCTGCGGCCGACGTGCAGCGCACGCGCGGTCCCGGTGACACGGCCGCTGCGCACGCCGCGCAAGTGGTTGGCGTTGATTTCGATGCCGACGCAGCCCTCGTCCTCGCCGACCGAGAGCATGCCGGCGGTGCTGCCGAGGGTCTCGGCCAGCAGCACCGACGCGCCGCCGTGCAGCAGGCCGTAGGGCTGGTGGGTGCGGGCGTCGACCGGCATGGTCGCGCGCAGGTAGTCGGGGTCGAGTTCGGTGAAGACGATGCCCAGCGGCTCCATCGCGGTGTTGCGCGACATCGCGTTCAGCGCTTCCAGCGTCTCGGTACGACGGAACGGCGAGCGCGGTTGGACGGATCCCGCGGCGGAGCGGTCGGTGTCGTTCATGTCCGCACGATAGCCGAGCGTCGCCTCGCGTCGCCAGCGCCACGGCAATCGCGGCTTGCCGGCCGGGCGGCTGGCGCGATCGCGGCGGTGGCGGCCGTTTGCTGGAACTGCGGCTCAGGCGCAGCGGAAGCGGGAAACGAGATGGTTGCCGATGTAGTGGCGATCGGTCGCGTAACCGCTGCTGCTGCCATAGCCGACGCCGAAATCGCGGGTGCGATGTTCGCGGCGGACGGTGGTCGTGGCGACCGGGCCGGGCGTGGCGGCCTGCGGAGCAGGATTGCGAGCGGGCATTGCGTTCATGACAGTGTCTCGGAGGAGAGGCGTTGCGGGGACGGGGATCAGGCGATCCGGAAGCGCGGGGCGAATGCGGCACCGGCGTAGCCGCGGGCGCGGGCGTAACCGCTGCTGTGGCCGTAGCCGACACCGAAATCGCGGCTGCGCGGTTCGCGGGCAACCGCCACCCGGGCGGAGGCGATCACGACGGCGGGCAGCGGGCGCGGGCCGGAGGGAAGCGAGAGGGCGAAGACGTTCATGGCGGTTCCTCTGGAAAGCTGGCGGTGGTGGATCACGCGAAGCGGAAGCGCGGGGTGATCGAGGCGCTGGCGTAGCGGCGGTTGCTGACGTAGCCGCTGCTGTTGCCGTAACCGACGCCGAAGTCGCGGACGCGGTGTTCGCGGCGGATGGGCGAGGCCTTGGCGGGGGCGGAGGTACGGGCGCTGTCGCGGCGGTCGGCGATGGGATACTGGGCGTTCATGGCGAGCTCCTCTGGAGTAATAGTGCTGCGGTGTGCTGGTAGACTACAACACATGGGCAGCGTCACATGTGCCGGAAGTCACCCCACCCCCGAAATCTCGACAAGTGATTGATTTACAAGAGAGTCACCGACGTCCGGGCCGACGAACGGTCTACAGGATCGGCATCAGGCGGTAGACGCGGGGCCGGAAGGGACGGAAAGTAGCCTGTGCCCGTCATCCCACCGCAAAGCCTGCCCTCGAGGGCTTAGCCGAGGGCTGGGAACCGTTTTCCGGTTCGAGCGAAAACCGCAAGATCAAGATGGACCCCACGCTTGCGCTGGGGTGACGGCACAGGCAGCTCTTCCGAATCCCGAATCCCGAATCCCTAATCCCGGCTTTTACAGGATCGGCGCCAGGCCGGCCCCGAACGCGGTGAAGATCCGCGTCAGCACGCTCTTGAGGCCGAGATTGACCTCGGGGAAATCGCCGACCGGCTCATGGCAGGCGCGGAAGCCGGGATCGTCCGGCGGCGGCGCCCGCGGGCAGTCCGGCCCGGGGACGAATTCGTAGCTGGTGGCATAGCGGGTCGGCCACAGGTCGAACAGCGGCAGGTGCTCGGAAATCTTGGCCAGCGAGTAGTCCAGCCCCGAGAACACCGGCGGCTTGTCGCGGCGCGCGATCGCCCACGAATTGGCCGGCGCGATGTCGCGGCGGATACTGGCGGCCAGCGCGCGCGCGAACACCGGATCCTCGATCACCAGGGCGCTCTCGGTATTGAGGTTGTCGCCGCGCGGATCGAAGTTGTGGGTGCCGACCACGCCGATGCGTTCGTCGATCACCAGCGATTTCGAATGCAGGCCGATGCGCACGCCTGCCCGCTGCAGCGGCACCGGGCGATTGACGCCGACACCGGCGTAGCGCAGCGCCGAGTATTCGCGGTCCAGCGGCAACCGCTCCGACGACCGCGGCGCCCGCCGCGCTCCCGATCCGCTCGGCTGCAGCCGTACTTCGTCGGTCTCCGACGCCTGTGGAGGGTGGTCGCGAGCCTCGATGTCGACGCTGCCGTCCGGATTCCAGCGGATGCCGACCGCGCCGGTGGCGTCGAGATCGATCGGCGCGTCCTCCGGGAACGGCTTGTACTCGTAGATGTTGAAGCCGAAGTCGCGCAGGTAGCGGCGCTTGTACTTGTACGACAGCGCATAGGTGATGAAGGAATCGGTGGCCGCCAGGCTGTTCGTCGACACCACCACGCGCGGGCCGTCGGGGCGGTCGTGCAGCGACTCGAACAAGGCCTGCGCCGGCCGCGACAGCACCAGGTACGGCGTCTGCAGCAGCACCTCGCGCTCGGCCGACTCGATCAACGCGCGCAACTCCACGGTCGACGGCGCGACGTCCTCGTAGCTGCGGCGATGCTTGTCCGGGGGATCGGCGATGAACGCGACCTCGCCGACCGGGATCGCCGCCGCCGCCAGCCGTTCGTTGACCAGCAGCGGATCGTCGGCATCGCGCGAGATCGCCGCCACCCGCTCCGGCGCGGCGAACGGCGTGTGCGGCATCGGCGGCGCGCCGGCGCGCAGCAGCCGCCCGGCGACATCCGTCAGTTGCGCCACCGGCACGCTGCGGCGCGCGTGCCAGAACGCCTCGAAGTTCGCCTTCATCTCGCCCGCCACCGGGCCCGCGACCAGGACGTCGCGGTCGCGGAAGTTGTAGGCACTGTCCCAGTCGTAGTACCTGTCCTGGTAGTTGCGCCCGCCGGTGATGCCGACCATGTCGTCGATCAGCAGGATCTTGTTGTGCATGCGCCGGTTGAGCTGGCGCCAGCAGCAGGCGGCCGCGAGCAGGTATTGCGGATAGCTGGTCCGTGCCCGCCCCAGCAGCGGGTTGTAGACCCGCATTTCGAAGTTCGCGTGCACCGATGCCAGCGCCGCCAGGGTGTCGACGTGCTTGAGCGCGGACAGTTGGTCGACCAGCATCCGCACCCGTACCCCGCGCCGTGCGGCGGCCAGCAGCTCGTCCAGGGTCAGACGGCCGGCGTCGTCCTCGTCGAAGATGTAGGTCTGCAGGTCGATGCTGCGCTGCGCGCTGCGGATCAGGTCGAGCCGCGACAGCAGCGCATCCTGGCCGTAGTCGAGCAGCAGCGCGTAGTGCCGCGGTGCGCCCGGGGCGCTCTGCGCGAAGGCACGCGCGCCCAGCGCGCGCAGCGGCGAGGGCCGTGCGCAGGCGGTCAGCGGATCGTCGCAATCGATCGCGGTCGAGCGCGCCTGCGCCGCGACGTGCATCGCCTGGTCGCGCTGCAACGGCGACAGGCTCATGCAACCGCTGCCGGCCAGCGCCAGCAGCAGCGCCACGCATGTCCGCAGCACCGGTTTCACCGGGCCGGCGCCGCGCGCAGCGAGAGGTCGAACTGGACCCGCTCGGCCAGCGCGAAGGCCCAGCGGTCCATCGCGTAGTCGGCGCGACGCACGCTGCCGGTCACCTCCACCGGGCAATCGACCAGCGGCCGCTCGCAGGCGGCGGGCGCGATTTCGAACAGCTCGCGCCGCTGCACGCCGCGGATGTCGAGCACCCCGGCGAGTTCGCCGCCCGCGCGCACCAGTGCCGGCGCGAACGCCTCGGAGACGAATGTCACCTGCGGATACCGTTCCGCGTCGAAGAAGCCCTCGCCGCGCGTCAGCCGGGTGTAGCGCGGATGACCGACGATTTCGATGTCGCGCGCCGACAGCCACAGGTGCACCTGCTTGCGGCCGTCGGCGAGCAGCCGGATCTCGCCGTCGAACTCCGGAAAGCGCCCCTCCAGCGACTGGCCCCAACGGGTGCGCAGGGTGAAACTGACCCGGGAGGCGTCGTTGTCGATGACGACGTCGTCGCCATTGCCCGCCGACGGGGCCGCGGGCAGGAGCAGGAGAGCGATCAGCAGCGCCACATGGCGCTTCACGGCCACCAGAATGCGGAGAGGGTGGCGGCGCCGGGCTCGATCGCCGCCTCGGTCGCGAACTCCAGCACCGCGATCCCGCCCGGCGGGATGCCGCGATAGTCGCCCGACTGGCCGCTGTGCAGCAGCGCCGCCAGCCGCTCCAGCCCCGGGTTGTGGCCGACCAGCAGCAGCCGGTCGACGTCGCGGTGGGCGTCGACCAGCGCCGCCAAGGTGCCGGGCGTGGCGTCGTAGATCGCCAGTTCCAGGCGCTGGTCGACATAGCCCAGCGTCGCCAACACGATCTCCAGCGACTCGCGCGTGCGCCGCGCCGGCGAGCACAGCACGCAGTCCGGAATCAGCTTGTGCTGCTGCAGCCAGCGTGCGGCCGCCTCGGCCTCGGCGTGGCCGTCGGCGGACAGCGGCCGGTCGAGGTCCGACCGGCCGGGCGCGGCGGGTTCGGCGTGGGCGTGACGCAGCAGGATCAGTTCGCGCATGGGTCGGAGAAGCCGGGAATGGGGAATTGAGAATAGGGAATCGGGGGCAATCCTGGTACTGCCGCCAGCCGAGCCGGAACCGGCGACGGGCTTGCGCTGTCAACCATTCTCCATTCCCGATTCCCGATTCCCGGCTATCTGCGCAGCCAGCGCAGCAACGGCTGCCAGTCCGACTGGTGTTCGCGGACGTGCTGCGACTGGTAGTCGAACAGGCTCCGGCCCAGCCCGGTCAGCATCACGTAGGCCTGGCTGTCGCGCAGCTGCGCGACCACCGGGTACGGCCACTGCTGCAGCAGTTCCACCGCCTGCCGCGAAGCGTTGGTCCAGGGCCGGAGGCGATTGCCGACCAGCCCGACCTTGAGCTCGCCGCGACGCACCCGCGGATGCTTGACCAGGGTGTTGAGGAACGGGACGGTGGCGTCGATGTCCAGCGAGGACGGCAGCACCGGCACCACCACCGCGTCGGCATGCTCGAGCCAGGCTTCGAGATCCTCGCGCATGGCGCCGGCGGGGGCGTCGACGATCACCCGGTCGGTGCCTTCCGGGATCGAATTCCACGCCGTCTTCTGGCGGCGGGTGCCCTCGATTGGCAGCACCGCGCTTTCGAGCCCGGCGCGGCGCTCGGCCCAGCGGGTCGACGAGTGCTGCGGGTCGGCGTCGATGAGCACTGTGCTGTGGCCGGACAACGCCGACTGCGCGGCGAGATGGGTGGCGATCGTGGTCTTGCCCACGCCGCCCTTGGAACTGGCCACCAGAACAGTCTTCATCCACGCCCTCCGGTCAGTCAGGTTCCCGCGAGAGTACACCGGCTCGCGCCGCGTCGCGAGCCGGCCTCTGCTATCGTCACGCGCCGTCCCCGACCGCCGCGCCACATGAGCGAACTGCAGGACCTGGCCGCGCTGATCCGCGCCGATACGCCGCTGATCGTGGTCGAGACCGCGGACGAGCCGCGCACGGTGGAGCTGTTCCGGCAGACCCTGACCCACGTCCGGCGCGCCATGTACCGCTGGACGATCACCGAAGGCCTGCGCCGGATCGACCTCGACCGCGAGGATCCGGCCGAGGCCCAGGCCGACATCGGCACCACCCTGCGCGCGATCCGCGCCGCCGGGCAGCGCGGCGTGTACCTGCTGCTCGATTTCCACCCCTACCTCGAGTACGCCGGCAGCCAGCGCCAGCTGCGCGACCTGCTGCAACGCCGCGACTGCCTGCCGCACGTGATCGTGCTGGTCGGGCACAAGGTCGAGCTGCCGGCCGAACTCGACGCGCTGGCGGTGCGCTACACCCCGCGCCTGCCCGACGCGCCGGCGCTGCAGAAGCTGGTGCGCGAGCAGGCCGATGCCTACGCCGCCGAGCACGGCGGCAAGCGGGTTGAGTCCGACGCCGACGCGGTGCGGCAGATCGTGCGCAACCTGCAGGGCCTGAGCCTGACCGACGCGCGCCGCATCGCCCGCCAGCTGATCTTCCGCGACGGCGTGCTCGGCCCCGACGACCTGCCGGAACTGACCAAGCTCAAGTTCGAGCTGCTCAACCGCAGCGGCCACCTGCACTACGAGTACGACACCGCGCGCTTCGCCGATGTCGCCGGCGCGCGGCGGCTGAAGCGCTGGATCGAGCAGCGCCGGCGGGTGTTCGTCGACGGCGATCCGCCGCCCGGCCTGGACCCGCCCAAGGGCGTGCTGCTGCTGGGCGTGCAGGGCTGCGGCAAGTCGCTGCTGGCCAAGTCGATCGCCGGCGGCTTCGGGGTACCGCTGGTGCGGCTGGACTTCGGCACGCTGTACGCCAAGTACCATGGCGAAACCGAGTCCAACCTGCGCGCGGCGCTGGCCTCCACCGAGCAGCTGGCGCCATGTGTGCTGTGGATCGACGAGATCGAGAAGGGCCTGGCCTCGGGCGGCCCCGACGGCGACGGCGGGGTGTCGCGGCGCGTGCTCGGCTACCTGCTGACCTGGATGGCCGAACGCAGGTCGAACGTCTTCCTGGTCGCCACCGCCAACCAGGTGCGGGAACTGCCGGCCGAACTGCTGCGCAAGGGCCGCTTCGACGAGATCTTCTTCGTCGACCTGCCCGATGCCGACATCCGCCGCGAGGTGTTCACGCTGCACCTGGCCGCACGCGAACTCGATCCGGGCGCGTTCGACCTCGACGCGCTGGCGCAGGCGGCGGAGGGCTTTTCCGGCGCCGAGATCGAACAGGCGATCGTCTCGGCGCTGTACGCCGCGCATGCCGCGGGCACGCCGCTCAACGACTTCCTGCTGCGCGCCGAGCTCAGGCAGACCCGCCCGCTGTCGGTGGTCATGTGCGAACAGGTCGCCGCGCTGCGCGCCTGGGCCGCCGAGCGCACGGTCCCGGCGGACTGAGCCGATGCGCGCTCCTTGTCGCCGGCGGGCAGAGACGAATTTTTTGGCCATGGGTCAACGCGGATGAACGCGGATCAAGCGCACGGCGACGATTAGGACACCGTCATGCCGCGGAGGCGGGCATCCATGCCTGCCACGGAAGTCGACCAGCTGACGCCCTGGTCGCCTGGCCTTCGGGGGCTACCCGGCACGGCAGGCGGCGCAACTCGATCCGATCGCCGCGCTCCGCCACGAGAAAGCCCGCCGGGCACCGCGACCGGCTTCCGTAGGAGCGCGCCATGCGCGCGATACCGCGGGTGCCCGCAGGATCCGGTGGACGCCGCGATTCCGGACCGGCAGGCGCGCCGGTCACCCGAATTTTCGGGCGGCGCCATGCCCGCGGTATCGCGCGCATGGCGCGCTCCTACGGCGCAAACTCAGTCGCGACGCGGCGGCTGCCAGCCCGCGGGCGGATCGAGCGGGATGCCGGCGTCGAGCAACAGGCGTTCGACCAGGGCGGGCTCGTCGCCGATCGCCGGGGCGCGCAGCAGGCGCACGAAATCGTCGATCCCACCGCCGCGAGCGGATCCGCTCAGGCGACCCCATTGCAGCATCTGCCAGTCGAAGCGGCGCCGCGCCTCCGCCAGCCTCCCGCGCTCGACGGCATCGCGGGCCGTGCCATCGGCCAGTGCCAAGCCCATCATGCGGACCAGGAAGGTATCGCCGCTCATCAGCAGTTCGCCGGCCCTGCGGCAATCCTGCGCCTGGATCGAGCCAGGCGCCTGCGTCCCGGCCCGACGGCAGAACTCGAGCAGCGGCTGGAAGCGCGGCGTCGCGGTGGCGGCAAGCAAGGCCATGCCGTGGGTCGCAGCGAAATCGTCCAGGGATGCCGGCTGGCCACTGTCGCCACCATTGATCCGTGCGGCTTCCGCCGGCGAGGGTGGATGGTCGCGATGCGCCTGGAGTATCCAGCGCAGTTGCGCATACATGTGGCCGTCGACGCGGGCCGCCGTGCGCGCCGCCTCCAGCACCTGCTGCGGCGAGGCGTCCGGATCGGACAGCCACGCCGCCAGGTTCGACGGTTCGACCTGCCGCCAGCGCGCTGCCGCATCGGCGCGAACCGCGTCTTCGACATCCGTTCCCGCCACCAGCAGCGTCAGCGTCACCACGTCGGCACCGGCCCGAGAGAAGGCCGTGCGTCGCCAGGCCTGCGCATCCGCATCCGCATCCGGCGGCGGATCGCCTTCCCCGTCCGATCCGGCCAGCGCTTCCATGTCCCGCAGCAATGCGGCAAAGGCGAGCGCGCGCGGCTGGCCGGACGCGGCCAACTGCGGCACGAGCCGTGCCAGATAAGCTCGGTGCGCAGCGACGACTGCCTGGTCTTCCTGCATCGCCGCCGCGGGCGCCTGGGCCTGCAGCGGCGACACGATGCACAGCAACAATCCGATCCACCAGCCTTTCCCGATCATCGAACCTCCCTGCATGTCTCCCCCTGGGCGGACCATGACGGCCCGCAATCTTCCTTCCCGCTCAGTATCCGGCCGCATGCCCGTCCTTGCGCGATTCGCTGGCGCCGATCCAGCCGCCCTGCGGATTGACCATGATCGCCTGGTAGCCGCCGTAGGGGCCGTGGGCGAAGCGCACCGAATGCCCCTTGCGCATCAATGCGCGCACGGTCGCGTAGGAAAACCCCGTTTCCAGGTCCACCTCGCCGCCGTCGCTCATCGCCGTCGCCTGGCCGGACGGATCGGTGGAGCCGTCGTGCTGGATCCGCGGCGCATCGCCGGCCTCCTGCAGGTTCATGCCGAAGTCGATCAGGTTGAGGATGATCTGCGCATGCCCCTGCGGCTGCATCGCCCCGCCCATCACGCCGTAGGACAGCCACGGCTTGCCGTCCTTGGTGACGAAGGCCGGGATGATGGTGTGGAACGGACGCTTGCCGGGCTCGAAACTGTTGGGATGGCCCGGCTTGAGCACGAACTGCTCGCCGCGATCCTGGAAGATGAAGCCCAGCCCCGGCGGCGCCATGCCGCTGCCCATGCCGCGGTAGTTGGACTGGATCAGCGACACCATCATGCCGTGGGCATCGGCGACGGTGAGATAGATGGTGTCGCCCTCGTCGAGCTGCTTCGGCGTGCCCGGTTGCGCCTCGCGCAGCGCGCTGTCCATCGAGATCAGCTTGCCGCGCTCGGCGGCGTACGCCTTCGAGATCAGCCTGGCCACCGGCGCCGGATGGAAGGACGGGTCGGCGTACCAGCGCGCGCGATCGGCGAAGGCCAGCTTCTTCGCCTCGACGAACAGGTGCACGTGCTCGGGGCTGCCGAAGCCGTAGGACTTCAGGTCGTAGGGCTCGAGCAGGTTGAGGATCTGCAGCGCGGCGATGCCCTGCCCGTTCGGCGGCAATTCCCAGACATCAAAGCCGCGGTAGTCGGTCGAGACCGGCTCGACCCATTCGCCTTCGTGCGCGGCCAGGTCCTCGTAGGACAGGAAGCCGTCGTTGGCCTTGAAATAGGCGTCGATGGTGCGCGCGATGTCGCCCTTGTAGAACGCGTCGCGGCCGCCTTCGGCGAGCGCCTGCAGCGTGTCGGCGAGGTTCGGGTTCTTCCAGGTTTCGCCGGTGCGCGGCGCACGCTTGCCATCGACGGTGAACTGCTCGGCGAAACCGGGCCACTTCGACAGCAGCGGCACGCTGCGGTTCCAGTAGTAGGCGATGGTCTCGTGCACGGGGTGGCCCTCGCGCGCGTAGCGGATCGCCGGCGCCAGGTTGTCGGCCATCGGCCGCTTGCCGAAGCGCTCGTGCAGCGCGAACCAGGCGTCGACGGCGCCCGGGACCGTCACCGGGAGCGGGCCGTGCGAGGGCACCTCGGCCAGGCCGCGGCGCTCGAACTCGGCCAGGCTGAGCGAGCGCGGCGAGCGCCCGGAGCCGTTGTAGCCGTGCAGCTTCCGCGTCGCCGGATCCCAGACGATCGCGAACAGGTCGCCGCCGATGCCGTTGCCGGTCGGCTCCATCAGCCCGAGCGCGGCATTGGCGGCGATCGCCGCGTCCACCGCCGAGCCGCCGCCGCGCATCACCTCGAGCGCGATCTGGGTGGCCAGCGGGTGCGAGGTGGCGGCCATCGCATGCGGGGCATAGACCTCGCTGCGGGTGGCGAAGGGCTGCCCGGTGATGCGGTCGGCGGCATCGGCGGTCGACACCGCGGCCAGCGCCCCCACACAAAGCAGGGCTCTCATCGATGGAAACATGGACGCTCTCCCGGACGGCAAGGGCGCCTACGATAGCGGCTCCCGCCCGGCAGGGTTCGCCCCGGCCGGCGACAGCGGCACGGCGGGCGCCGCTCGCCCGGTCCAGCAAGGCGTCCGACGAATGCGGCCCGACCCCGCCGGCGGCTTCGCGGCACACCGTCGCGCGGGCACCTGCGCCTGCGCGCGAACCCGCCCCCTGCGCCGCGGGCTGGGGCATGCCCTAGCTGTCGCGCCGCGCGCATCGGGTTACGTTGTCCATGTACACGCGTATGGAGCGGACCATGGGTGCGATCTCTCCTGCCATGGATTCCGGCGCCACTGACGGCTGGCGACCACCGGAGCCCGCCGGCAACCAGAACACGATGCAGCCGCTGCCGATCCCCGCTGGCGCGCCGTACCGGCCGGAACCGTCCTATCACCCGCAGGTCGCGCCGCCGGGTGCCGCTGGCGCGCCGCAATGCGGCCCGTCCTCCGCCCGGCCCTACGGGGCGGGCGAGTTCTCGTCCTACGTGCAGGGCACCCAGGCGCGCGCGCTGGACGTCGACTTCATGCGCATGGCCTACGCCACCTACGAGGACGGCCCGCAGGCGGTCTGCGGCTGGACCGAGGTGGGCCAGGCCGAACTCGAGGCGATGGGCTGGAACGCCGACGTCCGGCTCGACGTCCCCGGCAGCCAGTTCCGCACCGAGGTGTTCACCGACGGCGAGGGCAACTACGTGCTCGCCTACCGCGGCACCCAGGGCGAGGGATCGATGCTGACCGACCCGGACTGGCAGACCAACTACGCCCAGGGCAGCGGCCTGGAAACCGACGAGTTCGACCGCCTGGCGCCGCAGGTGGCGCAGGAATTCAAGCGCACGCTCGGCGAGACCGGCGCCGACGGCACGGCCACCAACCTCGCCATCACCGGACATTCCCAGGGCGGCGGCCAAGCCTCGGTCGGCTCGATCATCACCGGCATCCCGGCCGTCACCTTCGATGCCTCCGGCGTGCACCCCGACACCCTCGAGCGGCTGGGCATCGACATCGCCGCCGCGCGCGAGGTCGCCGGCGACGGCCAGATCCGTCGTTACTCCATGTTCGAGGACGTGGTGACCCAGTTGCAGGAGAACTCGCCGCTGGCGCCGGCGATGCCCGACGCGCTCGGCGCGCCGATCGTGGTGCGGCCAGAGGGCGCGCTCGACCGCGGCCTGGTCGAGCGTGCGCTCGAATACGCAGACGCACCCGCCTGGATCGATCCGGCCGTGGTCGACCGCATCCCGGTGGTCCGCGACCTGCTGCGCGCCGCCATCAGCCACGAGCAGCAGGTGATGATCGACACCATGCTGCAGCAGCAGCCGTGGCAGCCCGGCTACGAGAATCCCACCTCCTTCAGCCGCGAACTGATCGACGCGATCCCCGACGTCATCCAGGACGACTACGCGCGCAACGTCGGCGACTTCGCCAACGACGTGCTCGACGTGGCGGGCGACCAGTTCGCCCGCGGCGACCACGTCGACGGCGTCGCGCACCTGGTCGGCGATTTCGGCGAGGGCTTCTTCAACTCCGCCGGCGACACCGTCGACGGCCTGGCCGATACCGCGGCCGGCGCCGTCGACCGCGGCACCAGCGACGCCGCCGACGGTATCCGCGACTTCGGCTGGGGTCGCGTCGGCGACATCGCCGCCGGCGCGGTCGAGGGCGGCGGCGACCTGCTGTCGAGCGGCGTCGACCGCCTCGGCGACGGGGTCGAGTCCGTGGCCGACGGCATCGGCCAGGGCGCGGAGAACGTGGCCGACCTCGCCGGCGACGTCGGCCAGGGCGTCGTCGACTTCTTCCGCCGCTGAGGCGCGACGAACCGGCACGGGCGTCGGCCATGACAAGGCCGGCGATCCGGCCGCGTACACCGGCGGCGGCGGCCTCGCATGGCAGAATCCGCGGGTGAGCAAGTTCCCGCCCATCCCGGCACTGCTGGCCGCGATACTGGCCACCACGTCCTGCCACGGGAGCGCCATGCAGACCGGACCCTTCAGCGATCCCACTGTCGCCCGCCTCGCCGACGCGGTGGAACAGGGCGATGCCTACGTCGTCCGCACCCTGCTCGACGAAAACGGCGATCCCGACGCCCGCGGCGAGGGCGGCCTCAACCTGCTGCAGCACGCCATCTTCAAGCAGAGCCGGGACGGCCTGGAGGCGCTGCTGGCCGCCGGCGCCGATCCGAACCTGCCCGGCTACGGCGGCAGCACGGCGATGCACACCGCCGCCCTGGTCGACGACCCCGCCTACCTCGAGTTGCTGCTGGCCCACGGCGGCAACCCCGATGCACCCCACGCCGAAAGCGGCGAGACCCCGCTCGCCCAGGCGGTGGGCCCGCGTACCGCCGCCACTTTCCGGCGCCTGCTGGTCGCCGGCGCCGATCCAGACGCCGCAGACCGCACCGGCAACACGCCACTGCACCGCGCGGCGATGATCAACGCCGGCGCCCACGTGCTGCAGCTGCTCGAGGCCGGGGCCGATCCGCAGGCGAAGAACGCCCAGGACGCGACTTTCCAGCCGTACTACTTCGGCGTGCCCGCCAACGTCCTCAGCGACCGCGCCCGCGCCGAGCGCGAGGCGGTGCGAACGTGGCTGCGCAGCCACGACGTGCCGCTGGCAGCCGGCAGCGGCGCCTGAACGCCTCGGGTCGGCCCTAGCTGGTCCGGTCGCGGGTGCGGCGCTAGGGTCGTGGCATCCCAGCGGAGGGATCTGGAATGGGCCTGAACATCGAATCGTCGACCGCCGCGCAGCCGACGTCGCACCACCCGGCGTCCAGCGAACGGACGCCCCAGGCGACGGTGCCGCAGGCGCCGACCGGCAGCTACCGGCTCGAGCCGAGCTATCACCCGCAGCTGGTCGGGCTGCTGTCCGGCCAGCACGCGGCCAACGCCGCGTCGTTCGACGCCCAGGTCCGCGGCCAGGGCGCCAAGGCGATCGACCTGCAGATGATGGAACTCTCCGCGGCGGCCTACGACCCGTCGGTGCAATCGGTCGGCGGCTGGACCCGCCTGGACGACGTCGCGCTGCTCGCCGCCGGCATCGACCCGGCGATGCTGGAGAACGCCGATACCGGCTTCCGCGCCGGCATCTACACCGACGGCGAAGGCAACCATGTGCTGGCCTTCGCCGGCTCCAACGAGTTCCAGGATTGGACCGGCGCCAACATCCGCCAGGGCCTGGGCTGGCAGGCCGAGCAGTTCGACGAGGCCGTGCAGCTGGCGCAGCTGGCCGATGCCGCCTTCGGCGACAGCCTGGCCATCACCGGGCACTCGCTGGGCGGCGGCCTGGCCGCCACCGCCTCGCTGGCGACCGGCAATGCCGCCGTGACCTTCAACGCGTCCGGCGTGCACGACGACACCATGCGCGACCTCGGGCTCGACCCCGATGCCGCCAAGGCCGACGCCGAGGCCGGCCAGATCCGCCGCTACAACGTCGACGGCGAAGCCCTGACCACCGCGCAGCAGGACATCTGGGGAGTGAACGGCATCCCGGATGCGCCCGGGCACGAGATCGTGCTGGACGACCCCGACCCGCTGACCGGCTGGAGCCGCTTCAACCCGATCGCCATCGTCCAGCACAGCGGCGAGCTGCATTCACAGGGTTCGGTGCTGGAAGCCCTGCGCGAACAGCGTCCCTGGGCGTCCTGACCGGCCCGGGGCCCGTGCGCCTCACGCGCGGGACGAGTGTGTGAGAATCGGCCCATGCGCGCCGCACTGCTGACGATCCTGCTGATGCTGACCGGTGCCGCCTGCAGCGGAGACGCCATGGACGCCAAGCGAGCCTTTCCCGACGACCCGACCGCCGCCGCACTGGCCGAAGCCGCCACCGACGGCGATGCCGGGCGCGTCCGCGACCTGGTACAGCAGGGCGCCGACCCGAACGCGCAGGGCGAGCAGGGCGTCAACCTGCCGCAGCTGGCGATGCTGGCGCAGAGCAAGCGCGGACTGCGGGCCCTGCTCGAAGCCGGCGCCGACCCCAACCGCCCGGGCCTCGGCGGCAGCACCGCGGTGCACGGCGCCGCCATCGCCGACGATCCGGAGTACCTGGAGATCGTGCTCGCCGGCGGCGGTGATCCCGATGCCCGGCACGGCGAGACCGGCGCCACGCCGCTGGCCGGCGCCACCGGGCCGCGCACCGATGCGCAGTTCCGGCGCCTGCTCGAGGCCGGCGCCGACCCGAACCTCGCCGACCGCACCGGCAACACTCCGCTACACAAGGCGGCGATGCTCAATGCGGGTGCGCAGGTGCGCACGCTGCTGGAGGCCGGCGCCGATCCCGGCGCGAAGAACACCCAGGACGCCACCTTCCAGGCCTACTTCTTCAGGACACCGGCCGATCGCCTGACCGGCGAGGCCCGCGCCAACCGCGAGTCCGTGATCGCTTGGCTGCGTGAGCGCGACATCCCGCTCGAGGCCGCCGCCGCCTCGCCCTGATCGGCTCGGCCGTCGGCCATTGGGCGGCGGGCGGCCACAACAGGCGTCGCTCTGTGGCCCGCGTCGCGATTTGGCTCGCCGCCGCGCGGGTCGCCGCCGTATCGAGCACGGGGCAGGCGCTTCGCGCCGGCTTCGCCGTCGACTCGCTGCGCTCGGTTCGTCGCTCCCACGGTCGGAAGCGGACCGCCGGCACGGCCGCATAGCTGGACTGGGGTTTGCCCTAGCTGGCGGGTGCAATCGGACCGCTCTAGCTTTATGACAACAGGATTACAGTCGGGAGCAGGGACATGTCCGTCCAGTTCGACAATGCGGTATCGCTGGCCCAGCAGTACAAGCTGTCGCCGCCTCCGGATCCGCAGGTCAATCCCACCGGCTACAACCAGCGGCTGCAGCAGGGAGTCTCGCCCTACGTCGCCGAGCCGGCCTACCACCCGCAGTTCGGCAACCTGTTCGCCGCCAACGGCGGCCAGCAGCCGGTGCCGGCGGGCAGCTTCGCCGACCAGGTCCGCGGGCAGGATCCGCAGGCCGACATCGACATGGACCTGGCGCTGCTGTCGCAGGACGCCTACAACGCCGAGGGCGCCACCGCGATCGGCGCCGGCAGCTGGTCGCGGGTCGAGGACCTGCCGCCCGGGATCTCCACGCCGCTGTCCAGGGACGCCACCGGCTTCCAGGCCGCCGTCTACACCGACGGCAACGGCCGCTACGTGCTGGCGTTCGCCGGCACCGATCCCAAGAGCGGCAATGACTGGCTGACCAACGCCGGCCAGGGCCTGGGCTTCGAGACGTCCCAATACCGCGATGCCATGGCCCTGGCGCAGGAAGCCTCGGCCGAATGGGGCGACAACCTGGTGATCACCGGGCACTCGCTGGGCGGCGGGCTCGCCTCGGCCGGCGCACTGGCCACCGACAATCCCGCGGTGACCTTCAACGCCGCCGGGCTCAGCGACGAATCGCTGCGCAGCCTCGGCTTCACTCCCAACGGCGCGCGCGAAGTCGCCGCCGACGGACTGGTGCGGCGCTACAACGTCGAGAACGACATCCTCACCGGCGTCCAGCAGAACGGCATGCCGCTGCCCGATGCGGTCGGCCACGAGCTGCGCCTGGACAACACCAACTTCATCAAGGATCCGATCCGCGCGCACCTGATGCCGGCGGTACTCAGCGGCCTGGAGCGCGGCAACGTCACCGAGGTGGAGACCTCGCCGCTGGACCAGGCGATCGAGCGCCCGGGCGAAGCGCTGTTCGATTTCGCCGGCAACGTCATCCGCGAGGGCGGCGGCCTGGTGGTCGACACCGTCAAGGACGTGGCGGAACTGGGCGGCGACCTGGCCGAGTCCGGCCAGGACCTGCTCACCGGCCGGCCGATCGACGCCGTGCTCGGCGCCACCGGCGACCTCGCCGAATTCACGCTGCAGACCAGCGGCAACGTGGTCAACCGCGGCCTCAGCCTGACCGGCGACGCGGTCAACGGCGCCGGCAACCTCACCGGCGGGCTGATCCGCGATCTCGGCGACGCCGTCGGCCTGCCGGACGTCGGCAGCACCGTCGGCGGCTGGATCGAGGGCGGCACGCAGTGGCTCGGCGACGGCCTCGATTCGCTCGGCGGCATGGTCGAGCGCGGGCTGGATACGGCCGGCACCGCGGTCAGCGACGGCCTCAATACGGCCGGCGAATGGACGCAGGACCGCTGGAACGATTTCAAGGACAGCAACTGGAATCCGGGCAACTGGTTCTGATGCCGGTGACCGGCCGCATGCGCGGTGAACGCGCGATGCCGGTCGCCTGCGCCGCGTTCATCGCGCCGGCCGGGCGCGTTCACTAGACTGGCGGCCAGTTCCGCAGCGATCGCCCGTCATGTCGTCGACCGTCCTTCACATGTTGCGCCGCGCTCCGCTCCGTTGGGTCGCGGTGCTCTCGTTTATGCTGTTGTCCGGCGCCGCCTGCGCCAGACAGGGAGTGCCATCGGTGGATGCGAACCAAGTCTTTTCCGAGCCCCGCACGGCCGAACTGGCTGTGGCCGTCGCCGCCGGCGACGCCGATCGCGTGCGCGCGCTCGCGCAGGCCGGCGCAGCGCTCGACGCGCAGGGCGACAAGCAGGTCACCCTGCTGCAGTGGGCGCTGCTCAACAAGTCGTTGCGCGGCATGGAGGCGCTGCTCGACGCCGGCGCCGATCCCGCGCAGCCGGGCGTCGACGGCGACACCGTGATCCACCTGGCCGCGATGGCCGACGACCCGAAGTATCTCGCGCTGCTGCTCGAACGCGGCGCCGATCCCGACGCCCGCAACGCCAACACGCAGGCCACGCCGCTGGTGTCGGCACTGCGCGGCGGCCGCGACGCGCAGTTCGCCGCGCTGCTCGCCGCGGGCGCCGATCCCAACGCCGCCGACCGCGGCGGCAACACGCCGCTGCACCAGGCCGCCAAGTACAACGATCCCGGGCATGCGCTGAAGCTGCTCGAGGCCGGTGCCGACCCGAACGCGACCAACGTGCAGGACGTCACCTTCCAGCGCTTCCTGTTCAAGACCCGCGAGGACGTGTTGAGCGGCGAGGCCAAGCGCGGCCGCGAGGCCGTCCGCGACTGGCTTCGTGTGCACGACGTGGCGATCGAGGACCCGCGCTAGCGGCCCCCACGCGATCGAGGGCGCTCGACGCCTTCATCGGCAACCCTTGCCGGGGCCAGTATTCCCGTAGGAGCGCCCCATGGGCGCGATGCCGTGTGACACGCGGCCTCCGGTAGACAGTCGCCACCCCGGAACATGTCGGCATCGCGCCCATGGGGCGCTCCTACGAAAGGCGGCAGGTACGGGCGACCTTCTGCGAAGTGCCGGCGGCCCTGCGGTCGGCGCTCAGGGCCAGGCCGGCGGGTTCTCTAGCCAGGCGGCGTGCACCTCGCCCAGGGTCTTGCGCTCGTCTTCGCGCCAATCGGGCAACAATGCGCTGAAATCGCCGGGGTCGCGCCAGCGGCTGGGCCAAGTGCGCACGGCGGCCGCGTACCAGGCCAGCGCCTCGTCGCGGCGGTCGAGCCGCCACAGTGCCAGCGCCAGCGTCGGCGGCAGCCATTCGGGATCGACCAGCCGGTCGAAACCGGCCGCCAGCCAATGCGGCAGCGCGCCTTCGGTATCGCCGGTGCGCGCCAGATCCCAGCCGTAGTTCCAGTGCAGCGACTGCCGCCGTGCGTTACGCGGCGGGATGTCTTCGAATGCGCGCAGGTACAGTGCCTGGCCGACCTCGGTACGGCCGGTGCGCATGGCGACATGCGCCAGCTGCGCGACGGCACGATCCGCATCGCGCCGGCCTCGCTCCATCATTCCCATCAACCGCTCCAGGGTGGCCTCGTCGTCGCCGGCGATGGCGACGATCGGGCGCGCGGTCGTGGTGTCCTCGTCGAAGTAGAACTCCTTCGGCGCGGGCACTGTCTGGGCGTGGAGGGCGAGCGGCAGCAGGAGCGTGAGCCCCAGGCAGCGGACGAGACTGGTATTCATGGCGTTGGCACGTGTTCCGGATCCCCGCGCGCATTGTAGCCACCTGCGCGACCGGGTGCCCGTGCCGCGCTCAACCGGCGCCGTAGCGCGCCAGCAGTTCGGCGTTGTCGAGCGCCGGCGCGAACAGGAACCCCTGCGCCCGCACGATGCCGAGCGCGCGCAGGGCGTCGGCCTGGGCCTGCGATTCCACGCCCTCGGCCACCACGTCGATCCCGATCTTGCGGGCGATGGTGGCCACCGCCTCGACGATGGCGCTGTCATAGTGGTCGGCGGGCAGGCCGCCGATGAAGCTGCGGTCGAGCTTGATCGCGTCGATCGGCAGCCGCTTGAGATACCCCAGCGAGGCCCAGCCGGTGCCGAAATCGTCCAGCGCGATGCCGATGCCGAGCGCACGCAGCCGCGACAGCGTCTGCGCCGCGCCCTCGGCGTCGGCCAGCAGCGCGGTCTCGGTCAGCTCCAGGCACAACCGCGCCCGCGGCAATCCGGTGTCTTGCAGCACCTGCTCGATGTCGGCCAGCAGGCCCGGCTGCTCGAACTGCCGCGCCGACACGTTGACCCGCAGCACCGGCGCCGTGCCGTCGCGCGCGGGCCAGCCGCACGCCAGCCGGCAGGCGCTTTCCAGCACCCAGCGCCCGAGCGGCACGATCAGCCCGGAGGATTCGGCCACGTCTATGAACTCCCCTGCCGGATGCAGGGTGCCGTCCGCGTCCTGCCAGCGCAGCAGCGCCTCGGCCGCCAGCCAGCGGCCGTCTCGCAGGTCGATCTCGGGCTGGAACCACACCTGCAGCCGCTCCTGCGCCATTGCCTCGCGCAGCGCCCGTTCGATGCCGCGGCGTTCGAGCAGGCCGCGGTGGTGTTCGGCGTCGAACACCTCGCAACGATTGCGGCCGTCGCCGCGCGCGCGCTGGCTGGCCAGCTCGGCATTGCGCAGCAGGACATGCGCCGACGGCGCCTTCAGATCGCGGGCGAAGGCGACGCCGACCGCTGCGGCGTGATGCGCCGCCTGCACCAGCTCCAGACAGCGCTCGGCGAGTTCCAGCGCCTCGGTTTCGGACAGGGGGCCGTGCGGCAGCAGCGCGAAGGCATGCTCGCGCACCCGCGCCAGGGTGACCACGTCGCCGAGCTCGCGGCGCAGCCGCGTGGCCAGCTCGACCAGCACCGAGGCATCGTCGCCGACAGCGCCGCAGGATTCGATCTGCAGGTGGATCGCGGCGAGTTCGCGGTCGCCGCCGTGCATCGGCCGCAGCGCGCTGTGCGCAACCTCCAGCAGATGATCGCGGTTGGGCAGGTCGGTGAGCGGATCGTGCAGCTCCAGATAGCGCAGCCGGTTCTCGGCCTTGCGGCGGCGGTTGATCTCGGCGGCCATCGCCACGTAGTCGCCGATGCTGGCGGCGAATGCCTGGTCCTCCGGCGTCCAGATGCGCGGCGATCCGACCTGTTCGTGGCAGACCACGCCGATCAGCTCGCCGCCGCTGCGCACCGGTGCATCGAGCATCGAGACGATGCCGTGACGCTCCAGGTAGTCGGACAACGCGGGATCGTCGGCCGTCAACGCCTCGTCGTGGGTCGCGTCGGCGGCGTCGACCACCCGCAATTTCCCCAGGCGGGCGCCGTACTCTTCGCCCATGCGCAGGACCTCGTGCGCGCCGGGCGGATTGTGCAGCGCGCCCGCGCGCTCGAACAGGTGCACGCAGGCGAGCCGGGCATGGGTGGGATCCAGGAGCCAGATGCCGACACGGTCGGCCTCGAGGGTGGCGGCGGCGACCTCGCAGATCTGCGCGTAGGCGGACTCCAGGCTGCAACGGTCGTGCCAGACCTGTCGCGCCAGCGCCACCAGCGCATGATTGTGGCGCCGCGCCCAGGCGCCGCGCTCCGATCGATCGGTTGTCTGCAGTTCCGCCGACATCCTCTCGCCCCCGAAGGCCGACGCGCTGGCGCATCGGCTCGCTTCCGCATCCTGCGCTCCTTTCCGGGGCAACGCCAGCCGCAGCGCTCGCCGGCCAGGCGGCAGGGCACCCGCTGCTACAATTTCCGGCCGTTTCAGCGCCCTCCCGGCCATCCCGCCGTGGCCCGCCAGCGACCCGTTCGCAAGCCGAAGATCCCCGCCATGACCAGCATTGCCGACCTTTCGCCGCCCACTCCCGCAGGCACCGGCCCGACCCGCGCCGGGATCGATGCCGACTACACCCTGGAGCACAGGTACACCCGCGCCGCGGGCCGGATCTACCTGTCCGGGGTGCAGGCGCTGGTGCGGCTGCCGCTGATGCAGCGGCTGCGCGACCAGGCCGCGGGCCTGAACACCGGCGGCTTCGTGTCCGGCTATCGCGGCTCGCCGCTGGGCGGCTTCGACCTGGAGCTGTGGCGCGCGCGCAAGCACCTGGACGCGGCCCGGGTGAAGTTCCAGCCGGGGCTCAACGAGGACCTGGGCGCGACCATGGTCTGGGGCACGCAGCAGACCAACCTGTTCCCCGGCGCCAACGTCGATGGCGTGTACGCGATGTGGTACGGCAAGGGCCCGGGCGTGGACCGCTGCGGCGACGTGTTCAAGCACGGCAACGCCGCCGGCACCGCGCGCCACGGCGGCGTGCTGGCGCTGGCCGCCGACGACCATGCCTGCCGCTCGTCGACCCTGCCGCACGGCTCGGAAGGCGAGTTCACCGCGGCGATGATGCCGATCCTCAACCCGGCGGGGGTGCAGGACATCCTCGACCTGGGCCTGCTGGGCTGGGCGATGAGCCGCTACACCGGGCGCTGGGTGGGTTTCAAGACCATTGCCGAGACGGTGGAGTCGTCGGTCTCGGTGGACGTGAACCCGTTCGCGCTGCAGATCGCGCTGCCGGAGGATTTCGAGATGCCGGCCGGCGGCCTCAACATCCGCTGGCCCGACCCGCCGATGGAGCAGGAGATGCGCCTGCACCGCTACGCGGTGAAGGCGGCACAGGCGTTCGCGCGCGCCAACCGCATCGACCGCACCGTGATCGACTCGCCGCAGGCGCGGCTTGGCATCGTCACCACCGGCAAGAGCTACCTCGACGTGCTGCAGGCGCTGGAATACCTGGGCTTGGACGCGCGCGCCTGCTTCAATCTCGGCATCCGCGTGTACAAGGTCGGCATGACCTGGCCGCTGGAGCCGGTGGGCATCCACGCGTTCGCGCGCGGGCTGCAGGACATCCTGGTGGTGGAGGAGAAGCACGCCTTCATCGAGAGCCAGATGAAGGAACTGTTCTACAACTTCGAGTTCAAGCTCGACAACGGCCGGCGCCCCGGCATCGTCGGCAAGTACGACGAGGCCGGCGAGTGGATCCTGCCCTCGACCGGCGAGCTCACGCCGGCGCGCATCGCCGGGGTGATCGCGCGCCGCATCCAGCGTCTCGACTTGGTTCAGGGCAGCGACTCGGAACGGATGCGCCAGGTGCTGGCGTGGATGGAACAGAAGGAAGGCGAGCTGGCCCTGCCACGGGCGCAGTTCCCGCGCGTGCCGCACTACTGCTCGGGCTGCCCGCACAACACCAGCACCCGGGTGCCGGAGGGCTCGCGCGCGCTGGCCGGCATCGGCTGCCACTACATGGTGACGTGGATGGACCGCGACACCGACACCTTCACCCACATGGGCGGCGAAGGCGTCACCTGGGCCGGGCAGGCGGCGTTCACCGACACCCCTCACGTGTTCCAGAATCTCGGCGACGGCACCTACTTCCATTCCGGTTCGCTGGCGATCCGGCAGTCGGTCGCGGCCGGGGTCAACATCACCTACAAGATCCTCTACAACGACGCCGTGGCCATGACCGGCGGGCAGCCGGTGGACGGCACCCTCACCGTGCCCGACATCGCCCACCAGATGCGCGCCGAGGGCATCGCGACGATCGTCGTGGTCAGCGACGACATCGGCAAGTGGTCGAAAGCCGAACTCTTCCCGTCCGGCGTCGAGTTCTTCGACCGCAAGGAACTCGACACGGTGCAAAGGCGCCTGCGCGAGGTGAAGGGCGTCTCGATCCTGATCTACGACCAGACCTGCGCCACCGAGAAGCGCCGCCGCCGCAAGCGTGGCAAGCTCGAGGATCCGGCCAAGCGCGTGTTCGTCAACACCCTGGTCTGCGAAGGCTGCGGCGACTGCGGCAAGAAGAGCTTCTGCGTCTCGGTGCTGCCGCAGGAGACCGAGTTCGGGCGCAAGCGCGCCATCGACCAGTCCAACTGCAACAAGGACTATTCCTGCGTCGAGGGCTTCTGTCCCAGCTTCGTCACCGTGCACGGCGGCCAGCCGCGCAAGGGCCGCAAGGTCTCCGCCGCCGAACGCCTCGAAAACCTGCCGCTGCCCGCGTTCGACACCGACCTGTCGCAGCCCTGGAACATCCTGATCACCGGTGTCGGCGGCACCGGCGTGGTCACCATCGGCGCCCTGCTGGGCATGGCCGGGCACCTGGAAGGCCGCGGTTCCACCGTGCTCGACCAGACCGGCCTGGCGCAGAAAGGCGGCGCCGTCACCACCCACATCCGCATCGCGCGCTCGCCCGCCGACATCCACGCCGTGCGCATCGCCGCCGGCGAGGCCGACCTGGTACTCGGCTGCGACATGGTGGTGGTGAACGACTACTGGGCGCTGTCGAAGCTGCGCGAAGGCCGCAGCCGGGTGGTGCTCAACACCTGGGAGGCAATGCCAGGCACCTTCACCACCCGCCCGGACATGCAGTTCCCGGCCGCGGACATCGTGGCCGCGATCCGCAGCGCGCTCGGCGGCGCCGAACCCCTGCAGATCGACGCCACCCAGCTCGCCACCGCGCTGATGGGAGACGCCATCGCCGCCAACCTCTTCATCCTCGGCTACGCCTGGCAGCGCGGCCTGGTGCCGCTGTCGTTCGAATCGCTGATGCGCGCGGTGGAACTCAACGGCGCCGCGGTCGAGATGAACAAGACCGCCTTCGCCTGGGGCCGCCTGGCCGCACTCGACCTCGGCGCCGTGCACGAGGCCGCCGGCATCGTCCGCAATGCGCCCACCGCCGCCGAGTCCACTCCCGGCGCGCTGCAGGCGTTGCCGCCCGGCGAATGGGAAAGCGCCGAATGGGGCGCCACCAGCGCACCGAAGCCGTCACGCAACGGCGACGACCTGCGGCATCTGCCCATATCGAATCCGGCGGTCGCAGGCCACCCGCCGACGCCCCTCTCCCGCATCGCGGGAGAGGGGGGGGCCGCCCGCGACGCGGGCGGTGGGGTGAGGGCAGGTGGCGACGAGGGCACCTTCCTCCCCCTCGACGACCTGCGCCTGTCGCGCTCGCTCGACGAGCTCATCGCCCGCCGCATCGCCTTCCTCACCGACTACCAAAACGCGAAGTACGCCAAACGCTATGCCGACTTCGTCGCGCAGGCGCGCGCCGCCGAGCAGGCCCGGGCGCCCGGCAGCACCGACCTGTCCGAGGCCGTCGCCCGCTACTTCTTCAAGCTGATGGCCTACAAGGACGAATACGAAGTCGCGCGCCTGTACACCAGCGGCGAATTCCGCCGCCGCATCGAACAGCAGTTCGAGGGCGACTACACCGTGCGCTTCCACCTCGCCCCGCCGCTGCTCGCAAAGAAGGACGACAAGGGCGAACTGCAGAAGCGGGAATTCGGCCCCTGGGTGTTCAAGGCCTTCGGCGTGCTGGCGAAACTGCGCGGCCTGCGCGGCACCGCCCTCGACATCTTCGGCTACACCGAAGAGCGCAAGCTCGAGCGCCGCCTGATCGACGACTACGAACGCACCGTCGGCGGCCTGCTGGAGAAACTCGACGGCGGCAACGTCGACCTCGCCGCAGAGATCGCCGGCATCCCCGAGCACATTCGCGGCTACGGCCACGTCAAGGAGACGCACCTGCTGGCCGCCAAGGCGCGCGAGGCAGAACTGCTCGAGGAATGGCACGACCCGCTGCGACTGGTGCAGGTGCAGGCGGCCTGAGATTCAAGGGTGCGGTACGCCCGCGCCTGCAGTTCGTTCAAGCCGGCGCCGCTTCGCTGCGCGGCATGGTTCAAGCGTTGGCCGTCATCGGGATAGTGGGGGCGAATGAAGAAGATCGATCTGAAGAAGGAGCTGAAGCAGCTCTACCGAGCGTCCGCCAAGAACGTTGTGCAGGTCGAGGTCCCTACGTTCAAGTTCCTCATGGTTGACGGAAAAGGGGATCCGAACACTTCCCGGGAGTATGCGCAGGCTGTAGAGGCGTTGTTTTCGGTGTCCTACACGGCCAAGTTCATGGTCAAGAAAGGCCGGCAAGAGCTCGACTATTCAGTCATGCCGCTCGAAGGGCTTTGGTGGGCAGACGACATGTCGGCCTTCGTTGCCAACGACAGGGCTGGCTGGAAATGGACGATGATGATCATGCAGCCCCGCTTCGTCGCAGATGAAGTCATCGAAGCGGCGGTCGCTGCGGTCCGAAGTAAGAAGCGGCTTTCTGGCATCGACAAGCTGCGCCTGGGGGAATTTGCTGAAGGTCGTTGTGCTCAAGTGCTGCACGTTGGCCCGTTCTCTGAAGAAGGGCCAACGATCGAGCGCCTGCATGCGTTCATCGATGCCCGGTCAGGCCTCGCCGGAAGGCACCACGAGATTTACCTGAGCGATATACGGCGCGCAGATCGGAAGAAGTGGAAAACGATCATTCGCCAGCCGATGCAATGACGGCTGGCCAGTGTCGTGGAACGCATCGATGAAATCCGACATGCACCGGCGGCAGCACAATGGTCCAGCGGGCGATCAGGACGTGTGACGCTTCCTTGCGGCTGGCCTGGCGCATGCCTGACAATGCGAGCCGGCGCCATTTCGCGGCGCGAGCCTGATTCTCGCGTCAGGCCCCAAACCCGAGGTGGCGCATGCGCAGGGTTGTCTTCTGGAGTTCCTTCCCTTTCGTGCTGCCCCAGGCACTGAGGCTCCGACGCACTGCGCCTCGGTTCGTCGCTGCGGCCGGTCCGGTTACGGGATCGGTTGCCGGTAAGCGCAGCGTACGGCTCATCGCGATAGGCGATTCGATCATCGCGGGGGTAGGGGCGCGCAGCCTGGATCTGGCGCTTGTCGGTCAGACGGCCTCGATCCTGTCGCAGTCGCTCGGCGTCGGCGTCGAATGGCAGGCGATCGGGAGCATCGGCGCCACCTCGGCCAAGATTGCGCAGCAGCTGGTGCCGAAGCTGCCGGACCGGGCGGTGGACTTCATTGTCCTTTCCACCGGCGTCAACGACCTTACATCGCTGATGACCCTCGGCAGATGGCGGACATCCCTGGACACGCTGCTTGCGGCGCTCCATCGCCATTCGCCGGGCGCCATCGTTGCCGTTGCCGGCATACCTCCGCTCCATGGCTTTCCTCTCCTGCCGCAACCTCTGCGCGCCGTCTTCGGCATGAGGGGCCGCTCTTTCGATGCGGTTGGCCGCCGCGTCGTCGCCGCCCATGACCATGCGGTTTACGTCCCGCTGGAATTCACGCCCGGCCCCGACAAGTTTTCGCCGGACGGCTTTCATCCTTCGGAAGCCAGCTATGCGGATTTCGGAGCGGCCGTTGCGGCGGCGTTCGTCGGGCGCGCCGGCCGGCCGGGTCCGGCAGGCGGGGCCTGACGATTCTTTCGAGCCGGGCGCGCTTCGCGGCCTCGCTTGAATCAGGCGCCGTGGTTCGCGGATGCCGCAAGGTGCCAAGCGCCGCCGGCGGGCTGTCGAACGGCGTACGCCGCCCCGGTGGATCCCCATCGCTGCTGTAGCGCGTCAGCGTCGCGGGAACGCCCTGGCCGCCGGCAACCGCGTGGATTTCCGGCCCTGTCCCGGCCATTCGTCCGGAGCATGTACGCTATGGAAACGGATCGGGCTTGCCTGCATCCGGTTCGCCCGGGGGCGAGGAGATCGTCGCATGCTGAAAGGACAGTGCTTTTGCGGTGCCGTTCGCTACGAGGCCGGCGATACGCCATCGCAGGAAACGGCCTGCCATTGCTCCGTCTGCCGCCACACCAGCGGCGCGCCGTTCGTCGCGTGGTTCACCGTTCCGGCCATGGCGTTCCGCTTCACTTCGGGGCGGCCTGCGAGCTTCCGATCCTCGGCGCACGGCACGCGCATGTTCTGCGCAGCCTGCGGCACGCCGCTGACGTTCCGGTCCGCACAGTTTCCCGACGAGATCGATGTCACGACATGTTCACTGGAGGATCCGGAGCGGCTGCCGCCGAAGGACCACACGCATACCAGTTCCGGGTTGTCGTGGGTGCGACTTGCCGATGGTCTTCCGGTTTACGGCGAGACGCGGTCCGGAATAGGCGCGGCGGGCCCGGTCCGTTGATCCGGCGCCAGGCCGGGCTGTCGTTGCGCCGGAATCCGGGCTCATCCAAGCCTTTGGCGCCGCGGGAGGAGTTCATCTCATCACTCGGGCGGACGCCGCTCGGTGACGCGGCCTGGTTCCGCAACAGGCTCGCGCCGGCCGCTTGTGCGGCCGCGAGTGATACTATAGTGTCACTTCATGCGCACCGAACTCGTCACCACCCTCAAGCGCCAGGCCACTGAGCTTCTCTCGGATATCGAGCGGAACAAGGAGCCTATCCTCATCACGCAGCACGGCCTGCCCAGCGCGTACCTGGTGGATGTCGAGACCTACCAACTCATGCAACAGCGCATGGCAGTGCTCGAGGGCATCGCTCGCGGAGAGCAAGCGGTCGCCGAGGGCCGCGTAGCTACCCACGCCCAAGCCAAGACGCGCCTCGCGCGATGGCTGAAATAGTTTGGTCGGAGCCGGCGCTAAGCGACCTGGACGCTATCGCCGACTACATCGCACTGGAGAATCCTGCCGCAGCCGCGGAACTGGTCAGACGCGTCGTGGCTCACGTCGGTCGGCTGGCTGACCATCCCGAGAGTGGCAGTCGCCCACAAGAACTCAAGCGATCGCGCTATCGCCAGATCGTCGAGCCGCCCTGCCGCGTCTTCTATCGTCATGACGGGCAACAAAGCGTCTTTGTACTGCATGTCATGCGTTCCGAGCGCCTGCTCCGTAAAGGGCGGCTCACCACTCGTGCCAAGCAAGCAAGGGTCTAACGATTCCGTTCGCATATCCATGACGGCCGGAGGCATGCGGTGCCCTCTCCCGCGAGGGAGCGCCGACATGAACACGGTCGTTGCTCGGCCAGGCAGGCGAGCCGGCAACAGCAGGACGTGCCGCCGCGGCACCGGGAAGGCGGGCGGCACCGGGCCAGCGAAGATGGGCGGGTGCACGGGCACCGCTGACTCCCCGTGCGATCCGCCTCATTCCGGCAGCGAATAGCGGAAGTCGTAGCTGTGCTCGCCGTCGGCGATGGTGATCTGCATTGCGCCGGCGAGGCCGCGCAATTGTTCCGTACCGGAATCGGGCACGACCTTGACCGTCCAGTCCTGCGGCACGCCCTGGACCAGGACCGCACTGTGCACCAGCACGAAGCTGCCGCTGCGGCCCTGCAGCGATCCGGTGACCTTCTCGATCGCCACGTAGGCGCCGGACTGCGCGCCGTCGCCCGACGCCAGCATCTCGCCCTGGCCCGTCGCTTCCAGTGCGCCGTGGAACTGCTTGTCCAGCGACAGGCGGCCGATTCCGGAGGCCTGGGCGGGCGGATTGTCGGCGACCTGCGGCGTGACCTTGACGTCGAATGTTCCGGTGGCATGCATGGTGGCGGCTTCCGTAGCGGGTTGGACGGGATGGGAGAGGAGCGCGAAGCCTGCCAGACAGAGCAGAAGGATATTCATGGCAGACTCGTGCGATGCGTTGGCGGAGTGAACCATGGCGGCGGCGGCATGGATTGTAAAAACGCGACACGCCGCCTGCGATAGCGCGAGGCCAAGCCCTTGCCTGCCGACGTAGGCCCGGCCCGGGGCATCCTGCGGCCTGCGCCTGGACCGGGGCGGTTTCACCATGCGCGGCTCGCGCCGTCGGCGGCGCTGGCGGGCGTGGTCCAGCATTTCTGGATCGTGCGCTGGGACCTGCAGGGCGCCGCGCCGCAGGTCCGCGAAACGTTGCCGCACCCGAACGTGCATCTGGTGTTCGAGCCGGGTCGCACCCGGATCCACGGCATCCACTCCGGCCGCTTCACCCGGGTGCTGGAGCAGCACGGGGCGGTGTTCGGGATCAAGTTCCGGCCGGGCGCGTTTCGCCCCTTCCTGCAGCGCCCGGTCTCCACGCTGCGCAACCGTTCGGTGTCGCTGCAGGAGGTGTTTGGCATCGCCGGCGCGCCGCTCGAGGCATCGCTGTTCGCGCAGGAGGACGATGCGCGCCAGGCGGGCATCGCCGAGGCGTTCCTCGGCGCGCGCCTGCCGCCGGTGGACGACGACGTGACGCTGGTCGGCGAGATGGTCGACGGGATCTGCGCGGACCGCGGCATCACCACCGTGGAGCACCTGCTGGCGCGCTGGCCCATGAGCAGGCGGCGATTGCAGCGACTGTTCAACGAGTACGTCGGCATCGGCGCGAAATGGGTGGTCAATCGCTACCGCATGCACGAGGCGCTGGAGCGGCTGGCCCGGGGAGGCGCCGCCGACTGGGCCGGGCTTGCGCTGGAACTGGGGTATTTCGACCAGCCGCACTTCATCCGCGACTTCAAGGCCCTGGTCGGCTGCACGCCCACTGAGTACATGGGCCGCTTTCCGCCGCCCGCGAAACCGTAGCGCCCCGGCGGGGCAAGGGCACGGCGCGCTTCGCTCCTTCAGCGGTCCGGCGCCGCGCGCGAGCCGGCGCTGCGGTCGCGCGCCGCCTTGAACTCGCTGTCCGCGTCCCACTCGGGCCAGGCGGCGGAGGCGGCGATGTCGCTGGCCAGCCGATGGACGGTCTGCGTGTCGGCAGTCGGCCCGCGCATGTCCCAGTCGTCGCCGAACTCGTCGCCGGGCTGGTGGTAGCGATGGGCGAAGTAGTCGGCGCGCGCCGCCTTGCCGCCTTCCACGCCGCCTTCGATCTGGTCCATGCCGGGACCGATGGTGATGGCAGGCACGCCGGCCTGGGCGAAGGCGAAGTGGTCGGCGCGGTAGAAGAAGCCGGCCTCGAGATTGGGATCCGGCGAGTAGCTGCGGCCGTCGCGCTCGGCGGCTGCCTTCAGGCTGCGCTCCAGCGAGACCTTGCCGACGCCCCAGGAGGAAATGTCGCGCGTTGGGCCGTCGGGGCTCCACATTTCCAGGTTGAGCACGGCCGCGGTGGTCTGCAGCGGGCGCAGCGGATTGGCGGCGTAGTAGTGGGCGCCGAGCAGGCCGTTCTCCTCGGCGGTGAGGGCGAGGAACAGCAGGCTGCGCGCCGGCCGTTCGCCGGCGGCGAACACGCGCGCCAGCTCGATCAGCGAGGCGACGGCGGTGGCGTTGTCGACCGCGCCGTTGATGATGGCGTCGCCGCTGTCGTCCGGCTGGCCGATGCCGAAGCTGTCCCAATGGCCGGAGAGGATCACCGTCTCGCCGGCGCGATCGGCGCCGGGCAGCAGGCCGGCCACGTTGCGGCTGACGATGCGGTCGCGCTTGACCTTGAAGCCGACGGACAGGGCGGCATCGCCGAGCGCATGGCCGGCAAAGCCGTCCTGCTGCGCGCTGCGTTTGGCTTGTTCGAAGTCGAGTCCGACCTGCTCGAACAGCTGCACGGCGAGATCGCGCTGGATCCAGCCGCGCACCGGCAGGTGATAACGCTCGGCTTCCTCGCGCACGATGTCGTACTGCGGTCCGGCGCGGCCGTTGCGCACCGTGGCCCATGGGTAGGACGCCGGTTCGGTCTCGTGCACGATCAGCACGCCCGCCGCGCCGCGGCGCGCCGCCTCCTCGTACTTGTAGGTCCAGCGGCCGTAGTAGGTGATGGCGCGGCCGCCGAACCTGCCGGGCTGCTCGCTCTCGAAGTCGGGATCGTTGACCAGCACCACGACGATCTTGTCCTCGACGTCGAGCCCGGCGTAGTCGTCCCAGCCCAGTTCCGGCGCGGTGACGCCGTAGCCGGCGAAGACCAGCGGCACCTCGCGCAGGTCGACGCGCTCGCCCGGGCGCAGCGTCTCGACGGCGATCTCGTCGCCGTTGGCAAGCGCGCGGGTCTCGCCGGCGACGTGCAGCGCGGCCTCGACCGGGCCGTCGATCTCGCTGCGTTCCAGCGTCACCGCCTGGGTCCAGCCGCCGTCGTCGCCGGCCGGCTGCAGGCCGGCGCGTTCGAACTGCTCGCTGATGTAGGCGACGGTCTTGTCCTCGCCGGGCGTGTTCGGCGCGCGGCCCTCGAATGCGTCGGAGGCGAGCACCCGCAGGTGCTGCGCGAGGTTGTCGGCGCGGACGTCGTCGCCGGGAACGTCGCCGGCACAGGCCGCCAGGAGGAACAGGCCGAGGAAAAGATACGGGATGCTGCGGGTCATGGAGGGCTCCGTCCGGTCCGGATCGACAGACTACGCGATCCGGCTTCCTCCACGTCGGCACGGCTGGGCATGCCGGCAAGATGCGGCATCGGCACGTCAACGGGGCGCAAACATGCCGGTCGTCGCGGTGTTGCCGCGTGCCCGCACCTAACCTAGGGCCCGCTACCGCTTATGGTGCATGCCGCGCGCGCGCGCCGCTGCGGTCGCGGTGGCGCTTGGCGGTCTGGCGCAGCAGCGCGGTCAGCCAGGCGTTGGTCCGTGCCGCCTCGCCGCTGCGGCACACGCCGATCGGGCCGTAGTAGCCGGCGCGGACGTCGATCGCGTCGACGCCGTGGCGGCTGACGAGCAGGCGCATGAACTCCGTCGCCAGTCCCATCCGCCGCAGGTGGTCCTGCACCCGCAGCAGGCGCAGGGTGCCACCCGAGAACGCGGCCACCGCGAGCGTGGTATCCGGCATGCGGTTGCCGGTGCGGGCCAGCACCGCGCTCCACCGCAGCCGCAGCAGGTACAGGCGGGTCGGCTGCGACTGCGGGTCCGCCAGCAGCGTCCTCGAGGTCAAGGCGCCGTGTTCGACATGGTTGATGCGTCCCTCGCCAAGCAGACGCTCGCAGGTCTTCCGCCAGTCGGTGCCGGGCGCAGGCGAGACGTCGTCGACGCGCAGCACGCGCTGGTACTCGTCGTCGTTGCCCAGGCGCGGCAGCTCCAGCCGCTGCTGGCAGAAGGTGGCGAAGCGCACGCCGAAGGTGGGCAGGCCGACGGTCCAGGCGATCCGGAAGATCGGCGACCAGCTCCAGTGCCGGAACGCGTTGACCCAGCCGCGGTTGTCGGGGTGGTCCCAGGCGTGTTCGAAATCGAGGTCGTGGTAGACCGACTCCATCAGCCGGATCAGCTCCTGGCAGAAATAGAAGCAGGCACGGAAGTCCTGCGGCGCCGGCAGCCGCGTGCGCCGGCCCAGCGCGCGCGCGGCATCGCCCGCGCCGGGCACGCCGGCGACCAGGTCGGTCCAGGCCGGATAGAACTGCGCATCCAGCACCGCCAGCTCCGGCGTGTTGCGCAACTTGGCGAACAGCCGCGACAGCGCCTTGCCGTGCAGCGCGAAGCAGCCGGCGATGTCCGGCAGCGGCGCCACCCAGCGCTCGCGCAGCGCGATCAGCAGCCTCTGCTTGCGGCCCGAATCGTGCAGGCCCAGTTCGGCGTGCCCGGGGGCGCCGACCTCTGCACCGATCCGCTCGAGCACCGGCTCCAATGCGCGGTGCGCGATGTCCTCGCCCAGCCGCCGGTAGCTCTCGAACTGCGCCTCGTCGAAGTACTGGTCGGAGGTGGGCTCGTGCGGGAAGCTTGGATGGGCGTGCGCGTAGTGCCGGATGTCGGCGGGCTCGGCGCCGGTCAGGGTCGGCTTCAGGTACAGCAGGGTGCCGCGGCTGCCGTCGGCGTAGTCGATGCGGCCGACCGCGCAGCTGCGCTCGGCCAGCCCGTCGGCCTGCGGCTGCAGTGCACGCACGTCGATGCGGATGTGGGCGCCGAAGTCGACCCGGCACTTGTGCACCGCATTGCCGAGATCGGCGAACGCGCGCGCCGGGTCGCCGCCGGCATCGACGCAGAGGATGAAGCGGCAGCGGCGCCGGACCAGCTCGTACAGGGCGAGGTTCTCGAAATGGCCGCCGTCGGACAGGTGCACGAACTTGCCGCCGTCGTGGGTGCGGCCGAACAGTTCGGCCAGCAGCCAGCGACCGAAGAACGGCGTGCTGCGCGCCCGCGCCGGCCTGGGGTGGCTGGGATTGCGCAGCCACCAGCCGAGCCGGGCGTCGAACAGGGTCAGCAGGAAGGTCACCGCCGGCGAGCTGTGATAGCCCATGTTGGGATTGACCGCCGCGCCGGAGATCGCGATCGCGCTGCCCAGGGTCAGCGACGAGGCCAGCGACGCGCCGCCGCCGCCGCCGGTACCCGGGTCGACGTCGCCGATCGGTTTCGCGCCCGGGCGCGAGGCCGGCGGCAGGTGGCCGCAGTAGCCCGGCGACAGGCAGAACGAGGCGGCCCTGCGATCCTGCCAGTCGAGCTGCTTGGCCGCGACCAGGTTCATCGCGGTACCGATCAACGGAAACAGCGGGCGCCCGCTGCGCAGGCGCTCCACCTCAATCAGGTCGGCCAGCACCAGGTCGTCCTGCACGTCGAAGTTGGTGGTCGGCTCGGGATTGCGCGCCTCGTTGCTGGCGCCGAGATAGCAGCGCACCAGGCGGTTGCGGTAGAAGGCGTTGAGGCTGAACTCGTTGACGTCCACCGCCCAGCCGAACAGCAGCCACACCGCCAACGCCGCGGCGATCAGCAGTAGCAACAGGCCGTCGTGGGCGCCGAGCCCGTCCTGCAGCCAGCGCAGATAGTCGCCGAGACCGCCCGGCACCGGCGTCGGCATCCCGGCCAGCCGCCGGAGCAGCCACTGGCCGACCAGGCTCAGCGCGACGAACAGGCCGAGGATGAAGACCCATGGCGCGATCCGCGCCACCCGGTCGAGCAGCCGCGAACGGCGCGACCGCGGCTCGCCGCCGCCGCGCCGGCCGTGCGCGAACAGCAGGCCGATGCCGGTGGTCGACAGCCACGCCAGCGCACCGGCCCAGCCCAGCCCGGCGATGCCCTCGCCGCCCACCCGCAGCACCGAGCTCATCAGCCATGGCCCATAGATGGTCAGGCCGAGCGACAACGTGATCGCCAGCAGCACCAGACCCGCGGTCCTGCCGCCGACCCGTGCCCAGATCTCGCGCTGCAGGTCGCTGAGCGCCGGCCCGGCCAGCCCCAGGTGCACGATGCCGGTCAGCACCACCGCGATCGTCACCAGCGAGGGCCCGAGGATCGCCACGTGCCACAGCGTGCCGCCGACCGCGAGGCTTCCGGCAACCAGCTGTTGCAGCGCGGCCACGGCGCCGCCGGCGAACGCGGCCGCGCCCAGGGTGCCCAGCACGAACCGCGGCGCGTGCCGCTGCAGCGGCGACGGCTGGGCGTCCGAAGCCTCGCGGTCGGCCGCCAGGCGCGAGTGCCAGCGGTCGAAGCCCAGCCACAGCATCCACATCGCCAGGTACAGCACCGCGGTGACCACGCCCAGCCGCGCCACCGCGCCCAGCGGTGCGTGGATCGCGTCGATTGCGCGTTCGAATACCGAGGGCAGGCCGTCGTACTCGGCCAGGCCGAGGGCGCCGAGCATCGAGGCCAGCCCCAGCGCGCCGATGGTGGCCAGCGCCGCCAGCGCGATCCGCGTCGGCGGCGGGCCGGCCTCCTCCTCGGGCAGGCGGGCGCGGCGGTCGACGTCGGTGGTCACGTAGGCCAGCAGCGCGACCGCCAGCATGCCGAGCATCCCGGCCAGCGACAGCAGCCGCACCGGATGCTGGTGCGCCACGTCCGAGGCCATGCCGTACAGCAGTAGCGGCAGCAGGCACATCGCCAGGATCAGCGCGCACAGCTGCACCTGGATCAACAGCACGTTGCGCACGTAGGTGCCGATCATCCCCAGCGTGTCGCCGGAGAACGGCGATTTGCGCGGGCTCAGATAGTTGCTGTATTCGCGCAGGTGCAGGATCGGCCGCTGCACCCGGGCGGTGACGCGCAAGGCCTCGTCGGCCGACACGCCCGGCAGGTCGCCGGGTTCGCTCAGGCGCGAGCGCAGCACCGCGAACGCCTGTTCGAAGCCGCGGCGCCGGATCAGCGCCTGCAGGAACGCGCCGATGTAGCCGCCGCCCGAGACGCTGGACTGGTAATGAAAGCACTTGAGCAGGCCGTTGCGCGCCAGCGCCTGCAGCACGCCCAGGCCGAAGGTCGCGCTGCGGATGCCGCCGCCCGACAGCGCCAGGCCCCACAGCTCGACATCCTCGTCGGCGGCCGCCCGATCGCCCAGGATCGCCCGGCGCTCGGCCGCCTTGACCGCGTCGAGATCGACCGGCGTGGCGCGTGCGCGCCGGCGCACCCGCGCCTGCAGAGAAGGCAGGGCATTCCGCAAGCGCATCGATTCCTCCTTCGGCCCAGACCCCGGTCACCCGTCCATGCGGGGTTCCCCTCCGGAAACCCCGGCGACGGCCGGTGACCGTAGCCGTCATCCGGCCGCGTTACCCTTGAGGGTAGTACAGACATGCGGGCCGCACATGCAACTGCAGCGCATTTACGCCGATTGGAATGCGGTCCGGCACGCGACCGGCACCCCATCCAGCCGCCAGCGGCGCACATGGCGCGCGTACCTGCTCACGCGTCCGGCGATCGCCTACTGGGGCGACTCCTGGTTCAGCACGCCGCTGTACAAGAATCTGTACTGGAACAGCTTCGTGCGCATCGACGGCATCTCGCTGCGGCTCGGCGGCCCGGGGCTGACCGCGGCGAAGCTGTGCACGCAGTCGCGGTGCCGCAACTACGCCGAACGCCTGCGTTCGCGCGAATTCGACCTACTGTGCCTGAGCATCGGCGGCAACGATGCGCTCGGCCCGCGGCTGGCGGCGATCTTCGCCGGCGCCGGCCGCATGCGCGCCGAGGACGCGTTCGCCGAACTGCTCGCCGCGCGCCTGTTCGAGGGCATCCGCGAACGCTACGCGATCCTGCTCGAGGCGATGAGCCGGGTCGGCGGCGCGTTCCGCGTGGTCGGCCACGGTTATGCGCCGCTGTCGAAGATCGGCGATCCGGGCCGGACCAGCATCAAGAATCTCGGCCTGGCCGCGCCGCTGATCGGCAACCTCGGCCCGTGGCTGTGGCCACCGATGCGGCCGGTGCTGGGCAGCAAGGCCGAGGTCGCGCGCTTCGCGCGCCTGATGCTGGTCGACGGCTTCCGCGACCGGGTGTTGGCGCCGAGCAAGGCCGACTTCCCGTCGCTGTTCTCCTACGCCGACTTCTCGCCGATCGCCGACACCGCCGACCCGGCGTTCTGGTACGACGAGATCCATCCCACCGAGGCCGGCTTCGCCACGCTCGCGGTCGGCTACAACGCGATGATCCGCGCCGCCCTGCCTGCGGCCAAGCGCGGGGCGGTCGCCTGAGCGGCGGCCGGTTCCCGGCTCCGGTGGCCGTGGCGCACGCCGCACCCCGGTACCGCAAGGCACGTCAGCCTGGTGTTGCCGCCTGCCTGCGCCAGACCACGCAGCGGTTGTTGGCCGGCATCGCCGCGTCTTCCACCCGCACCAGTCCGATGCCGGCGGCCAGCGCATCGACGGCCTCGAGATCGCGGATGCCCGCGTACGGATCGCGCGCCCCGAGCCAGGCGTCGAACTCGCGGTTGCTGTCGCTGTCGTAGCGGCCGCCACGGTTGAACGGCCCGTAGATCGCGAGCACCGCATCCGTCTCCAGCACCGCGTCGAGTCCAGCGAACAATGCCTCCACCTCGGGCCAGGCCATGATGTGCAGGGTGTTCGCACTGAACGCCGCGTCGAACCGCGCCCGCGGCCACGGGCCGTGCGCGACGTCGAGCTCGCGCGCCGGCGGCGTGTTGGGCAGCGCCGCCTCTTGCAGCCACTGCCCGATCCCGGGCAGCCGATCGGCGCGATCGCTGCACTGCCACTGCAGCTGCGGCAGTGCGCGTGCGAAGTACACCGCGTGCTGGCCGGTGCCGCTGCCGATCTCGAGCACGCGGCGGCGGTCGGCGAAGTGCCTGCGCAGCACGGCCAGGATCGGATCGCGGTTGCGCTCGCAGGCGGGGGCGTCGGGCTTGGCGGGCATGGCATCGGACGGCGACAGTCCGCCGCAGCATGCCGCATCGCAGCCCTCGCGTCAGCGCACGGCACTCCGTGTTTAACGACATTCACACGTCTGCGGCTGCAGGCTGTCGTCTCCATTCACCCGTCGACCTGGAGATTCCAATGTCACGTTCCGTCGCTTCGCTGCTGCTGGTGGTCCTGTCCGTCTCGCTGGCTGCCTGTGCGCCGACGTCCACAGGCGCTCCGGACGATACCGCCGCCGAAACGCCGCCGGCAGCCGCCGAGCCCGCACCTGGCGCGCCGGAGGCCGCCGACCAGGCGTGCAACGCCGATGCGGTGCAGTCGCTGGTCGGGCAGCAGGCCGACGACAGTCTGGTCGAACAGGCCCGCACCGACGCCGGCGCCGAGATCGCGCGCGTGCTCAAGCCCGGACAGGCGGTGACCATGGAGTACCGCGCCGATCGCCTCAACATCGATGTCGACGAATCGGGCACGATCACCGCACTGCGTTGCGGCTGAGCGTCGAAGGTCGCACATGCACGCCGGCCAACGCACACACACTGCGTTGTCATCGGTGAACCGGACCGAACGCGCGCGGTCTCCGGCGGCCTGATTGCGATTCCTTAGCACCGTCGTGACGCAATTCATACACTCCGACGTGGAGACTGCGAGGCGCCATCCACCAGGAGATCACGCATGTTCCGTTTCGCATTGCCTCTGGCCGCCGCACTGACGTTGTCGCTGGCTGCCTGCACGCCGCCGGAGGAAACGCCACCGATGGACGAGCCGGCAGAGCCGACCGAACCGGCGGGTGACTCCGGGTATGCACCGCCGCCCACCGACGACACCACGGACCCGACCACCGATCCGATGCAGGACCCGTCTCCGGTCGACCCAATGGATCCAAATGCGCCGCCGCCGGAAGACCCGACCGACGAGCAGGTCCCGCCGGAGGATCCGGAGGACAACCCGCCGACCAACTGATCGCGCTCCACGCGCGACTCTCTCTCCAAGGTCGACGATTCCCGCCCCTTCCGGGGCGGGATTTTTATGTCAGCCGCCTCCATTTGTCACACGTGAGGAGCGGCCCGTCGCGTCGAAGAAGGCCTCGAACAAGGGGGCTATATAACGGGCCCCGGCCATCGTTAGATGGTTGTCATCGAAATAAAAGCCCTTCCCGTCGCGGGAGGTGATGCAATGGCTGGCGTTGCAAAGAACGTCAGTGGGTACGACCCGCGCGATTCCCGCTTGATGCAACCGGTCCAGCTCAGCCAGCGCATAACGGTTTTCCGCAAGATAGCGGTCCTTCCCCAGCGCGAAGTCTTCCGGTCGATTTCCATGCAGCAAGGTACGAGCTATGGAGGTCGGCACATCGAACTCGGAGTCTGGAAAAGGGTAGATGAGGACGACCTTCTTGCCGGCGGCTCGTAGTTCATTGGCGGAGTTGGCTATGCCACCCATGACTTGCCTCGTCTCATAAGCGGCCGCGGAATATCTTGCGATCAAGAATATCGTTTTTACGTTGCTTTGCTTAAGAAACCCCAGGACGGCATTGTTTCGGTCGATGCAACCGGACCTGCGCTGGACGGGAACCCCGATGGCGGGAGGGCAGGCAGACGCGGAAAACTGGATGAGAGACGAGCCATGCTTCGCGGCCATTTCGCCAAGGGCGTAGGAAAGTTCGACTCCATGACTGTCTCCCCAGACTGCAAATTCAGCGGCGGAGGGAGGCGATGGCTTGCCGAGCACGCACATCTTGGTGTTCGCCGCCGACAGGGACTCTCCGTAATAGTGGCACCTGGCGCGAAGCGGGCTGATGTCCTGCGCGGCTTCGGTAAGATGAATTACCTCGGGCGAGAATCTGTCAGCCCAGCCCCTGAGAAAAAATCCAAAGGATCCCACGCCCAGGAACAACAGCAGGAAAGCGCTGCTCAGCGTAAAAATAGCTCGCCTGCCGAAGACCTTTCTGCTGCGGAAAGGACGTTCTATGCATGCCCAGGAAACGACCGCGGCGAGGAAGGATGCCAGAATCGCTGCCACCGAGTACCAGCCGTGCAGTTTCTCGATGAGGAAGTATTCGGAGAATACAACGATGGGCCAATGCCATATGTAGAGGGAATACGATATGCGCCCGATGAAGACGAAGGGCCTCGTGCTTAGCACGTGGGCGATGAACCCATGCGCTCCTGCATAGATCATGAATACGGCCCCCAGGACGGGGAGCAATGCGGCCTTCCCCGGGAAAGGGGTCTGGCTGGAATAGCCGAACATGGCGAACAGCACCAAAACCATGCCGATCGCGGAGATGGCAGCCCTTGAGTTCTTGCTGCGGAGCTCCGGCAGGACGCCGAGGGCAAGGAGAGAGCCGGCCAGCAGCTCCCAGGCACGGGTCGGGAGCATGTAGAAAGAGAAAGCCTGGTCCTTGCCGATCATCCACTCGCTCACGAAGAAGGACACGAGAGCAAGCGGCATGAGGAAAGCCACCGGGCTCGATCTGGTTCTTCTCGCTATGAAGATGAGGACGAGGGGGAAGAAGATGTAGAACTGTTCTTCCACGGCCAGGGACCAGGTGTGCAGCAAGGGATTGGTTTCCGCACTGCTGTCGAAGTATCCGGATTCCCGGTAGAACTGCACGTTGGAAATGAAGAATATGGTCGCGAGGAAGTTCTTCGTGAAGCGGCGAAAATCTTCTGGCAGGAAGAAGATCGACGCGGCCGCAAGCGAAACAATGAGAACGGCAAAAAGAGCGGGGAAGATGCGTCTCGCTCTCCGCTCGTAGAAGTCGACGACGGAAAAGCCCCGCCCCTTGATTTCGTCGTCGATGATCTTCGTTATCAGGAAGCCCGATATTACGAAGAAGATGTCTACCCCTATGTAGCCGCCATTGAAGAACGGAACGCCAGCGTGGTAGAAAAGTACCGGAAGTACCGCTACGGCACGCAGGCCGTCTATCTCGGGGCGGTATTTCATGGGTTCTCGGGTCCTACCTCCAGCTCGCCCGCAATCCGGTGGCGTTCGCCCCGGGTCCGGTATCGGCAGGCCATGCGCAACTCCCTTCGATCGTGTCGCAGTACAGGCTACGACATCCGGCCCGCGTCATACCTGGCCGGTTTCACAATTGGGAAATTGCACTTCGCGATTTGAATCCGCCCTGCCCCTATCCTGCCTGCCCCTCAAGCATCGAACCCGGGGGCCGGAGCGGATGAAATTTCAATTTGATCGTCAGGCGGGAGCCGGCGCCCGCGCATGGCGCCAGGCGATCGCCACGCCGGCCGACAGCAGCAGCGCCGCCAGCAGCCAGGGCGCACCGGGCAGGTGCATCGGTGCACGCACTCCGATGAACAGTCCGAAGCTCCAGGCGAACAACCCGGGCGCCAGGATGCCGGCGAGCGACACCAGGCTCATCAGCGCACCCTGCACGCGGCCCTGCACCTCGGGGCCCACCTGGCGGGTGATCAGCGCCTGCGTGGCCGGCGCGGCCAGCGCCCACAGCGCGCTGACCGGAATCCCGATCAGGAACACCGGCCCGCTGCCGGCGAGTCCGTAGAACAGGAAACCGGCGACGCCGCAGCCCAGTCCCAGCAGCAGCGTGCAGCGCTCGCCCAGCCAACTCACCGCTCGGCCCACCAGCAACACGTTGACGATCACGCTGCACACGCCGACGGCGGCGAGGATCCAGCCGACCTCGCGCGGTCCCCAGGCGAAGCGGTAGTCGGCGAACAGCACGAAGATGCTGGGGTAGACGTAGTGCGCGAGATTGGCGATGAACACCACCGCGGCCAGCCCGAACACCTGCGGATAGCGCCGCAGCAGCCGCAACGAGCCGAGCGGATTGGCGTGCGCCCATTCGAAGCGGGCGCTCCGCCGCTCCGGCGGCAACGACTCCGGCAACACCAGCAGGCCGTAGCCGAAATTGAGCAGCGCCAGTCCCGCCGCGAACCAGAACGGCAGCCGCAGGTGGATATCGCCGAGCCAGCCGCCGAGCAGCGGCCCGGCGATGAAGCCGATGCCGAACGCGGCACCGAGCAGTCCATAGCTCTTGGCGCGCTGCTCCGGCGGCACCACGTCGGCCACATAGGCGTTGGCGGTGGTGAAGCTGGCCGAGGTGATGCCGGCGACGATGCGCCCGATCAGCAGCAGCGGCAGCGTGTCGGCCAGCGCCATGAACACGAAATCCAGGCCCAGCCCCAGGCACGACAACAGGATCACCGGGCGCCGGCCGTAGCGGTCCGACAGCGCGCCCTGCACCGGCGCGGTGACGAACTGGATCGCGGCGAAGATCACCCCGAACGCGCCCACCCAGTACGCCGCGTGCGCGGTATCGCCGCCGACGAAGTCCTCGATCAGGTGCGGCAGCACCGGAATGATCAGTCCGAACGCCAGCACGTCGATCAGCACCACGACGAAGATGAAGGCGAGCGCGGCCTTGCGCGCGGGAACGCTGGCGGGTGGCGTCACGGAGCGTGTTCGCGATGGCGGGACGGACGCGGATTATCGTCCGGTTGACGGTCGCGGGCCATCGCGGGCCATCTGTTGGGCACGACGGCAACGCCCCGGCATCGGGCGATGCCGGGGCGAATGCGATGTTTTTACTTGTTTGCCGCTCAGCGGTTGGCGAGCAACCGGGTGGTGTTCACCGCGAGCTGTTCCACCGCATTGCCGTAGGCGCCGTGGCCCCCGTTGGCATAGACGTCATGGCCCTGGGCGAAGGATGCGGTGACGTTCGCGGCGATGTCGCGGGCCTGGGTGAACTGGCCCTGCAGCGCACCGTCCAGCGATGCCACCGCGTCGGCGGCGCTGGCGAAGTCGCCGCGGGTGGCGGCGTCCATCAGGCCCCTTGCGGTGGTCTGCACGTCGCTCAGCGAGCGCGCGACCGCGCCGAGGTCGCCGATGTCCGGCGTGCGGCCGTTGGTCAGCGCGCCGGCGGCCAGCGAGCTCAACGCCCCCTGCAGCGAGGTATTGGCCCCGGGGATCTGGCCGGCGAACTTGTCGATGGCGAAATTGGCGAACGGCTGCACCGCCGCCGGCAGGTTGTCGGCGACCGCGCTGCGCGCCGCCTCGCTGAGGCTGCCGCCGAGCAGGCCGTTGACCACGCCCATCACCGCGCCCGGCAGGCCGCCGGTGATCGCGCCCATGACCGCGGCGCCGATGATGCCCTCCAGGTCCTTCGCGTCGAGGCCGAGCGCATCGGCGATCTGCCCGAGGGCGCCGTCGATGCCCATCGCGTCGGTCATCGAACCGAGCGCGGTGCCGATCGCCTCGCTCAGCGAATCGACCGCGTCGCCCAGCGCTTCGGCGGCATTGCCGATCGCGTCGCTGGCCGAGGTGTCGCTGCCGGTGCTGCCCGTACCGTTGCCGTTGCCGCTGCCGCCGACGCCGCCGGCACCATCGCTTCCATCGCTCATGGCGGATCCTCCTGAGATTGGTTCCGGACCCGAGGCTAGATCGGATCGGCGCGGGTCGAAAGCTGGGGCAGACCCGAGGTCCATATGCGTCGATCGGCGCACTGCGGACGGAGCGTCGCCGCAGGGGCGCGCCATGCGCGCGATGCCCGCGCGACCACAGTCTGCCAATTCCGGCACCTGGGAGAAGGCAGATCCGTAGAGCGGAGCTTGCTCCGCTGTGCGGGTTTCCGGAGCCGGGACCTGTAGAGCCGAGCTTGCTCGGCTACGCGGGTTCGGGAGCCGGGAGCAGCGGAGCAAGCTCCGCTCTACGGCGAGGTCAGCGCCTCGAGGATCCTGCGGCCGGCGCGGCCGTCGGCCGGGCTCAGCCCGAGGCGCCGCTGCTCGGCCTGGATCGCGCGCCGGGTGTTGCTGCCGACCATGCCGTCGACCTCGCCGATGTCGTGGCCGCGATCGAGGAGCAATTGTTGCAACTGGCGGCGCTGCGCACGCGACAGGCCGGGATCGTCGGTCGGCCAGGCGGCGACCAGGCCGTCGCCGCCGCGCAGGCGGTCGGACAGCAGCGCGATCGCCAACGCGTAGCTTTCGGCGGCGTTGTACGCATAGATCGCGTCGTAGTTGCGGAACACCAGGAACGCGGGGCCGTCGCGCCCGGCCGGGACCAGCAGTGCCGCCTGGGTCGATGGCGGCAGCGACGAGCGCGCGATCTCGCTGCCGTCGTGATGGCGCACGCCGCGCGCGGTCCAGTCGGACAGCGCTCGCCGCCGGGTGCGCCCGGCCAGGGACGCATCGAAACCCGCCGGCAGCCGCACCTCGAAGCCCCAGGGCTGCGCCGTGCGCCAGCCGGAGCGCTTGAGGTAATTGGCGGTGGAGGCGAGCGCGTCGGGAATGCTGTCGACCAGGTCGCGGCGGCCGTCGCCGTCGAAATCGACCGCGATCCGCGCGTAGGTGGAAGGAATGAACTGGGTATGGCCGAATGCGCCGGCCCAGGAACCGTCGAGTCCTTCGGCATCGATGTCACCGTCCTGCAGCAGCTTCAGCGTGGCGAGGAACTCGCCGCGAAAGAAATCGCGACGCCGGCCGCTGCACGACAGCGTCGACAACGACACCAGCAGCGGCCGCTTGCCGAAGGTCTTGCCGTAGTCGCTCTCCACGCCCCAGACCGCGACCACGGTCTCGGGATCGACGCCGTACGCGCTCGCCACGCGCGCCAGGAGGTCGCGGTGGGTGTCCAGCATCGTGCGACCGTCGGCGACGCGTTCGTCGTCGACCAGGCCGGCCAGGTAGTCCCAGATCGGCGTCGTGAACTCCGGCTGCGCATCGAGCAGCTCCAGTACCGACGGGTCCGGCTGCAGGCCGGCGGTGTGGCGCTCGAAGGTGGCGGCCGACACGCCCTTGGCCGCGGCGGCGGGCTTCAGCCCGGCCAGGCAACGCTCGAAGGCGGGATCGGCGTGCACGGCGAAGGCAGGCGCGAGCAGCAGCAGGCAGGCGAGGCGTTTCATCGGCAGGGCTCGGACTGCGGGTGGCTTGAGGTGCGGGCTATTCACCGGCACCGCCCGTGGCGACGGCCCATTTCTCACTGCGGCGGAAATGGCGGCCGGGCGCGGCCGGACGCAGCAGGCGCAGCCCGTACCAGTCGGCCGCGTCGTTCCAGGCCGCGGCCGGCGTCAGCCCGGCGCGCGCGGCGATCGCCCCGAAGCCGGCATCGGTGTACTTGTGGCTGTATTCGACCTGCATCGCCTCGCCGGCGGCGAAGTCGAACGCATGGCCGCCTACGTGCACGCGCTGCGCGCGGCGGCTGACCAGCCAGGTCTCGATGCGGCCGCGCTCGCGCGAATAGCGCGCCCGGTGGCGAAACTGCCCGAGATCGAAATCGCTGCCGATCTCACGGTTGAGCCGTGCCAGCAGGTTGAGGGTGAAGGCGGCGGTGACGCCGGCGGCGTCGTTGTAGGCCGCCTCGATCGTGGCCGGATCCTTGTCCAGGTCGATGCCGATCAGCGCCAGCCCGTCATCGCCGATGGTGTCGCGCATCGCGCGCAGCAGCTGCACCGCCTCGTCCTCGACGAAATTGCCCAGGGTCGAGCCGGGAAAGAACGCCAGCGTGCGCCGCGGCGCCCGCCGCGGCGACGGCAACGCCACCGGATGGGTGAAATCGGCGCAGACCGGCAGCATCTCGATCCGCGGGAAACGCCCTTCCAGCCGCGCCACGCTGTCGAGCAGCGCCGCGCGCGAGATCTCGATCGGGGTGTAGGCAACCGCGTCGTCCAGCCCGGCCAGCAGGGTTTCGGTCTTGCGTCCGCTGCCGCTGCCGTACTCGACTACGTGCACGCGCGCGCCGACCGCCGCGGCGATGTCGGGCATGCGCCGCTGCAGCAGCGCCGACTCGGTGCCGGTGAGGTAGTACTCCGGCTGACGGGTGATCTGCTCGAACAGCATCGAGCCGCGCGCATCGTAGAAATACTTCGACGGCAGCCGCTTGGGCGTGGCCGAGAGCCCGGCGATCGCGTCGTCGACGATCCGGTCGCGCCCCGGTTGCAGGTCGACCAGTTCGGCATCGGGCGCGGCGCGCATGTCCATCATGCGTCCCGCGCCAGCCGCAGCCCGGCGAACTGCCAGCGCGCCTGCGGCGGGAAGAAGTTGCGATAGCTGGCGCGCATGTGGTCGCGCGGGGTGGCGCAACTGCCTCCGCGCAGCACCCATTGGCCACACATGAACTTGCCGTTGTACTCGCCGAGGCTACCGGGCAGCGCACGGAAACCCGGATACGCCGAGTACGCGCTCGCGGTCCATTCCCAGACATCGCCGTAGAGCTGCGCGAAGCCGTCGTCCATCGCGGCGGCGGCGTCGACGCATGGCGCCTGCGGCTCCAGGCCGTCGTCGTCGGCGAAGTGGCCGGCCACCGGCCGCGCCGCGGTCGCCAGTTCCCACTCCGCCTCGGTCGGCAGGCGCGCACCGGCCCAGCGCGCATACGCATCGGCCTCGTAGTAGCTCAGATGGCAGACCGGCGCGTGCGGATCGAGTTCGCGCACGCCGCCGAGCGTGAACGCGTGCCGCAGGTCGTCGTGCCAGTACAGCGGCCGCTGCCAGCCTTCGGCCTGCGCCCGTGTCCAGCCGTCGCTCAGCCACAGGCCCACCTCGCGATAGCCGCCGTCCTCGACGAAGCCGCGGTATTCGGCATTGCTCACCGGGCGGCTGGCCAGCGCGTGCGCGGGTACCAGCACGCGGTGGCGCGGCGATTCGTTGTCGAAGGCGAATCCGCCGGCGTCGGGCCAGGCCGGCGCACCGATCGCGGCGATGCGCTCGCCGGCCGCGATCCAGCGCAGCGGCGTGTCCGCGCCGCCGCGTCGCTCGGGCAAATCGTCGCGATAGGCCGGCCGCAGCGGGTTGCACCACAACCCGTGCTTGATGTCGGTCAGCAGCAGCTCCTGATGCTGCTGTTCGTGCTGCAGGCCGAGTTCCAGCCGCTGCAGCGCCTCACGGCCGAGGCCGCCACCGGCGAGGCGGCGGTCGATGCGCGCGTCGATTTCGGTACGGTAGTCGCGCACCTGCGCAAGGCCCGGCCGCGACAGCAGCCCGCGCCGCGGTCGCGCATGCATCGGCCCGATGCTCTGGTAGTAGCTGTTGAACAGGTAGTCCCAGTCCGGATGCAGCGGCGGGTAGCCGGGATCCGCGGCGAGCACGAAGCGCTCGAAGAACCAGGTGGTATGGGCGAGGTGCCACTTGGCCGGACTGGCGTCGTCCATGCTCTGCACCATCGCGTCTTCCGGCGACAGCGGCGCGGCCAGCCGCGCGCTGCGTGCGCGCACGTGCCGGAACCGCTGGGCCAGCAACTCCGGTGGTGGCACGGCGGCAGCCGGATCGCGAGGGTCTGCGGCCGGAGATGACATGCCGACAGAATACCGCGATTGCCGGTCGTGTCGGGCGCCCGCTCCACCCCGCGTTTACGAAACCGACGGACTTCGGCGCGTGCGGCGACCACCGCGAAGACGCGCCGCGGCGGGCGGCATCTCAGCGCCGCTGGCCGTTGCCGACCTCGATGAAGCGCAGGAACTCGGCGCGGGTGCGCGCGTCCTCGCGGAACGAACCGAGCATGGTCGAGGTGATCATGCTCACCCCGCGCTTGTGCACGCCGCGGGTGGTCATGCACTCGTGCGCGCCTTCCACCACCACGCCGACGCCCAGCGGCTGCAGCGCGCGCTGGATGCAGCCGGCGATCTGCGCGGTCATCTTCTCCTGCACCTGCAGGCGCTTGGCATAGGCCTCGACCACGCGCGCCAGCTTGCTGATGCCGACCACCTTGCCGTCCGGCAGGTAGCCGACGTGCACGCGGCCGATGATCGGCGCCATGTGGTGCTCGCAGTGGCTCTCGTACTCGATGTCGCGCAGCACGATCATCTCGTCGTAGCCCTCAACCTCCTTGAAGGTGCGGGCGAGATAATCGTCCGCGTCCAGGGCGTAGCCGCTGAACCATTCACGGTAGGCCTTGGCCACGCGCGCCGGCGTGTCCAGCAGGCCCTCGCGCGCCGGGTCGTCGCCGGCCCAGCGCAGCAGCGTGCGCACCGCCTCTTCCGCCTGCGCGCGGCTGACGGCGGGTGACTCGTCGGAATGATCGGCCATGGGCAACGGTTGGCGGGGAAGAAGCGCCATGTTACCGCGCGGCCGCCGGCCGCGCCGCCGCTAGGGCCTGTTAACGCTTCCCGAGCAGGTCGCGCCGGGCCTGAGGGTGTGCG